>CBFIJG010000211.1:0-1039 GCA_965662915.1 Planctomycetota bacterium | reverse complement strand
CGGCGCCGGCGAGGCGCGCGACCTCGTCGAGGCCCTCCGCCAGTCCGCCCGTCCAGGGCGCAGGCCCGTCGGTCTCGGGGGGCGCGCAGCCGACGTGCGGCGCCGCGGCGGCGAGTGCGATGATGGTCCAGCGCTTCATCGTCTAGGCCTCCCTCCTCGCGCGCGCGTCGCGCAGCGCGCCCTCGACCACGAGCAGGACCAGCGCCGCGAGGAGCGGCCACTGATAGCGATCCCGGGGAACTCGCTCCTTGCCGTCCACGAGGTTGCGACCCTCCATGGCGGCGATGGCGCGGCGGTAGAGTTCCTCGAGCGGCAGCACGCGGCCCTTCGCTTCCAGGTAGATCCCGCCGGTCGCGTCGGAGAGGGCGCGCAGGGTGCTCGACTCCAGGCGCGACACGACCTCCTCGCCGCCCCCCTCCGGCGACGCGTCCACGACGAAGCCCCCCATGCCGTCGGGGACCTTGCCGCCCGCCGCGGTCCCGAGGCCGAGGACGTGCACCACGACCCCCCGCTCGGCCGCCTCCTCGGCGGCGTCGAGTCCCTCCCTCGAGAGGTCCTCGCCGTCGGTGACGATCACGATCGCCTGGTTCGACCCGGCGTCCGCGTCGAGCCGATCCAGGGCGAGGCGCAGGGCCGCCCCGATGTCCGTCCCGCCCTTGCGGTTGTCGTCCGGGGAGAGGCGCTCGAGGAAGAAGCGCGCGGTGTCCACGTCCTTGGTGAGGGGCGCGACCATGCGCGCGAGACCGGCGAAGGCCACCAGCCCGACCCGCTCGCCGCGCATGGCGTCGAAGAGCGCCGCCACCTCGTTCTTCGCCCGCGCCAGGCGGCTCGGCTCGACGTCCTCCACGAGCATCGAGCGCGACGTGTCCAGGCACACGACGACGTCGATCTGGCGCGTGGCCACGGGCACGAGCGCGAAGCCTCGCACCGGGCCGAGGAGCGCGAGGGTGAGGAGCGCCGCCGCCGCCGCGGAGAGCAGCGCCCGCAACCATCCCCGGCGCACGAGCCAGGCGCCCAGGTCCCCGGCCGCGCCGGCGCG
>CBFIJG010000210.1:220-1057 GCA_965662915.1 Planctomycetota bacterium | reverse complement strand
GGCGTCGCGATGAACCTCGCGTCCGGGCTCGATCGCATGCGCGGCCTCGGGCTGGATGTCGCCGAGGTCCGCCTGGTCGGCGGCGCGGCCCGGAACGAGCTGTGGGCCGAGATCCTCGCCGCCTGCTTCGGCGCGGCGGTGCGGCCCATGGCGGAGACCGAGACGGCGGCCCTGGGCGCGGCGATACAGGCCGCAGCCGCGGCCCGCGGCGTGGAGCCGGGGGCCCTCCCCCGGAGCGGCGGAGAAAGCGAAGTCGTGATGGCGCCCCCTGCGCTCGCGGAGGCGTATGCATCCCTGAAGCCATGCTTCGCCGCCGAAGTGGAGGCCACCAGCCGCCGCGGCGTGAATGAGCGCGCGCCGCTGGCGTAGGCTCTGCCCATGACCGGCTGGCATCCCGAGCAGACCGCTCCATCGCTCACCGCCCTGCGGGTGATCCATCTCGGGCTGACCGCAGGCCTCGTGCCCCTCGCGGCGGTCGCTGGCTTCCTGGGACCGGACCGATCTGCGGGCGGGGACCGGTCCCTCGACGTACTCGCCCACGTCGCCATCGTGCTGGTCGTCTTCGCGCTCCCCTCGGCCCTCTTCCTGCAGACCGTCGTCGCACGCCGCGTCGCGGGCAAGCGCGACGAGGCGCTCGAGCAGCTCGAAGCCGGGTTGGTCCCGGACGAGGTGAGCGCGGCGTGCATGGTCGCCTGGGGGATCATCGAAGGCGCGGGGCTCTTCGGCGGCGTCGTCGCGCTGATCACCGGGATCACCTGGGCGCTCGCAGCGCCGATCGTGGCGTTCATCGTCCTCGCGGTGATGCGGCCCACCGAGCCCGGACTCCGTTCGCTCGTC
>CBFIJG010000210.1:0-210 GCA_965662915.1 Planctomycetota bacterium | reverse complement strand
AGCGCCTCGTGGATTCGAGGCGCTGCCGCGGTGATGCCGCGCGCGAGAGGGCTTCGCTCCGCACCCTCTCGCGCGCCCGTCCCGGCCGGATCAGGGCGTGAAGGTCACGCTGAGTCCGTTGCTCCAGTTGATGAAGGCGCCGCAGGGCCCGCCGATGTCGCGGTAGCCGTTCTGGAAGTTCCAGGTGGAGCCCATGACGATGTGACCCGC
>CBFIJG010000209.1:0-1112 GCA_965662915.1 Planctomycetota bacterium | reverse complement strand
TCGTGTGCGTCAACGGCGCAGCGCGGCCATCGGCGACGAGCCGAGGGCCCGCGCGCTGGCCGCAAGGCCGGCGAGGACCGCGAGAGCCGCCGTGGCGAGGCCCGCAGCCGGGACCGCCGCCAGGCTGGGCGCGCCCTCCATGTCGAGGCCGACGGAGAGGAAGACCCAGGAGAGCAGTAGCGCGCCGAGCCCGCCGAGGAGCCCCGCCACCAGCCCCAGCAGGCCGAACTCCACCGAGAACAGCAGCGCGACGCCGCGACGGGTGAGGCCCAGCGCCTTGAGCAGCGCGGCCTCGCCGCCCCGCCGCATGGACGAGGCCGCGACCGCGCCCGCGAGGATCGCGATGCCGGTCAGGATGGTGAAGCCGCCGAGGAGGCGCACCGCGAGCGCGATGCGGCCGAGCGTCGACGCCACCCGTTCCAGGAGCGGCCGGACGCGCAGCACGCCGACGTTGGGGAAGGCCTCGACCACGCGCGCCTGCAGCCCGCGCTCCTTCTCGGCCGGGAGGTTCGCAGCGGCGAGACGCCAACCAGGCGCTCCCTCCATGACGCCTGGCTCCACGAGCAGGAAGAAGTTGATCCGGAAGCTGGCCCAGTCCACCTCGCGCAGGCTCGTCACGAGGAACTCCATGGTCACGCCCTGGACGTCGAACGCGATGGTGTCGCCCAGGCCCACGCCGAGGGACTTCGCGAACTCGACCTCGACGCTGATCTCGTCCGCTGCCGGGTCGCTCCACAGCTCGCCCTCGACCAGCGTGTTGCCCCCGGGCAGCTCCTCGGACCAGGTGAGTCGCTGCTCGCGCGTGAGCTGCCAGCGACCGCGGCCGCGGCGACGCTCCCCGAGCAGGTCCCCGATCGGAACGCCACGCAGCGCGGCGAGCCGCGCCATGACCACCGGCGTGGAGTCCACGTTCGTCGCGCCCTCCTCGCCCATGATCGCCTGGACGCCGTCCCACTGATCCGGCTGGACGTCCACGAGGAAGACCGTGGGCGCGTCGGGCGGGGCGCCGTTGATGAGCTCGGTGCGCAGGCGCGAACCCACGAGGCCGAGAGCCACGACGACGAGCGTCCCCAGGCCCAGTGCCACGGCCGCGCCCGCGACGCCGGCGCCGG
>CBFIJG010000208.1:0-1167 GCA_965662915.1 Planctomycetota bacterium | reverse complement strand
TCACCGGCCAGCCCTTCCTCGTCGCCGAGGTCGCGGAACGGATCGAGGCCACGCTCGCGGAGGCGAAGAAGGCCTGAGGGCCGGAGGAGTCGCCATGACGGACATCGCTCAACCCAAGCGCACCAAGAAGGACTTCGCGTCGGACCAGGAGGTCCGCTGGTGCCCCGGCTGCGGGGACTACGCGATCCTCAACGCGGTCCAGAAGTACCTGGCCGACGCGGGCAAGGACCCCGCCAAGACCGTGTTCGTCTCGGGCATCGGCTGCTCCAGCCGCTTCCCGTACTACATGAACACCTACGGCTTCCACACGATCCACGGCCGCGCCCCGGCCGTCGCGACCGGCGTGAAGGTGGCCAACCCCGACCTCGACGTGTGGATCGTGACCGGCGACGGGGACTCGCTCTCCATCGGCGGCAACCACCTCGCGCACATCCTGCGCCGCAACCTCGACGTGAACATCCTGATGTTCAACAACGAGATCTACGGCCTGACGAAGGGGCAGTACTCGCCGACGTCACCCGTCGGCACGAAGAAGAAGTCGACGCCCATGGGCTCCATCGACCGCCCCTTCGAGCCCGCGCAGTTCGCCCTGGGGTCCCAGGCCACCTTCGTGGCGCGGACCATCGACCAGGACATCCAGCACATGACGAAGACCCTGGCCGCGGCCGACGCGCACCGTGGCACCTCGTTCGTCGAGATCCTTCAGAACTGCGTCATCTTCAACAAGGACTTCTACGCCGCCAACGTCGAGCGCAAGGTGCGCGCCGACCGGACCGTCGATCTCGTCCCGGGCGAGCCGATGGTCTACGGGAAGGAGCGCGACAAGGGCCTGCGCTTCAACGGCTTCGAGATCGAGCGCTGCGCGGCCGACGAGGCCGACGTCTGGCGCGCTGACACGAAGAGCACCGCTCCCGCCGTGATCCTCGCGGGCATGCGCGACGACCCGGAGATGCCCGTCCCCGTCGGCATGTTCCGCAGCGTCGAGGCCCCCAACTACGAGACCGGCGTCAACGCGCAGGTCGACGACGCGGTCGCGGCTAAAGGCGCGGGCGAGCTGAAGGACCTCGTCTACGCCGGCGAGACCTGGACCGTCGAGTGATCGCCCCTCGCGGCGGTGGCCGCCGGAGGTTGGTCGAGGAGGGCCCCCGCGAGTGACGCTCGCGGGGG
>CBFIJG010000207.1:0-1171 GCA_965662915.1 Planctomycetota bacterium | reverse complement strand
CCCTCGCCGTAGCTGCGGGTGAGGATCATGGGCTCGTTCGCGCCCGTCCCACCGGTCTCGGGGTCGGAGTAGGCGGTGGCGAGCACGCGCCGCTCGACGCCGTGGACGTTGACGAGCCGGTGGTAGAGCTCGTCGGGGTGCTTGAGGATCGTCGGCAGGGTGCGCGTCACGGGGTGATCGCGGTCGGTGACCTGCACGTCGAAGGCGTGGAAGCGGCCGTGCCCGGTGCCCCTGCGCCAGAGGTCACCGACGAGGCGCTCGTACTCCGGCCAGCCGACCCCGGAGTTGTCCGCGGCGTGGATCACGACGACGCCCGTGCCGGAGCGGACCGAGGCGAGGAAGCCTTCCTGGGCGGCGTCGCCCCAGCCGGGCCCGTTGTAGTCGAGGACGAAGGCGCGGTACTTCGCGCGCTCCTCCTCGTCGGCGAAGACCTTCGCGGGCTCGTAGGTGACCGTGACGTCGAAGCGCCCCGACGCCTCGAGGATCCGGGCGAGGGACGGGGTCGTCCACTGCCAGTCGTGGTTGTTCGCGCCCGAGACGACGAGCACGGGGATCGGCTCGTCCTGGGTAAGGGGCGCGGCGGGTAGAGCGGTGGGGAGCGCCGCGAGCAGCAGCGCGCCGATCGGGAGGGAGACCATGACCGCAGGATACGCGGCCGCGGCGTTCCCGCCGGCGCGCGTCAGCGTTCGATCGCGCCGCGCGCCTTCGACGTGCCCGCACTGCCCAGCAGACAGGTCTGGCCAGGTCGGGCCAGCGTCAAGCGCAGGCCGTCTTCGGGCGCAGCGGTGCCGCCTCGCAGCGCGCCAGCGCCCACGCCGGAAGCGTCGACGAGGACCACGGCCGAGGCGCCGATGACGTGGGCTTCGCCCGGGCTGAACACGAGCGCCGTGCGCTCGGGGATCCCGAAACCACGGCGCGCGCCCCCCTCGAAGAGCGCGGTCAGGAGCCGCCCTTCGCGGCGACGTTCGGCGAAGTGCTGGTCGACGATCGCGTCCGCGACGAGGCCGAGGCCCTGGCGGCGCTCCACTGAGCCGGCGAGGTACGGCGCGGGATCGGGCGTGCCGCTGATCGTGATCGATCCGAGGACGGCGGCCCCCGCGCTGGTCCCGCCGACGACCGCGCCGCGCCGGTGCGCCTCGCGCAGGGCCTCGACGAGCCCTCCGGCCTCCAG
>CBFIJG010000206.1:0-1277 GCA_965662915.1 Planctomycetota bacterium | reverse complement strand
CGAGGAGTGGCGCCTCGACGCGTCGGCGGTCGGGCGCGGCGCCGAGCTCGGGATCATGCGCTACGTCGAGCGCGTCGACGACGGACACCTGCGCGCCGACGGTGAGCGCGTCTACGGAGAGCGCACCGTCCACGATCTCGTCGTCGAGTTCGAGGCGCGCGTCGACCGCGCGGGCGGCGTGCTGCGGGTCGAGCTCACGGAGCAGGGCGATGTCTTCCGGGCGCACGTCCCGATCTACGGGGGCGGCGCCGCTCAGAAGTCGTACCTCGGCTGCGGCCTCGTCCCTGGCTGGTCGGGCCCGCCGCCCTTCGACCGACGCCTTCCCGACTGGCTCGAGGGCGGCGAGATCGCCGTGCCGATCGGAAGGTGGTTCGACGTGCGCTTCGAGAACGTCGACAACCGACTGCGGCTGACCCTCGACGGGCAGGTCCTCGAGTACGACTACGACGGCCTCCGCAACACCGCCCACTGGAACTCACCGGACGGCATGCCCCTGAGCACCGGTGAGCGCGTCGGGATCGGTGGCGAGGGCATCGAGATGCGCGTTCGCGGCGTGCGCGTGCTCCGCGACCTTCATGTCGTGCCCGCGGGTCAGTACGGCGTCCGGGGCACGGTCACGCTCGGGGACGACGAGATCTACGTCCTCGGCTTCGCCTCCGGCGTCAGCAGCGACAGCCGCGACCGGGGACCGGTGAAGCTCGACCGCTTGATCGGGCGCGCCGCGGCCGTCGTATGGCCCATGGAGCGCCGCCGCGACCTCTGATCGGGCCGGGCTCATCGACCTCTCACCGCCTCCGCGGCAGGACGCAGCATCTGGCGGGTGCGAGCGGCCCGGAAGGGGCCGATTGGGGGCCGTTGCGCTCGATCGTCGCGGCTAGACTCCTCGGCGAAAACGGCGCCGACGGCCCGTCCGCCCATCCGCGGATCCCCGCAACCACAGCACTGCACATCACTCCGATGTCCTTCGACCAGCAACTCGACAAGGTCCGCACCCAGGACGGCTTCATCGCAGCCCTCGACCAGAGCGGCGGCAGCACCCCCAAGGCGCTCCTCGCCTACGGCGTCCAGGAGTCGGAGTACTCCGGCGACGACGAGATGTTCGCCAAGGTGCACGAGATGCGTACGCGCATCATCACGAGCCCCGCCTTCACCGGCGAGCGCATCCTCGGCGCCATCCTCTTCGAGAACACGATGGACCGCGAGATCGCCGGCAAGGGCACCGCGACCTTCCTCTGGGAGGACAACAACATCGTCCCGTTCCTCAAGGTCGACAAGGG
>CBFIJG010000205.1:0-1313 GCA_965662915.1 Planctomycetota bacterium | reverse complement strand
CTCGCGCGGACGGGCGTCGGGCGCTTCGGCCTCGGCGCGCGCGCGCTCGACTTCGGTGCGCGGGTGGAGTCGGCCCTGCGCTCGGTCCCGCGCGGGGCCCTGGGCCGCGCGGCCGTGGTGAGCCTCGGCGTCACCGCGGCGATCGTGATCGCCTACGGGATCCTCGGAACCGGCGTGGGCCTCCCCGAACTCGGGCCCCTCGGCCTCGTCTTCGGCGCGTGCTTCGCGATCCTCGGGAGCCTGGTCCCGATCAGCGGGTTCCTCGGCATCGGGGCCTTCGACATGGCGTGGGCCTTCGGCTTCGCCTCGCTCGGAGTTCCCCAGGACGTCGCCGTCGCGACGGGACTCGCCTTCCACACGCTCTACCTCGTCCAGGTGGCCATCCACGGGGCCTGGGGCCATCTCTTGCTCGCGCGCGTGGCGCGGCGCGGCTCGTAGCGCGCGCGAGTCTCACGCCCTCCGCCGCGGGCGACTCGGCGCCCCTCCATCGCGGGGCTCGACCGCGGTGGGCGTGAGGACGAGGACCGGAGGTGTCCTCCGCGTCCGTCAGCGCTGGAGCCGTGCACGCGCCTCCTCGAGAATGCGCGCCGCTTCCGGGTCCTCGGAGAGATCGACGGCCTCGGCAGCGTCTTGCAGGAGGTCGTGGAGGAACTCCTCCTCGCCGATCATCGCGTACTTCCAGCGGCCGAAGCGGAGCGCTTTGCCCGCTGCGCCGCCGTCCGGAAGATCGAGCCTCGTGAGCACCTGATCCGGCCAGGGCGCTGATTCCGTCCCCAGGGGCAGTCCCTCGAGCGCGCGCGCGAAGGAGCGGCCCTCGAGCCCCTTCGCTCCGGCCCCCGCCAGCTCCAGAAGGGTCGGCAGGACGTCGAGGTGGGACACGAAGTCGGCGTGGCGGCCGGGCTGGACCGCCTTGCCGAAGGCGACCATCGGGACGCGTACGCGGGCCTCGCCGAGGGCCCCGGCCGCGGGCAGCGCAGGCACGCCTCCATCTGCCGTGTGGAGGCCGATCAGGTCCTCGGCGGCCCCACGATCGACCAGCAGGTCGAGTAAGGCCCCCGACGCGCGATCGGCGAGCTCGAGGGTGCGGATCCAGCTCTCCTGTGGCGTGCTCTCCTCGGCAGCCGCGGGGAGCGCCTCGCCGTCGACGCCGTCGAGCACGACCACGAGGCACCAGGGCCTCGTGTCCGCATCACCCACGAAGCGGTCCACCTGGCGCAGGCTCCAGATGGGGGATTTGTCGCGCGCCGTCGCCGCGAAGTCGAGGCCGGCCTTCGCGAGGACGCCCCGCTCCATGGCGCCGACGATGCCCGTGC
>CBFIJG010000204.1:0-1339 GCA_965662915.1 Planctomycetota bacterium | reverse complement strand
CGCGCCGCGCGTCGCTTCGGGCGGTAGCCGGATCGTCAGATCACGTCCGCGAGCTCCAGGGTCGCCCCCGAGAGCTTCGCCCGCGAATCCGTGAGCTCGGGCAAGCGGTCGAAGGCGAGGCAGACATGCTCGAGGGTCCGGCGATCGCCCGCGAGCCCGGCCTCGAGGACCTGACGCCAGAGGCTCACCAGGTGCTCGGCCGCCTCCCCGCGCGTCGCGAGGTGCTTCCACCTCAGGAGCAGCCGGTTGCGCTCGAGCGCCGCCTCGGCGACGTCCTCGTCGACGCCGTCCCGGAAGCTCGGCAGATCGCCGTGGTGCACGGCGACGGCGCCTCCGACGCGCACGACGCGCATGCCCCTGCGCCGCGCCGCGATCCCCAGGTCGACGTCCTCCCAGCCGAAGGGCGCGAACAGGTCGTCGAAGCCGCCGAGGGCCAGGAACGCCGCGCGGCGCACCATCAGGCAGCGAGACGACAGGAAGGTCGCGCGCTCGACGGCCGGCGCCGGGCCGCCGACGCAGGCGTCCAGGACCTCGACGCGGCCGTCGACCAGGCGGACATGGGGCACGACCCGACCCCGGTCCGTGGTCGCCGGGTCGTCGGTGCTCTGTCGCAGGACAGGACCGGCGGCGAAGATCTCGCCCTCTTGCATCGCGCGCACCAGCGCGTCGAGCGCGCTCTCCTCGAGGGCCACGTCGTCCTGACAGACGAGCACGAGAGAGCCACCAGCCCGCTCCGCTCCGGCCGCGACAGCGCGCGCGAAGCCCACGCCGCCCCCGGTCGTCACCACCTGGATCGAGGTCTCGTGCGCCGCGTCGACGGCCCCGAGCGCCTCGGGAACAGCTGCGGCGGCGCGCTCGTCAGCGGAGTCGTCGACGACGATGATCTCGTCGGGCTCGAGTCCGCGAGCCTCGATCGCGCGCAGGATCGGGGGCAGGGACACCCGCAGTCGCTCGACCTGACCGAGGGTCGGCACGACGACGGACACGGTGGAGTTCTTGATCTCGCTCATCTGTTCTGCCTTCAGGGGCGCGCCTCGGTCTCTTCCATCCCGGCAGGCAGCGGAGCCGCCGGCTCCATCACCGCGGGATCGGCGACGACCGCTTCGTCCGCGGCCTCCGCAGCGGGCTCATGATCTTCCTCCGCCTCCTCCTCCGTGAAGGAGGCGTGCTCCTCGACGGCGAGCGCAGCGTGCTCATCGGCAGCGGGCGGCGCCTGCTCGGCCGGGGCGGACGCAGCCTGCTCGGCCGACGCGCGGTCGAGCGGGAGCGGAGCCCAGACCGTCTCCACGCCCCCCTCCTCGGCGGGCAGCTGACCCGCCAGCGGGCCAGCGAGCAGACG
>CBFIJG010000203.1:0-1391 GCA_965662915.1 Planctomycetota bacterium | reverse complement strand
GCCTCCAGGCGCCCCCGACCTCGACGTCGAGGAGCCAGCGCAGCGGCGCGCCGGCCGCGCCCCGCGCCTCGAAGAGGACGCCGCCCGCTCCTGCGGCTCGAAGATCGGGACGCCGCGGCCTCCGGACGACGAGCCAGGGGCTCTCGGGCGGCAGCGCGGGCGCGTCGAAGGGCCCCTCCGTCAGCGCCGGGCCGAGTCGGTCCTCCTCGCGGAGGAGCCAGCGCGCGCTGAACAGGCAGGTCCCCGGGGATTCCGGGGTCATCCCACGGGTGACCATGACCTGGTTCACGAGCTCGGTCGCTCCCTCCTCGCCCTCCATGCGCGCGATGGACGTCCCGGCCCACACGTGGCGCCCGAGCGGGTTCTGACGCTCCCACCATCCGAGCAGCACGGGGAAGGACTGGGCCACCCGGCCGATGGGCCAGTAGAGCTGCGGAACCAGGGCGTCGACCCAGCCCTCGCGCAGCCAAGTTCGCGCGTCCGCGTAGAGCTCCTCGTGGGCGTCGAAGCCCGCGATCCCCTCTGGCTCCCCCGGGCGCCAGATCCCGAAGGGACTGACGCTGAACAGGACGTCCGGATCCACGCGATGGACCTCGCGGGCGACGTCCTGGACGAAGCGATCGACGGCGCGGCGACGCCAGTCCGCGCGGCCGAGCCGGCCGCCCGCCCGCCGATAGGCGCGCCAGGTCTCCTCGTCGGGGAAGTCCGCGCCGTCCGCGTAGCTCGGATAGGGGTAGAAGTAGTCGTCGAAGTGCACGCCGTCGACGTCGTACCGCCGCACCACGTCGAGGATCACGGCGAGGGAGTGACGCTGGACGTCGGCGCGCGCGGGGTCGAGCCAGCGATAGCCCCCGTCACCGAGCGTGACACACATCTCGGGCCGTGTGAGGACGATCGATTCCTCCGACGGCGGGCCGGGGCGGGAGGGATGGGCCGCGCGGTAGGGGTTGAACCAGGCGTGGAGCTGAAGACCCCGGGCGTGGGCCTCGTCGATCCAGAAGGCAAGCGGGTCGTAGAGGGGCTCCGGCGGAAGGCCTTCACGCCCGGTGAGATAGGCCGACCACGGCTCGAGTTCGCTCGGGTAGAGCGCGTCGCAGTGCGGCCGCACCTGGAGCACGACCGCATTCAGGCCGAGCGCCGCGAGCCGGTCCAGGATCGCCTCAGCCTCGGCGCGCTGGTCGGCCGGATCGAGGCCGGGGCGCGACGGCCAGTCGATGTTGGCGACGGTCGCGACCCACGCGCCCCGGAACTCGCGGCGCGGCTCGGGGAGAGCCGCGCCGAGGACCTGGCAGGAGGCGAGCAGCGCGAGTGCGGCGAGCGGGGCGAGACGCGGCATGGGGAGGGAGACTACGGAGTCGAAGCTCCAGGAACGTCAGCGGGGGGCGGGCCGC
>CBFIJG010000202.1:0-1556 GCA_965662915.1 Planctomycetota bacterium | reverse complement strand
CTCCATGAACCGGCGCACCTGGAAGGGCAGGCACTCCGCGTAGCGCCGCCAGGCCTCCGCCGCGATGGTGTCGAAGGCCAGGGAGGACTTGCCGCTGCCGGAGGGACCGACGATCGCGGTCATCGCGCCTCGCGGGATCGACACGTCCACGCCGTCGAGGTTGTGGGTGCGCACGCCGCGGAGCTCGATGGTCTCCGGCGGCGCCGGGCGAGACGCGCGCTGCGCCCCGGCGAAGTCGACGTCCACCTCGTCGAGCGACGCGCGTCGAGCGCGCCCCTCGCGCACCTCGTGGAGCACGTCGGCCGCGCGCCACAGGAGCTGATGGTGCGAGACGCAGAGCACCGTGTGCCCCGCGGCGCAGAGCACGTCGAGGGCGTCCACCAGGCGCGCGAGATCGGCGGGGTGGAGGCCGCGATCGGGCTCGTCGAAGAGGAAGAGGGCGGGGCGCTTCGGCGGCGCCGCGATGATCGTCGCGAGGCGGATGCGCTGGGCCTCGCCACTGCTGAGCGTGGTGGACGGCGCGCCGAGCTCGAGGTAGCCGAGGCCCAGGTCCTGGAGGGCCGTCAGGAGTGGCCGGATCGCGGGGTCGTCCGCGAAGTGCTCACACGCCGCGTCCACGTCCATGGCGAGCACCTCGGCGACGTTCGCGCCGTTCACGCGCGCCTCGAGCGTGGCGTCGTCGAAGCGCTGGCCGCCGCAGCGCGGACAAGGGCTCGTGGCGTCCTCGAAGAGGTGGAGGCCGACCTTCACGCGCCCGATCCCCTCGCACTCCGCGCAGCGGCCGCCCTTCTTGCCGTTGAAGGAGAAGTGCGAAGCGCCCCAGCCTCGCTCACGGGCCACGTCGGTCCCGGCGAAGCGCTTGCGCACGAGGTCGAAGAGCCCCGACCACGTCGCGGGCGTGCTGCGCGAGGAGCGTCCCATGGGGCGCGCGTCGACCGCGAGCGCCGCGCCTCCCTCGACGCCCTCGAGCGCCTCGAAGGGACCGCCGGGCTGGCCCGTCAGCGCGGGGAGCAGGGTGCCGAAGACGAGGGACGACTTGCCGGCGCCGGAGGGTCCCACCACGACGTTGAGCACGCCCCGCTCGATCTCCAGGCCGGTGCCCTCGAGGTTGTGGAGAGTCGCGCCCGTGATCCGGATCGGCGGACCGGTGCTGCGGCGACGCGTGCGCTTGACGGCGACGTCGAGGAGCCCCTCGGTCTCCTCCGTGTCGCCCACGATCCGGCCGCCGAGAGGCCCGGCACCGGGACCGAGCGAGACGGCGCGGTCTGCGAAGCCGACCATGCCGGGGTCGTGCTCGACGACGACCAGCGTGTTCCCCTCGGCCACCAGCTCGTCCAGCACGTCGCGCATGCCGGCGCGGGACTCGGGATGCAGACCGAGGGTCGGCTCGTCGAGGGCGTAGAGGGCGCCGGACAGGCCGCTGGTGAGGTGCGCGGCGAGGCGCAGCCGCTGGGCCTCGCCGCCGGAGAGGGTGTTCGCCGCGCGCGACTGGGAGAGGTGGCCGAGCCCGAGGCGGACCATCCGCTCGAGGATCGGGCGCAGCGACGGCGCGATGG
>CBFIJG010000201.1:0-1588 GCA_965662915.1 Planctomycetota bacterium | reverse complement strand
GGCCGTCCCGCCGAGGAGGGCGCCGAGCCCACGACGCCCGCGCGCCTCGCCCACGAGGCGGCGCGCCTGCTCCTGGACTACCGCCTCGAGGACGGCGCGAGCCGCGAGGAGTCCGAGGGCGCGGTCCAGTGGATCTTCGACACGATGAAGGGCGACCTGCGCACCACGCGCATGCTCGACCTGATGAAGGAGATGGCGGACGCGGGCGAGGACGACGTCGTGCTCGCGGCGGGCCGCCTGGGGGTCGAGGCCGGCCGCGACGACCGCTACCCGAACGCCGTTCACGAGGTTCACGGCCGCATGGGCCGGACGCTGCTCGACCGGTCGGAGCGCAGCGTGAACGCCGCGGACGGGGCTTCGGACGAGGCCTGGCGCCACCTGCTCTCCGCGGCCTTCGGACTGCCCGAGGACGGCCGGATCAACTACGACCTCGGCCGCTTCTACGAGGGCCAGGGGCGCTACCGGCGCGCGTTCTCCCGCTACGTCCAGGCCGTCATCAAGCCCGAGGCCGGCGGCCTCGCGATCGACGCCCTGCAGCGCGTCCAGCCCCTGATCGCGGCCGGCGGAGCTGACGACGAGGGGACCTTCTCCGTGGAGACCATCGAGCAGATGATCGCGGGCAAGGTGCGCAACTTCGGCGCCTCGAGCCGCTTCGTCGCCTCCGAGGAGCAGCCCTGCAACCGCGTGGTGCTGACCGAATTCTTCACCAACGGCCACTTCGGCGACGAGGCGCGCGGCGGGGCGATCGGCGGGGCTCTCGGCTTCGAGGGTCTTATCTCGCACTTCGGGCCCGGTGAGATGGCCTTCCTCGAGTACCACCTCCCGAAGCCGCAGCCCGACTCGCTCTGCTCGAGCATCGCGAAGGCCCGCGCCGGTGACCTGGGGATCGACGACCCCCAGATCATCGTGCTCGACGGGGCCCAGGGCTCGCCCGGCGCCGGCAAGTGGCGCGACGCCGAGGAGATCTACAGCCGCGCGCGCCGCGTCGCCCTCGAACGCATGCGGGAGTTCGGGGACTTCGAGATCGACATCGAGGCGCGCCTCGAGGACGGCGGCGTGTTCGGCGCGGTCAGCCTGTACGGCCCGGACGAGGACAACCTCGGCCTCCAGGTCGTGCTCGCCGAGAAGGGCGTGCTCTACCCCGGAGGCAGCGGCGTCGTCGTGCATCGGTACGTGGCGCGCGCGTCCATGATCGGGGACGACCTCGGCAAATCCGTGGGCCTCGACGAGGACGACGTGGAGATCGAGTTCGGCGCGACCTTCGCCGAGGTGGAGGAGCAGCAGCTCGCGTTCCTCGACCAGCTGGAGGCGGACGGCGTCGGCACCGCGCCCCGCATCTCCACCCGCATGGATCCGAACCAGGCGCGCGTCATCGCGTTCCTGTTCGACGAGCGGTCGGGCCGCGTGCTCGCGGCCGCCTCGGCGATCCCCGACGGCGTCGTGAGCGAGGACGGCGAGGTGGAGATCCCGGAGACCACGGGAGAGGATCGATGACCGGCGCGTCCACCGAGCACCACCGCATCCGGGCCCTGCGCCGCGACCTCGACCTCGCCGCGGAGCGCGTGGGCGGCGAGCTGGTCCGGGCCCG
>CBFIJG010000200.1:0-1601 GCA_965662915.1 Planctomycetota bacterium | reverse complement strand
CGGGGCGAGCCTGCGCCCCGCCACCGGCGCGGGCGTGGTCCTCGCGGTCCTCCTCGGCGCGCTCCCCGCCGCCGTGGTCGGACTCGAAGCCGCGTGGCTGATCGTCGTCGCGGGCGTGGCGTGTCTGGCGATGGCGCCCCTCCTCGCCCGGCGGCAGGCCCTCTCCGTCGAGGTCGCGCACGCGCCTAGGTCACTCCGGCTCCACGCAGGCCGGACCACACCTCTCACTCTCGAACTCGCGGCCCATGGAGACGCGCGAGGCCTGCTCGTCGACGTCGGCGTGGACCGCTCGTCTCGGTCGAGGGAGGGGGCTCCGCGCCTCGCCGTCCCCCTGCTGCGCGCCGGTCCGGCATCGCGCGTGACGATCCCCATCCGCCTCGGGGCCCGCGGGCATCACGACGCCGCGATCCTGCGCGTCACCTCCTCGTTCCCGTTCTCGCTGGTGCACGCCACGCGCGCGGTCCACCTCCACGTGCGAGTCACGGTGCTGCCGCGCCTCCTCGCCCCCGCGGAGCGCGCGCTCCTCGAGCGTTTCGTGCGAACGACCCTCGTGGGCGAATCGACCGACCGCGCCGCCCGCATGCGCACGTCCGGTCTGCCCGTCGGGCTGCGCCACGCGCGCTCGGGCGACCGCGCCCGTGACATCGACGCCCGCGCCAGCGTGCGCAAGGCCCGCTGGATCGCCTTCGACCGCAGCGACCTGCACGACGACCGGGAGATCGTCGTCGGGCTGGTGCTGCGGGTGAAAGGCCGCGCATCCTCGAGTCAGCGACGCGGCCACCTCGCCTTCGAGGCCGCCGTGGCCCACTGCGCGAGCGCCGTGGAGCTCCTGGTCCGGGCTCACGGCGCGGTCACGCTCGAGGAGATCCTCCCTGCACAGGACCGGTTGGACGCCCGCTTCGTGGCGGCCGTCGATCCCGACGCCGTCGTCTCCCGGGTCACGCGAGGAACGAGCGCGCCGCTCCTCGATCGGCTCGCCGCCGTCCATCTGGACGGTGCGCACGTGAGCGCGGGAATCGGCGCACCCGCGCGCAGCGCCCACCGCCCGGAGTCCCTGCGCCGCGTCGTCTTCTTGCCCCTCTCCCCGCTCGAGTTCCAGCGCGCGGCGGAATCGCCCGCGGCATGCGAGGCCCCCTCGCACGCGGGGTCCACCTGGATCATCGGCATCGACGGCAGCGGCCGCGCGCTGCGGCTCTCCAGCGTCGAGGGATCTTCGGCGTGAAGACCCGTACCCAACACGGCGCCAGCGGGCGCAGGGCAGGATGGAGGCTCCGCTTCGCGGTCGGAGCGGGGCTCGCGGTCGCCGGCGGTGCGGCTGCCCTCGCCATCTGCCACTCGATCGACCCGGGCCGCGGACCACTCGACGCGGGCCGGAGGGTCGCCGCGACCATCCTCGCGCTCTCCGCTGGCCTCGTCGGACTCTTCGAGCTCCATCGCCTTCGCATCGAGGACGCGGCCCGCGGCAGGGTCGCACCGGGACAGGCCAGCGGCCCGTCGGCCTGGCGACTCGCCGTCGGGATCGCCTCGGGCCTGTTCGCGATCGCGCTGGTCCTCGCCACCGGCGCGGAGCTGGCCGTCCTCGCGGCACGCTCCGGCGCCGA
>CBFIJG010000199.1:0-1818 GCA_965662915.1 Planctomycetota bacterium | reverse complement strand
AAGGCGCCGCAGGGCCCGCCGATGTCGCGGTAGCCGTTCTGGAAGTTCCAGGTGGAGCCCATGACGATGTGACCCGCAACCGGGTTGCTCGCCACCGTGAAGGCCGCCAGGCCAGGTCCGAGGTTCTGGGTGCCGGTGCCCGTGCTGGTGACGGTGAAGCGGTACGCCGAGCCAGCGAGGCAGCGCAGGCCGTTGCCGAAGACGCTCGGCGGCGCGATCGCGGTGGACATGAACATCAGCGAGAAGGTGCCCGGCGGCAGGTTCGTCGTCTGGAGGACGAGGTCGTCCGCCGCGACGCTGGTGCTTCCGAGGCCGGTGAGCAGGGCGCCCTGGCCGGTGACATTGATGCAGCCGCTCGCGGGGCTCGCGTTGCCACAGGGCGCGACCGCGGCGTCGCAGAGGCAGAAAGGGATCCCGATGGCGAGACCCTCGCAGCTGTCCGGAACGCCGTTCTGGTTCGCGTCGGCGACGAGGCCGGTGATGATCGCGATGGCGTCCTCCACGCCGTCCCCGTCGCAGTCGTAGAGGTGTTCCCAGACGGAGTCGGCGGCATCGAGTTCGTCACCGAACTGGACGTTGCCGGACCGGCGCGTGTTGAGACCGAGGGCCTCGGCGGGAACGAAGATCCCCGGGAGGGGCGAGGGCGACTGGACGGACGGCGGGATCAGGAGATCCCCCTCCTCGATCGGCAGGCCGAGCGCGCTGTCGGGGAGTCCGATGAGCGCGGAACCGCGCCGCACCGAGAAGACGAGCATGTCCGTCGCGCCGCTGACCCAGTCGTAGGCGAAGAGGGAGGGCTGATAGCCGGGGGTGCCGTTCTCGAAGAGGATCAGCGCATCGAGGTCGTCGGTGTCCGGGCCCGCGACCAGGTCGAGGCCGAGGGCCGCGGCGGGCGCGTAGACGACGGGGCCGCTTGGCGAGGAGCGCAGGACGTCCCCGCCCACGAACCCGTTCGCGACCGCGCTGCCGGAGTGGGGCACGCCCTCGAGCGGGTCGAAGAAGGACGCGTCCAGAGAGTAGAAGTAGGGGCCCGGGATCGGCGGCGCGACGCTCTCGACGAGGTCCATGAAGTCCTTGTCGTCTCCGTCGTCGGGCATGCCGGGCGCGGTGGTGATCGGTTCCTTGAGGCCGGTGCCGGGATAGGCGTAGCCCGAGAGGGACGGCAAGCCGTCACCGTCCACGACGCCGACGTTGCGCCGGAGGAGCGGGCCGAAAGGGCCAGGAGGCAGAGGGTCGACGTTGAGGAACCCGTCGGCGGCGGCCTCGCGGGCGTTCGCCTCCGTGCTGACGTTCGGGCCGGCGCCGAAAGGCATGGGTACGCCGCGAGCGAACTCGTCGACGCTGAACATGATCTGGCCCGGGAGGATCTCGTTCGCGGGCTCGAAGGGGCGGTCGCCCCCGCGCGAGAAGGCGTCCACCTCCACGATGCAGGGGGTGCCGCCGGGATGTCCCACGCATCCACCCGGCAGGCCGAGGCCCGGGGTGCCGTGGGAGAAGCTGATCTCGGGCGCCGCCGTCGGCGCGAGCTGGGGCATCGAGGTGGTGTTGAACGTGCGCAGGACGTCCCCCTCGGTGATCGGAGTCCCGAGGGCGTCGGGAGTACCGACGGAGGGGCTCTGCCAGTTCACGGAGAAGAAGTAGCGGCTCTGGGCGCTGCCGATCCCGGCGAGGGCGACGGCGGTGGAGGTGAGGAAGAGGGCGCGGGTGAACATGGAGAGATGCGGGCTGGGGTGGGGCTTGAAGGTCGGGACGGGCCCCTCGGGGCGCCGCCACGGCGAACTGACGCGTCCGCGGCCCTCCGGACAGGAATCCCCGGGA
>CBFIJG010000198.1:0-1947 GCA_965662915.1 Planctomycetota bacterium | reverse complement strand
TCCGGGGCGCCGGCCGCGCCGGCGCCGCCGCCCGCGAACCCCGCCGGTTCGCCGGCGACGAAGGACGACGCTCCCGACCCCCTCGAGGTCGCCCGCGGCCGCTACCTCGCCGCGAAGGATCACTTCGTCGAGGGCCTGCGCTTCCATCCGGAGCTTGCCGGTGACGCTCGGCGCGCCGAGGTCCGGGCTCTCACGCGGGCCGGCTCCGAGCTCTGCATCCGCCGCCTGCGGGAACTCGACGAGCTCGAGCAGCAGCGCGAGGAGCAGCAGCCCCCTCCGGAGGAGCAGCCCCAGGACGGTGAGTCCGGCGAGGGCAACCCCGACGGAGAGCCCCAGGACCAGGAACCCTCCGAGCAGTCGCCCGAGGAGCAGCAGGAGGGCGAGCAGCCCGAGGAGCAGCAGGAGGGGGAAGCCGAGGAGCAGGAAGGCGAGGAGGAGTCGGAGTCGGACTCCGAGCAGGAGATCGAGGAGCGCGCCCTGACCAAGGAGGAGCTCGAGCGGTTCCTCGAGGAGGCGCGCGAGAACCAGGAAGAGGGCGAGGAGCGTCGCCGCTCCCTCATCCGCAAGCGCAAGGTCCCGACCCAGCGAGACTGGTGATGCACGCACCGATCCAACCCAAGACCCCGCCGCTTCGTCGCGACTGGCGCGCGCTCTGGCTCGTGGCGCTCCTGGCGCTGCTGGCGCCCTTCGCCTCGGCTCAGCGCGGCGGCGCCTCCCGCAGCACCGTCGACGTGTCCCTGACGAGCGGGTACGCGAAGCTCGGCGAGGAGGTGCGGATCGTCATCCGCGCCACGGTCAGCGGGAACCGCGAACTGGGCGGCCTCGAGAGCATCGAACTCCCCGAGGTGGAGGGGCTCAGCTTCGGCCGGGTCCTCGGCCCGAGCACGTCGAGCCGCTTCGAGATGGACGGCCGGGGGCGCATGATCGGCACCCAGACGCTGACCTACGCGGTCCCCGTGGCGGCCAGCCGCGTGGGGACCTTCGAGATCCCGCGGTTCTCCATGCGGATCGACGGCAAGGACATCACGGCGCCGGACGCGCCCATGACGCTGAAGGTGCTCGAGGACATCGAGGGCAGCCGCGCCCTGGTGCTCGAGCTCGAGGAGATGCCGGTGCGGGTCTTCGAGGGCCAGCCCTACACCTTCGACCTGACCATGGGCTGGTCCATGGGCGTGCGAGGGGGGAGCGTCCTGCTCCAGGTCCCCTGGTGGGGCCGTCAGGACGGCGTCATCGAGCTCGAGCCCCAGCTCACCGGCGCAGAGCGCGGCTTCCCGATCGATCGCCGCGGCCGCTCGGAGCTCGCCGTCAGCGACCTCGGGGTGCGTGAGCGCGACGGGGCGCCCTATCAGCTCTACCGCCTGCGCCGCCGCTTCGTGGCGACGCGCCCGGGGACCGTCAGCTTCCCGCGCACGGTCCTCGAGGTGTCTCGCGGTCGGGGCCGGGACGCCCTCTACCAGGTCGTGCCCGGGTTCTCCATCGAGGTCGTGCCGGTGCCCGAGGAGGGGCGGCCCCTCGACTGGACGGGGGCGGTCGGGCCGATCGAGGTCAGCCGCGACGCGCAGCGCCGGGACATCGACCTCGGCGACAGCCTCGAGCTCTCCGTGCGCTACTCGGGCAGCGGCAACCTCGAGTTCTTCGAGGCGCCCAAGCTCGAGCGCATCGAGGGGTTCGAGCGCTTCCGGGTCCTCGCGAGCACCGACGAGAAGACGCCGTTCCTGCGCACGATCGAGTACGAGCTGGTCCCCATGGGGCCCGACGTGACCGAGGTCCCGCCGATCCCCTTGAGCGTGTTCGACCCGGAGGCGGGCGGCTACGTCACGATCGCGACCGAGCCCATGACCATCCGCGTGAACGGCGCGACGCCGGGAGGGGAGGATCCCTTCGCCGGCCTCGGGGCGGACGAGGTCCCGAAGGAGCGCGCTCCGACGCTGCGTGACATCCAGCCCC
>CBFIJG010000197.1:0-2033 GCA_965662915.1 Planctomycetota bacterium | reverse complement strand
GTCGCGGTGGGCGTCCCGGGTGCGCGGCCTCCGGTCGCCACGAGGACCGCTTCCCCGTCCCCGGAACGGTCCGCCAGCGGACTCTCCCCGGCCGCGCGACCGGCGGCGCGCTCGCCACCGGCCGGCGGTCCCCCTTCCGGGGCGAGCGGCCCGGACGCGAACCAGGTCCCCGCGAGCAGCGCGAGGAGCCCGAGCGGGAGGAGAAGTGAGCGACCCATCAAGTGGCCGTCCAGACTAAGCGTTCCCGACGAGCCGGACCCCGGCGCCCCGCGCCCCGTTACCCTCCCCGCCATGCAGACCTTCCTGGACGCCATCCGGGCCGCCATCGCGGCGGAGACCGAGCTCGAAGACCCCAAGCTCGGCCGGCCGCGGGACCCCCGGCACGGGGACTCCGCGTTCCCCTGCTTCGAGTACGCCAAGGGCAAGGGAGAGCCGCCCCCCAAGGTGGCCGCCGAGCTGGAGACAGCGCTCAACGCGCGCCTCGAGGGCATCACCGCGAAGGCCGCCGGCCCCTTCCTCAACTTCACCGTCGATCGCGCGCGGCTCGCCGAGACCATCCTCGGCGAGATCGCCGCCGGCGCGGCGTGCTACGGGACGAGCCGCGAGGGTGAGGGGCGCACGATCGTCATCGACTTCTCCTCGCCCAACATCGCCAAGCCGATGTCGGTCGGCCACCTGCGCTCCACGGTCATCGGCGCGTCGATCCAGCGCCTGCACGACGCGCTCGGCTTCCGCACCGTGGGCGTCAACCACATCGGCGACTGGGGCAGCCAGTTCGGCAAGCTCGTGGCCGCGGTCAACCGCTACGGGGACACGGTCGACCTCGAGGGCGACCCCATCCCGAGCCTGCTCGCCCTCTACGTGCGCTACCACGAGGAGGAGGAGTCCGACCCCGCCCTCGTCGAGGAGGCGCGCGAAGCCTTCCGCGAGCTCGAGTCCGGCGTCGACGGCCCCGTCCGCCAGACCTGGAAGAAGCTGACCGAGCTCTCCCTCGTCGAGTTCCAGAAGATCTACGACCGCCTCGGCGTCGGCTTCGATCTCGTGCGCGGCGAGGCGTTCTACGAGCCGCACCTCGACAGCGCCGTCGATCGCGTCGTCGAGGCCGGCGTGACCGAGGAGTCCGAGGGCGCGCTGGTCGTGGACCTCTCGAGCTTCGGCAAGATCCCGCCCTGCCTGCTCCGCAAGACGGACGGCACGACGCTCTACGCGACCCGCGACCTAGCCGCCGTCTTCCACCGCCACGAGGAGTTCGCCTTCGACCGCTGCCTCTACGTGGTCGGCGCGGACCAGCGCCTGCACTTCCGCCAGCTCAAGCACGTGCTCGACCGCATGGGCCTCGACTGGGAACCCCGCGTCGAGCACGTGGACTTCGGGATGATGCGCCTGCCCGAGGGCAAGATGAGCACGCGCAAGGGCCGCGTGGTCTTCCTCGACGACGTGCTCAACGACGCCGTCGCCGAGGCTGCGCGGGTCATCGCCGAGAAGAACCCCGACCTCGCCGATCCGGGCGCCGTGGCCGAGATGGTCGGCGTCGGCGCGGTGGTCTTCAACGACCTCAAGCGCGAGCGCGTCAAGGACATCGACTTCCGCCTCGAGGAGGTCCTCTCCTTCGAGGGCGACACCGGCCCCTACGTCCAGTACACCCACGCCCGCCTCGCCTCCATCGAGCGCAAGGCCGGCGACGTGGACGCCGCGCCCGACTGGGCCGTGCTCGAGGGCGCCGCGCCGATCCTCGTGAGCATGGGCCGCTTCGGCGAGGTCGTCCGCAGCGCGGCCGCGCGGGCCGAGCCCTCGGAGATCACCACCTACGTCCTCGGCCTCGCCCGCGAGGTGAACTCCTGGGTCGCCCGCGAGCGCGTGCTGGGCCAGGAGCCCGGCGTGACCGCCGCCCGCCTCGCCCTCGTGCGCGGCGCCCGCCAGGTGATCGGGAACGCCCTCGTCCTCCTCGGCGTCGGCGCGCCGACCGAGATGTGACCGGCGACCGCGGCTGCCATGGCGCCGCGCCTCGCTCACGAAGGGCCGCGCGCCCCCGG
>CBFIJG010000196.1:0-2379 GCA_965662915.1 Planctomycetota bacterium | reverse complement strand
CTCGAGGCTGCGCCCGACGCGCCGCTCCCGGCTGCATCCACGACCCGCTCGGAGCGTCTGCCTGGCGCGGTCGTCGGTCGCGTGACCGACCAGGACGGAGAGCCCCTCGCGGGCGCCGAGGTCCAGCTGGCGGGCGGAGGCCGGCTGCTCCTTTTCGTGCCGGACATGGGAGAGAGGTCGGGTTCGACCACCGACGACGACGGGCGCTTCAGGATCGAGGCCCGTGCCGGCCGGCACGACCTGACCGTGGGGACAGACCTCTACGCGCTCTTCGAGCAGTCCGTCGACCTGATCGCCGGCCGGGACACGGACGTCGGTGAGATCCAGCTCGCCCCGGGGGTGCGCATTCTCGGGCGCGTCCTCGACGATCGCGGAAGGCCGGTCGAGGGGGCGCGGGTGACGCGCCCCGTGAGGCGCAGTGGGGGCCTCATCCGGATCGGCGCCTCCGGCGCTCTCGCGGCCAAGACCGACGCGGACGGCCGCTTCCAGATCCTCCGTCAGGCGATCGGCCCCTTCGAGTTCGGCGTCGATCACCCCGCATACCCCCGCGGCCGCTTCGAGGGCGTGACCGAGCGCGCGGGAGAACTGGTGAGCGGGATCGAGGTCACGCTCAGCGTCGGCGCGAGGATCACGGGCCGGACCACCGGCGGTCTGGAGGAGGGCCTTCGGGTCGCCGCGAGGCGCGCGCGCGCCTCGGCGGACGGCGTTCCGATGGAGTTCGACGGCGCCTTCGTCGGTCTTGGCGGCTCCACCCGCCGGGGCGAGGTCGAGGCCGACGGCGGCTTCGCGGTTCAGGGGCTCGAGGAGGGGGCCGATTACGACCTCTGGCTGGAGCGGCCGCGGAGCCGCTTCGACGGATCGGCGCGACGCAGCGAGCGCGTGCGCGCGACAGCCGGCGACGCCGGCGTCATCCTCGCCTATTCGCAGGGGGCCACACTGCGGGTGACCGTGCAAGGTCCCGGCGGCGAGCCCGTGCCCGGCGCCGAGGTCTCGGGCGGCTTCGAGTGGCTCGCGCCCCTCGGCGACCTCGAGATCGACGAGGCCACCGGTGCGTACACCGCGCGGCACCTCTGGCCGTCGCCGGCGGGGGCGCCCTACCGCCTCCGCGTCGAGGCGGCGGGCTACGAGCCGTTCGAGAACGAGCGGGTTCGCCTGATCGCCGGCGAGGTGACCGACCTCGGCGTCGTGACCCTCGTCGGGCGGCCGCAGCTTCTCGTCACCGTCACGGACGCCGCCACCGGGCGCTCCGTCGAGGGCGCACAGGTCTCCGTCACGAAGGTCCGCGCGGCCGGCGCTTCGGGTCGAATCAGCTTCTCCGCTTCGTTCGGCGCGACCGACGAGGACGAGGTCGATCTCGACGACCTGCCTTTCGGCCGCACCTCGACCGGCGGCGTCACTGACGAGGACGGACTCTGCAGCGTCGACGTCACCCCGGGAGAGCGCGTCTGGATCGACGTCACGCACCCCGGGTTCGCGGAGGAGAGGCACGGGCCCGTGACGCTCGACGCCGACACGAGTGAGTTCGAGGCAAGCGTGGGTCTGGGCCCGGGCGGCTCCGTCAGGGTCTCCGTGCTCGACCACACGGGCGCGACGCTCCCCGGCGCGAAGGTCGAGGTGCGCGGCGACGACGGTCGGCCCGCCCGGGACCCGGAGACCACCGACGAGGATGGAGAGGCGCTGTTCGAGGGTCTCGAGGCCGGGCCCTACGGCTTCCGGATCGGCGAGAGCGGCCCGTCCATGGGCATGTTCCTGATCGCGGAGGGCCTGGGCGCCGGAGCCGCGGGCGGCTGGACCGATGTGACGGTCCTTCCTGGCGAGGACGTCCCGCTCACCTTGCAGGCGGAGGAGCCCTGCGCATTGACCGGGCGCATCACCGAGGCCGGGGTCCCACTGTCCGGCGCGACGGTGCGCCTGCGCGCTGCCGACGACCCCTTCGGCGGGCTCGGATTCGGCCTCGGAGGCGGCATCAGCGCGACGACGGACGCGCGCGGCCGCTACCGCCTCGACGACGTGGATCCGGGCGAGTCGACGCTCGTCGTCGAGCATGCCACCCGGGCCATGGACCACGAGGAGTCGATCGAGATCGAGCGAGGCGACAACGATCGCGACGTCGATCTCTCGATCACCACGATCGCAGGCCGCGTCGTCGGACCCGACGGCGAGCCCGTCGTCGGCGCGCGCGTCGAGGCGAAGCGCCAGTCCGAGGGTCCCCGGGGAAGGGCCATGGTCTCCTTCGTCGTCGCCAGCTCCGACGACGAGGACGGCGCCGCCTTCATCGGCGGCGCTCCCGGCGGGCCTGATTCCGTCCGCACGGACGAGGACGGTCGCTACCTGCTGCGCGGTGTTCAGCCCGGGGCGACGCTCGTGGTCGAGGCGGCG
>CBFIJG010000195.1:0-2399 GCA_965662915.1 Planctomycetota bacterium | reverse complement strand
CTGCTCCGGCGGCTCCGGCCGCGAAGCCCGCGGCCTCCTCCGGCCACGGCAGCCACTCCGCGCCCGTCGGATCCGGCAACTTCAGCCCCTTCTCCATCGGACTGATGGTCGTCCTGGCGGCCCTCTGGACCGGACTGCGCCTGCGCGGCGGAGAGAGCGGCCTCTCGGCGACGACGACCGAGTTCCTCCAGCACCTGACCGTCTTCGTCCTCGCCTGCTTCGTGGGCTGGCAGGTCATCTGGAGCGTCACCCCTGCCCTGCACACCCCGCTGATGAGCGTGACCAACGCGATCAGCGGCATCATCGTCGTCGGCGGCCTCGTCCTCGCCGTCCAGACCGCCGGGACCGCGGCGACCTGGATCGGCGCCATCGCGGTCCTCTTCGCCACGATCAACATCGTCGGCGGCTTCCAGGTCACGCGGCGGATGCTGCGCATGTTCCGCAAGTAGCGGGGAGCTTCACCCATGGAGATCGCACTGCGGACCGTCGCGTACCTCGCGGCCGCCATCCTCTTCATCCTCAGCCTGCGCGGCCTCTCCAGCCAGGAGACCGCCCGCAAGGGCAACACCTTCGGCGTGCTCGGCATGGCGGTCGCCATCGTCGCCACGCTGACCTGCAGCGGACTCGACAGCTACGCCGGGATCCTCATCGCGCTCGTCGTGGGCGGCGCCATCGGCGCGCGCATGGCCGCGACCGTGGCGATGACGGCCATGCCCCAGCTCGTGGCTCTGCTCCACAGCTTCGTGGGCCTGGCTGCCGTGCTCGTGGGCTTCGCCACTTACCTCGCAGGGGTCAAGGCGGGCACCGTCTTCGAGATCGAGATCTTCGTCGACGTCTTCATCGGCGCGATCACCCTCACCGGCTCGGTCCTCGCCTACCTCAAGCTCAAGGGCTCGGTCAGCGGCAGGCCCCTGCTGCTGCCCGGACGGCACCTCCTGAACCTGACGATCGTCGCCCTGTCGCTCGGGCTCGGCTACCTCTTCGTCCAGGCGGACGGCACGGCCGGCGTCTGGACGCTGCTCGGCATGTCGCTCCTGGCCGGCGTGCTCGGCGCGCACCTCGTGGCGGCCATCGGCGGCGCGGACATGCCCGTGGTCGTGTCGATGCTCAACAGCTACTCCGGCTGGACCGCCTCCGCGGCGGGCTTCATGCTCGGGAACGACCTGCTGATCGTCACCGGCGCCCTCGTCGGCAGCAGCGGCGCGATCCTGAGCATCATCATGTGCCGCGCCATGAACCGTTCGATCTGGAACGTCATCTTCGGCGGCTTCGGGACCGAGGGCGGAGCCCCCGCGGCCGCCGCCGCGGCCCAGCCCGAGGGTGAGATCCAGGAGACGAGCGTCGACGAGGTCGTCGAGCGGCTCACCGCGGCGAAGAACGTCGTCATCGTCCCCGGCTACGGAATGGCGGTGGCTCGCGCCCAGCACAAGGTCCACGAGATGACCGAGCTGTTGCGCGAGCGCGGCGCGAACGTGCGCTTCGCGATCCACCCGGTCGCCGGCCGCCTCCCCGGCCACATGAACGTGCTCCTCGCCGAGGCGAACGTGCCCTACGACATCGTCCTCGAGATGGACGAGATCAACGACGACCTGCCGGACACCGACGTGGTCCTCGTGATCGGCGCGAACGACATCGTCAACCCGAGCGCGGAGACCGACGAGGCGAGCCCGATCTACGGCATGCCCGTCCTCCAGGTCTGGACGAGCGAGTTCGTCGTGATCATGAAGCGCAGCCGGGCGACCGGCTACGCGGGCGTGGACAACCCCCTCTTCTACGAGGACGCGGCCCACATGCTCTTCGGCGACGCGGGCTCCAGCATGGACGGCATCGTCGCCGCCCTGCGCTCCGGCGCGCCCGTCGGCGCCGCCTGACCCTCCGCTCGACGGGAGCGCCGGGGCGGACCGCGCCGCCCAGGCGCGCGTCATCTCCGCGCGGGGTCGCCTGGCTGGCGGCCCCGCGCGGCTCTCATTCCGCCGCGGTGAATGTCACCGTCGCGGTCTCGCCGGAGGTGACGTCGACCTGCTGCTGCTCGGGCGTGATGCGCTGCGCGCCGCCCCCGCCCACTCCGATGGCGTTCACTAGCACCTCCCACGCCCCGGCCTCGAGGCCGTCGACCGTGGTGCTCGCTCCTTCGAGGCGCTCGATCCTGGGCTCGCGCGCGCTCTCACCGCGACGCGTCATGATCGCGATGAGAGGGCCGTCGGCGCCCTCGACCACGATCACCAGCGAGCCGGTCTGCACGAAGGCGAGGTCCACGTCCTCGCGCCGGTCGCCCGCGGCGAGGACGAGCTCCTCCGAACGGGTCTTGTCGAGGCCCTTCGCCGCCGCCTCGACCACGAGCGTCGCCCCGGGCTGAACACCGCGCAGCAGGTAGCGACCGTCCTCGTCCGTGCGGACGG
>CBFIJG010000194.1:0-2425 GCA_965662915.1 Planctomycetota bacterium | reverse complement strand
ATCCCCGTCGTCGGAGAGCCGCTCGAACGCCGCGGCATGCCCGCGCGCTTCGACGTCATGGAGGAGCTCGCGACCCTCACGCGCGGCGCCGTGCTCGACGAGCCGAGCCTCGACGTCATCGCCGAGCGTCTGGAAGAGCTGCCGCCCCCCGAGCCCATCGTCACCCGCGCCCGCATCTGGTCGCACCCGGCTCTCGGCGGGGCGATCGTGCTCCTGATGGGCCTCTTCTGGATCGGCCGGAAGGTCGTCGGTCGGATCTGAGGCGCGGCGGCTGGCCGGTCAGCCCTTGATCTTGACCTTGGCGCGTTTGCGCTCGTCGCCCGCGCGGACGGTGAGCCGCTTCTTGCCCGTCCGGCCGTCGACGGCGGTGACGCGCACCGTGTAGCGGCCGGGCGGGAGGGGGCCGACCTCGCTCTGGAAGGTGCTCACGCCCGCGTTGAACTGGCGCTGGACCTGGGCGATCGTGCGGGGCGATCCGACCTCGCGGTCGTCACGGTCGAAGACCTCGACCCGGCCGCGCAGGGGCTCCCCCTCGGCGTCGACGACCTCGACGTCGACCATGGCGCCAGCCTCCACCGCGAGCTCGACCTCGACGGTCTCGTCGGAGCGGACCGTGCACGAGGCAGTGTCGTTCGCCGCGAAGCCGGCGCTGCGCACGCTGACGGTGTAGGCGCCGGGTGCGAGGCCCGCGGCCTCGAACTCTCCAGCGGCGTTCGTGACGTCGCCGGACACCGTGTCCACGAAGGCGCCGCTCGCGTCGCGGAGGAAGATGGACGCGCCGCCGAGGGGCTTGCCGTCGGCGCCGGTCACACGGCCGGCGATCGACCCGGCCTGCTCGAGCTCGAAGTCGATCCCGTCGACGGTCGCGTTCTCGTCGAGGGCCACGCCCTTGCGCAGGGCCTTGCCCCAGCGCTTCTCCGACCGGCCCTGCCACGAGGAGGTGTTGGCGCGGACGGTGTAGACGCCGGGCTCGAGGCCCGGGATCTCCCAGCGGCCCTCGTCGTTCGTGGTCGCCTGGTCGCCCGACCAGCGGATGCGGCCCAGGCCGTCCTCGCGCTGCACGGTCACGCGGATGCCCGGGGCGGGCTCGCCGTCGGGTCGGCGCACCCGGCCGCGCAGCAGGGTGTCGGGGATGGCGAGGTCGATCTCGACGGAGTCCGCCCTGGGCACGTCAGCGGCGACCTCGACGCCGGCGTTGCCGTCCCTCGCGCTCACGAGGTACGCGCCCGGCCGGTCCACCGTGAGGGTGTAGGCCCCCTCGGCGTCGGTGCGCGAGGACTTCATGCCCTCGAAGATCGCCGAGCCCTCGGAGGTGGCGTAGACCTCCGCGCCCGCGATCGGCTCGCTGCCGCGGGTGACGACGCCGGAGATCGTCACGGGGATGCGCGGCTCACCGCCGAGATAGACCTCGACGGTCGCGCCGTCGGCCACGTCGATGGTCTCCGCGACGAGCTCGCCCATGATGCTGGCGAAGTTCCCGCCGGCCTCGTTCATGCGGTCGCCCATCTCCTCCATCGAGGGAGAGGCGCTGACCGTCCACGTACCGGGGGTCACGCGCTCGAAGGCGAAGCTGCCGTCCGCGCCGGTGCGCGTCTCACCGCGCGATCCGAAGCCCATGGCGTTCGAGCCGTAGGTGACGCGCTGATTCGCGAGGGGGTCGCCCGCAGGGCCGTACACGGCGCCGACGACGCGGCCGCCCTCGCGCAGCGCGAGGGCCACGCCGTCGCGCTGCTCCGCGGGCGCGAGCTCGAAGGTGACCGGCGCGGAATCCGCCCAGCCCTCGGCGCGCACGACGAGCGTCGTGGTGGTGGGGGGCAGGTCCTCGAGGACGAAGGTGCCGTCCTCGCCGGAGCGCGCGCGGAAGCGCGCCCTGTCGCCGCCCCATCCGCCGCGTCCTCCGCTGGACCCCTCGACGCGGACGTCAGCGCCCTCCACGGGGGCGCCCGAGGGGTCGGTCACGCGGCCCGTGACCGTCGCCGCTCGATCGAGGCGCAGGGTCAACTCGCCGGCCTCACCCGGGAGCGCGACCTCGACCCCGCCCGCGGGAACCATGTGCTCGGCGCGGGCCTCCAGGGTCCACTCGCCCGTGCCGATGCGCGCGAAGCTGAAGCGGCCGTCGTCGCTGGTGAAGGAGGCTCGCTCGGCGCGCACGCCGCTCTCCGCGGGCTGCGCGACCACCTCGAACTCGGTGACGGGCTCGCCGCGGTCGTCGATCACGAGGCCCGTGATCGTCGCCGGTCCGACGAGGGTGAGCTCGATCGACTCACCGGCCCGCGCGGGCAGATCGGCGCGCCACTGCGGCGCGCTCTCGTCGTCCGCCACGTCGACCGGGCGGTGCGACGCGCGCACCGTGTACTGGCCGTCGTCCAGTCCTCCGAGCGCGAAGGCGCCATCGGCGCCCGCCTCGGCGGAGGCCGCCGTCTGC
>CBFIJG010000193.1:0-2452 GCA_965662915.1 Planctomycetota bacterium | reverse complement strand
CCTCGAGCGGACCCGCGCGGTCGCTCCGGACCCTGACTCGGCGGAGGTGCCCGCGTGACCGTCCTCGCGCGCCCGCGCTCGCGGGTCCTGCCCTTCGCGCGCCGCGAGCTGCGCTCCGCCTTCGAGTCGCCGGTCGCGTACGTGTCCATCGGCCTCTTCGTGCTGCTCCTCCCGGCGCTCTTCTTCTTCCTCGGCTACCCCGTGGGCGTCGTCCCGCTGCCGGGCCTCTGGGAGGGCGGGCAGGCGAGCCTGATCGTCCTGTTCCACTGGCTGCCGCTCCTCCTCGCCTTCGTGGTGCCCGCGCTCTGCATGGGGAGCTGGTCCGAGGAGCGCCGCGCCGGCACCGAGGAGGTGCTGCTGACCTACCCCGTCTCCGTCGCCGCGGTGGCCGGCGGCAAGTTCCTCGCGAGCTGGCTGCTGGCGTTCCTGATGACTGCGATCGCCACGCTCAGCGCGGCCCTGACCGTCGCGGCCCTCGGGGACCTCGACTGGAACACGGTCTGGGTCGGGCTACTGGGTGCGGCCTTCCTCCTCGCGGCCTACGTCGCCGTGGCCCAGTGCCTCTCCGCGGCGAGCGGGGAGCAGCTCGTGGCCTTCCTCCTCGGCGCCCTCGCCCTCGGCCTCGCGTGGTCGCTCCCGCTCTTCGTGCGGATCCTGCCCGGTGAGCTCGCCGGTGCGCTGGAGGCCGCCAGCCCCACCCAGCACTTCCTCGGGAGCGCAGCGCGCGGCGTCGTGGATCTCGCCGATCTCGTCTACTTCGCCCTGGTCGCTGCCGCGGCGCTGGGCATCAACGTGCTCCTGGTCGAGGGGCGGAGGTGCCGCCGATGAGCCCCGCCGACGGAAGCACCCCCTCCGCGCTGGCGCACCCGCCGGCGCGCGCGCTGCGCTGGAACGCGCTCCTGACCGCGGTGCTCCTCGTCTCGATCGCGGTGCTCGGCTCCTCCCTCGCGGAGAGACACCTCACCCGCAGGATCGATCTGTCGGAGGACGGCCTCTACGCCATCGCGCCCGCGACGCGGCGCATCGTCGAGCGCATCGAGGATCGCGTGGTCGTGCGGCTGTTCGCCACCGAGGAGGTCGCCGACGGCCAGTACGCTCTCCGGACCGCGAGGGTGCGGGCCCAGCTCGACGAGCTGCTCGCCCTCCGACCGGGGTCCTTCGAGCTCCAGGTCCTCGACCCGTCCGTCTCCAGCGAGGCGCGCAAGCGCGCCGCGGACGCGCGCTTCCGTCCCCGGCAGGGCCGCGGCGGCGGCCTCGGCGGCGGCGGTTCGGAGGAGGTCTGGCTGAGCCTCGAGCTCGGCTACCGGGGCCGCACCGCGCGCATCCCCGAGCCGATGCCCTGGCAGTTCGAGACCCAGTTCGCGTCGCGGCTCCACGGCCTGCTCTCCGATCGCCGGATCGGCGTCGGCTGGTTCGGGGCGCCGCTCGACCCGCCGCCCGAGGCCGGCGACGATCCGCAGTCGCGCATCGCGGCCACCTTCTCGCGCTTCTCCTACGTCCGCGCCCGCATCGCGGAGGACAGGCGCGACATCGAGGTGCGCGGGCTCGCCGAGGGGCGGCCTGTGCCCGAGGAGGTCGACGTGCTGTTCGTCGTGCGGCCCGGCGCCGTCCATCCGCGCGCGGCCTATGAGATCGATCAGTTCGTCCAGCGCGGCGGTCGCCTGGTCGTCTGTCTCGACGATCACGACTACAGCGTCCTCACCGGGGCCGAGCGCCCCGGCGTCGAGGGCCTCGAGGGCTTCGAGCAGTCGGCGCTCCACCGCGCCTTGAAGAGCTGGGGCGCGGAGGTCTCCCGCCAGCAGATCTGGGACAAGGCGTGGCGCACCCGGCGTCTGCAGTTCAACGGCGGCCGCTGGGCGCTCGTCAACGACCCGATGGTGATCACCGTCCGCGAGGAAGGCCTCTCGGACGAGGTCCCGCCGACGCAGTCCCTGCGCGAGGTGCAGTTCTGGTGGGCGCACCCGCTCGCGACGGAGGGGATGGTCCCGACGCCGCCGGGCGTCACGCGCACGGACCTCGTCACCACGTCCGGAACATCGTGGCTCAACCAGCGGGTGTTCCAGCTCCCGCGCTCGGCCATGGACGTCACCCGCCAGCTCGCGAACCTGCAGCGCCGGACGGACCCCGGCCGCTTCACGCTCGCAGCCGCCTTCTCCGGACGTTTCCCGAGCCCCTGGGCCGGGGCCGAGGCCCCCGAGGCCGCGGAGAGCGTCGTGGGCGCACCGCCCCCCGCGGGCGCGCCGCGCTCGGCCGAGGTCGACACCACGGTCGTCGTGGTGGGGGACTCGGACTGGCTACGAGATCCCCAGGACTTCGGCGCGCCGATCCCCGCGCTCTTCGGCGAGGGCGGTGGCCGGCTCTTCGCGGAGAACCTGGTGGACTGGCTGAGCCTCGACGAGGAGCTCATCGGGCTGCGCTCGCGCGTGCCGACTCCGCGGCCCCTGCGCGACTT
>CBFIJG010000192.1:0-2471 GCA_965662915.1 Planctomycetota bacterium | reverse complement strand
CGGCCTCGGTGATGGGCCAGCGCTGGGCGATGCGCGCGAGCGCGCCGCGGTCGCCGCTGGCGATCGCGCGCTCGAGGGCTCGCATCGCTCGCTCGGCGTACCGGCGCCGGTAGAAAGCGCGGCCCTCCGCGGGCAGTGCGAAGAGTTTGCCCACGGCCCATGCGCCGGCGCCCGGGTGAACGTTCTGCTGCGAGGGCTTCGCGGCGCCCGCCGCCTGCGGCCGCGTCCCGCCGAGCACCTCGCCCGCGTGATCCTCGATCAGCGCCTGGAGCTCGGCGATCGCCTCGGCCCAGCGCGCGGCCGCGATGTGCTCCTCCGCCTGGGCAGCGCGGGAGCGCGCGGCCTGGGTGTCGTAGAGCTGGAAGAGGTTCGCGTTCGGTCCCTCGTCGTCCTGGCCTCCCGCGGGCGAAGCTGCCGCGGACGTGCCCGCCGCGAAGGCTCCCAGCGCCGCGAGCAGCACCGCGCACGTCACACCCATCCGCGCGCGAGCGATCTCGCGGTCGGCGGTGGGGGTGGTGCTGTGGCGGCTACGGTCGAGCATGGGGTCGCCCCGGGGGAGGGACGGGTGGTCGGGTTGGAGGTCCGGGAGGAGGAGCCGGAGAACGCGGCGGACCGGGCTAGACGAGTTCGGCTCGTTTGCGCAGGACCCACTCGGCGCCGAGCAGGAGGAGCGCGAGGATCAGGGTCGCCCAGCGGTCCCAGGCGTCCTCGAGCTGGCTGGAGACGGGTTCGCGGCGCTCCTGGTCGGCCGGGAAGGCCTGCTCCAGGACGGGACCGAGGTCGAGGGCGGTGGCAGCAACGCCGCCACTGAGGCTCGCGAGGCGCGCCATGCCCTCGGGGTCGGGGCTCGGGTCGGCGCTCTCCCGGGAGGGGAGCTGCACGTCGAACTCGGCCGTGACGTCGTTCTCGGGTCCGCCGCCGCCCGCGCGGATACGGACGACGTGCCGGCCGGGCCGCTCGGGCTGGAAGGTGCCGCGGAACAGACCGGCGCGGCCGCTGACCAGCGAGAGGTCGAGGGAGCGCTCCTCGCCGTCGGGGTCCTCGAGCACGATCTCCTGGGTCGCGGCTTCGCTGGGCCTGAAGTCGTCGTCGAGGACGCGCGCTTCGAGGGTGACGCGGTCCGCGATGTCGTAGGTCGAGCGCAGGGCTTCGAGCTGGAAGCGGCGGTCGCCGCTGCGCATGCGGCCGAGGGCCAGCCAGCGGAGCGCGCCGCGCCAGAAGGTGTCGTAGTAGAGGTGGCCGAAGCGGTTCCTCCACATCCACGACGCCTCGATGGAGAGGAAGAGCGTGCGTCCCGAGGGGAAGTAGCCCGCGACCAGCAGCGGGTCCGGCTCGTCGCCGCCTCCGTAGCGAGCCTCGGGGTGGCGCAGGAGCACCTCGGCGCCGGGCTTCGCGCCGCGCACCGGGTAGTGCCAGTAGAAGCCGTGCAGTCCCTGCGGATCCTCCCACAGGAGACGGTTGCGCTCGACGTCCTCGACGAGCGTGACGATCTCGTGGGGGGCGGCCGGGCTCTCGAGCCGGTAGCGCCAGGTCTCGGTCGTGGGGACGTCGAGCAGGGTCGCGCCCGCGCGGTCGAGCTCGACCGGCAGCATCTCGGAGAACTCCGTTCCCGCGATCGCGCGCGGCATGTCGTAGCGGCCCGCGATCACGCAGAGGCCGCCACCGCGCTCGACGAACTCGCGCAGCGAGCGCACGAACTCCTCGCCCTTCGAGGGATCGGGGGAGATGTCGTACGGATTGACGTCGCCGAGGATCACAACGTCGTAGTTCTCGAGGAGCTCCTCGCGCGTCGTGGGCACGCGCTTCAGGGACGCGAGGCCCTTGGTGCGCTCCTGCTGGAACTCGGCGTCGGCGGAGAGAAGGAAGAGCTGCACGTCGATGCGCTCGTCCATCCGCTTCAGCTCCCAGTTGAGGAACCGGTACTCGTGGCGCGGGTAGCCCTCCACGTAGAGCACGCGAACCTTCTGGCGGTTGACGCGCACCGAGACCGTGACCTGGTTGTCGTCGGTGACGCGCTCTCCCTCGAGGGGAGCGACGCGCAGGCGGAAGCGGCGCTCGCCCGCGCCGAAGTCCACCGCGTCACGGCCGGCGACGAGCACGATGCGATCGCCGGACTCGACGAGGGGCACCTCCTCGCTCGCCACCAGGCGCACGTTCTCGGGATCGCGGGCCGAGACCTCCTCGAGCAGGAGGGAGGCGGAGCCGTCGGTCCCCCGGGCGGAGACGCGCGCGGCGATGGCGATCTGATCCCCCTCGAGGACGGCCTCGGGGGCGTCCACGAGCTCGACGGCCACGTTGACCTCGGTCCGGTCGTCGCCCACCAGGACCGTGTCGATCGCGACGCCCGCGGCCCGGGCGGCGGAGGCCACCTCGTCCGGGGGCGTGCCGACGTTGGAGCGGCCGTCGCTGACGAGGACGATGTCGGTCAGGTAGCGGCCGCGGGCGCCCGCGAGGGCGCCGCGGATCGCGTC
>CBFIJG010000191.1:0-2600 GCA_965662915.1 Planctomycetota bacterium | reverse complement strand
CCTGGGCCCCGGCGCCCCGCGACGCTTCAGGATCGCTCGCCGAGCACGAGCTGCTTGCTCGGGGGCTGCTACTTGCCGATCCCGTAGTAGGAGAAGCCGGCCTCCTCGAGCGTCTTGCGGGGGAAGACGTTGCGGCCGTCGAACACGATGGGCGTCTTCAGCGCGGTCTTGAGAGCGTCGAAGTCAGGCCGCCGGAACTCGTTCCACTCGGTGACGACGACCAGGGCATCCGCGCCGTCGACGGCCTCCATGGGCGAATCGGCGTACTCGATCTCGTCCCCGAGGTAGTGCTCGCGCGACTCCCCCATGGCCTCGGGGTCGTGGGCGACGACCTCTGCTCCGGCTGCCCTGAGAGCGCGGGAGAGGACGATCGCGGGCGCCTCGCGCATGTCGTCGGTGTTGGGCTTGAAAGCCAGGCCCCAGAGCGCGAAGCGCTTTCCGCTCAGGTCCTCGCCGAAGTGCTGGACGATCTTGCGGTACATGATCAGCTTCTGCGAAGCGTTCACGTCCTCGACGGCTTTCAGGATCTTGAAGTCGTAGTCGAGGGAGTCCGCGGTGTGGATGATCGCCTTCACGTCCTTCGGGAAGCATGAGCCGCCGTACCCGGTCCCCGCGAACAGGAAGCGAGAGCCGATGCGGTCGTCGGAGCCGATGCCCTTGCGCACGTTGTCCACGTCGGCGCCCACGAGCTCGCACACGTTCGCGATCTCGTTCATGAACGAGATCCGTGTGGCGAGCATCGAGTTGGCGGCGTACTTGGTGAGCTCCGCCGAGGCGACGTCCATGGTGAGGATCGGGTTGCCGGTCCGCACGAAGGGCTCGTAGAGCTCTGTCATGATGCAGGCGGCCTTCTCCGTGTCCGCGCCGATGACGACCCGGTCCGGCTTCAGGAAGTCGTCGATCGCGGCGCCCTCCTTCAGGAACTCGGGGTTCGACACCACGTCGAACTCGTGCTTGGCGATCGGTGCCATCGCCTCGGCGACCTTCTTCGCGGTGCCCACCGGCACGGTCGACTTGTCGACGACCACGGTGTACCCGGTCATGTGCTCCGCGATGCTGCGCGCTGCGGCGAGGACGTAGCGGACGTCGGCGCTCCCGTCCTCGCCCGGCGGCGTCCCCACGGCGATGAAGGCCACCTGGGCGTCGTTCATGCCCTCGGCGTAGTCGGTGGTGAAGTGCAGGCGGCCGTCGCGCACGTTGCGCTTGATGAGCCCCTCGAGGCCGGGCTCGAAGATCGGGACGACGCCGTCACGGAGGCCGGCGATCTTCTTCTCGTCGATGTCGATGCAGGTGACCGTGTTGCCGCTCTCGGCGAAACAGGTGCCTGCAACGAGACCGACGTAGCCGGAGCCGATGACTGCGATACGCATGGGGTGGGGGGTCCTGGTGGCGCCCACGGGCGAGGCAGGGGCGCCGGGGGCTTGGGCGAGATAGCACTTGCGGGTGCCGGGAAGAGCCCCGGCGGGGGTCGCCCGCTTCGTTGGAACGTGGCAAGATACTCCCTGGAGGGATGGCGCTGCGTCTCGCTCGCAGCCCTTCTGGGGCGATTAACTCAGCTGGTAGAGTGCCTCGCTTACAACGAGGGAGTCGGGGGTTCGAGTCCCTCATCGCCCACCAGCGGTGTCTCGGGAAGTGTCTCATCGAGAGCCTCCAGGACCGCCGCGATCGCCCCGCGAGGGGTCCGGGTCACCGCGAGGAGGCCAGGGAGGTCCCCGGGGCCCCTCAATCGTCTCGCGAGGTCCTGCGCGCTTTCGCGCACGCCGCGGGTCTTGACCGTCAGGGGCCCGATGCCGCGGGCGCGTAGCGCCGCACGAACACGCTTCCTGTCCAAGGGGAGGATCTCCATGACCTTCCAGCGCCGGGCCATGGGAATTCGCTTCTCCGCGGCGCCCGTCCAGTAGCCGGCGTCTCCCTCGACGGGCCGCAGCCCGTATCGGGTGCCGTGCTCCCGTGCGAGCCCGGCGAGCCGGAGCGCGGGGTCGAGCTCGACGAGGAGCGAGCCGGCGACGAGCGGCGCTGGGGATGGGTCCGCCGTGCACCCGTCCCCGAGGCACTCCTCGCGCGTTCCCGAGCGCCTGAGCGCGACGGCCCGTCGCCGGGGGCCGGAGAAGGACCAGGGGCCGACCCAGGCCGCCAGTTCGCGCAGCTCCCCGTCGAGCGAGACCCACTCGAGGGCGACGTCCGCGGCGCTTCCGAGCACTGTGGCCGTGGGGTCGAGGCCGGGCGGGAGCTTGATGCACCCGAGCCCTGCTTCGCGGCAGAGCTCGAGTGCGATCGGCAGCGAGGGCGACCAGTCATCGGGGTGGGCGAGCCGCCTGCCCTCGCTTCGGCGATCGGGGTCGAGGAGCGCCATGATCCGCCCTTGCCGCCCGAAGGGCGGCGCGGTTGCATCACCGAGCGCCACCGCCGCGGGCGCGTCCGCGAGGTTCAGCGCCGCGCAGCGCGCCACCTCGACGTCACGCTCCGTGGCGAGGACGGGCACGCCCGCGCGCGTCAGCGAGACGGCGTCCGAGCCGAGCCCGCAGCAGGCGTCCCACGCGACGCCGCCCCGGGACGCACGCTCCTCCGCGAAGCGCTCGGCGCGCAGGTCCGCGACCTCG
>CBFIJG010000190.1:0-2747 GCA_965662915.1 Planctomycetota bacterium | reverse complement strand
AGGAGCGCGGGGCCGCTTCGCTTCAGAGCTCACCCTCGCGGGGGAGCCACTGGCTCAGAACGTCCAGCCGACCGTGAGCAGGTAGACGTTGTCAGCGCGCTTGAGGCGGGCCGGGGGATTGTCCGGATCCTCGGCCGGGGTGTTGTCGAAAGTCAGCAGCCACGAGAAGCGCGCGATCATGCTCTGGGTGAGCTGGCTCTCGAAGTACGTCGTGGCGCGGCCGTAGAAGTCGTCCTTGTCGTCGAGGCTCGGGAAGGCCTCGCCGAAGTGGCCGAACACGAGATTCTCGGAGATCCTGGCCCACACGTCCCACGCGAGTCGCGCGGACACGTAGTCGAACTTGTCGCCGTTGTCGAACTCCTCGTTGAAGTAGGAGAGACCGACCTCGGAGTTGATCTTCCACTGGTCGTCGTCGCGGAACTGGTAACCGAGACCGGCGCCGAGGGTCCAGCGCAGGTCGACGGCGGCCCGGAAGTTGGTCTCCATCAGGCCGCTGACCCAGGCGTACAGTTTCTCGTCGAGGAACTGGTCGTACTTGGCGCTGCCCAGCGCGCGGCGCTGGAGGAAGGCCGACTCGTCCGCCCCGCGCTCGTTGTCACGGGAGAAGAGCCAGAGCGCCTCGAGGGTGTAGCGGCTCTGCTCGAACTCGCGGACGGCCCGCGCGTCAAGGGAGTAGCTCTCCACGTCGGCGTTGCCCTCGCTCTTGGAGAGTCCGAGGTTGACGTTGCCGTGCCAGCTGCCGTCGGGGCCTTCCTCTGCCTCCTGGAGCAGCGCAGGTGCGAGGGCGGAGAGCGGGGTGAGAGCTTGATCCGCCGCGGGGGCGGGAGCGGTCGGGGCGGCGAGGGCCGACCCGAGCACCATGGGGAGAACGATCATGGGGTGGCACCGCGACGGCCGTCGCGGGTCAGTACGGGGGTGGAAGGAAGGGAGCCTTCAGGGCCGCGGGCGCGCCGCGGTCTCGGGCCGCTGGAGCCATCGCGCAGCGGCGCGGAGCCCGGCCGCGGTCCGTGAACCGTGCCAGGTGAGGAGCTCCCCGGGGCAGCGTAGGAACGCGGCCTGGTCGATTCGAGTCCGACGGCTGAGTTCGTCGAGGTGCAGATCGCGGAAAGGGAACGGCTCCGACGGGAGGAGGATCCGCCGCGGCCCGAGCTCCTCGATGGTCTCCAGCTCGACCTCGGGGTAGGGGATCGCTTCAGGGCTCTCGGGAATCACGTTGACGCCCCCGGCCGCGGTCACGAGGTCGGAGAGGAACGTGCTCGGTCCGGCCGCCAGCCAGGGCTCCCGCCAGATCAGCACGGCGAAGGGCACGGGAGGGCGCCCGAGCGCTGCAATGCGAACCCCTGCGATGGCGGCCTCGACGTCCCGCGCCAGCTCGTCCCCGCGCCCGGGCCGTCCGACGAGCTCACCGAGCTCCCGGAGCATCGGCGGCACGTCGGCCACGCGCCGCGGGAACGTCACATGGACCGCGACCCCCGCCGCTCGCAGCCGCTCGACGTCCTCGAGCCGGTTCTCCTCCTGATTGACGAGCACGAGGGTCGGGGACAGCGCGAGGATCCGGTCGATCCGAGGGTCCTTGGTCCCGCCGACGCGCGGCACTTGGTCGACCGCGGGTCGGGGGTGCACGCAGAACTTCGTCGCCCCCACGACGGCCTCCCCGACGCCGAGCTCGAAGAGGGTCTCCGTCAGGCTCGGAACGAGCGAGACGTAGCGCGCGGCGTCGGCGGCCATCCCCGCGCTCCTCAGCGCTCGCCCGCCGCCGACAGCTCGCCCGGCTCGAGATCCACCGCCGCGTACCGACGCCCGTCCCGGACCAGCCGCGTGAACGGCCTCGCCGGGTCGTGGTACGAGAGCCCGACGATGCCCTCGTCCGCCGCTCGCGCGAGCCACCTGGTGCGCATCTCGAAGGACCGCGGCACGTCCACGTCGTAGGCCATGATGTAAGGCGGCTGGATGTGGTGGGTCGTGGGGATCAGGTCTCCCCAGAAGGCCGCGGTGGGCCCCTCCATCCCGTCGCCGAACAGGACCACGGTCATGCCCTCGGAGTGGCCGCCGACCTGGCTGAGACTCAGACCCGGGAGGAGCTCCGTGTCCCCCGCGTGGAGCTCCACGAGCCCCGCCTGCACGAGCGGCTCGATGTCGTCGGCGCGGTAGCTCGCCCGGCGCGGGTGGTCCGGCGTACGCGCCGCCGTCAGCTCGTCCTCCGGGAAGTGGACGCGCGCCCGGGGGAAGAGCGGCGCGAGCGCGCCGTCGCGCTCCTCCACGAGGGCGCCGATGTGATCGAAGTGGCAGTGGGAGCACACGACGTGGTCCACGTCCTCTGGCGCCTTGCCGAGCGCCGCGAGGGTCCCGACGAGGTCGGAACCGGCCCGCCGGTCGAGGTGGTAGATGCCGCGCAGCTTCTCGTTCCACCGATGCCCCATCCCGCCCTCGACGACGACGGTGACGCCGTCGCGCTCCGCGAGGAACGGCCGCGCCGCGAGCAGGATCGTGTTGTCCGCCGCGGGCGGCGTCATCCGCGACCAGAGGTTCTTCGGCACGACCCCCCACATGGCTCCGCCGTCGAGGCGGAAGGAGGCGTCGAAGAGGTTCGTGATGCGCCAGCCGCCGGCCTCGAGCGTGCTCGGGGTCCAGGGGGGCGCGGAGTCGGGGGCGGCGTCACCGGGAGACATGGGCGGATGATAACGCCGCGGCCGCCGGCGACGGAGCCCCGCCCGGGGACTCAGCGGCGGCGCTCCGGCCCCTCCGCG
>CBFIJG010000189.1:0-2767 GCA_965662915.1 Planctomycetota bacterium | reverse complement strand
CGTCCGCGCCGCCGCCGCGTGGTCACTGGCCCGGGCACACCGAGGCGATCACGGCGTTGCGGCCGCGCTCGGCGCAGCGCTCAGGAACGAGCCGGATGAGGCGGCGGCGCAGGACATGCGCACGAGCCTCGAACGCAGCTGAGGGGGGGCCGGAGAGCGTCCGGAGCCGGGGCGACCTCGCGTCGCGTCGGCGCAACACGGCCAGGGCGCGTCTCGATCGGTGGACACGGCGCCCTTCCAGGGTCCTCCACGGCCGATCCGATGGGCCGACACCCACCGGACGGGGCCCCGAGCGACAGCCCGGATCAGGCATCTGCTGCGCGAACGTGTCCACGGAACGCGACGCGCCTCTCCGAGGAGGCAGGCGCACAGCATGAGCGCAAGGCATTGCTAGACGGCAGCTTATGCAATCCTCGGGCCCTCCCCGCGAACATGGCACGGCGGCTGCTCTCTGCATGTCATGGATCACGCTGGCCCGGAGAGCTTCTACTCGAACCGCAAGTGGTGCCCCGCGTGCGACCGCTACGTGGCCTATCTGATGAGCGTCACGACCTCCTACTGCGTCGAGTGCGGCGGGGAGGCCCGGCTCCTCTCGACCGTGGACTGGGAGTCCTTCTCCGAGTCCATGGACGCCCGACGGCCAGGGCTCAAGCGCCGCAAGAATGCAGGTAGCGAGCGCAAGAGCGCCTGACCGACTGAACCCAGAACACCCTCCTTGCTTCCCGTGACGCCGCTGCGGCGGCGTCCTTCGGAACGGCCCGGCGCTCGACGAGCGGCGAGCCGTTCCTCTTCTTCAACGCGATCTTCACGCGACCGAGTGGGCCCCAGGGCTCTCCGGGAACGGTCGAAGGAGGTACAACCCTGCCATGAGTACGCCGCCCCCCACCACGCCGGCGAGCGCCACCGAGCCGGCACATTCCCAGACCCTCGACGTCGTCAAGGAGCGCTACGCGAAGGGCGCGAACGCGGTCGTCCCCGAGCTCTGCTGCCCGGTGGACTACGACGCGTCCCTCCTCGCGGTCCTGCCCGAGGAGATCGTCGAGCGCGACTACGGCTGTGGTGACCCGAGCCAGCACGTCCGCGCCGGAGAAGTGGTCCTCGACCTCGGGTCGGGCGCAGGGAAGATCTGCTACATGGCGAGCCAGATCGTCGGCGAGAAGGGGCGCGTCATCGGCGTGGACACGACGCCGGAGATGCTCGCCCTCGCGCGCGAGCACCGCGCAGGCATCGCAGGCCGCATCGGGTGGGACAACGTCGAGTTCCGGCGCGGTCACATCCAGGACCTCGCCCTCGATCACGACGCGCTCGCGTCGTGGATCGACGCTCACCCCGTCCGCGACCTCGAGGGCGTCGAGGCCCTGGAGCACGAGAAGTCGCGCCTCCGCGCCGAGGCGCCGATGATCCCCGACGAGAGCGTCGACGTCGTGCTGTCCAACTGCGTCCTGAACCTCGTGGACTCCGCCGAGAAAGGGCGCATGTTCCGCGAGATCCACCGCGTCCTGAAGCGCGGCGGCCGCGCGGTGATCAGCGACATCGTCTCGGACGAGGACGTGCCCCTCGAGCTCCAGCGCGACCCCGAACTGTGGTCGGGCTGCATCTCGGGAGCGATGCGCGAGGATCGCTTCATGCAGGCGTTCGCGGACGCCGGCCTCTACGGCGTCGAGATCGCCGCCTACCAGAGCGAACCCTGGGCCATCGTCGAGGGCATCGAGTTCCGCTCGATGACCGTCATAGCGCACAAGGGCAAAGAGGGTCCTTGCTACGAGCACGCCGAGGCGGTGATCTACAAGGGCCCCTGGAAGGAGGTCATCGACGACGACGGGCACGTCCTGCGCCGCGGCGAGCGCATGGCGGTCTGCCGCAAGACGCTCGGGATCTACACGCGCGAGCCCTACGCGGATTCGATCCAGCCAGTGCTGCCGCTGACCGAGATCGCCTCGGAGGACGCGGCCCTGTTCGACTGCACGCGAGACGCTGTCCGCCGCCCGGACGAGACCAAGCTCGGCGTCGTGCGCGACGACGTGGCGCCCGGGACCTCCAGCTGCGACCCGAAAGAGGACTGCTGCTGAGGCGCTTCGATGGTGGGTGGTGAACGCCGAGAGCGCCTCGGCCGTGCGCGGCTCCTGCTGATCTTCACGCCGGAGCTCTGCGCGGCCGATCCCCTGGAGTCCCTCGAGGCGGCGCTCCCCCACGTGGACGTGGTGCAGGTCCGTCCGAAGGCGCGCGGCGCCGGGGCCGGCCCGAGCGAGGCGCGCGCCACCCACGACTGGGCCGAGCGCGTGCTCGACGTGTGCGCCTCCGCCCTCGTGCCCGCGCCGCCCCTCGTGATGGTCAACGATCGCGTGGACGTGGCGCGCGCCCTCGCGGAGCACGGCCTCGACGGCGTCCACGTCGGTGACCGGGACACCCCGCCGGGAGTGGCCCGCGAGCTGCTCGGCCCCGACGCGCTCATCGGACTCTCGACCCACGACGCCGGCCAGGTTGGCGCTGCCTGGGACGAGCCCGTGGACACCCTCGGCTTCGGGCCGGTGTTCGCGACCGCGACCAAGGGCTACGGCCTCGCCGACACCCCGCGCGACGCACCGCGTGTGGTCGGGCCCGAGCGCGCCTGGGTCGTGGCGGAGAGCAGCGAGGTGCCCGTGTTCCCCATCGGCGGGATCGATCTCACGAACGTCGACCAGCTCGAGCGCGTCGGGCGCGCCGCGGTCGGGTCCGCGGTGCTCGGCGCCGGCGACCCTGCCCGCGCCGCGGAGGCCATGCGCGCGCT
>CBFIJG010000188.1:0-3050 GCA_965662915.1 Planctomycetota bacterium | reverse complement strand
CGGCGCGGACGCGGTCGCAGGCCTGCTTGAGGATGCCGACCGTCGAACCCCACCCGACGACGAGGAGCTCGCCGCTCTCGGGTCCCTCGATCTCAGGGGTCGGGATCGAGTCGGCGACCTTGCGCACCTTGGCGTGGCGCAGGTCCGTCATCGCCTGATGATTGTCGGGGTCGTAGCTGATGTTGCTCGTCGGCGCCTTCTCGAGGCCTCCGATGCGGAACTCCATCCCCGGGGTGCCCGGCTTGACCCACGGCCGGGCGAGGTCCTCGTTGCGGCCGAAGGAGAGGAAGTCGTCGCCTTTCTCGGTCGTGAACTCGACCTCGAAGGGCTCCATCGCTTCGAGGTCGGGGAGCGGCCAGGGCTCCGCGCCGTTGGCGATGAAGTTGTCGCTCAGCAGGATGACCGGGGTCATGTACTGGACGGCGATCCGGCAGGCCTCGATGGCCATGTCGAAGGCGTCGGACGGCTTGCTGATCGCGATGACCGGCATCGGCGCGTCGCCGTTGCGGCCGTAGATGCTCGAGAGGAGGTCGGACTGCTCGACCTTGGTGGGCATCCCCGTCGAGGGGCCCGCGCGCTGGACGTCGACGATCACCAGCGGCAGCTCGGTCGAGATCGCGAGGCCCATCGCCTCGCCCTTGAGCGCCATGCCCGGGCCGGAGGTGCCGGTCATGCCGAGCGTGCCGGAGAACGACGCGCCGATGGCGGAGCAGATCGCGGCGATCTCGTCCTCCGACTGGATCGTCACGACGCCGTGGTTCTTGTAGGCGGCGAGGGCCTCGAGGACGCCGGAGGCCGGCGTGATCGGATAGCTGCAGAAGACCGGCTTGAGGTTCGCGAGCTTCGCGCCGGCGACCAGGCCGATCGCCAGGGCCTCGTTGCCCATGATGTTCCGGTACGTGCCCGGGGCGAGCTTCGCCTTCGGCACCTCGTACTGGCCCTGGAAGAGCTCGCGGATGTCGCCGGCGTTGTAGCCCGCCTTCAGCGCGAGCTGGTTCGCCTCGACGAGCTCGGGCTTCTTCGCGAACTTCTCCTCGAGCCACGCGAGGGTCGGCTCGAGCGGGCGGCTGTACACCCAGTACATCAGCCCGAGGGTGTAGAAGTTCTTGCAGCGCTGCTTGTCCTTGTTGGACAGCGGCGACTCCGCGAGGGCTTCGTTGACCCTCGCGTTGATGTCCACCTCGATGATGCGGAAGCCCTCAAGCGTCCCGTCCTCGAGGGGGTTGGTGTCGCACTTCGCCTTTTTGAGGTCGGTCTCGCGGAAGGCGCCGGTGTTGACGACGATCACGCCGCCCGGCTTGAGCGTGCCGATGTTGACCATCAGCGCCGCCGGGTTCATCGCGACGAGCACGTCCGGCGCGTCACCGGGCGTGTGGATGTCCTCGGAGCTGAACTGCAGCTGGAAGCCGGAGACCCCGGGGCGCGTGCCGGCTGGCGCGCGGATCTCGGCCGGGAAGTCCGGGAGCGTGGCGAGGTCGTTGCCGAAGAGCGCGCTCGTCCGAGTGAACTGATTGCCCGTCACCTGCATGCCGTCGCCGGAGTCGCCGGCGAAGCGGATCACGACGCGGTCGAGCTGCTGGAGGGGCAGCTCGCCGGGCTGGGGGTCTTGGGCCGAGGTGGTGGTCATCGGTGGGTCGCGGGGTCGGGCCCTCAAGCAGGTATTCGCGCCAGGACCGGATTTGGCCGCAAAAGAATAGGGCCGTGAAGGCGACGCATGAGTCCCCATCCACGGGGAGTCTCCGGCGCGTCTCGCGCGAGGGCTCGGGGACGCAGCCCGGGGCCCGCCGATCGGGCCTCGCGTGCGTCCCAAGGTCGCTGTTCAGCCCCCCCGCGAGCGACTCGGGAGGCCCTGGGGGAGGATCACCAGCCCTCGTTCGCAAGGGTGACGCGCGCCCGGGCGCGGTCACGGAGGCCACCCTGGAGATCCGACGCGCGGACCGTCCCCATGAGCAGCGCGTCGATGGCCTCGGCCACCTCGCCGAGGTCGGTGCCGGCCGGGGCGGCGAAGAGGAAACCGCAGCCCTCGGTGTCGCCGCACGGCAGCTCGACGCCGAAGCGCTGGGCGAGGGTCTCGAGCACTCCGGTCAGCGCCAGCGCGGCGTCAGCGTCGCTGCGGATGCGGCACAGCGAGCTGATGATCGGCAGGACCGCCTTGCCGTGGACCCGGGCGGGGTCGAAGGACTGCGCGTCGCGCCATCGGTCCTCCGGCGCGAGGAGGCGGGGGGAGATCAGCGCGCGCAGGCCTGTATCGGGTGCCTTCAGCGCGATGGAGAGGGCCTCGGCTCCGTCCTCGACGAGGCGGAAGCGAGGCTTGTTCGGAGCGGCCCCGTTGGCGGGGCCGTCCTGGGATCCGAAGGGGCTCATGATCCGGAAGGGATCGACCGGCCCGCGGCGCCCTCTGGAGCCGATCCCGGAATGGGGCACGCCGGCGCGTCAGGGAGACCGCGTGAGCACGACGCCACCGCCACGACACCCGTGATCCGCCAGGGCGAGGCGCGAGCGGCGCCCGGGCCCCCTGCGGCCCGAGGGGCTGCGCGCTGCCCGCGTCGGGTTCGATCGGTGCGGCAGCGGCGAACACGCCCGAGTGCCTCGCGACGGCGAGCGCAGGGGGCTTCGTGTCTGCATCTCGGAGAACGTCGAGAGTGAAGAGGGGCGCTCGAAACACGCGCTGGCCGCCGGTCTACCATCATGACGAAAGGTGGGAACGACCGCCCGAGCCCGATGATCCGCCTCCTCGCCAGCATCACACTCCTCGCTCTCCTCGCCGCCGCGCCAGCTCGTGGCGAGGCCTCGGCGCTTCTTCAGGATGACGCTCGCGTGAGGGCGCTCGCTCGCCAGATCGACGAGTCGAAGGATCAGACGCCCCGGGAGGTCTTCGAGGAGCTGGGCAAGATGAAGACGGGGGCGTCGTACCTCGCCCTCAAGAACGCGCTCCGTGATCTCGACCGACCCACGGCGAAGCGCTGGGTCTACAGCGCCCTCCGTCACATGGCGGCCGACCCCGAGCTCGGGCCCAAGGTCCTCGCGCTCGTGGCCAAGGCGGCGCGCGG
>CBFIJG010000187.1:0-3069 GCA_965662915.1 Planctomycetota bacterium | reverse complement strand
TTCGTCGGCCTGTTCGTCATCGTCCACGGCCTCGAGAACGCGGGCGCGCTCGACATCCTCGCCGACAAGGTCGTCGGCTTCACGGACGGCGCGGCGAACAGCGGCGAGGTCACGACCCGCCTCTCGATCGCCGTCCTGTGGGTCTCCGCGGTCGCCTCGGCGATCGTCGACAACATCCCCTTCGTGGCGACCATGATCCCGACCCTGGAGACCGCCTTCGTGCAGCTGTCGGACCAGGGATCGGACCTCGACCTCGACCAGCAGCACGCGATCTGGTGGTCCCTGTCCCTCGGCGCGTGCCTCGGCGGCAACGGCTCGCTCATCGGTGCGAGCGCGAACCTCATCGTCGCCGGCTTCGCCGAGCGCGCGGGCTCTCCGATCCGCTTCATCACCTTCCTGAAGCACGCGTTCCCGCTGATGCTCTTCTCGGTCGGGATCGCAACGGTCTACATCTACCTGCGCTACCTGGCCTGAGCCGCGCTCGATCGCGGCGTCCGCACGAGGCGCCGGCGCTCCCGCGGGAGTGCCGGCGCCTCGTCGTTCTCCTCCCTCACCTCCGCTAGCACGGCTGGACCGACCAGGGTTCTCTCGCGCCGGGACCTTGCGGTGTCAGGCGGTGGCGGAGGGGTCGAAGAGGTCCCGGGGGATCCCGCCCTCGGCGAGGCGCTTGCGGAGGCGCTGCCAGCGACGGGCCACGGCGCCCGCGGTGGAGTCGAGGCGCTGGGCAGCGACCTCGTAACCGAGCCCTTCCAGTCCGCAGTAGCTCACGAGCTTGCGGTCGACCTCCGGCAGCCCGGCGACCGACTCGAGGAACCGGGCGAGGGTGTCGTCGCGCTCGATGCGGGCGCTGATGGCGGTGGCGGGGTCCATCACCTGCTCGAAGACCGCGCGCTTGGTCTCGCTCCCGAGGTTCACCTGCCGGCGGCGGCGTCCGTCACGGAGGAGCTCGAGGAGCACGAGCTTGGCGACGCGGAAGATCCACTTGCGGAACGGAGTCGTCTCCGCGTCGATGCGCTCGATGGAGTCCCACGCCCGGAGCCAGACCTCCTGCACCACGTCCTGGGCATCGATCTCGGACCGGCGATCGCGGGCCAGCCGCAGGGTCGCCCACGCGTAGATCGAGGGCGCGACGTGGTCGTAGAGGACGCCGAACTCCGTGACGCCGCCCTCCTGGGCTCGCCGGAGCCAGTTCTGCGTCTCGCCCTCGGGCGGATTTGCGGGGGAATCGGACAAGCTCCTCGGATGATAACCGCCCCCTGGATCGCCCTTCGCGCGTGTCGAGGGGGCAGCGCCGCGAGCGAGGCGCGACGATCCTGACGCGGTTGATAGTCTGGACCCGGACACCCGCCGCCCTTGGAAGACCTCGAAGAGCACCTCGACCCCGCGGTCCTGGACTTCATCCAGGACTTCGAGGACGACGTGGCCGAGGGGGTGGACCGGCCGCTCGGCTTCTACCTCAAGCGGTACCCCGAGGCCGAGACGCAGGTCGCCGCGGAGTTCCTGCGGAGGCGGGCGGCCGCGGGCGAGGAGTCGGCGCGCGCCGCCGCGGCCCTCGACGGCGAGCGGATCGGACGCTTCCGCCTCGTGGGCGCGCTCGGACAGGGCGGCCAGGGCATGGTTCTCGAGGCCGTGGACGAGCGCCTCGGGCGCCGGGTCGCCCTCAAACTCCTCCAGGGCCGCCTGATCACGGAGACCCGCCGGCGACGGTTCCAGCGGGAGGCCGAGATCCTCGCCCGCATCGACCACCACGGCATCGCCGAGGTGCTCGACGCCGACTTCGAGGGGGACGAGCCCTACATCGCCATGCGGTTCGTGCCGGGCACGGACCTGGCGGCGGAGATCCGGGCCGCGCGGGAGGGGCGCGCGGGCGTCCTGCCCATCGCGCCGGCGGACCAGACCGGGGTCCAGCGACTGCTGCGCTTCTTCGAGGACGCGGCCCTGGCTCTCGACGCCGCCCACCAGCTCGGCGTGGTGCACCGGGACGTCAAGCCCGGGAACCTGATGGTGCGCCCGGACGGCGAGCCGGTGGTCCTGGACTTCGGGCTCGCGACCGGAGCGGAGGACGAGGCCCTGACCCGCGCGGGCGAGGGCCTCGGGACCCCGGAGTACATGGCCCCCGAGCAGATCGAGGAGGGTCGCGGCGAGCTCGACGCGCGGACCGACGTCTACGGCCTCGGCGTCTCCCTGTACGAGGCGCTCACGGGCACGCGGCCGTTCCAGGGCTCGAGCCCCCACGAGATCCAGTCGGCCATTCTCCGTGACACGCCCCCGGCGGCCGACCGCGTCAACCGCGCGCTCAGCGGCAGCGTCGCCGCCGTGGTCGCGGTGGCCATGGAACGCGACCCCGCGCGCCGCTACGCCAGCGCGCGGGACCTCGCGGAGGACCTCCGGCGCCTGAGGCGCTTCGAGCCGATCATGGCCCGCCCCCCCGGGGCCACCGTCCGCGTCAAGCGCTGGGCTCAGCGCCAGCCCGCCGTGGCCGCGTCCCTGGTCGGCGTGTTCCTCGCCATCACCGCCGCCCTCGTGGTGGCGCTCCACGGCATCGACGTCCGCGACGGCCTCATCGCGGAGAAGAACGACGCCCTGCGCGCGAAGACCGAGGCCCTGGACTTCGCGCGCTCGCGCCTCTACCTGGCCCGCGCCGAGGAGCGCCTCGAGGGCAACCCCAGCGCTGCCCTCGCCCTGGCCGAGTACGCCGACCGGCTCCACTCCACACCCGAGTCCCGCTCGGCCCTCTTCGCTCCGCTCCTCGCCACGCGCCTCCAGCGCCGCTTCACCGCCGAGGGCGCGGGCCGCCTGTTCAGCGTGGCCATGTCCCCCGCCGGGGACGAGGTGGCCGGGGTCGCCGACGAGGACCAGCTCTGGATCTGGCCCGTGGGGCCCGGGGCCGGACGGCGCGTGGACCTCCCCGGCGACGGGCGCGCCCTCTCGACGGTCCGCTGGCTGGACGACCACGGCGGCCTCGTGGTCGGGAGCGCAGGAGGGACGGTCCACCTCGTCCGCGACGGGTCGGTGCTCTGGTCGTCGGACCCGGGCCCCGCGGTCGGCGCCCTCTCCGTCGACCGCGAC
>CBFIJG010000186.1:0-3109 GCA_965662915.1 Planctomycetota bacterium | reverse complement strand
CGCGGTCGCGGGGCAGATCGCCTTCGTCGGCCTCGTCGTCCCGCACGTCGTCCGGCTCGCCCTCGGGGCGCGGCACGGCGTGCTGCTGCCCTTCGCGGCCCTCGGCGGCGCGGCTTTCCTCCTCGGCGCCGAGACGATCAACATCGGCCTGCTCGGACCGCGCCACATGAGTCCGGGCATCGTGCTCTCCCTGGTGGGCGGACCCTTCTTCCTCGCGATGCTCCTGCGCCGCCGGCGCGAGGTGTCCACGTGGTGAACGGCGACGTGCTGCTGGAGTGCAAGGGCCTCCGCTTTCGCTACGACGGCGGGAGCGAGGACGTGGTGCGCGGGGTCGATCTGGCCCTCGGCGCTGGCGAGGTCGTCTGCGTGATCGGGCCGAACGGCGCCGGCAAGAGCACGCTCCTGCGCCTGCTCGCGGGGCTCGAGCGGCCCGCGGCGGGGGAGGTGCGTCTGGCCGGCGAGCCCGTCCGTTCGATCCCCGCCAAGGAGCGCGCGCGGGGCCTCGCGCTCGTGCCCCAGGCGCTCTTCGCGCTGCCCTCGCTGACCGTCGAGGAGTTCGTCGGGCAGGGGCGCTACGCGCGCTCGCGCTTCCTGCGCGGCCCGAGCACCGAGGACCGCGCGGCGGTCGCTGCGGCCCTCTCCGACGCAGAGCTCGTCGGCCTCGGGGAGCGCTCCCTCGACGAGCTCTCCGGCGGCCAGCGCCAGCGCGCTCTGGTGGCCCGCGCTCTCGCCCAGGAGCCGCGCGTCGTGCTCGTGGACGAGCCGACCAACTCCCTGGACCCACGCCACCAGCTGCAGGTCTTCGAGCTCATCGCCGGCATGGGGTGCCAGGGGCGCGCGGCGCTCGTCGTGACCCACGACCTCAACCTCGCGAGCCAGTTCGCGACCCGCGTTGTCCTCATCGACCAGGGCGAGGTGCGTGCGAGCGGATCGGTGCACGAGGTGCTCCGGCCCGAGGTGCTCGGCGCGGTCTACGGCGAGGACCTCGCCTTCGGCGCGCGCCGCGTCGAGGGCTGGGGCGAGGAGCGCCCGTGGGTGCTCCCGTGGCGTGGCTGACCGGAGCCATCGCGACGCGGATCCCATGCAGAGAGGGCGACACGCTGGTGAGCGTGCCGCCCTCTCGGAGGCAAGGGGGGAGAGACCGCGAGGGTCGGGTGGCGAGCGAGGGGGCCGGGGGGAAGGGAGGAGCTCCTGCTCTGGCAGGTGTCGAGGCGCTCGGGTGCGGTGAGGCGCTCGGTGCGGTGAGGCGTGAGCCGCTGGCTCACATGAGCATCGTGTTCTGCTTGGTCCCGAAGAGGCTCTTCAGGCGGCCCATCACGTTGCTGTGGATCTGGCAGACGCGGCTCTCGGTGAGGTTCAGCATCTCGCCGATCTCGCGCATCGTGTGTCCGACCTGGTAGTACTGCTCGATGATGAACTGCTCCTTGTGAGTCAGGGAGCGGGTCAAGAAGCCCATCATGTCCTCACGGTTGAGGACGCCGAGGGGGTCGATGGACTTCTTGTCCTCGAGGACGTCGACCTTCTCCATGGAGCTGTCGTCGTCGCGATCCTCCCACTTGTCGGAGAGTGAGTACATCGCCTTGGCGCTGGCCCCCTGGAGCTCCTTGGAGAGCTCTTGGTGGTCCATCTCCAGCTCCTTCGCGAGCTCGGAGTGCGTGGGCTCACGGCCGTAGAGGCCGGTCAAGCGCTGGAGGGCCTTGTCGATGCGGCTGGCCTTGAGGCGCACGAGGCGCGGGACCCAGTCCTGGCTGCGCAGCTGGTCGAGGATCGAGCCCCGGATCCGGGTGGTGCAGTAGGTCTTGAACTTGATGCCGCGGTCGGGGTCGAAGCCACGGATCGCGTCCATGAGGCCGAAGAGGCCGGCGCTGACGAGGTCGTCGAGCTCGATGGACTTCGGGAGCGTCTGGAGGAGGCGCTCCGCGATGTACTTCACCAGGGGGAAGTGGCGCTCCATCAGGATGTTCCTGATGTGCTCGACCGCCTGGGCGTCCGTCTTCTTGCGGGCCTTCTGGTAATGGGCCCAGATCTCCTCGGTCGGGAGCTCCTCGACCGGGACGGCGGCCTTCCGCGTCTTCGCCTTCTTGGAGACGGTCTTGCGGGTGATCGTGCGGCGGCTGGCGGCGGGCTTCGCGGCGGCCTTCGACGCAGCGGCCTTCTTCTTCGCCGGAGCGGTGGACTTCGCGGTTCCCTTCACTGTGGCCTTCTTGGAGACGGTCTTGCGGGAGACAGCCTTGTTCGCGGTGGCCTTCACCGGCGCCTTGGAGGCAGCCTTCTTGGAGGTCGACTTCTTCACCGTGACATGTGCCGCCCGGGCCGCGCAGGGCGGTCCTGGACGGACGGGGCTGGGGCTCCTGCGGGGGACCGGGTCACACGACGTGCAGCGCGTGAACCGGAACGTCGAGCCGGGCTCTTCCTTCGAGGAAGCCCAGCTCGATGACGAACACGCTCGCGACCGGCTCCCCACCGATCTTCCTCACGAGCTTGTTCGCAGCCTCCATGGTCCCGCCCGTGGCGAGCAGGTCGTCGACCATCAGGACCCGTTTGCCGCTGTCGCAGGCATCCAGGTGGATCTCGATGGTGTCGGTCCCGTACTCCAGCTCGTAGGACTCGGACGCGGTCTTCCACGGCAGCTTCCCGGGCTTGCGCACCGGGATGAAGCCCTTGCCCAGGTGGTGGGCGAGGGCGGTGCCGAAGATGAAGCCGCGCGACTCGATCCCGCAAACGAGGTCGTAGTCGCTCGGGTCCACGAAGGCTGCGATCCCCTCGATCGCGGCCTTCAGCCCCTCCGGGCTGGAGAGCAAAGGAGTGATGTCCTTGAAGATGATCCCCTCTTTGGGGAAGTCTGCAACGTCGCGGATGTACTGCTCGATCAAGTCACTCCTCCGCGGGCCGAGCGTCCCTCCGGGGACACCGGCTCGCAGAACGGTCTTCGGCGCACTCACGACCCGACTTGAACCGCGACCTTGGAATTCAGTGCCGCGGCTCAAGTTCTGCGCCGATCGAAGTCAGGATCCGCGCGCGCTGTCGCGAAATCCGACAGATGGCGGTCGCCGAGGAAGGGAGGTCGAACGAGGAAGGGCCGCGCGCTCCCGTCCGTCGGACGGGGCGC
>CBFIJG010000185.1:0-3139 GCA_965662915.1 Planctomycetota bacterium | reverse complement strand
CGTTGCCGTCGTCTTCCCCGTCCTGGACGCCCGTGAGCATCAGAACCTGCGGGTGGAACCAGTTGTCTCGCGTGAAGACGAGAGCTCCACGGTCGACGACGGTGATCTCGCCCGTCAGTTCGTCTTCCTCGAGGACACCGAGCTCGGTCGCATCGGAGATGCGCCACCTGACCCTGACGTTGTGGGTCGGGGGCTTGGTCAGGCTGACGCGAACCTCGCGGATGCTATCCATGACTTCGCCGATGATGCCGCAGCCCGCAGCGCCCTCCTCGTGGAGGTAGAGCAGGTCTCCGGGGTAGCTGGTCTCCGCGACCGGGAAGAGGAACTCCCCCTGGTCGAGAGCCACGTGGACGCCCGGAAGCAGCTTGTCGATGAAGACGGTGGCGGTACGGCCACCGTTGATGCCCGTTGCCGGGATCTCGTCTTCGAAGGGGTCGGCCTCGCCGTCGCCGTTGCTGTCGATGACGGTCGACTCGTTACCCACGGCGCCCACCTTGCGGGGGAGCGAGGGGTGCGAGAAGACACCGGACTCGTCGCGAACACGGGGGTCCAGCAGAGCGTTCGAGAGGAAGGCCACCATGGCAGCCTGCTCATCGGCCTTGTTACGAAGACCACCCACGCCATCGACGCCGGGGTCGGTGTCGGGGATGTTCTGCTCCAGGAAGTCCGCACCGCGGGCGTAGAACTGCACCACCTGCTCGAGGGTCGCCATGCTGCCGTTGTGCATGTACGGACCCGTGAGGGCGATGTTGCGGAGGCTCGAGGCCTTGAAGGCACCATTGACCGCCGCGTACTCGCCAGCCTGGACCGGATCCTCGAGGTCGAACTCCTTGGAGGAGGCTTCACCGTTTTGGATCCGCTTCGTGAAGGAGAGCGGGCCGAAGGGGCCGTCGGCACCGATGCCGAGGTCCTCGTTGGTCGGGCGAATCCCGATGTTGTAGAAGCCAGCGTCGTAGACCGCATCCGGCTCGGACTCGCCGAGGACGATGGCGGCCACCTGCTGCCCGTTGATGAGCACCGGGTACTCACCGGCCGGCGTGTTGGTCCCGTAGACGAGCTCGCCCTCGATGATCACACGCATGCCGCAGTCGCCGTTCGGAAGGGCACCCAGGGCCTGCGAGATCAGGACGAACTCGGCGGGCGGGTGCGGATCCAGCGGATCCATCGGGGGGGTCGTCGGGAAGCCCGGACCCGCAAGCATCTCGATCTCGGTCTCGACGGGTTCACCCTCGATATCGAGCTCGCACGCGCTGTGCGGGATGTTGACCTGGACGAGGACCTGACCGGTGTCGGGTCGAATGACCTGGACGAGCTGGCCCATCCGAAGGTTGTCGGCGTACCAGAACTCCTCGTGACCGAGGACCGTGGGGTTCTCGGGGCCCTGGATGTTGGTCAGGCCGAGCAGCGCGAGCTGACCGCCGTTCACCATCCCCATCCGCTCGACGCCGTGACGGACACCCGTCAGCGCATCCTCGAGGTCGGACCAGGTACCACCCGCGAACTCGGAGCCCGCGTGGCAGTCGGCGCATCCCGCGCCGCCGGACATGAACCGGTTCAGGCCGCGTTGCTCCTGCTCGGTCAGCGCGTTCTCGTCACCGGCGAGCCAGTGATCGATCGGCGCCTGGTCCGAGACGAGCTGTGCCTCGTACATCTGGATCGCAAGTCCCCAGTAGAGAGAGAAGTTGCGCTCCATCATGCTGAAGCCGTCGAAGCTGCCAGCACCGTTCCACCACTCGTCCACGAACGCGTCCTGGATCATGTCCGCGTAGGTGAGGCCGCTCGTCAGACCGCGCGACGGCGCGGCGGACAGGTGGCCGAGGTGCATGTCCTCGGGGTGGACCTCCTGCAGCTTCAGGGGAGCGGCAGAGAGAAGCTTCGTCCCGACGAGGGGGAAGGAGCGGATCACACCGTTCTCCTCGTCGTTCTTCCAGGCCATCTCGACGTTCGATGGCAGCGGGTTGACGGCCTGGCTCGCGAGAGACGACTTGTCGATGCTGATCCGCACCTCTTCGACGCTGCCGTCCGGCATCGTCTTGAGGACGCGAGCATCGGGGTCCTGGTCGCCCCACATGTTGACGCCGTTGAAGCGGTAGTCCGCGCGGCCGTCCCAGTACTGGCGTACGAAGAAGACCGCGTTGATCACCGTGGGCGCGTTGCGATTCGTCGCGGCGTCCACGTTGCAACCGTTGACGCGGAACACGGGGTCGGGAATGACCCGACCAGCTTCCACGCCTTCACCCGGCGTCACTCCCTCGAAGACTCGCGTCGGCACGCCCGCAGAGCCGTGGGTGTCGTCCACGCTGCGAAGCACGTTCGACTCGGCGTCGTTCGGGTTGCTGAGCCGATGGAAGGGGAAGTCGGAGGACTCCAGCGTCGTGTTGGGGCCGCCGCGTCCGGACTCGAAGATGTTGAAGGCCTCGTCGTGGCCGTCGTACATCTGGTTCTTGACACGGGCGTCTCCGCCGCCGTTGTAGTGGCACGTGGCGCAGGCCACCTTGCTGTCGGAGCTCGTCTGGATGTCCCAGAAGAGGGCTTTTCCGAGCGCGATCGCTGCGTCCGTGTCCTTGATGTAGTCGCCGATGTCGGAGGGCATGGGCACGTCGACGTCGGTCAGGGACACGATACGCGTGTCGTGGGTGTTCTGGCCGATTCCGGCGTTGCCATTGCCGCCGCCGGGTTGGTTGGCGCCAGGGCCGTTCAGGCCAGCTCCCGTGCCGCCAGAACCGGTGGACTGGCCGCCGCGAGGCGCGTTTGTACCAGGTGCGACCCGGCGCTTGCCCGGGGTGACCGCACCTGGGCGGACGATCTTGCTGCCAGCGGGCGGGCTGGCGCTCGGGACGGCCCGGCGCGAGCGATTGCCACCCTGCTGACCAGCCGCGTCGCTCAGCGGAAGCAGAGCAACGGCCAGAAGGCTCGTTAGAAGGACCGTCGAGCGTCCACTGCGTGAGCGTTTCGACGGAGGTTGGGGGATTCGTTTCATCGGGGGAAGACGACAGAGAGATTCAAAAGCCCGTTTGGGGTGGGAGAGAGGCAGGACCTCGCTCCTCGGGCAAAGAACAACACCCAGTGCAGCAACGGCTGCGTCGGGGCAACGGCCCCATGGGAGTTCACGTAGAACGCAGTCAAAGATTACCGGCTC
>CBFIJG010000184.1:0-3167 GCA_965662915.1 Planctomycetota bacterium | reverse complement strand
CCCGGGCCCGCTCGCGGCGGGACCGGGGCGGCTCGACCGTCGCGGCGCCATGGGCGCCGCGGAGCGATCACTCGGCGGGCGGCGGAGCGCCGGCCTCGGCAGCGGCCTCGGCCTCGGCAGCCGCCTCGGCGGCTGCGAGTGCCTCCTCCTCGGCCTTGGTGCGGCCCTCGGCCTCCACCTCGACCTTGAGGGTGCCGTAGTCGTCGTCACGCACGTGGACCTTGACCTCGTGCTGGCCGACGACCTTGATCGGGGCGTCCAGGCGGACGTCCTTCTCGGTGAAGGTGGCGCCTTGCTCCTGGGCGAGCTCCACGATCCTGGCCGCGTTGACCGAGCCGTAGAGGTTGCCGTTGGGGTCGGCCTTCATCGTGACCTTGATCTCGACGGCCTCGAGCTTGCCGACGAGCTCCGCGATCTCCTTGAGACGCTGCTCCTCGGCCTCGCGGACCTTGGCGGCGCGGCGCGCGATCTGGCGCTTCGCGTCCTCGGTGGCGGGCACGCCGAGCTTCTGCGGGAACAGGTAGTTCCGCGCGAAGCCGGGCTTGACCTTGACCACGTCACCGACGAGGCCGAGGTGCTTGACGCTCTGCTGCAGCAGGACTTCGACGTCTTTCATGGCTGGTTCCTCCTCGAATCTCAGCCCACGAAGGGCAGGAGTCCAACGTGACGGGCGCGCTTGATCGCCGTCTTGAGCTGCTTCTGGCACTGGGTGCAGAAGCCGGTACGGCGCCGCGAGAGGATCTGGCCCTGGGGGGTCAGGAACTTCTCGAGGTACTCGATGTTCTTGTAGTCGATGACCGGGTCGTCGCAGTTCTTGGACCCGATGATGGTACGGACGCGTCGCTTCATGGCTGTTCGGTCTCCTTCCTCGGATCAGGCGTCGGACTTGGCGGGCTCGTCGGCGAGGGCGCTGGGCGCCTCGATCCCCTCGAGATCGACGGTGTCGATGAGCGCCTCCTCCTCCTCGGGCATCTCGATCGCATCGTCCTCGGGCGGCGTGGGAACCTCGTACTCGGCTCCGTCCTCCTCGGCGGCGAGCTTGCGCTCCTCCTCCGGGACCTCGTCGACGGCGAGCATCATGTAGCGCAAGACGCACTCGTTGAGCTCGAGGTCGCGGCGGAAGCCCGGGATCTTGTCGCCCGTCATGTCGTGGTAGGCGAGGAAGAACGTCGCGCGGTTCTTCCGGGCCATCGGGTAGGTCAAGCGGCGCTCGTCCCAGCGGCGGCACGACTCGACCGTGCCCCCGTACTTCGTGACGGTGTCCGTCACGACGGCTTTGGCCTTCCTCCAGTCCTGGCGCACGACGTCGTTGTCGAGCAGGACCATGGTCTCGTAGATCTTGGTCAAGGGTTTCTCCTTTGGTGGTGTCGACGTCGCGCCCGTCGGCTCAGGCAGGGCCCGGGCCTCAGAGCGACTGGTTCCAGCGGCTGTGGAACCGCGTCATGACGTCAGCCAGGTCCATCCCCCCCATCCAGGCCATCAGAGCGTCGGTCGCCTGGGCGACCGAGACCGCGATGTCCTCGGACTCGGAGGGAGAGAACGGGCTGAGCACATGGCGCGCCGCGTCGGTGCCCGAACGACCGATCCCGACGCGAAGGCGCGGGAAACCATCGGTCTCCAGGCGGTGGATGATGGATCGCATTCCGTTCTGCCCGCCGTGGCCCCCGTGGGGCCGCAGCCGGAGCCGACCGACGTCGAGGTCCATGTCGTCGTAGACGACGAGGATCGAGGCGGGGTCGGGAACGATCGGGGCGTCGGCGGGCGCGCACTCCTCGGGAGTCAGCGCGGCGAGCTCGCCGCGCTTCGCCAGGAAGCGCGCGACCGGGGCGACGATGTCCCCCGAACGGTTCATGTAGGTCCCGGGCTTCAGCAGGAACGCGGGCCGGGATTCCCCGTCGGCGTCGTCCGCCTCGTCGGAGGCGTCCTCGGCGTGAGGGGGCACGTCGGCGCGGGCCCATTGGAAGCCGCGGGGGCCGCTCCAGCTGTCGAGCTTGGACGGTCCGCGAAAGAGCGTTTCGAGGCGCTCCGCCAGGTGATCGAGGACGGCGAACCCGACGTTGTGTCGGGTGCCGGCGTACTCGGAACCGGGGTTGCCGAGGCCGACGACGAGACGAACCGCAGGGGTCATGGTCACGGGGTCGGGGGCGGGCCCGGTCGGGCCTGGTGGGGAGCCACGAGTCCGCGTCGCAGGCCCTGGGGCCCGCTCAGCGGCGGAACAAGGTAGCGGCGCGCGGTCGGGGGCGGAACCCCGGCCGGGCCGATTCGGGGGAGGTGCCCGGGGACGGCCACGCGGAGGGGGCCGCGGGCCGCGAGGCGGGTCCGGGAGCCCAGGACGGGCCCCCGGGCCGGGGATCAGCCCTCGGCGCCCTCGCCCTCGGCCTCACCCTCGCCCTCGGCGGGCTCTTCGGAGCCGCCGCCCTTGACGTCGGTGATGACGGCGATGTCGATATCGGGGTCGATCATGAGCTCGACGCCCTCCGGGGTCTCCACGGAGCCGGCCTTGATGTGGGCGCCGGCCTCGAGGCCGTCCACGTTGACGACGATCGCGTCCGGGATCTGCGAGGGCAGGGACGTGATGTGGATCTCGTTGAGGTCGTGCTGGAGGATGCCAGCGGGCGTGCCCTTGAACTTCAGCGGGACGACCGACTCCGTCTTCTGACCGCGGGTGACGCGCTTGAACTCGACGTGCAGCAGGGTGTCGCCGAAGGCGTCCCACTGGAGCTCGTTGACGATGGCCGACTCGGTCTTGCCGCCGATGTTCAGGTCGAACAGGTGCACGTGGGCACGGCGCGCGGCGTGGAAGGGGGCTTCTTCGAAGTGGAGGTTGACGTGGCCGCTGTCCGCATCGGCCTGGAGGCTGCCGACCATGCGGCCGTGAGCGCGGAGCTTGCGGGAGCTGCGGCTTCCGAGGGCTTCACGGAGTTCGCAGTCGAGGGAGGCGTCGGTCATCTTGTGGTCCTGGATGGTTCGTCGCCGGGGCTCCGGCGCACAGGAAATCGGGCAATCGAGCGCAAGAGGCTAGGGGCGCCGTCCGCGGGCCGCAAGGCCGTGAGCCCGCTTCCCGGGCGACTCCCTCCCCCACCGACCGGCCCGGAGACGCAGCAGGCGGGGTCAGGGCGCCCCGTGACGGGTCGGCGCCCGGCCCTCCGATCGAACGGGCCCCGCGC
>CBFIJG010000183.1:0-3233 GCA_965662915.1 Planctomycetota bacterium | reverse complement strand
ACGCGCGCCGCCGCGGCGCGCGCTCGTCCGCCGCGGCGCGGGCCGCTCGTCGAAGTGGTCGCCAGCGCGCTCGTCCATCGCGAGTTCGGAGGGCGCGGCGTTCGGACCGCTCTCGGTGACGAGGGCCTCGACCTCCTCCCGGCTGAGTGCGCGCCACTTGCCTTCGCGCAGGCCCCGGATCCCCAGGGGCCCGATCCGGGTCCGGGTGAGGGACTGGACCTTGTAGCCCACGCGCGCGAAGACGCGCCGGACCTCCCGGTTCTTGCCCTCCTGGATCGTGACCTCGAGCGTGGAGCTGGTCGCGGTGCGGCGCTTGACGAGCACGCGCGCCCCCATCGTCCTGCCCTCGGCGAGGTGGACGCCCTCGCGCACCTTCATGACCGCGTCGTCGCTGATCCGTCCGGGGACCTTCACGAGGTAGGTCTTCGGGACGCCGTAGCGCGGATGCGCGATGCGCTCGGCGAACTCACCGTCGCTCGTCAGCAGGAGGAGGCCCTTCGACTCCTCGTCGAGGCGGCCGACCGTGAAGATCCGTCCCTTGCGGGGGTCGGTGACGAGATCGATCGCGCGCGGGCGCGTCTCGCGGATCTCGTTCGTGCACACCACGCCGGCGGGCTTGTGGAGGATGTAGTAGCGACGCTCGCGCGGATCGGACTCGAGCCGGACACCGTCCACCTCGACCACCTGCTCCGACGGATCGATCTTGGTCCCCAGCTCGGTGATGATCTCGCCGTCGACGAGCACCTTGCCCTCGAGGATCATCTCGTCGCTCGCCCTCCGCGAGGCGACGCCGTTGTCCGCGAGGAACTTGTTCAGCCGCACGAAGCCCGGACCGCGCTTCGCGTCGCGCACGGAGGAGGATCGCGCCGGGAGCCGCTTGCCGCCGACGCGCTTCAGTTTCGGGCGCCCACCGGACTCACCGCGCGCTCCTCCGCGCCGTCCACCGCCTCTTCGTCTCGCTGCCATCTGTCTCGTCTCCTCGTCCTGCTGGATCCCGCGGGCGCCGCCCTCAGCGAGTCCTCTTCGTGCGCGCCCGGAGGACGCGCAGGTTGCCACATGCGTCGGCCACGCGGGCGGACTCGAGGTCCGCCGGGAGCAGCCAGGTGATTCCCTTCGTGAGCGGGTAGCTCTCCCCGTCCCCGGTCTCGAGCCGGCCCTTCCCCGTCAGCCCGACGAGCACGGTCGGCTCGCCCGGCGCCGCGAGCTCCTCCGGCGCGTGCAGATCGAGGATCTCCGCGTGGAAGAGCTCACCGTCGCGGAGGGTCGCGTGCCGGTTGACGGGCGCGCCTTCGTGCTCCTCGTCGCCCGACTCGACCGGCCACGGCCCTGCGGCGGCCGCCCCGTAGTCGATCGAGCGGAGCGCCTCGTCCACGTGCGTCTCGCGCGGGCCGCCGTCGAGGCCCGTCCGGTCCCAGTCGAAGATCCGGTAGGTCGTGTCACAGTTGTTCTGCACCTCGAGGAGCGCGACGCCGGCGCAGACGCTGTGCACGGTGCCGGCGGGCACGTCGACGCCGTCCCCCGCGCGGACGCTGTAGCGCTGGAGCAGATCGACGACCTCGGGCGTGACCGCCCCGCGGGCGAACTCGGCCGCGTCGATGCCCGGCGCCAGCCCGAGGAAGACCTCGGCCCCCGGCTCCGCATCGAGCACGTACCAGCACTGCGACCTCGGCGACGCGCCGAGCGCGTCCGCGGCCGCCGCGTCGGGGTGGACCTGGACGGAGAGGTTCTCGCGGGCCTCGATCAGCTTCACCAGGAGCGGGAAGCCGCCGTCCTCGGAGGGCGCCATGCTCCCGAGGAGCGCGTCGCGCTCCGACAGCATCAGGCCGCGGAGCGTCCGGCCTTCGAAGGGCCCGCTCGCGATGGCGGACGTCCGCTCGTCGCGGTCGCAGACCAGCCAGACCTCGCCGATCGGCTCGCCCTCGGGCCACCCGTCCTCCCCGAGGTCCCCCTCGGCCACGAAGTCCCGCAGGCGCTCCCCTCCCCACACCTTGGGGAGCAGGATCGGCTGGAGCTGGAGTGGTCGAGCGATGGCCATGGCGAAGCCGGGGAGCCTACCGCGGCTTCCGGGGCCGTGGGGGCCATGCGGGGATATCGGAGGCGAGTGCCCCACATCCCCCGCCTGATCGCCGCTCCGGGATGCGGAGGCCGTCTCGTCGCCCCGGGTTACCGGGCACGAGGCGGAGGGCGCTCCGCCGTCAGGAACCCGCGCCGAGGAGGCGCCGCGCCTCCGCGAGGGCAGTGGGCTCCGCGGCGCCGCCGGCGATCATGTCGGCGACCTCCGCGATCCGCTCTTCGCCGAACAGCACGGTGATGCGCGTCCTCGTCCGGCCGCCCTCCACGGACTTCTCCACCTTGAGGTGCCGCGCCGCGGTCGCCGCGATCGCCGGGAGGTGGGTCACGCACAGCACCTGGTGGTGATCGCCGAGGCGCTCGAGGTGGCTGGCCACCTTCGGACCGAGCCGGCCTCCCACGCCGGCGTCGACCTCGTCGAAGACCAGGGTCGGCGTGGAGCGGCGCACCGCGAGAGCGCCCCGCAGGGCGAGGAGGATCCGCGCCGCCTCGCCGCCCGACGCCACGTGGCGCAGGGGCTGGGCGTCCTCTCCGGGGTTGGCGGCCAGCAGGAGCTCGACGCCCTCGGTGCCTGAAGGGCCGAAGAGCCGGCGATCACCCTCGAGCGTTCCGGCGCCGTCCTCGGGGTGCGGCACCGTCGTCATCGAGAAGCGCGCGCGCTCGAGGCCGAGGTCCGCGAGGCCCGCCTCGACCGCCCGGCGGAGCTTGGTCCCGAGCTTCGTCCGCGCCGTTCGCAGCCGTCGCGCGGACTCGGCGAGGGCCTCTCGCGCGGCGTCGACCTCCCCGCGCAGGGCCTCGGCCGTCGCCGCGCCGCCGGTCATCGCCTCGAGCTCTTCCTCGAGCTCGTCCCGCTTCGCCTCGAGCCCTGCGACATCGGTGCCGTACTTGCGCTCCAGGCGCTCGAGCTGGCCGAGGCGCTCCTCGGCGACCTCGAGGCGCGCCGGATCGTCCTCGACGCCGTCGAAGAAGCCCGCGAGCCCCCGCACGGCTTCCTCGAGATGGAGCGCCGCCTCGCGCAGCTCGCTCGCCGGCTCCTCGAGCCCCGCCACGCGGCTCGACCACTCCGAGACCGCGCGCTCGGCGCTGCGGACCGCGTCGAGCGCTGCGGAGTCGCCCTCGGACAGGCGATGGAGCGAGGCCCCGAGCTCGGCGCGCAGCTCGGC
>CBFIJG010000182.1:0-3294 GCA_965662915.1 Planctomycetota bacterium | reverse complement strand
CCGACGACCTTGTCGGCGAGGATGTCGAGCGCGCCCGCGTTCTCGAGGCCGTGGACGATGACGAACAGGCCGACGAAGAAGAAGATCGTGACCCACTCCACCTCGCCGAAGGTGTGGTGGACGTTCTCGGACTTCTCCTCTGGGGTTCGCGAGAGGTTGTCCAGGAGCAGGAGCAGCGCGCCGCCCAGCAAGGCGACGGTCGCGGGCTCGATGCCCATGGGGTGGCCGAACATGAAGCCGAGGAGCACCACCGCGAGCACGCTCAGGGACTTCTTCAGGAGCGGCACGTTCGTGATCGCCTCCCGCGCCTTGAAGTTCATCACCCGGGCCATCGCCTCGTCCGTCGCCACCAGCTTCCGGCCCCACATGAGCCAGATCGGCAGCAGGGTCATGACGAAGATGAGCGGCACGATCGGAGCGACCTCGGTGAGGAAGCTGTTGAACGTGATGGTGTCGACCTGCGAGCCGATCAGGATGTTCGGCGGGTCACCGATCAGCGTCGCCGTGCCCCCGATGTTGGAGAACAGGATCTCCGCGAAGAGGAACGGGTAGGGCGCGATCTCCAGCTCCTCGGTGATGAGGAGGGTGACGGGCGCGATCAGGAGCACCGTGGTGACGTTGTCCAGGAGGGCCGACAGGACCGCGGTCACGATGGACAGCATCACCAGGATGCCCCATGGGCGCGCCTGGACCTTCTTCGCCGACCAGATCGCGAGGTACTGGAAGACGCCGGTGCGCTGGGTCACGGCGACGATCACCATCATCCCCGTCAGGAGCCCGATCGTGTTCCAGTCGATCCCGTGGATCGCCGCCGCCTGATTGGGGTAGACGCCGAAGAGGATCATCGCGCCGGCGCCGAGGAGGGCGACGACGGCGCGGTTGAACTTCTCCGTCATGATGATCCCGTACGACAGCACGAAGATCACACCGGAGATCCAGAGGGGGTCCCAGCCGAAGGCGGGTTCGATGCCGTGGCCCTCTCCACCGCCTCCGAGGAGGGTGGTCGCGAGCGAGAAGAACATCACTCACCCCCCAGGAGGCGGCCGACGATGTCCCAGTAGCTCACGATGCCGAGCAGCTTGCCCGTGCCTTCCTCGACCACCGGCAGGTTGTTCCGGGACTCGGTGAGGTGGACCACGACCTGCGAGATCGCCGTGTCCGGATGGAGCACCGGACCGGCCGGCTCGGCGTGGTCGCCGACCGGCTGGTCGTGCTCCTCCGCGAGGCGCCGCTGGAGGTCCGCGATGTCGTCGTTGAGGTACCCGAGGTTCGACAGTCCGTCGTCCCCGATGGCGGCCTTGGGCAGGATCAGCCTCAGGAGGGCCTGGATCCCGAACTGTCCGACCATCTTGCCCTCGTCGTCGACGACGGGGACGCTCCGGAATCGGTTGTCTCGCAGGACCGCGGTGGCAGTCGCCACGGGTTGGTCGGCTCGGACCGTGACCGGGTCCGGCGTCATGATTTCTGAACAGGTCATGTCGTGCGGGACCGTGAACGCGGGGAAGAGCGGTATCGCGTCCAACAAGTCGGGGCCCCTTCCGGCCCGGGATTATGCCCCAGCCCGCTCGATGCGTGGAGGAGGTAGGTGGACCCATGACGATCGAGCGTCGGGGCGGATGCCTGTTCGACCGATCTGGAGCCGGATGGCCCGGATCACGCAGGTGCGGGGGTCCAGGAAGAAAACACCGAGCCGACACCCCCTGCGGGCCGCCGGCTGCCGGTTCTTCGGCCGCGCGAGGGCGGAGCTAAAGCAGAAGAACAGGGGCGCTGCGCGGCCTCCTCCGCTCACGCGGACGGGGCAGCGGCTTTCTTCTTCGCGCGCTTGCGCTCGTTCTCGTCGAGCAGGCGCTTGCGCAGGCGGAGGCTCTTGGGCGTGACCTCGACGAGCTCGTCGTCCTCGACGTACTCGAGGGCCTCCTCGAGGGACATGATCTTCGGCGGCGCGATCTTCGCGTTGTCGTCGCGGCCGGCGGCGCGCATGTTCGTGAGCTTCTTCGCCCGGCAGACGTTGAGCTCGAGGTCCGAGTCGCGGTTGTTCTCGCCCACGATCATCCCGGCGTACACCGAGACGCCGACGGGCACGAAGAACGTGCCTCGGTCCTGCAGCCCGTCGAGGGCGTAGGCGATGACGTCGCCCGCGCGGTCGGAGACCAGCACGCCGTTGGTGCGGCGCGGGATGGTGCCGCCGTCGCGCTCCCAGGACTCGAAGACGTGGGAGAGGATCGCCTCGCCCTGGCTCAGGGTCAGGAGCGATGTGCGCGCGCCGATCAGACCGCGCGCGGGGATCTTGAACTCGAGGCGGGTCAGGTCCCCGGACGAGTCCATGTGCAGCATCTCGCCGCGGCGCCGGCCCAGGTACTCGATGATGCGGCCCGCGTGATCGGTGGGCACCTCGACGCTCGCGCGCTCGAAGGGCTCGCAGCGCACGCCGTCGACCTCCTTGAGGATGACGTGGGGCTTGCCCACGGCGAACTCGTAGCCCTCGCGGCGCATGGTCTCGATGAGGACCGAGAGGTGCATGACGCCCCGGCCCTTCACCTCGTAGGCGTCCGCCGCGTCGGTGCGGGCGAGCTGCAGCGCGACGTCCCGCGTCGCGGCGCGCTCGAGGCGCCCGAGGATCTGGCGGCTCGTGACGTAGTCGCCCTCCTGGCCGGCGAAGGGCGAGTTGTTGACGTAGAAGACCATCGAGATGGTCGGCTCGTCGAGCTCGATCGCGGGCAGGGGCTCCACGTGCTCGGGGTGGCAGAGGGTGTCCCCGATGCCGAGCTCCTCGATGCCGGTGACGATGGCGATGTCGCCGGGGGCGACGGTCTCGGTGGGGACGCGCTCGAGGCCCTCGTAGCGGAAGAGCTTCTTGGGCTGGACCGAGAGGGCCTTGTCCCGATCGGGGTGCGCGAGGGCGTAGCGCTTGGTGACGTCGAGGGTCCCGCGCTCGACGCGGCCGACCGCGATGCGTCCGAGGAAGTCGTCGTGGTCGAGGGTCGCCGCCTGGAAGCGCGCGGGGGCCTCGGGGTCGACCTCGGGCGTCGGCACGTGCTCGAGGACGAGGTCGAACAGCGGCTTCAGATCGTCGTTGGTGTCGGCGGGGTCGGTGGTGGCCCAGCCGTCGCGGCCGGAGCCGTAGACGACGGGGAACTCCAGCTGGTCGTCGTCGGCGCCGAGGTCGACGAAGAGGTCGAAGACCTCGTTGAGCACCTCGTCCGGGCGCGCGTCCGGGCGGTCGATCTTGTTGACCATCACGAGCGCCTTGAGCTTGTGCTCGAAGGCCTTGCGCAGCACGAAACGCGTCTGTGG
>CBFIJG010000181.1:0-3371 GCA_965662915.1 Planctomycetota bacterium | reverse complement strand
CCTCGCGGGCTTCGGCGCGCCGGGTTTCGACGCGATGGTCGAGGTCGCTCGGCACGCCGCCGATGACCAGGCCCGCGCGAGCGCGCTTCGCGGCGCGCTCGACAGGCTCGGCCGCGATGGCACGCGCGAGAGTCTGGACGTGATCCTCGGCGCGGTCGCGGTGCCCGGGTCCGGGCGGCGGGACGTCGTGCTGGAGGTGCTCACCCGGTTCCGCACCGGGGAGGCCTTCGCCGCGTTCACCAAGGCCGTGAGCGGGAAAGACACTCCGCTCGGGCGCGTGCGCCTGGTGCTCGCGGCCATGGGGCGGCACGGTGCCGGGGCCGACGCGGTGATCGACGAGGGCGCCGATCGCGTCCTCTCCAAGGCCGCTTCGAGCCGCGATCCGATCCTGCAGTACTACGCCCTGAACGCCATGGCGCAGCGCGGAGGGACCGCCAACGTGCGGCTCGTGGAGCGGCTGGCCAGCGCGAAGGATCCGGCCGTGCGCCGCGCGGCTCTCCTCGTGGGGATGCGCGCGCGGCTGAAGGGCGCCGACCCGTTCGCACTCGCGCTCTCGAAGGACGCCATCGCTCGTCAGGCGGCGGCGTTCGCTCTGGCGGAGGAGCCCGGGGAGCGCGGCCGCGACGCGCTCCACGGTCTCATCGAGGACGAGGACCCGGTCGTGCGCGGCACCGCGATCCGCCAGGTCGCGGCGCGGGGCGACCTCGCCTCGGTCGACGCGTTGATCGCGCGGCTCGGGCTCGAGGAAGGGCGTCTTCGCGGCGATCTGCGGAGCGCGCTCGAGTCGCTGACGGGCCGCGACTACGGGCTCAACGCGCGCGTGTGGGCCAAGTTCTGGGCCGCCGAGCGGCGGGGCTACGTACCGCCGACGCCCGAGGAGCGCGCCGCCGCGGCCGCCGCCCGCGCAGAGCGCGAGGCGAAGAACGGTTCTCGCGTCGCCTTCTACGGCATCGACATCGTCTCGACTCGCTTCGCGCTCGTCATCGACACCTCCGGGTCGATGGGGACGGAGGCGTACACCGGCCAGACGCGACTCGCCGTGGCGAAGAAGCAGCTGGGTCTGACGCTCGAGCGCCTGCGAGACGGCGTGCTCTTCAACGTCGTGCCCTTCTCGGGCGGCGTCGAGGAGATGGAGTCGAGGATGATCGAGCTCGACGAGGAGTCCCGCGCGGAGGCGATCGAGTTCGCCGACGCCCTGCGTCCCGGGGGAGGGACGAACATCCACGACGCGCTGGAGCTGGCGTTCGAGGACGAGCGGGTGGACACGATCTACCTCCTCTCGGACGGCGCCCCGAGCACGGGGCCGATCGTCCAGCCCCAGGAGCTGCGGGACGAGGTGGCCCGCTGGAACTCCGTGCGCGGGGTCGTGATCCACTGCATCGCGGTGGGGCAGGACCACCAGCTGCTGAGAGGGCTTGCCGAGGATTCGGGCGGAAAATACGTTCGAGTAAACTAACCTCAGGTATCTCCGTGGTGCCGGGGCGGCCTGTGAGCGTCCCAGGGGCCCTCAGGTCGTACGCTTGCGCCATCATGGCCCCCAACGCTCCCCTTCCCGAGCGGGACGCCCCCGACGACTCCGAGATCCACCCCTTCCTCGGAGTCTTCCCCATCGCCTTCGTGGTGGGTGGGCTCCTGACCGTCGCCCGGGTCTGGCTCGAGCGAGAGGCCGCGCTCGGCGTCGGTCTCGACGAGGCCGCCGCGCTTGTCCGCGTCCAGGCGCGAGCCGCCGCGTGGATGGATCTGCTCGCCGAGGGACTCATCGCCGGCGTCGTCTCGAGCCTCGTGCTCACCCACGCCGTGGCGTCGAGGAAGATCGGCGCGCTCCTGTTCGCGCTCCTCGTCACGCTCATCGCCGGCGGTGCCTTCGTGATCGGCTTCGCGGAGTCCACGTACGGATCGACCCCGGGGCTCTCGCCCGCCTCCGTGGGGATCGCCCTGGCCGTGACCCTTCTGGCCTACGGGCTCGCCCGGCTTCCCTTCGCGGGCGGTCTCGCCCTGACCGTCGGCGCCGCCATCGGCCTCGTAGGCCCCGCCGGTCTCGCGCTGTGGGCCCGCGACGCCACCCCCGGCATGCCCGTGCGCGATGTCGTCCTCGACCTCGTCGCCGAGCCCGGGGTCTGGACCGCCGTGACCGAGCGCGCCGGCGCGCCCGTGACGGCGGGGATCCTCACGCCGTCGCGCGATCAGCGCACCGACACCGGGGACAAGCCCGCGATCGTCATGACGCCGCCTGCGTCCGTGGAGTTCGTGGTTCCAGGCCAGGGCGAGGGCGCGCGCCTGGAGGCCGCGGCGGGTCTCGACGACACGCTCTTCCAGAGCGCACCGGGTGGGGCCGACGTGATCTACCGGGTGCTCGTCGACGACGAGGTCGCCTGGGAGACCACCTACGCCCACCGCCCGGTCCCTCCTGGCCCCGAGTTCGACACCACGGGTCAGGTCTGGCGCCATGTCGAAGAGGACGGCCTCCGGGGCGTGACCCTCCGGGCTGGGCAGGTCGTCCGGCTCGAGACCGACTGGGGAGAGCTGCGGCCGGAGGCGGCGAAGGCGGACGCGGTGCGCGTCGGGTTCGGGGCGCCGATGATCGTCCGGACCGGGTCGCGGCCGCGGGAGGTCGCCAACCCGAGCGCGCCGAACATCGTCTACATCGTGATGGACACGCAGCGGCGCGACCGCATGGGCTGCTACGGCTACGGGCGCGACACGACGCCCAACCTCGATGCTCTCGCGGCGCGCGGGCTGCGCTTCGACGACGCGTACACGACCTCCAGCTGGACCTGGCCCTCCACGGCGTCGCTGCACACGGGGCTCCCGCCGGACGCCCACGGCGTGCGAGGCGCTTCGGCGTGCACCCTGAGCCAGCGCTTCGTGACCCTCGCGGAGGCCCTCCAGGCGCGCGGCTACACCACGGCGGCGTTCGTGGGGAATCCGATCGTCGAGCCGGATCGCGCGTTCGACCAGGGCTTCGAGACCTTCCTCGTCGAGAAGGATTCGCTCCGCGCCGCGTTCCGCATGTCGGACGAGGTCGTCCCGAGGGCGCTCGAGTGGATGGACCGGCACGCGCCCCTGCGCTTCTTCCTGTACCTGCACCTGGTGGACCCGCACACGCCCCACCGTCCGCACCCCGCTGAGGTGGAGCGGCTGGGGATGGCGCCGCGGCCGGCGGACTGGCCGGAGCGGGGCCTGGACGGGGTCAGCCACGATGCGCCGCCCACGCCCCAGACGCGCCAGTACGCCAGCGACCTCTACGACGCCAGTGTCGCAACGGGCGATCGGTGGGTGGGGGCGGTGCTCGACCGGCTCGACGAGCTGGGGCTCACGGACTCGACCATCGTCTGCTTCACCTCCGATCACGGCGAGGAGCTGTTCGACCA
>CBFIJG010000180.1:0-3384 GCA_965662915.1 Planctomycetota bacterium | reverse complement strand
TCCTCGACTACAACCGCGAGGACTGCCTCCTGATGCGCCGCTGCCTCCTGGAGGCGGCACGCCTGATCCGGGGGCGAGGCTGACGAGCGAGCGCACCATCGGGGCCGCCCAGGAAGAGCAGGCGGGGCGGCCCCGAAGCGCTGGCACGGGGCCGCAGAGCCCTATGAGGGTGGTCCAGATCGCCCACTCGACACGGTCGCGACACCCTTGCGGCGCCTCAGGGATCGGCCCTCAGGGGCCACTCAAGGCGCATTGGATTCAATTCAGAAGATCTCCATTGCACATCTTGACATCAAGGCGGCAGCCGCTATCTTCTCCCCCATGAAGCAGCCCCCTTACAGCCTCGCCGACCTCGTCGAGCTGTTCGGCGTTCCCGAACGGACCGTTCGGTCGTGGATCCAGAAGGGGCTGCTGCCGCGACCCCGGGGGCGGGGACCGGCCAGCTTCTACGACCAGGAACATGCAGACCGACTCGGCTTCATCGTCCGCCTCCGCGAGGCCGCCTCGCGGTCCGGAAGCGCCGGGAACAGCTGGCGCGACACGATGCTGCCCCTCGAGACCATCCGGGAGATCATCGACGGGCTCGACCCCGAGATGGTCCATCGGGTCGCCACCGGGGAAGAGCCCCTGGCGGTCGCCGATCTGATGTCGACCAGCGCCCCGATGATGCTCGCCGATGCGGCGGCGCCTCCCCCCGCGCGCTCCATGCCCCCGAGGCAGAGCCGCGGCCAGGAAGCATCCACCACCATCCAGCTCGGGGACGGCCTCGAGCTTCGACTGCAGAGCGACGAACCCGAACGCGTCGCCTGGCTCGCACGACTCGCTCGAAGAGTCCGCGAGTTGATCCGGGAGGACGACTTCTGACGCCCTCCCCAACGCACGCGGCAACGGCCGCGCGAGACCGAGCCCGAAGGGGCTCCTGACGCGCCGACGCGCGCGCTGCGGCCGGTCCTGATCCGGCCGCTCTTCGTCCGACCCCGCGCCGCGGGAGGGAAGACGTGTGACCCGACTCCAAGACGACATTCCAGCTCACCTCTCCGAACCCACCGAACTCCAGATGCTCGACCTCCACTTCGAACTCGACTCCTCCGACCTCGTTCCCGGCGCACGCTCGACGCGCCACCTGATCGCCCGCGTCCTCGCCCCTGCGGCACAGACCGCGGCGGAGCGGCCGCCCCTCGACCTCGCCGTCGTGATCGACGCGTCCGGCTCGATGAGCGGCCCGCGACTCGAGGCGGCGCAGCGCGCGACCGCCGAACTCGCCGCGGGCCTACCCTCCTCCACCAGGATGACCGTCGTGTCCTTCGCGGACGACGTCATCGTCCACGCCGACCGCGTCGCGCTCGACCCCGAGGGCGTCGCCGAGATCCAGGGCCGCGTCCACGGGATCCACCCCCGGGGCTGCACCGACCTGAACGCCGGGTGGCAGACGGCGTGCATGCTGCTGGAGGAGGCCGAGGCAGGCCGCCAGCGCCACGTGGTGCTGCTCTCCGACGGCATGGCCAACCGCGGCGTCGTCGAGCCCGAGCTCCTCATGACCGCGGCGCGCCAGAAGCTCGACCTCGGCATCACGACCTCCTGCGTGGGCGTCGGCGATGGCTACCAGACCGACCAGCTCGCGGCCCTCTCCGAGCACGGCGGCGGCGAGCTCCACGACGCCGAGAACGCGGCCGAGATCATCGAGCTGCTCCTCGGCGAGGTGCTCTCGCTCTCCGAGATCTGCGCCGAGGACGTCCAGGTCTCCATCGCCCTCCCGCAGGGCGTCCGGGCCCTCGAGCTCGCCGGCATGCCCAGCGCGACCGACGGCCAGCGCATGACCGTTTGCGCCGGCTCGCTCCGCGCCGGCGCCAGCCGCACCGTGGTCGTCCGCGTCGAGATCGACGTAGACATGGCCGGGAACGACGTCGCCTTCACGGCGCACGCCGACTGGCGGATCCCCGGCGAGCAGGATCGCCTCGCGACGGAGGCCCGTGAGGCCCGCGCCGCTCTGAGCGACGCGGCGCCCGCTGCACCCTCCCTCGAGGCGGCCCGCGCCGTCCTCACCGCGTGGCAGTCCCACCTCGTCCTGGCGATCACGGACATGAATCGCCGGGGCGATCGTCGCGGCATCAAGCGCACCTGGGCCCAGGAGGGCCCGCGCTTCCGCGACTACGCCAGGCGCTATCCCGAGCTCGAGTCGTTCATCAAGACGATGAATCAGCTCGAGAAGCAGAGCGCCCAGGTGATGCCGGAGCGCATGCGCAAGCTGACGCGCGACACCGCCTGGAAGGGCGGCCGCAACATCGCTCCGCACTACTCGGCGGACAAGGGCGCGCTCCACGACCAGCTCATGGACGCCTGACCTGGCCACGTCCACGCGCACTCCGAAATCGGAGTGCGCATCTTCAACGCCTGGTCCCTCAGGGACACCGACCGGAAGGACACTTGAGAAACCTGATCGAGAGCATGGGCTTCGCCGCCCTGCAACAGATCCCACCGGGCTGCCCCATCGCGAGGGCAGCTCGGGAGGCTCGCGACGACATCGCGTTGCTCGCAGCCACCGAACCGGAAGCCGCAGCGTGCTATCGCCGCAAGCTTCGCGAAGCGATCGCCTTACGTGACGAGTCACGGATTGCGAGCGTAGGGATGAACGCCATCCATGCCTTGAACACGGGGCGCACGCCCGGCTGCTAGCCGACCACTCAGTCCGTGCGACCTGTGGCGAGCCGAGTTCTTGCTCGGCGCGCCACGCTGTGCTTCGTGACGCGCTTGGTCGTTCTGCCGTCAGGCTCCAGCAGCGCTCCTCGACAAGGAAGTGCAGGAGTTCGATCGGTCTGCGGTCAGTCGAGCACGATCTCTCCGCTCGGGACGGTCACGTCCTTGGTCCGGCGCGGACGGCTCATCGAAGAGAGCGTGTAGTCCCCCTCACGAATCTTGCGGAAGACGGCTCTTCCGTCCTCGCCGATCACCTCGGAATGGAGATCAAAGGGCGGTTCCGTGCTCCCGGTCTTGGCTCTCAGCATCAGTCGCGTTCCAGGCGGCAGGCCCGGACCGTAGACCTCGACGGTGTGGAAGCTCGGCGGAGTGAATCGAACTTCCACCTCGCTCGTACCGAGGGTGACCTCCTGCGAAGAGAGGGCGGGTCCGAAGCGGCCGCTCTTGCTGGAGAGCGCCACGAGGTAGTGGCCGGGCTGAAGCCGCGAGAATCGCACTCGACCGTCTGCCTCCACGCGCGCATCGGACCCAGGCCGGGAGAATCGCGGCATCTTCGCGGAGCGGCCCTCGCCCTCCTGCCGCGTCACGGACACGTGGAACCCAGGGCTCGGATCACCGTCGACGAGAACGAGGATGGAGGAGGTTCGTAGGAACTCGAACTCGACCTCTCGGTCGTCGATCGCGACGGTC
>CBFIJG010000179.1:0-3429 GCA_965662915.1 Planctomycetota bacterium | reverse complement strand
TTGTACCAGTTGTAGGACGCGACGATGGTGAAGAGCTCCACCTCACCCATGGCCTCGGTGACGCCGACGAGCTCGAAGCGGCCGCCCTCGCCGGAGCGCGCGCGGATCCGGGGCTGGTCGGGCCCGCCCGCCACCTGCACGAAGATCCCCGGGGCCGGCGAGCCGTCGGGGGTGAGCACCACGCCGGTGATGGGGATCCCGAGCTCCAGCATCAGGGACAGGCCGTCGACCCTCTGGCCCTCCTCCAGCTCCACGCTCACCTCGTCCTTGGCGCTCGGCTGGCCGGGGACCGTGGTCGTCACGGCGAAGGCGCCCCCGGGGACGTCCTCGAAGTGGAAGCGCCCCTCGCTGTCGGTGCGGGACTCGCGCACGCTCGTCACCCACGTCTTCGGGATCGCCTCCGCGTCGGGGCGGTACCGCCCGAGGTCGCCGTTGGCCCCCCTGAGCTTCACGAGGTGCTCGGGGATCGCCTCGCCAGCGCTGGTCGTCACGACGCCCTCGATGCGGCCGCCCGCGTGCAGGACGAGGTCCCCGAGGTCGACACGCTCGCGCTCGGTCTCATCGGCGGGGAAGTCGTAGACCCGGGTGCCGAGGCCGTCCTTCTTCAGGAAGAGCTGGTGGTCGATGAGGGGGTGGAGCGAGTTCAGGGTGAAGCGCCCCTCGGCGTCCGTGACCGTCGAGACCCAGTCGGTCCTCGAGAGGCCCTCGGCGCTCTTCGTGCCCGACCCGGCCACGCAGACGCCCTCGAGCGGGGCGCCCTTCGGATCGACGACACGGCCCGTCGCGACCCGGCCGGTGCTGAGGACGAAGTCCACTCTGGTGTCCTCGGTCAGCTCGGTGAACGGGAGCTTCGCGCGCTCGCCCCCGTGGCCCTCGGCGCGCGCCCGCAGGTCCGTCAGGTCCCGGCGCCTCGCGCCGCCGACTCCGAGCAGCTCGTACTCCCCCTCGACGTCGGTCGTCGTGGACCGCTTGAAGGATCCGCCGAGCCCGACCTCGGCGCCGGCGATGGGCCGGCCGCTCGGGTCGGTCACGACGCCGTGAATGCGAACCCCGGGATCGAGGACCAGGTCGACCCGCGTGCGCGTGCCCGCTTCGACCTCGACCCTGCGGGAGGGCGGCACCGCGGCGTCCTCCGGCGTGATCTCCAGCGTGAGCAGCCCGGACGGAAGGTCCTCGAAGAGGAACTCGCCGGCGAGACCCGTGCGCGTCCGGCACACCTCGATCCGACGATCGCCCCAGCCGACGATCAGGGCGTTCTCCACGGGAGAGCTGTCCGTCGCGCGCGTCAGCGTGCCCTCGAGGCTCGCCGCCGCCATGAGCCACAGCACCAGGTCCTCGCCGGCGAAGACGTGAGAGCGCCGCCTCGAGGCGTGCCCGGCCGCGCGCGTCTCGAGGTCCAGGGGCAGGGCGGACGGGACTGCGACCTCGAAGCGCCCGGCTTCGTCCGTGACGACCTCCGTAATCGCCTCGCGAGCCTCCCGCTCGTTCATGTCCGGGAAACGGAAGCCGGAGTGGATCCGGCGCGTGAGGATCACGCGCGCGCCGGCGAGCGGTGCGCCGGAGATCTCGCTCATGACGACGCCGGCCAGGAGCCCGTCGCGATCGGGTGTCGCGCTCCCGGCCTCGGTCGCGTTCGCTGCGGCTGCGCTGCGCGAGGCCGTCTTCGCCTCGCTGGCCGCGAGCTCCGCCGGCGCCTCGTCGGAGTCGGTGATGGCATCGCCCGCGGCCGACGGACCGGTGAGGGGATCGCTGCCGGGAGCCTGACGGCCCTGGACGGCGAGCCATCCGAGGACGGCGATGAACGACGCTGCGAGCGCGATGAGGAGCTTTCGGGTGCCCATGCACCCAGTGAAGCACAGATCGCCGCGTCGATCAGGACGGCTTCGCCTGGAGCGTTGCGAGCGGCGTCCTGAGGGTGGGCAGCGATCCCCTCGGGCCGAGGGAAACCCCGGCGCTCACCGGCTGCGCAGCGCGCGACGGTTCGTGATCGCCACGACGCCCGTCGGGGTGACGGCGGCGAGATCGTCGTCGGGCTCGGGCTCCACGAGCTGGAGCCCGGTGAAGGAGCCGAAGGCGGGGAGCACCAGTGCCCCCGCGCGGCGCCAGAAGACCGGGAGGCGCAGCCGGTCGCTCCCGTCGTCGAGGCGGACGCCCGGGTGGACGTGGCCGGCGACGTGGGCCGCGGCGCCCTGCGAAGGATGGTGACGGTAGGCGAGGGGCGAGGCGTCCGCGGGCTCGGGCACCGCGCGCAGGGGCAGCTCCCCGATCAGGTCCGCCGCGTGACGGTCGTGGTTGCCGCGCACGAGGGTGATCTCGAGGTCGGTCCGGCGCTCGAGCCAGGCGCGGAAGCGACGGGCGGTGGGGCCGTCCCGATCGACCGAGTCGTGGAAGAGGTCGCCTAGGAAGGTCAGGCGCCGCGCGCCCTTGCGCGCCACCAGCGCGTCGAGGCGCTCGAGCTCGGTGGCGGTCGTACCGTGCGGGATCGGCCGGCCGGCGCGGCGGAAGGCGGAGGCCTTGCCGAGGTGCACGTCGGCGACGAGGAGCTCCGCGCGGTCCGGCCGGAAGGCGGCGCGTTCGGGGCACAGCTCGAGGAGCGCGCCCCCGTGGTGGAGCTCGAGGTCGCTCGTGGACACGGTGGAAGGAGACGCGGGATCGCGCCGACGATCAACTGCGCTCATGCGCCGCGACCTGGCCCTCGAGGCGCGAGGCCATGGCGCGCACGCGGTCCTCCCAGGACTCCGACGAGACCCGGTCGCGCACTCGCTCGGCCCAGAGCGGGAACGCGAGGGGCGTGAGGCGCGGCGGGCGGGTGACCACGATGCGCCGGCCGCGCAGGGCCTCGAGGGCGCGGCGCATGCGGCCGAGCTCGAGCGTGCGCTCCATCACCTCCCGGCGCGCCTGCTCCAGCAGCAGGTTGTCGGGGTCGTGCTCGCGCAGGACCTCGTAGACGAGCCCGGACGAGGCCTGGAGCTGGCGGGCGCCCTTGCGGGCGTGGGGGAGGCCCGGGTGCACGAGCCCCGCGACCCGCGCGATCTCGCGGAACTGCCGCTTCGCGAGGCCGGCGCCGTCGAGGCAGGCGAGCAGGTCCTCCAGCAGGTCGTCCGGCGAGAGCAGCGCGGCCCAGTCGCCGTCGGCGACCGGGAGCTCCTTCCGCGTCATGAGCTCGAGGCCCCAGTCGGTGGCGCACTGGGTGACCGTCGCGGGTGCGCGGCGCGTGGCGCGCCACGCGAGCAGAGCCGCGAGGCCCTCGTGCACGAGGCGGCCCTCCAGGGGGAAGAGGAACGCGTGGTCGCCGTCGCGGGTGCGGACCCGCTCGATCAGGAGCTCGTCGCGGGTCGGCACGCGGGAGAGCTCGTCCTGGAGCGCGAAGAGGGGGACGGCGGCGTCCAGTTCGGGCTCGCCCGTGACCTCGCCGGTGCGCACGCAGTG
>CBFIJG010000178.1:0-3495 GCA_965662915.1 Planctomycetota bacterium | reverse complement strand
CGGCCCCGTCGCGGCCCGCCCGGGCGCTGACCCCGCGCCCGCCGATCGAGCCGAGGTACTCCACCGCCGCGTCGCGCGCCCGCGAGAGGAGCCTCTCGAGATCGAAGGGCTCAGACACCGCCACGAAGCTCCTCCGGGGCCGTGACCTGCCGCGAGGCGGCTCCCGGGCCGACGCCTGGCTCCATCGCGGCGCCCGCGAGGCTCCAGCGTCGCAGCGCCGCGTCGAGGGCGGTCAGCGCGCTGATGGAGGGGAGCTCGTCCTGGCCCGGCATGGCGCGGATTGAACGGGCCTCGCCACTCCGCGTCGACGCGGAACCTGGATCTGTCCGGGCGAGGGGAGCCGCACGGGAGGCAGCGGCTGCCGCTCTGGGAGGTGGCGAGTCTCGTCACGAAGCTCGTTGCGACTTTCGGTCGCCATCACGCGGACCCCGCCCTCGCGGGCGAGGAGGCCTTGCTCGCCGAGAGCGCCGAGATGGCGTGGATGGTCAACGAGGAGCGGGAGCGGCCCGGCCGTCCGATGAAGGTCGCCGCCGAGCTCTCGACTCATGAGAACGTCATGCAGACGGCCATCCACGCAGCGGTTGTCCCGCTCCGCGGAAGGGCACATGATCGTGCCCGAGGTGCCGGGCTCGTTCGAAGAGTTCAGCACGCGCCGCCTGACGCGAAGAGATGACCGACGCACTGCACGAAGCCCTCGCGGCGGCCCTCGGCGAGGACGCTCTCGTCACCGACGCCCACGACCTCGCTCGCTACGAGAAGGGCTGGCGCTACGGCGAGGGGCGTGCGCGCGTGGTCGCGCGGCCGCGCACTCACGAGGAGGTCGCGCAGTGCGTCCGGCTCTGTAACGAGCACGGCGCGCGCGTGCAGCCCTCAGGCGCCAACACCGGCCTCGTCGGCGCCTCCACCCCCGACGGCTCCGGACAGATGATCGTGCTGTCCCTCGAGCGGCTCTCGCGCATCACGAACATCGACGACGCGAACGGCTCGGTCGAGGCCGAAGGCGGCGTCCTGCTCTCCGCGCTCAACGAGACCCTGAAGGAGCGCGGCCGCTCCTTCCCGATCGACCTGGGCGCCGATCCCCAGATCGGGGGCATGGTCGCGACCAACACGGGCGGCTCGCGCCTCGTGCGCTACGGCGACGTGCGCGCGAACTTGCTCGGGCTGCGCGTGGTCCTGCCCGACGGCTCCACCTGGAGCGACCTCCGAGGCCTGCGGAAGAACAACACCGGCCTCGACGCCAAGCAGCTGTTCGTCGGCACGTCGGGAGCCTTCGGCATCGTCACCGGGGCGGTCCTGCGCACATGGCCCCTCCCCGAGCAGCGGGCAGGAGCGCTCGTCGAGGCCGAGAGCGGCGACGCCGTCGTCAGGCTCTTCGAGGCCCTGGAGCCGCGCCTCGGCGAGTTCCTGACCGCCTACGAGGCGATGTCCGCCGAGGCCGTGGGCGCGGTCCTGCGGCACGGAACGATGGAGCGCAGCCCGTTCCCCGACGGCCCTCCCGCCTACGCGGTGCTGGTCGAGCTGTCCTCGTCCGTCCCGGCCGGAACGCTCGATCTCGAGGAGCTCCTCGGCGAGGCGCTCGTCGAGTTCATGGAGGGGGACGAGCCGGGGATCCGGGACGTGGTCGTGGGCGATGTCGCGGACTTCTGGCACGTCCGCCACCAGATCTCCGAGAGCCTCCGCGAAGAGGGGCAGGTCCTCGGCCTCGACGTGTCGGTCCCGCGATCCCGGATGGCGGAGTTCACCGCGGAGGTCGCGCGGCGCGTCGCCGAGGTCGCGCCGGACGCGCGCGTGGCGGACTTCGGCCACTGGGGCGACGGGGGCTCGCACCTCAACCTCGTGTGGGATCCGGTGTCGGCGCCCGAGGGGCGCAAGGAAGAGCTCCAGCGCCTCGCCTACGACGTGTGCGTCACGGGTTTCGGCGGCAGCTACAGCGCGGAGCACTGCGTCGGCCCCCACAACATCGAGGCCTATCGCGAGTACACGTCGCCCTGGGTGCGCGAGGTGTGCGCGCGCATCGGCGTCGAGCGCTTCGGTACGGTCGAGCTGTAGCGAAGCCGCGCGACGCGCGCGGCTCGAGCATGGGCGGCGCGAGCGGCGATTCGCGAGAAACCGCTGAACCTGCGTGCGCTTCGCTTCGTCACGCCGCTCCGTCTGCCAGCAGCACGAGGCGTGTTCGCGAGACCACGCTCTGCCGAACCCGAAGGCCGAGCCGCAACGGCTGCTGACCCGAGTCCCCTCGAGTGCGAACACGCGCGGCCCGACCGCCCCCGCGCCCTGCCTGCGCGGATCGCCCCCCAACCCCCGAGGTCTGCCCCTCATGAAGTTCGATCTCTCTGCCCTTGCGACCCTCACCGTCGTCGCAGCCGCTGCCAGCACCTCACCTCTCGCTGCGCCAATGGACTTCCGCCCGGCTGATCGCGACCAGATCCGCGGATCCGTCGACGCAGCAGCGAGCAGCGCCAGCCGCATCGACGTCGCACCCGCGGTCGACCCCGTCACGGTGAGCACGACGCTCAACCAGCTCGACCAGCAGAAGAACTCGGAGGCGCTGCTCGACGAGGTGCTCAACACCCTCCAGGACCTCGTCGCGAACGTCCCCTCCGATCCAGAGCTCCGCGCACGCCTACTCGGTCACATCGAGAGCCTGCGCTCCAGCGCCCTCGAAGCCTTCGTCATCGAGCAAGAGCTCGCCGCCCTGCGTCGCGAATTCGTCTCCGCCCGCCTCTTCCGCGCTCTCGACGTCCTCTCCGAGCGCGCCATCGCCGGTGGTTGGACCCGCGAGATGGCCCAGGAGGTGGCTGCTGAACTCATCCAGCGCACCGAGACGTTCGTCGACGCGCCGGATCCGATCGACTTCCGCAACCGCGTCATGGCTGCCCTCGAGCGCTCGACGATGACGGCGTCGTCGACCTCCCAGATGCTCGCCATCTTCCGTCAGGAGGTCCTGATAGCCCGCCTCGCGCTCCTCGAGTCCGAGCTTCAGGCCATGCGCAAGAACGGCAAGATCTCCCCGAAGCAATACGAGGAGTCGTACCGGCGCCAGGTCCTCCGCGCGCGTCTGTTCTACATCGAGCAGACGAACCGCTGATCGCCGACAACCCGGCCGGGGCCCCGCCAGGAACCACCGGACCGCGGCGCGAGGGACGGAAGACGCCCCTCCTGCCACGCTCGCCAACGCTCGCGCTCGCCGCCGCCAAGGGCCGCCCCTCTCTTCCGGAGAGCGGGCGGCCCGCTTCGTCGTGATCGGTCGAACAGGGACCGACAGCCGCGCACTCGATTCCGCCCGACGAGGCGACGAGCCGCGTCGCGATCTCGGACGACACGCGAGGGCTTCTCGGCGACGGTCCGAGCGCGGACCGGCCCCCCTCCTCAGAGCGGCCCGACCCGCTCGTCCTCGCTCGCGACGACGAGGGTGTGACCCTCCGCGGCGAGCCGCGCCATGGCGCCCGTGAGGAGCGGCAGGTCGGCGGCCGAGAGCCCGCGCTCGGGTCCCTC
>CBFIJG010000177.1:0-3548 GCA_965662915.1 Planctomycetota bacterium | reverse complement strand
GCCGACGTCCTCTCGGCCTCCTACAACGACGACAAGATCGCCTGGTACGAGAACCAGGGCGGCGGCTTCTTCAGCCCGCAGCAGGTCATCACGACCTCCGCGAACGGCGCTCAGTCCGTGTACGCCACGGACCTGGACGGAGACGGCGACGCCGACGTCCTCTCGGCTTCCTACAACGACAACAAGATCGCCTGGTACGAGAACCTGGGCTTGCTTCCTCCGGCAAACGACGACTGCTCGGGCGCCATTCCGATCGGGCTCGGGGAGACGCTCTTCCGCACTCGCGGGGCCACGGACAGCTTCGTTGACATGGGCTGCGTCTTCGATGGTGAAACTTCGGACGTGTGGTTCAGCTACACGGCCTCGAGTGACAGCCCTCTGACGATCGATCTGTCTGGCAGCCCGTTCGACACTGGAGCAGCGGTGTGGACCGGCGAATGCGGAGCGCTCACCCAGGTCGGCTGCAATGACGACGGCGGAAACGGGTTGACCAGCCGCCTGTCCTTCACGGCCGCTGCCGGCACGACCTATCACCTCCAGGTCGGCGGCTGGGACGGTGCTTCTGGCGACGGGGTCATCACGATCAGCGAGGACAGCGTCGAACTCGTCTGCGCGGGGAACATCAACTCCACCGGCGTTGGCGCGGTTCTCGAATTCAGCGGCAGCTTGTCGGTCTCGGCCAACAGCCTGACGCTCGCGTTGTCGGATCTGCCGCAGAACCAGGGCGTTCTCTTCGTGAACTCGCCGGAGAAGATCCGCGTCGCGAACCCCAACGGGAGCCAGGGCGACCTCTGCATCTACAGCAGCGATCTCGGGCGTCACGTGAACGACATCCTGAGCTCCGGCGCCACCGGCACCGCGTCCCTCGTGCTCGACCTGACCAGCATCCCGACCGCGAACGGCCTGACGAGCGTCATCGCCGGCGAGACGCGTTACTGGCAGGCCTGGTACCGCGACGTGGACGGCACAGGCGCGCCGACCTCGAACTTCTCGAGCGCGATCGGCGTGACGTTCAACTGATCGTGGCTCTGGCTCGTCCGGCTCAACGGACCGGACGAGGGTGACTTCGGGGAGGCCCCGCTCGCCATCGGCGCGCGGGGCCTCCTTCATCATGGCGGGGGCGCGGGCCACACGCCCTGTTCCGGGGTCTGCCCCGTGAGCGTTCGGGCAAGCCGTGGTCCGCGGTCCGCTCGCGATCACCCCACGCCGAGCCGTCCGAGGTCACAATGGAGGCGTGGCACACTCCATACCCCGTACGCCCCGCGTCGCGCTCGACGCGGCCCAGCGCGCCGAGCTCCTCGCCTTCGCCGAGCGCACCGCGCGCGCGGCGGGGGACGAGATCCTGACCCGCTTCCGCGAGCGCCTCGACGTCGTCAACAAGCTCGAGGATGGCCGCTTCGACCCGGTCACCGAGGCCGACCGCCGCGGAGAGGAGGTCGTCCGGGCCGCCATCGACGCCGAGCATCCCAGCCACGGGATCCTGGGGGAGGAGTTCGGCCACCGCGAGGGCGACGGGCTCACCTGGGTCATCGACCCCATCGACGGCACGCGCGCGTTCATGACCGGGATGGTCCACTGGGGCGTCCTGCTCGGGCTCTTCGACGGCGAGCAGCCCGTGCTCGGCGTGATGGTCCAGCCCTACACGGGCGAGGTCTTCAGCGGGGACGGTGAGCGCGCGTGGCTGACCCGCGGCGGCGCGACGCGGGCGCTGGAGGTGCGTCCGTGCGCTCGCCTCGAGGACGCCTCGCTCTGCGTGAGCAGCCCGCACTTCTACACCGACCCCGGCGAGCTGCGCGACCTGGGGCGGCTCGAGCGCGAGGTGCGGCTCACGCGCTACGGCGGCGACTGCTACATCTTCGCGATGCTCGCGGCGGGCCAGCTCGACCTCGTGCTGGAGACAGGGCTGAACCCCTACGACATCCTGCCGCTGATCCCGATCATCCGCGGCGCCGGCGGGGTCGTGACGGACTGGGCCGGCGGCGACGGTTCCATGGGCGGGCGGATCCTCGCGGCGGGGGACGCGCGGCTGCACGGCCTCGCGATGGACCTCCTGCGAGGGGAGCAGCCGTGAAGGCGCGAGTCGAGCGAGGCGTGGGCTGGTAGACCCGCGCCGGAGGGTTACGATCCCGCCGTGGCCGACCATCGAATCAAGAACCTGCGCCAGGACTACGACCGCGGCGCCCTCAGCGAGGAGGACCTCGGGGACGACCCGATCGCCGTCTTCGGGGCGTGGATGGACGCCGCCATCGCGGCGGACATCGCCGAGCCCCACGCCGCGAGCCTGGCGACCGCGGACGCGGACGGCCAGCCCTCCGCCCGCATCGTGCTCTGCCGCGGCTTCGACGAGCGCGGCTTCTGCTTCTACACCAACTACGAGGGGCGCAAGGCGGAGGACATGGCGGCCAACCCGAAGGCGGCCCTCTGCTTCTTCTGGCAGCCCCTCGAGCGGCAGGTGCGCATCGAAGGCCGCGTGTCGCCGGTGAGCGAGGAGGAGTCCGACGCCTACTTCGCGTCGCGCCCGCGCGACAGCCAGATCGGCGCCTGGGCGTCGCCCCAGAGCCGCGTGATCCAGCACCGCGGAGAGCTCGAGGAGATGCTCGCCGATGTCCAGGCGCGCTTCGCGGGCGCCGAGGAGGTCCCCCGCCCCGAGGGCTGGGGCGGCTACCGGGTCGCGCCCGAGCGCATCGAGTTCTGGCAGGGCCGGCCGAGCCGTCTGCACGACCGTCTCGTGTACGAGCGCGACGGGGACGGCTGGACACGCTCTCGCCTCGCCCCCTGATCCCCGTTCGAGCCTCCATGATCGTCGCCGCGCTCCTCGTCGCCCTCTCCGCGCCGCCCGTCTCACTGGCCCAGGAGGCGCCGCGGCGTCAGTCCGCGGAGCGCGTCACTCGCCAGGACCTGGCCGCGCTGGTGCAGGTGCTCGACGCACGGCTCGCAGCGCCGCTCATCGACGGGTCGCTCCGGGGCGACGCGCTCCGCGCGGCGAACGAGCGCTTCGACCGCATCTCGATCCAGTTCCTCGGGGGCCGGCCGGAGCAGGTCGCGACGGAGCTCGAGGGCTGGCTCGAGGAGCTCGAGCCCGCCGGCGCGTGGCGCGCTCGGCGCCGACCCGCGAGGGCCCCGCTCTCCCGGGTGAAGACCGCTCTCGATCGGATCATCGACGAGGCCGAGGCCGCCGGCTCGAAGCTCGACGACGCGTCGCTGCGCATCCTCGAGGCGCGGATGGAGCTCCTGGTGGACGCGCCTTCACCGGGCAGCTCCCGCGAGTTCCTCCTGTCCACGCCGGCCCTCGCGCGGGAGCTCGCGGGCGAAGCGCGGCGGGTTGCGGCGGGGGGGAGGCCCTACGCGATGCGGACGGGCGACCACTGGCGGACGGTCGCCCACGGCGACCGCGATCTGCCCCTGCGCGTCCACCGCCCCGCGGGGCTGCCGGCGGACGCGCGGCCGCCGCTGCTGGTCGCGTTCCACGGGGCCGGCGGGGACGAGAACTTCCTCTTCGAGCTCGCCGGCGACGGACACCTGAAGACCCTCGCCGATCGCCACGGCTT
>CBFIJG010000176.1:0-3578 GCA_965662915.1 Planctomycetota bacterium | reverse complement strand
CCCGGCGCGCCAGCAGCCCCGCGGCCCAACCCAGCCCGACCCGCGCCGTGACCACGCGCCGGACGAGGCGCGCAGCCGGCTCGCCGCTCGCCCCGTCCACGCACACCAGCTCGACGCAGCCGAAGGTGTCGCGTTTCAGCTCCTTCTCGATGCGGACCGGCATCGCGCCTCCTAACGTACCCCGGCCCATGACCACGAGCACAGCCCCGCCGCCCGGAGCAGCCGACGGCGCCACCACGCCGCGGGACGGGACGATCCTCGTCCGCGGCCTCGGCCACCGCTTCGGAGACAAGGTCGCCCTCCAGGACGGCCTCGGGCTCGCCGTGCAAGCGGGCGGCGTCTTGGGGCTCCTCGGACCCAACGGCAGCGGCAAGAGCACCCTGATGCGCCTGCTCGTGGGCCTCGTCCCCCTCGAGCGGGGCTCGATCACCGTCGACGGGGTCCCGCTGGAGAAGGACGGCCTCGAGGTGCGCAAGCGGGTGACCTACGCCCCGGGTGAGCTCCACCTCTACGGCGAGCTCACCGGCGAGGAGCACCTCCGCATGCTCCTGCGGGCGAGGCCCGCGGAGGCGCTTCGCTGCGCGCGGGAGACGGCACAGGAGCTCGGCCTCCCGCTGGACCGCCGGGTCCGAGGCTACAGCCACGGCATGAAGCGCCAGCTCGTGTTCGCCGCGGCCATGGCGCCGGCCGTCCGCGTCCGCATCCTCGACGAGATCTCCGAGGGCCTCGATCCTGCCAAGCGCAGCCAGATCCTGGATCACATCGAGCGCGACGCCGCGTCGGGCACCACGATCCTGCTCTCCTCCCACCACCTCGGCGAGGTCGACCGCGCGTGCCAGCGGATCGTCTTCCTCAGCGCCGGCCAGATCATCGCGGACGAGACCGCCGAGGCCGTCCGGGCCCGGGCCGCGCGCGTCCTGAAGCTGCGCTTCCACGAGAACGCCGACGGCGCCGCCATCGCCGCAGCCCTGCAGGGCGCGGGCGTCGAGTCCCTGTCGCGGGAGGACGGCGTCGTCCGGCTGGTGCTCGAGGAGGAGGATCCGCGCCCGTTCCTCGGGCGACTCGCCGCCATGGAGAGTCTGCCGGCGCCGCTCTCCGTCGAGCACGGCCGCCTGAGCCTGCGCGAGCTCTACCGCTCGCTCTACGGCGTGGAGGGGACCTGATGCTGCGCGGCCTGAAGAGCTACCTGCTCTACTCCTTCGGCTTCTTCCTCGTCCTCGAGATCATGATCGCCGCCGCCATCTACTGGTGGCCGACCTTCGAGGACAACGCCCAGAACATCATCAACATCGCGTCGCGCATCCCCGTCCTCGGAGGACTCGCGACGACGGTCAAGGAGAAGGGCGTCAGCGCCTACGTGTACGGCCAGCAGTACTTCAAGGGCTGCGCCGCCCTGGGTACCGCGGCCTGCGTTCTCTTCGCCGCCCCCGCCGTGGCCGGTGAGGTCCATCGGGGCACGATGGAGATATGGCTCGCGCGCCCGGTCTCGCGATTCCGTCTGTTCACCGAGAGGTGGGTCGGCGGCTTCGTGGCGATCGCGGCGCCGGTGGTCCTCTCGAGCGTCTCGATCGCCTGGATGCTCCCCTGGGTCGAAGACTCGATGCCGGTGGGCGACCTCGCGCTGACGTCCCTTCACATGGTGCTCTTCCTCGCGCCGATCTACGCAGCCACGTTCGCATGGTCGGCGCTCGGCTCGGAGCCGATGCGCATCAGCTTCGTGATGCTCTTCCTCTCGGTGCTGGCCTTCGCCATGTACCTCGTCGAAGCGGTCACGAACTACACGCCCTACCGCATCGTCGACATCCGCGTCTTCCTCGACATCGAGAAGACCGGGCAGCTCGACTGGCGGTACTGGGCCCCCCTCACCGCCGCGACGGTGGCGGGGTACGTGGTGGGCCTGCGGAGTTTCCTGCGCCGGACGCCCTGAGTCTTCAGCGGCAGCCCGCCCGGACCCAGGCGAGGAACGCCCCCTCGAGCTCCGCGACATCGACCCCCTCGAGAGCTGCCTCCAAGGCGCGCTCGCGCGCGTCTCCCGCCGCGGCGCGCAGCCGTGAGCCGGTCATCCCCGAGAGCGCGGCGGCCTCGGCCTCCAGGCGCCAGCGCTCGCGGAGCACCGCGAAGTAGCGCTCCAGCAGCCCTCCCCAGGCGTCCTCGGCGCTGGCTGCGCGTGACGTGCGGAGGAACCTCACCAGGGCATAGCCCATCGAGTAGTTCGCCTCGGGGCTCGCGTAGTACTCCTCCTGGCTCATGCGCAGGAGCGTCTCGAGGCCCGGGAGGGATTCGCTCCCGAGCCGGTTCCTGAGGAACCGTTCGCGCTCGGGCAGACCCTCGACCCGGGTCACGCGCCCGCGCTCGACCGTCGCGCCCGCGTAGAACTCCGCGGTCCCCTCGTCGTACCACGCATGCGGTCGCACCGCGCTCGCCGTGTGATGGACGAACTGGTGGCAGGCCTCGTGGTAGAGAGTCCGGAGAGTCGGATGCCCCGCGGGCAGCCGCCCCTCGCGAACCTCGCGGGCGTCGTAGAGGACGAGCTCCCGGGTGTTCGGGTTGAAGTGCCCCACGGTGCCCGGTTTCCCACCGAACGTCAGGTACTCCCCGCGATCGCGGCAGACGCGAACGATGCTCAGCGACTCGGCGGGCCGATCCGGCGGGAAGTCCGAGGCGAATCGCCCGCGCACGGCGACGAGCTCTCCGGCGATCTGCTCGAGCACCGGCGAACTCTCGGGGCCGTGGTACAGCACGATCGAGTGCTCGGTGTCGCGGACCGCCCAGCCGTCCACGAGCGCGCTGGCCACGTCGATGCGCTCGTCCACGTGGGGCAGACGCGTACGCCGATAGCGCCGGGTCCAGCGGGCCCGTTCCTCGTCGATCTCCGCCTGGGTGAAGAAGCGGAAGCTCGAGGCGATCCGCGCGAACACGCGCGCCTCCCGCCGCTCGATCCGGGGCTCGCACTCCCCCACGAAGACCACGGCACGCGCGCCCTCGATCCACCCGTGGACGAAGAGTGCGCGCGCCTCCCCGTCGCGGTCGAGGTAGGTCCCCGTGAAGCGAGCCGGCGTCCGCCCGTAGCGCTTGCGCACCGAGCGCTCCCGCTCCAGCTCCGAGGGCTGGAACGTCCGGAACACCCAGCGCTGGACGTCCTCCGCCTTGGCCACTCCCTCCACCGCGAAGACCTGATGGGTCACCGGCGCGCGACGATCCTTCGGCGCGTCCTTCGGCGCGTGGACGAGCAGGAGTCCCTCGCTCCCGGGGGGAACCGGTCGCGCCTCGAAAGCCGCCGGCCGGCCGATCGAGAAGCCGTGCTCGGGGTGCTTGCTCGTCAGGTCGAGCGCTGACGCCGGCGCGGCTGCGAGACCCGCGAGGAGCCCCGGTCCGAGGAAGCGGCCAGCGAGGCGAAGAAGTGAGGGGAGCGCCATGGGGAATGCATCGGCGCTCGCTCTCGGGCGCCCTCAGCCGAACCAGCGGGCGAGCCGGAGCCGCCACCGGAAGGTCCAGCCACGGGACCCCCGCGTTCCGGGATGGGACGACGCGAGGCACGCGGCATCGTCGAGGGCAGCGGCGGCGGCCGCCGCGTTCCC
>CBFIJG010000175.1:0-3742 GCA_965662915.1 Planctomycetota bacterium | reverse complement strand
GCCGCCGCCGCCGCGGTGGCCGCCGCCGCCGCCGCCGCGATACCCGCCACCGCGGTAGCCCTCGTCCTCGTCGGGCTGATCACCGCCACCGTCCTCGGTGGGCGGGACCGCCGGGCGGGCGAGGACGTCGCGGCCGCGCACCTGGGCGCCGTTCATGCTCTCGATCACGCGGTCGCCGTGGCGCTCGGGCACCTCGACGAAGCTGTAGCGAGAGAAGATGTCGATGGACCCGATGGCCGAGCCCTCGATGCCGGTCTCGCCGGCGATCGCGCCGACGAGGTCGCCCGGACGGACGCCGTCGATCCGGCCCGCGTTGATGAACAGACGCGTCATCCCGTCCTCGACCGGCTTCCAGCCGCGGCGCTCGCCCTGACCGCGGAATCCACCCCGGCGAGGCGCGCCGAAGTCACGGCCGCCGCGCTCGCCGCCGTAGTTGCTGTCGAAGCTCGGCCGGCGGGAGGCGCCGGGCTTCTCCTTCTCGAGCTCGAACCCGGCGATGCGCTCGAGCACGTCGGGCTCCTGGGCGCGGCGAGCGAGGCGCGCGCAGGCGGCTGCGATCTCGGAGACGTCCTTGCCCGTCTCGGTAGCGACTTCTCTCACGAGGTCCTCGTACAGCTCGAGGTTCTCTTCCTCGAGGGACAGGATCAAAGCGGACTTGAACTGCGCCAGGGGCGCCTCTTCAACGGCGTCGGTCATCGACAACGGCCCGCCGGCTACGCGGCGGGTCCTCATTTCTTGGTTGGGATCGAAGGAACGAATCCGCGATCCAGGCTCGATCCAGCGTGGATCGATCCTGGATCGCGGGCCGCAGAGGGTAGCGGAAGGGCCAGGGTGCCGCCGGGGAGGCGACGCAAAACCCGGGATCTCGGCGCTCTCCATCGCAATACTGGGGCGCGATGGAACAGCCCGACCCCGTCGCCCCTTCCCCCCCGGAACGGTCCGCGTGTCTGCTCGGCCTTGGTCTGCTGGCGGTCGCCGTCCTGACGCGGGTGTGGTACGCCCTCACGAAGAGCCTCGTGCTGGACGAGTTCCACAGCACCTACCACGCCTTCAATGGGGCCAGCGCCGAGTTCTTCACCCAGCTCGCGCGGGACAACCACCCGCCGCTCTCATTCCTCCTGATCGGGACGGCTTCCGAAGCCCTGGGGAGAAGCGAGCTCGCAGTGCGCACCCCCGCGCTCGTCCTCGGTCTGGTCGAGATCGCACTGGTGGCGCGCCTCGCCGCGCAGCTGGGCGCGAGCCGCGGGCGCGCGCTGCTGGCGGCAGCGCTCCTCGCGACCTCGGCCATGCACTTCGATTACGGAACGCAGGCCCGGATGTACGTGCCGTACTCGCTGATGATCACGGCCTGCCTTTCGGCGATCGTGACGCTTCTACGCGAGGACGGGAAGGGCCGGAGAGGTGCCGCACTCTGTCTCGCGATCGGCGCCGCTGCGGCGCTCCACACCCACTACTACGCCGTTCAGTACGTCTTCGCTCTCGCCGTCGCCGGCGCCATCGCGGTGGGACTCGCCCCAGGCCGCGTCGCGCGACTCGCCGTTCCGCTGATCGCTGCGTTGGTGGCCTTTCTCCCCTGGGGTCTGACGGGCTTCAAGACCCAGCTCGGCCACGGCCTTCCCCCCGGCCTTTCCCGCCTCGGACCGGACGCGCTGGCCGAGACCTACATCCACCTGTTCACCCACAACGTCTCCTTCGCGGGGAGCCCCGCGAAGTGGATCTTCGTGGCCGGCGCGGGCCTGGCGCTCCTCCTCGCGGCACGCGGCGCGTGGCTGCTCCTCGCGGACCGCGAACGGCGCTCCCGCGGCATGGTTGTGAGCGCAGTCGCCTTCGGCGTTCCCGCGGCGGCCTGGCTCCTCGCGAACATCTCGCCCCGGGCCGGATTCACATGGCACTACTGCATGCCCTCCGCGGCCGCGGCCGCGGTGCTCGCCGGACTCGGCGCCCGCGGCGGTGCGGCCATGGCCGCGGCGAGTGCACAGGTTGCACTTGGGACCGTCTTGCTCGGCCTCCACCTCACTCATCCCGCGACCGAGGACTTCCGCGGCGCCGTCCGTCACGCGCTCGTTCGCCACGCCGCGGCCGAGACAGCGGGACTCACCGCAGAGCTCGTCGCGGTCGAGTGGCAGCCCACGCTCTTCCCCCAGGGGCGCCCCTACGACCACTATGCCCCTCGACTGATGGAGGCCGGGGCGCCCCCGCGCGCTCCCATCGTGGAGGGAGGCTTCCAGGTGAAGGACATGGCCCCGCTCCTCGCTGCGGATCGGGTCATCCTCGTGACGCGCTCGCTGCCGTCGAGCCAGCCCCTGCGCGCTCGTTTGCGCGAGGCCTTCCCCGCGCGCACCGAAGCCAACTTCGGCTACGGCGTCGACGTCATCGAGTACGCGCGACGGCCTTGAGCGCCTCCTCGGAGGCGTCGGAGAGGTCGATGTCGACCGCGCCGTCCCCGCCTGGGATCCAGCCGCAAAGGACGATGACGGGGATGGAGTCGTCGCGGCTGAGCGCAGCCGCGAGTGCCTCGAGCAGCTCGGTCCTGAGCGTCTCGTCCTCGACCCCGCCCCAGCCGCCTGCCCCCTCGAGGGCCCGATCGGTCCCGTGGATCGTGACCTGGAGGAGCCCCGCTTGAGCGGCACGCACCGTGCCTCCCTGCGCGATGCTGCGGGGGAAGCGAGCCACTCCGTAGATCATCTCCGCGGCGGGCCCGGCCCGGCGTGTCATGCGCTCGAGGGTGTCGGCGGAGTTGGTGATGGCGAGGAGCACTCCCGGGAAAGAAGCGGCCGCGGCGAGCAGCCTGTCGAGGGCTGCATCGCGCGCCGCCCGCTCCGCGCTGGAGAGCTTCGCCAGCTGCTCGGCGCCGGCAGGAAAGTGGAACTTGTCGAGGACGACGAGCCCCTCGGCCCCCGCCCGCTCCGCGAGCTCGGCGGCTCCCTCGAGCGCCATCGCAAGACGCCCGAGAGTCGCCGGGGTGTTCGCTTGCGGCAGGTGCCCCAGGAAGGAACCGCTCGGAGCGGTGATGAACCTGGGCGCGAGAACGACACGCAGCCCGGCACGACGCGCCTGGGCCGCGACCATGAGAACAGCGCCGTCCCCTTCGAGCGTCAAGCTCGTCCCCCACTCCCGGCCACCTGAGAGGAAAACGGCCCGCGAAAGAGACTCGCCGGCCACCACGTGCCGCGGCGGCGCGGGAACGTGCACCTCGATGAAGACGCCGTCGAAGCCGAGCGCGGCGATACGCTCGAGCTCGGACTCGGCGCGAGCAGACCCGAAGACGCGGCGCGCGGCGCGGACCGAGCCGCCGTAGCGCATGAAGGCTCCCGGGTCCATCGATCGTGGCCGCGCCGCGGCCGGTGAGACCTCCGCCCGATCCCGACCGGTGACCGCGGCGAGGGCGCCGGGCTCGACGCCCTCGCGCACGAGGTCGACGAGGCGCAGATCACCGGACTCGAGCAGCGCCCTGGCAGCACGGCGGCGCTCCGCCAGGCGCACCCCGCGCGGCGCAGCTCGCTCCCCCGTGATCACGTCGAGAGGGCCCGGTGCGGCGTCGTCGCCTCCTCCGGCCAGCCACGCGGCGTAGCCCTCCAGCAACCAGGGATCCTTCGGCGCGCCGAATGCGTCGAGGATCCGCTCCTCCACGAAGGAACGGAGCGCGTCCTCGATGCCGCCGCGGACCCCGGCCGCCACGACGAGCTCGTTCGCCGCGCCGTCGAAGCGGCCCGCCCGCGCCGGCGCGGTGAGCCCCTCACCG
>CBFIJG010000174.1:0-3756 GCA_965662915.1 Planctomycetota bacterium | reverse complement strand
GATCGCCGTCGCGAGGGCGGCGGGCGGAGACCTCGAGGGCGCGCTCACGGCGGTCCGCGGCGCCCGGGCCTCGCTCGACGCGGCGGATCCGATGCGCGCCCGCTTCGACGAGCTCGAGCGGCGCTTCGCGTCGGGCGAGGCGTGGGTGGAGCCTCCGCTTCCCCCGCTCTGATCACGCACGCGGTGGCGTGCCCCGATTGCAGACACGTTACAGGGGCTCCCCCGCGGTCCCGGACCGTTGGATCCCGAGAAAGGCTTCCGTCTCCCGGTCCCCGTCCGCGGTCACGCGGAGCCCGGATCGATCTAGACTGCAGGGGACCTCACCGCGCGGCGATCGATCCCCGAGACCGGGGGCGACTCCGCGCGCCCCGCTTCGCCATGACCCGACCCCAGACAGCGCCGCCGCCTTTCCCCGAGCGCCTCGAGCGGAATCTCCGCTCGTACCGCCGGACGATGCGGCGGACCAAGCTGACCGAGCATTTCGCGGTGGCGCTGACGGCGCTCGTCGCGTCGTTCCTCGTCGTCGCTGCGCTGGATCGGATGTTCGACACGAGCGCGCTCCTCCGGGGGCTGCTCCTCGGCATGGCTCTGGCTGTCGCGGTCGTCGTGGTCCCGCGAGCCCTGTCCCGCTGGTACTTGCGCCACCGGGACCTGCGCGAGGTGGCCCGGGAGGTGACCCTTCGCGACGCGGCCAGGGGCGACCGGCTCCTCGGCGTGTTCGAGCTCACGCGCGATGCGGCGGAGTTCGCGCGCAGCCCCGAGCTCGTGGCGGCCGCCGTGGCCCAGGGAGAGCGGGACCTCGGGGACGACGACCTCGCGGACGCGCTGCCGCCGTCGAGGCATCGTCGCGCCGCGGCCCTCGCGTCGATCCCGGTGGCGGGCGCCCTGACCTTCGCCCTCACCCTGCCCGAGGTGGCGGGGAACGCACTCGCGCGCTGGGCGGCGCCCTTCGCGTCGATCGAGCGCTACACCTTCACGCGCCTCGATGGCCTGGAGAGCGGGTGGGTCGTTCCGATCCAGGAGGCGCGCGCTGTGCGCCTCGACCTCGACGAGGACACGCGCGCTCATCCGGAGGTCGCGACGCTCCACCTGAGTGGCGGAGCGGTGCGGGCCGAGCGGGCCGGGGACAGCTACACCCTCGAGTTGCCGCCCCTCGCGGAGGACGAGCGCGCGCTGCTGGTCGTCGGCGATCTGCGCGAGGCGATCGACCTCATGCCGCGCCAGCGCCCCGAGATCGTGGCCGCCGAGGCCGCGGTGACGCTCCCGGACTACCTCGGGCTCGACGAGCCGGTCCTTCGGGACGTGCGGGGCGGTTCGCTCGTCGTGGTCGAGGGCGCGCGGGTGGACCTCGGCCTGACGGTCTCGCGGGCCCTCGCGAGCGCCGAGGCTCGCATCTCCGTCGGCGAGGAGGGCGCTCGCAGGGAGGCCGCGCACGGCGTCGAGGTCGACGGTGATCGGGTGATCGCCGCGACCCTCCTCCCCTCGACGCTCGGGCCCGATGGCCGGGCGAAGCTCCATGTGTCCTGGACCGACGAGCTCGGGCTCGAGGGGCACGCCGACTTCACCCTCGGGCTGCGGACGCGGACGGACGAGGAGCCCGTCGTGGCCCTCTCGGGGACCGAGGCGGAGAGCGTGCTGCTCGAGACCGTCGCGCTGACCTTCGACGTCCTCTCCAGCGACGACTTCGGAGTGCGGCGAGCGGGCCTCGAGTGGCGCCGTTTCGGACGCCTCGGCGGGCTCGGCGAGGAGCCGGACGGGGAGAAGGTCCTCGGGGCGGGGGCGGCGGACGCGACCACCCTCCAGAGCTTCGCGACCTTCAAGCCGGCGGCCATGGGCCTCGAGGCCGGGGTGTTCGAGATCCGCGGCTGGGCCGAGGACGCCGTACCTGGCCGGGAGCGCTCGACGTCCACGCCCGTTCGCGTGCGGGTCATGACGCCCGATCAGCACATGCAGTGGGTCACGGCCCGGCTGGAGCGGTGGCGCGAGCGCGCCGTCGAGGTGCGCGACCGGGAGATGGAGCTCCTCGCCGAGAACAAGGCGCTGCACGCCCTCGGCAACGCCCAGCTCGACAGCGCCGAGACGCGCGCCCGCATCGAGAACCAGGCGCGGGCCGAGCGCGGCAACCGCGCGCGTCTCCAGGGCCTGGTCGCCCAGGGCGAGAAACTCCTGAGCGAAGCGGCTCGCAACGAGGAGTTCGGCTCGAACACCCTCGACGACTGGGCCGAGACGAACGCGAAGCTCCAGGACATCGCGGAGACGCGCATGGACTCGGTGGCCAAGCTGCTCCAGCAGGCGGCGCGGGCCGAGGCCTCGTCGAGCGGCTCGCCCTCCCAGCCGAGCCGGGGCGAGACGCAGCAGGCCTCGAGCTCCGGTCAGGCGCCGCAGGGAAGCGCGGGGGACGAGTCCGACGCGAAGCTCGCGTCCGCGAAGCCCCCGCAGGACGGCGGCTCGAACTCCTCCGAGGAGGGCGGCAAGTCCCCGAGGATCATCGGTCAGGACCGCGGCCAGGGCGGCGGCCCGGCCGGCCAGGGAGCGGAGGGCGAGGAGAAGCCCGAGGACGCCATCCCCCCCACGCCGACGATCATGGACGGCGAGTCGGGCGTCGCGATGGAGGAGAGCGGCGACGGGCCCGAGGGCCAGGAGGCGGGCCAGAAGGGCAGCGCCCCGAAGGCCTCCCTGGGCCTCGTGGAGACGACCCTCTCGCCGGTCGCCCGGGAGGAGGAGGCGCCGACCGATCCGAACATCACGCCCGGAGGCGGGCCCGAGGACGAGCAGCCTTCCCTCACGAAGGACGAGCTCGCGAGGGCGATCGCCGAGCAGGAGGCGCTGCTCGAGGCGTTCAACGAGGTGGCGGGCGACATCGAGTCCGTGCTCGCCGCGCTCGAGAACAGCACCTTCGTCAAGCGCCTCAAGGCCGCGGCCCGCGCGCAGACGGAGACCAGCGAGGAGCTCGACGGATCGGTGGCCAAGGGCTTCGGCTCCGAGGTCGCGATCTCGGACGAGGGGGTGCAGGAGGTGAACGCCTCCGTGTCGCGCCGGCGGGACGGAGAGCTTGCGAAGCTGACGAACCTCCACGCGGACATGGACGCTTACCTCGACCGGCTCAGCAGCCGGGCCTCCGAGGACGCGCCGAAGTTCGGTCGGGTGCTCGATGAGTGGAACGAACTGCGCCCGACGCTGCTCGCGGACGCTCTCGTCGCTGAAGCCGAAGGGGGGCGGCCAGGCGATGCGCGCGCCAGCGCGGACTTCCTCTCCGACACCTTCGACAGGTGGGGCGAGGAGCTCGTCGGCCCTGGCTGAAAGGGTGAACCCTGAAAGGGGTCCAAGCAGCGGGGCAGTTTGCCGCCGTCCATCATCCTCGAAGTCCTGAAGATCACCGAAGCCGAGATGGAGCTTCGCGACGCGACCCGTGAAGCCGAGCAGGCGCGCGAGGCGCGCACCGCGGAGCAGATCACGACCGCGGCCGGCCCCCTCGCCGAGGAGCAGGAGGATCTCGTCTTCCGCACGGACAACGTCATCCAGGACATCCGCGAGCTCCCCGAGGGCGAGTTCGAGTTCGAGCGTGAGATCCAGATGCTGCGCGGAGCACGCGCCGCCATGGACGAGGCGTTCGTCCTGCTCGACGACGAGCTCACGAGCGCGCCGACCGTCGCGGCGGAGACAGAGGCGATCGAGCTCCTGCTGCGCTCGCGTCGCTCCGGCGGCGCGGGTGGCGGCGGCGGCTCGACCCCCGGCTCGGGCGGCAACGGCGGCACC
>CBFIJG010000173.1:0-3876 GCA_965662915.1 Planctomycetota bacterium | reverse complement strand
ACCCCGCCGCCGCGGCGGCGCCCGCCGACGCCGATGAACACCATGACGGACACGATGCACGCCGATGCGCCCACCTTCTGCGGCGCCACCATCCACGAGCGGACCCTCTCCAACGGGATGAGAGCGCTGGTCGCCGAGCGGCACGCCGACCCCGTGGTCGCGGTCATGTGCTGGTACGGCGTGGGCGGCCGGCACGAGACGGCCCAGGGGAGCGGCGTCAGCCATTTCCTCGAGCACATGATGTTCAAGGGGACCCCCGCCCACGGGAAGGGCTCGATCGACCTCGAGACGACGGTCCTCGGCGGCAGCAACAACGCGTTCACGACGCCGGACCACACGGCCTACTGGTTCGAGTTCGCCTCGGATCGCTGGACCCGCGCGCTGGAGCTCGAGGCGGATCGCATGCAGCACCTGCTGCTCGACCCCGAGGAGTTCGCGTCGGAGAAGCAGGTGGTGCTGGAGGAGCTCTCCATGGGGCTCGACGACCCCTGGCGCGCGCTGAGCCGCCGTGTCAGCGAGGTCCTCTTCGGCCGCCACCCCTACGCGCGTCCGGTCATCGGATACCGCGACACGGTGGAGCAGATGACGCCCGAGGACATGCGCGCTCACTACGAGCGCTTCTACCGTCCGGGCAACGCGACCCTCGTGATCGCAGGTGACGTGGACGTGGAGGAGGCGTTCGCAGAGGCGGAGCGGCGCTTCGGCGGGATCGTCGATCCCCACGGGACGGGTGAGCCGCCGGCGCTCGCGCCGCGGCCCGCGCCCGACCTCGACAGCGTCGTGCGCATCGAGAGCACGTGGGACGACCAGGCGCACCGCCTGATCATGGCCTGGCCCGGCGGGACCTTCGGGAGCGACGAGGACTTCGCCCTCGACGTCGTCGTGACGGTGCTGACCAGCGGCAAGCTCAGCAGGCTGTACCGTCGCCTCGTCGTCGGCGAGGCGCTGGCCACGAGCGTCTCGGCCAACAACGACGCCCGCGCCGAGGCGGGGGGCTTCTGGATCTACGCCGAGAGCGTCGAGGGCGCGGACACTGCGGCCCTCGAGGCGGCGATCGAGGACGAGGTCGCGAGGCTCGCCAGCGAGACGGTCGCTGAGGAGGAGCTCGCGCGAGCGAAGAAGCTGCTCGCCGCGAGCGAGGCCTTCGAGTCCGAGACCACGACGGAGCTCGCCGAGACCCTCGGCGAATACGCCACGGACCTCGAGTGGCGCGACGCCCTCGACGTCACTCGTCGCCGCGACGCGGTCACGGCGGCCAGCCTCCAGGAGATCTGCGCGCGGCTCCTCGATCCGGGCCGCCGCGTCGTCGCCTGGTCCCGCCCGGCGGCTGCTGGTGAAGAGGGGGGCGAGGCATGAGCGCGACGGCCCAGGGCGGCGTCCCCGTCGTCGAGATCCCCTTCGAGCGCTTCACGCTGAGCTGCGGCGCGACGCTCCTCGTCCACCGGCGCGAGGGAGCACCCGTGACCGCGGCTCGTCTCCACGTCCGCGGCGGCCCGCGCTTCGACCCGGCCGGCCGCACCGGCGTCGCTTACTACACCGGCGCCTTCGCCGACCAGGGCACGAGCACCCGTGACTCCGAGGCCATCGCGGCCCTGCTGGAGCCCGAGGGCGGAGGCGTGAGCGGCGACGCGCTCGGCCTGACCGGCGCCATCATCGGCCCCTCCTGGGGCCTCCTGCTCGACGTGATGGGGGAGCTGGCGGCGGACGCCGCTTACCCGGCCGACCGCATCGAGCTGCACCTCGGCCGCATGAAGACACGCCTCGCCGTGGAAGCGGAGGACCCCCGCGCCCAGGGCGGGATCCGCTTCAAGCGGCTCGTCTACGGCCCCGACCACTTCATGGGGCGCAGCCTCCACGGCGATCTCGAGTCGGTCGGGCGAATCTCCGCCGCCGACCTCGTCGCACACCGCGAGACCAACTGGTGCGGCCAGCGCATGGTGCTCGCCGTGGCGGGCGAGGTGGATCCCGCAGCGGTCTTCGAGCGGGCCGACCGCGCCTTCGCCGCCGTGCCCGCCGGGACGGCTTATGAGCGAGTGGATCCCGAGCTGCCGCCCATCGAGCCGCGCCGCGACGCGTTCGTCCGAGACCGCAACCAGGTCCACGTCCAGCTCGGCCACCTCGGCGTCACGCGCGACGACCCCGACTACGCGGCCCTCGCGGTGATGGACCACGTCCTCGGGACGGGACCCGGCTTCACGAACCGCATCACGGCCCGCCTCCGCGACGAGCTCGGCCTCGCCTACTCGGTGCACGCCGACATCCACGGCTCGGCCGGTCTCTTGCGAGGGATCTTCCGGGCGTACATCGGCACCAGCCCGGAGCACGTGCGTACGGCGATCGACGGGTTCCTGACGGAGATGCGCCGGATCCAGGACGAGGCCGTGCCCGCCGAGGAGCTGGAGGTGGCGAAGAGCTACCTCGTCGGCTCCTTCGCGCTCGGGTACGAGCGAGTCGCCCGTCGCGCCGCGTACCTCATCGCGTCCGAGCTCCACGGGTTCCCCGCGGATCATCTCGCCAGGGTGCCTCGCGAGTTCGCGGCGGTGACGCCCGGAGACGTCCAGCGCGCAGCGCGCGCGCATCTCCACCCGGACGCCTGCTCGATCGTGACCTCCGGGCCCGAGGTCGACCTCGACTGACCGCGCCGCGGGGCAGGGGACAGCCCGATCGTCGCCCACCGGAGCGATGGGCGGGCGGCGAGCGGATCGCTGCCGTCGGCGGCCTCCTGAGGTGCGTCCGTCAGCGGCGCTCTCCGCGCCGCTTCAGCTGCTCGAGCTCGGCGCGGGTCTCCTCGAGCCGGGCCCGGACCTCGGCGATGCGGGCCTCGAGAGCAGCGCTGCGCGCCAGGAGTTCGCGGCGTGCGCCTTCGGGGGCGACTCGCCGGCCGCGCTCGCGCGGGATCCCCTCGCTCTCGCGGTAGAACGAGGCGAGCCACGTGTGGGCGCGAGCCACGCGGCGGTGGCCCGACCGCGCCTGGAGGCGGCTGCCCTCCTCGAGGACGTCGATGATCCGGGCCATCGGATCGCCGCCCTCTGTCCGGAAGACCTCGGGAACAGGGGCGCTGGCGCCCTCGGCCGTCCGCACCTTCGCGAACCACCGCATGGCCGCGGACTTGGTCTCCCAGCCCTCGGCGCCGAAGGCGTCGGCGACGAGCTGGATGACGGCGATGCGCGTCTCACGCCTGGAGATGTCGCCTTACATGACGGCGCCGGCGCGATCCTCGGGGCTCGGACGCGCGGCCGGCCCCGGAGCAGGGGAGGCGCCCTGCATCTCCTGGACGATCTGCTGGAGTCGGCGCCCATCTGCCTCGTAGCCCCGAGCGGTCAACAGGCGCGCGGCCCGCTGGAGGAACCGCGTCTCGTCGAGAGCATCACCGCTGTGCCTCTGCTGAGGGGCTGCCCGAGGCGGGGCCACGCGGACGATCTGCGTAGCAGGGGCGGCGAGGGCGGAGCCGACGAGAGCCGTCGCGGTGAGAAGTGCTCGGATCGTGCGTCCCATGCTGGAGCGTCGTTGGGGGTGCGAAGCGCCCGTACAGAGAATCCAGGAGGGCGGATTTCGGCCGAGCCGACACCGGCCGCGGGCTTCTGTACGGACCCTATCAGCGCCCCAGGCTGCGGCCGTCCGGGGTCGGTCAGCATCGTGAATGGAATCGGTTGTCGCAGCCCGACTGCGGCAGCGCTCACCCTCGCCACGGTCGTCGGAGCCCGCACGCACCCGGATCGGCCGCAACCCAGGTTCGGGGTCACCCGAATCCCCTTCGGCCGTACCCTCGGTCGTCCCCATGCACGCTCCCTCCCTCCTCATCGCGCGCCAGACGCTGCGCTCCCGGATCGCGCTCCTCGCGCTCGGCCTCCTCGCCGCCGGCTGCGGCGCCGAGAC
>CBFIJG010000172.1:1617-3875 GCA_965662915.1 Planctomycetota bacterium | reverse complement strand
GTCGTCGTCGTCGTCGTCGTCGTCGTCGTCGTGGCCGTCGTCGTCGCGGCCGTCGTCGTCGTCGTCGTCGTGACCGTCGCCGCCGCCAGCACCAGCGCCGTCGCCGCCGCCAGCACCCGCGCCGTCGCCGCCGCCAGCACCAGCGCCGTCACCGCCGCCAGCACCCGCACCAGTCGGAGCCCCACCACGACGGGTGGAGTTGAAGCCGACGCTGGTCACGTACGAGACCCCGTCCCAGCTGGGAAGAGGCGAGGGCATCAGCTTCAGCTGGCCGGGATACTCGAGGTCCCAGCGAATGAGCATCGCCGTGTCCTCGTGGGTCGTGTTGTGGCAGTGCTCCACGTAGGTGCCTGCGAACTCGCGGAAGCGAAGTGCGACCTGGATGTTGTTGGCGCTGTCGTCTATCGGTCCGACCCGATAGATGTCCTTACGAGCGAACCGCTCCCAGACCGGAGGCGCCTCGCCATCCTTGGACAGGATGAAGCCCTCCTCGAAGTGGATGTGAACCGGGTGGCTCCAGCCGTTGTTGCCTTCGATCGTCCAGATCTCGACGTCCCCGATGGCGGGGGCCGAGGTCACGCGACGCGTGTCCGCATTGAAGGACCCCTCTTCGGTCGTGACGGTCCACGGAGCCTTGTCGGTGCCGCCGGAGCGACCGAACTTGAACTCTCGCCGGTTAGCACCGGCCAGCTCCTGTGCCGTCGGGCGGTTGTGCTCGACGAACTTCTGACCGCCGGGCTCGAAGGGCGTCAGGTCGGCCGAGAGGTCGACCATGCCCGGGAGCATCTCGTGGACCCGAAGCTGGAGGAAGGGAAGGACGCAGGGGTCACCACCCTCGTAGCGATCGGAGCGACCATCACCGTCGACGTCGACCTCGAGCGCCTTGTACGAGCCGTTCAGGACGCTTCGCAGGCTGACGGGCCCGTTCGGCTTGCGGCCGTTGTCGTGCTCCATCAGGTTGACGAAGTACAGGTTGTCACCCGGCTGGAACTGGCTGAAGTCGACGACGATGTCGTAGCGCTCGCCGATCGCGTGCGTGGGAAGCTCCCCGCGCCAGGTGCCGTTGGTGCCGTCGAAGTTGACGACGTGCTCCATCAGGTTGCCGTCGTTCGCGATCATGTGGAACGGAACGCGGTCGTAGGAGACACCCGAACCGGCGGGGCCGTTCATCGCGCCGGCGTTCCCCTGCCGCTCGACCACGAGGGCCAGCTTGAGGTAACGCGCGACCGATCCGTTGAGGATCCGGAAGCGGTACTTCCGAGCGCGGACGTCGAGGAACGGGTTGTACTGCCAGTTGGTCAGCAGCCTGTCCCCGATCATGCCGTCGGTCTGGAACGGGTTGTACCAGAGCTGTCCTTCGTCGTCCCAGGCCTTGCCCGCGATGACGAGGTTGACGTCGTAGTCCCGGTTGCCCCAGCCCTGCGAGGAGCCGCTGGGCAGGCGACGGTTGACGCCGTCGTCGATGGCCTCGTTACCGCGGTCGATGGAACTGTAGTAGTTCATCATCGCGGCGTTGCCCTTGTAGACGTTCTGGGCAGTGAAATCGAGCATGTGGTCGTGGAACCAGTGGGTGCTCATGACCTCACGCCAGTCGCCCGGGATGTTCGTGATCCCACCGTCGTCGGTCGGGGTACCGGCGCGCGGATCGGTGGCGTCGGTGTTGATGGTGTCGTGCCCCGCGATCGCCATCGGCCAGCGGTAGTCGTAGTACTGGCCCGGGAAGAAGAAGGCTCCCGCGAAGCCGTCAGACTCGGCCGGGTTGTGTCCGTTGTGCTCGTGGGTCGAGATGGTGTGCATCCCGAAGCCGCGGTTGGCCGTGACGTCGACCGGCAGACCGTTGTAGTGGCGCATGAGCACCGGGACGCCGACGCGCGCCATCAGAAGGCGCGGCGGGATCATGCCGTCGAAGGTCCAGATCGTCTCGGGAAGCTGCTCCGGCATGTTCGGGTGGAACCGCATCTCGATTCCGGCAGTGGTGGCCTCGAAGCCGGGGACACCGTTGGTGCAGTTGTACAGGCCACCGGGCCCGAACTCCGAGAAGCCCTGGGCGGTGTGCTCGTAGCCGTGGTGCTGGACGCCATCACGGAAGCCGGTGTTGGTGCGAGCCCCGGTCTGCATGGTCGCGTAGGCCTCGACCGGCTGGAACTCGTCGTAGCGCTGGTGGGCCCAGCCCTGGCCGGGGGGGCGACCCTCGGCGGGCATGTTGACCTCACGTCCCAGGTAGTCGGAAACGAGGGGAGACCACGGGCTCGTGTCCG
>CBFIJG010000172.1:0-1608 GCA_965662915.1 Planctomycetota bacterium | reverse complement strand
AGGGGCGACCCTCGGCGGGCATGTTGACCTCACGTCCCAGGTAGTCGGAAACGAGGGGAGACCACGGGCTCGTGTCCGCGGTGTTGGCCTCGACCGTGTGCGGGGGATACAGCGGCCCCATGAGCATGTCGTCGGTGAGCGACCCTTCCGGGCAATCCTGCGCGGTCAAAGGGCTCGTGAACTCTCCGGTCGGAGTGGTCGATTCCTGGATCGGGGTCGGGCCGAACTCCTCGAAGCGGAGCATCTTCTGCTCCCAGTCGCCGGCCCCGTAGAGGGGGCTGGGGGGCCCGCCCGACGGCACGCCGTTCGCGTCCGCGCCGGGACGGACGTTGAAGAGATTCACGTCGTCGGTACTACCCGTCGGCCCGCCCTCGATGGCGGGATCGTACATGTGAGCCGGCCCGTCCACGGGCAGCGGACTCAACACGAAGTCGCGGTACGCGGAGGCATCCACGGGGCCGCTGGCGTCCTGGGACTGGAACTGCGGGGCCGCGAAGCACAGCCCGGCCAGTCCGACCAGAGTTAGAGAAGTGTGTTTCATTTCGAAAACTTGAGATGAGCCCTAATCGGGGCTCGCCATTTGCCGGGGCGACAGCCTGCGCGAGGGACTCAGGGCGCAGGAGGCGGCCTTCGGCTAGGAAAGACCAAACTGAGTCGTCGGGCACGTGATCCCACATCCGCTACGGATTCGCAATTTGAAAAGCAGCATCCTTTGACGAGGGCGACGAGATGCCCCATTTAGAGACTCCCCGTCTCTCAGGTCATCCAAGACGCCTCCGAGCCCGCTCCTGGCCCGTTGGAGGACAACGTGCTCCGAACTTCCAAGGGCAGGGGGGCCGGGGCTACCCTCAAGCGCCGTTCCGCGGCGCGCGTCCGGACACGGTGACCCCCTCGACCGCCCCGGGAACGGCTCCCGCCTGGGCAGCGAACCCGTCCGGCGTCGTCTGCACGCGCGGCGTCCGGTGAGTCCACTTCAAGCAAGTCCCATCCGAGCCATGGATCGCACCCTCGACCTGCTCGCGGACCCGCCCGCACCGGTCCCCGTCCCTCGAGCAGCGTCCGGCGAGCGTCCGGATCTCCTCTCCGCCCGCCCCCCCGGCTGCCCGACCTCGATCCCTGCGAAGCGTCGGCCGGACCTGTCCCCCGTGGGGCTGGACGGCACGGCCGCCCCGAGAGCAGCCTCGATCCACGTTGTCGTGGAGAAGGTTGCGGCGAGCGGCCTCGACGCGGAGCCGCGGGTCGAGCACCAGTCGCCGCGAGGGATCTCGTTCCGGGACGGCGGCCTGCTCTGGCACGTGCGCCGCGGGGCCACCTCGTCCGCCCACCAGCAGGAGTTGCTCGCATGAGCCGCGGCGCCCTGATCATCGTCCTCGCGGGCTCCCTCGTCTCGTCGAGCTGCGTGACCGGCCCCCCCGCTACCAGGTCACGCTCGATCGACCCGAAGCCCACCGCCGCAGGCGTCGGCACCGCGCCGACCGCCGGCGGGGAAGCCAGCGCGGAAGCGGGCGCGGCCCCGGATGGAGCCCGCGCCTCGGAGCTGACCTCGGAGACTCCGGCTCCGCACCCACGCCTGGAAGGAGCCGCGGCTCCTGCGACCGCCGCGACGGG
>CBFIJG010000171.1:0-4063 GCA_965662915.1 Planctomycetota bacterium | reverse complement strand
GAGCGTCGGCGGCCGCCGCCAGCTCCTCGAGGAGCGGCGCGCCCGAGCCGTCGAGGGACTCGAGCAGCTGCTCGAAGGCGGCCTCGTGCGTCGCGTCTCGGCGGAGGATCGCCTCGGCCTGCGCCAGGGCGCCGGCCTCGTCGCCCTGAAGGGCGAGGTGCTCCATCAGCATGGCCCGCGCGCCCACGTGGGTGGGGTGGTCGCGAACGAGCGACTCGAGGGCGGGCCGGGCCAGCGCCCCCGTCCGTTCGATGCGCCGCAGGCACGCGATCTCCGCGAAGCGCGGGAGCGCCCTCCCGGGGGAGAGGACGCGCCACTCCTCGGCGCGCTCGAGGGCCTCCAGCGGCCGGTCCTCCGCGAGCAGCAGCCGGATCTCCGACCAGCGCGGGAGCGCGGGCAGATCGCCGCTCTCGCGGAGCGCGTCGAGCGTCTCGACGAGCATGCGCCGCCTCACGTCGCTCGACAGGTGCGGCGCTGCCTCGATCGCCCGCAGACGCACGTGGTGCCAGGCCCGCTCGAGGTCTCCGCCCGCGGTCGGCGCGGGCATCGTGAGCACGACGTCGTGGCGACCGGCGCGACCTGCACGCAGCATCGCGAGGAGCCGCGCCGCGCCGTCCTCGAGCTCGGGGGCGACGCCTGCGTCGTATCGCAGGCCCGGGTCGTGCTGAGCCGTGCCGGGCCACGGCGCCACGGCGCCGGCGCCCGGCGCCCACGCCGTGGTCGGGAGCACCGGGGTCTCGTCGGGACCGACCTGCGTCCACTCGGGCGCGAGAACGCCGCCGTCGGTTCCGACGAGGCGCGCCCCCACCGTTCCGACGTCGCTGCCCGGAAGGCAGACGAGCAGCGCGTTCCAGCCGGGGCGCAGCGTGACCACGGCGCGGCGCGCGTCCCCGACGTCCGACGCGAGGATGCGGGGCTCCTCGACGACCGCGTCGCCGTTCCACCACGCACGGAAGGCGCCGGGGCTCCGCACCTCGAGGCCGACCTCGACGTCGGCGTCCGCCGTCGAGCGGATGAGGGCCGCCGCGTAGACGTATCCCGTGTCGGGGTGGAGATCGGCGGCGGCGCGGATGAACGGTTCGTTCCGCTCGCGGAGCACGGGCTGCCAGCGACACTCGTCACCGGCCGCGCCGCGGTAAGCCCCGGCGAAGCTCCCGCGCGCGAGATCCGCGGCGGGTGAGGACTCCGGCACCGGCCCGAGCACCGGGAAGAGCTCGTCCGCGGACCCGAGGGGCCCGACGACGTGCCACCGCTCGAGGAAGTCTCCGAAGAGATCGTCCGACGGAACAGCCGCGGGCTCGGCGAAGGCCGCGGTGTCGAAGGCGCGGCGCGCCATGCGGCGGAGCTGGTACGAGGCCTCCGCGTCCGTGAGCCTCCGGGCGGCGGCCTCGAGGCGGCGAGCGCCCGCGGCCGTGCGATGGCGAACGTCGCCGTCGAGGTCGAGGTCACGCAGCCGCGAGACGATCTCGGGCTCCGGACCGCGCCCGTCCTCGAGCCGGGAGAGGAGCGCCTCGTAAGCGGCGGCGAAGTCCCCCTCGAACATCCCCGGCGGGACGGCCACGTCGCGGAGGTCGTCGTCCTGGAGGCCCGTGGGCGCCGCGAGCAGCGCGGCGGTGATCATCAACGCGTTCATCGAACCACCTCCACCTCGATGGACTCGGCCTGTGCGCGGTCGATGGCGCGCGCGGTCTCGCGGAACGCCTCGTAGCGTCCGGCCGGCACGCGGTGCGATCGCTGCTCCACGCGCTCGACGACGACGATCTCGAGAGCGGTCTCGGTGGGGACCGCGCTCACCGCGCGGGAATAGCCCATGTCCTCGTTGTCGAGCTCCAGCGAGCCCGGCAGGTCGAACACTCGTGAGTCGCGTGGGAGCCGATAGACGATGCGTCGCTCGGCGAGCCAGGGCATCCCCAGCAAGAGATCGGTCTCCCGCGTCGACTCGGTGGCCGCCTTGGAGAGCAGCTCGTCCGGCGCGAGCGACGAGGGCAGCTCGAGCCCACCATCGGACGGCCGCCCCACCTTCTCCACGGCGGCGCCCATGCGGAGCTCGAAGCCCGTGTCGAGCTCCTCGTAGTCGGGGTGCGTCGCCTCCGGCGTCCCGACGAGGGCGCCGAAGCGCCGCGACAGCGCGCGCTCCACCGCGGCCGCGCGCGCGGTCTCGTCGACCCCGTAGGTCCGCCGCAGGAGCGGGTCCCAGCGCCCGCTCGGACGCTGGACGACCTCGACCCGGGCTTGCCCCTCGCCCGTCATGTCCACCACGGTCTCGTCGATCATTCGATTGTCTGCGGCCGCGGGGAAGGGCACGCGGCGCACGTCGACGCCGTCGTCGCGGACGACGACGACCTTCGCGCCGCGGTCCGAGTCCGGCAGGACCTCGAGCGGGTGATGGCGAGCGGTTCCGTCGAGGAACATCTCCGGGATACCCTCCTGCGCCGGGACGTAGGCGATGCAATGGTTGAAGTGCCCCACCATCGCGAGCGAGAGGTCCTCCTCGTGCCTGCGGCCCTCCGCCTGGATGATCACCGGCCAGGCCTCGATCCCGATCTCGGCGAGCATGGCCTTCATCAGGATCGCCTTGTCCTTGCAGTCGCCGAAGCGGCGACTGAAGATCACCGGCGCGCTGTAGGGCTGGTAGCCGTGCACGCCGAACTCCCAGGCGTTGTAGCGCACGTCGGTCACGACGAAGTCGTAGATCGCGCGCAGGCGATCCAGAGGAGTCGTCGCGCTCTCCGTCAGCTCCGTGACCTTCACCCGCATCTCCTCGCTGGTGTCGATCTCCTCCGAGATCAGGTTCCACCACCACTCGCCGAAGGACTCCCAGCTCGCGTAGGTGCTCGCCTGGACGCGGGGCTCGAGCTCCGCGGGCGGCGGTTCGAGGCGTTCGCGGCGCCGAGGCTCGACGTCTCGAAGGGTCCACCGCGTCTCGCTCCCGCCACCTTCGCGATCCTCGCGCGCCACCTCGACGCCGTCGGGCGCGGCCGTCATGTGGGTCGTCAAGGAGACGCCATCTGGCTCGAGCAGCACCACCGTCGACTCCATGACCGGCAGCCGTGAATCGCTGCGCAGCGGCACGTCGATGCCCAGGTAGTCGCCGAAGATCGTCGGGGCCAGGTCGTCACGGCGCCACTCGACGTCGACGACGTCGCCGACCTCGAGGGGCGGAAGATCGACGACGAACACGCCCCGACCGCCGGTCCGTCCGGTGCGCGCGTCGAGCGTGGTGCCGTCGGCGCGATGGACGCTCGCCCTCAGCACGCGCACCTCCTCGCTGCCGGGGTAGGCGCGGAATGGAAGGCGGTCGAGCTCGCGGGCGCCCGCGGGCGTCAGGACCCGCTCGATGGTCCGCCCCCACCTGCGGGCGGTGCCGTCCGCTCCCGCATCGATCACGAGCATGCGGTGCAGCACCTGGCGCGGCGCGCCCTCCGCCGGCTCGCCGGCGCGCGCCACGATGTCCTCGAGCGAAACGCGATAGGCGTCCTGGAAGTCCCCGGTCGCGGCGCCCCCGCCGCTCGCCCGCGCGCGCAGGTGATCCGCCAGTCGCGCCTCGTCCGCGGCGCTCGCGTCGAAGCGGAGCACGTGCTCGAGCGCCTCGATCGCCCCGGCGGTGTCGCCGGTGAGCGCGAGGGCGCGGGCGCGCCAGCCATTGACGTCGGTGCGATCCGGAGCGAGGGACGCCGCCTCGTCGAGGTAGGCCCGCGCTCGATCGGCGTCGCCCGTCGCGAGCAGCGCGCGGGCGATGGCCACGCGCGCGCTGACGTCGAAGGGCTCCCTCGCGACCTTCTCCCGGTAGCGCTCGAAGAGGATCTCGCGGGCTTCTTCGCCGGAGCGCGCGGCGGCGGCCTCCTGCTGGAGACTCCCCGGCACCGTCGAGCCCCCGCGCCGCGCGGCGTCGAGCAGCACGGCTCGCGCAGGCTCCGCGGCGTCGAGCCAAAGGGCGATCGTGACCGCCAGCCCCGGATGGTCCGCGAGCGCCGGGTCCGCGGCGAGGGCGCGCGCCTCGAACTCCGCCACGCGGCCCTGACCGACGCTCTCCAGCAGATCGATCCGCAGCGCGCGCGCCGGG
>CBFIJG010000170.1:0-4118 GCA_965662915.1 Planctomycetota bacterium | reverse complement strand
CCCGGGCCGACTCATCCTCAGGTCGCGCGCCCGTTCCGTTGCCAGGGCGCCGCGCTGCACCCTTCCCCTCGATCGATCCGTGGAGGACTCCAGTCCCGCGAACGGGCCCGGTGATGATGCGCTGCGCCCCGGCTTCCTGCCGGCGTCGAGCGCGGCGGCGGTGAACGCAGTGTTGCTGTCCGGCACGCTCGCGGTCTTCCTCGCGTGCGAGCTCCGGAGGGACGTCGATCACCTGCTCCTGCTTCTCTGCACGGAGCTGCTCGAACCCTGGCGACACGTCACGTCGCTGCTCCCACACTTCTCGTCGGTCCTGAGGCCCTCCTCGGTCCATCGCCGACCTTCTCGGCCGCCCGACGAGCGCGACCGGTCATGCATCGACGCGATCATGTGCTGGGCGGTCTTCCTCGATCGTCAGCGCATCGTGACCGCAACGACCGTGGAGAGATTGCTGGTGCCGCCGGTCGCGTCGAGGTCGCGGAACCACACCTGGAAGCGCCAGGTCTCGCCGGGTGACGCTGAGACGGCCCCACCCGGCTGAGGGAGCGCCATGAGGTCGACCGGGAACATCGCGGCTCCCCCTGCGTCGGTGGGGAGGGCCGAGGTCGCCATGAGTCCGATGGAGGATCCGAGACAGAGTGTGCCCGCGCCTCCGCCGAATCCCGGGACAGAGCCCTGGCCGTCGGCGACCAGCGGCGCCGCGAAGACCCCGGGGGGCAGGTCACGCGCCTGGAGTCGGAGATGGTTCGCAACCGCGGCGCTCGAGCCCGACGCGGTCAGCAGGCCGGTCGCGCCGGTGGAATTCGGTCGCGTCCCGCAGGCTTCGGTCGATCCCACCGTCAGTTCCATCTCGACGAGCGCAAGGCGTCCGCCGTCCAGCTCGCACAGTACGCCTATGAACTGCCCGTCCGGTGAGACGTGAACGGTGTCCGGCCGGCCGGACACTGACAGCGTCGTCTCCACGAAGAGTCGCGTGAGCGTCGCGCCGCCGAGCACCGCCGCGCCCTCCTCGAGCAAGATCTCGTGGCCGTCGGAGAGGACCGTCGGGCCACCGACGAGCGGGACGGCGAAGAAGGCGCGGCCGTCGTCGGTCAGCGCCACATCCGTGGTGTGGAAGTCATCCACGAAGGCGCCGGGTCGAGGGAGGAAGAGCTGGTTCTCCTGGGCGAGCAGCGTCGTCATTCCGAGGTGGACGTGCGCGACCACGCCGATCGCAGGATCGGGACCGAACTCCATCGTCGATGCCACCACGTATCCGACCCCGTCACCGACGTCGACGCGGGGCCAGATGGGCATCCAGGAAGTCCCTGGCCACGGACCGTCCGTGCCGGTCACGAAGGCTGTCGATCCGTTGAAGTCGCCAGCGGGCAGATCGGTCCCGCCGGCGCCGTTGAAGGTGTAGGGGATCAGGTAGTCTCCGCCGGGCCCGAGCGCCGGTATCGAGATCAGGTCCTCCACCTGACCAGGCACCGGCGCAGGTGCGCCGGTCCTGACGAGCATCGCGAGCGGATCGAACCGCATGGGTGATGTCTCCAGGAACTGGAGCGCCGCGTCGTACGGGGCCACGCCAGGCGCCTCGATGGTTGCGTCGACGAGGAGGTAGGGCCGCCGGAGGACGACGGTGCGCAAGCGCGTCACGGTCGCGCCCGGGCCGACCCCGAAGGCGTCGACCGAGTCACCCTCCGACAGCACCACAGCTCCGTCGATCATCACGCGGCCGCGGGGGAAGGCGGCCGTGGTGTAACGGAGGGCCCAGCCGCCGCCGTCGTCGAGATCGAGCGAGGTGACGCTGATGGGGACGTCGCCGTTGGCGAGCGCCTGGCCAGGGACGGCCAGCGGGCTGCCGTCGAGCAGCCCCGCCAGCCCGATGCCTTCCAGGTCCACGATGGCGGACCAGTGGCCGGCCACGTCGACGTCGAAGCTGCGGATGTTCGTGACCGTGTTGCCAGCGACAACGTCGCCTTGCTCCAGCAGAGTGCGGGGTGTCTGTGCGCTTGCGCTGATCAGGGGCGCCATGATCAAGGAGCACGCAGCTCCCGGAGCGATGACGTGGAGCCTGATTCGCCCGCCGATTCGATTTGCCATGTGAGCCTCCCTGCGGTGCGGGCGGACCCGGGCCCCGCCCTTCGGTGCCCGTGCAGTCCTCCCTCTGCCGCTATCGCCAGAGTAGCTCTTGACCTTGACTTTATAAAGGGGGCCCTTGACCGCCAGGGGGCCGCGATCCCGGCTCCGATGATCAAGTGGGCGTCAAGAAATCCATCCCGCGAGGCCTCTCGCGACCTCATCAGATGGGGAAGGTCGGGGGGACGCGTAGGGCCGTGAGGTCACTAACATCGCTGCTCGTCAGCGCGCCACGGCCCTCATGACAGGTCGCCTCGGGTTCGATCGATGCCAATGACCGACATCTCCACGCCGTCCCGGACGGACTCGTCCTCCACGCCGCTCCCCCGCCTCGCCGAGGCAGAGGCGCTCCTCGCCAGGCCGCTGCTGGACCTCGTCTTCGAGGCCGCGAGCGTCCACAGGGAGCACCACGATCCCCGGAGGATCCAGGCGAGCCAGCTCCTCTCGATCAAGACGGGCGGCTGCCCCGAGGACTGCGGCTACTGTTCGCAGAGCGCGCACCATGGCTCCGACGAGCTCGAGCGCAAGAAGCTCGACGGCGTCGAGGACGTGCTCGAGCAGGCGCGCCGCGCGAAGGAGTCGGGCGCCGACCGCTTCTGCATGGGGGCGGCGTGGCGCGAGGTGCGCGACGGTGAGGAGTTCGACCGCGTGCTCGAGATGGTCGAGGGCGTGAAGTCCATGGGACTCGAGGCCTGCGTGACCCTCGGCATGGTCGCGCCGCACCAGGCGGCGCGCCTCGAGGAGGCCGGCCTCGACTACTACAACCACAACCTCGACACCGGGCGCAGCCACTACGCCGACGTCATCTCGACCCGCGACTACGACGACCGCCTCGCGACCCTCGAGGCGGTTCGAGGCGCGGGCATCCGCGTCTGCAGCGGCGGCATCCTCGGGCTCGGGGAGGGGACGAAGGCGCGCGCGGAGCTGCTCGCGGAGCTCGCGGGTCTCGACCCCCAGCCGGAGAGCGTTCCGATCAACGCGCTCGTCCCGGTGGAGGGCACGCCGATGGGGGATGCGTCCCCTCCCGGGTGGGACGAGCTCGTGCGCGTCATCGCGGCGGCGCGCGTGATGATGCCGCGTACGGTCATCCGCCTCTCCGCCGGTCGTACCGACATGGACGAGGCCTCCCAGGCGATGTGCTTCCTCGCCGGCGCGAACTCGATCTTCGTCGGCGACGAGCTGCTCACGACGCCCAATCCGGGCCCGTCGAGCGACGCAGCGCTCCTCGCGAAGCTCGGACTCGAGACCGGATCGATCCGGTGAGGCCGGGCGGCGAGGAGGCGTCCACGACGCCGTCCCTCGACGAGCAGCTTCTCGACGAGCTCGCTGCCCTCGAGTCGCGTGCGCTGCGCCGCCGGCTTCCCGGGCTCCTTCCCGAGGGCGGCGCGTCGGGCCCCGTCGATCTCGTCGGGAACGACTACCTGGGGCTGGCGCGGGACTCGCAACTGGTCGCAGCCGCGCACGAGGCCCTCGAGGCGGAGGGCGCCGGCGGGCGGGCCGCGCGGCTCCTCGGCGGAGGGGGCGCGGCGGCGTCGGCTCTCGAGGCCATGGCTGCCTCCTGGCTCGGCGCCGAGCGCGCGCTCTTCCTGCCGAGCGGGACCCACGCCAACCAGGCGGCGATCGGAGCCCTCGCGGGCCGCGGCGACGTCGTCCTGTCCGACGAGCTCAACCACGCCTCGCTGATCGACGCGACACGACTGGCGCGCGCGGAGGTGCGCGTGTTCCCACACTCCGACCTCGCCGTCGTCGAGCGCCAGCTCCTCGGCGCGCGCGGCTTCCGCCGCCGCTTCGTGGTCGTCGAGTCGATCTACAGCATGGACGGTGACGCGGCGCCGCTCGCCGAGCTGGCGGCGCTGTGTGATCGCCATGACGCCTGGATGATCGTCGACGAGGCGCACGCCGCGGGACTCGTCGGGCCGCGGGGCGCAGGCCTCTGGGCCGCGGCGGTCGAGGCGGGGGCGCCCGCGCGAGTCGCGCTTCGTACGGTGACCGGCGGCAAG
>CBFIJG010000169.1:0-4122 GCA_965662915.1 Planctomycetota bacterium | reverse complement strand
GCCTGGGTCGCACGGCCCTCCATCGCCGCCCGCACGGCCCCACGGACCGCCTCGCCGATCTTCTCGGCGAGGTCCGGAGCAGGCGCCTGAGGAGCGGGGTTCACGGCCGGCGAGGCCGCGCTGAGCTGACTGGCTGAGGCGTTCACACGTCGACTATCGCGCCGATCCAGGAAAACCTTGAGGGGGCCAGCCGGGCCCGTTTCCGCGGCTCACGCCCCCGGCAGAGCCCGCAGAACCCCCAGCCCACCGCCGCTCCTCGACCGAGCTCCTCGAGCACCTCATCGCCGGACGTGCGACTCGAGTCCTTGCACCGGAGGGAGATGCTCTCCTCATCCCGCCGCGCAGGCGATCCGCGCGCCGCCTTTTCTAGCCAAAATCTCGCATCAGCCTAAGTGCATGTACTTATCCAACCGATGGGGTGCCCGCAGGAGGGGGCAGGTCCAGGCGATCTCCAGCCGGTGCCCCCTCTCGAATCCCCAAGAGCCCGCCCTCGGGCCCCCCTCGATCAATGACCGATCTCCGCAACCGGCGCATCGCGCTGCCTGCCATTGCCACCTCGGCGCTGTTCGCCGCTGCCTGCTCCTCGAGCGACTCGCCGATCGCCTTCGACGCCACCGCCCCCACCGTCGACAGCGTGGTCCAGGACCGCGGCGCCGACAGCACGGGTCGGACCATCGCCGTGACGTTCTCCGAGGCGGTCACGGCCGCCACGGCCGAGGTCGCCGGCAACTACACCGTCTCCGGCGGCGCGAACGTGACCGCCGCGACCCTGCGCGTGGACGAGCGCACCGTCGACCTTCTCCTGGACGCGCTGGCGATCCCGGGGACGGCCACCGTGGACATCGCCGCGGGGATCGAAGACGCCGCCGGTAACGCGTCGGTCCTCGCCGCCGGTCAGGCCCTGACCAGCACGGACGCCACGGCGCCCGCCGCCAGCGCGATCGCCGCCACGGCCGTCGAGGGTGCCAGCAACGACCGCATCATCGTCACCTTCGACGACGACATGATCGGCGCCGAGGTCGAGGACCTGGCCAACTGGACCCTCGAGTCCCCCGTCGGCACCCCCTTCGATCCCACCGGCGCGACGATCGCCTACGACGCCATGACGCGTCAGGCGCAGATCACCCTGACCGCCGGCGCGAACGACCGGAACCTCGAGACCGGCGACGCCATCGCCGCCACCTTCACCACCATGCGTGACGTGGCCGGCAACGTGGTCACCGCGACCACGATCGGCAGCAACGCCGTGAACGGCACCGTGGACGGCGACGTGAATCCGCCGGCCCTCCTGTCCATCGTCCCCGGCGCCGGCAACACCGCCGTCCTCACCTTCACGGAAGAGGTGAAGCGCATGGAGACGGCCGACCAGAGCGCCAACGGCACCCGCATCGTCTTGACCGACAACAGCGACCCCGGCGTGGCGGCCACGGGCAGCGTGACCCTGACCGGCTTCCCGCAGGACGGAGACAGCGTCACCATCTCCGACGGGACCGACAGCGTCACCTTCGAGTTCGAGCTCGGCGCCACCGGCACCGTGACCCTGGCCGACCTTCCGAACGACGCGGACTCCGTCACGATCGACGACGGCACATCGAGCGTCACCTTCGAGTTCGACAGCGGTGGCGGGGTGACCGGGACCCCGGTCACGATCGGCGCCGATGCAGCGGAGACCGCGGGCAACCTGATCACCGCGGTCGGCGCGAGCGGCCTTTCGGTCACCGCAGGCGCCGGCGCGACCGCCGAGGGAGTGTTCCTGCGCAACGCCGCCGGCGGCACCGGCGGCAACGTGGCGATCACCTCGGTCAACGTCAGCGGCAACATCACCGTCGCCGGGATGACCGGTGGCGGCGTGACGGGCGGCGCCGTGAGCGTCGCGATCGACTCGACGTCCGTCGCCAACACCGCAGGCAATCTGCTCGCTGCTGTGAACAGCGACGCTTTCGCCGTCACCGCGACCGTCGGCGGCACCTCCGAGGCCGTGAACCTCACCAACGACAGCGCGGGTCTCGCCGGCAACGTCGCGATCAGCGAGTCCGACCCGACCAGCGTGATCCATCAGCTCGGCATGGCCGGCGGCGTCGATCCGGGCACCGCGACCTTCACCGCCACCGCTTCGACCGCCACCGCCGCGAGCGGCTCGCCCTTCCAGGCCGACGTCACCTTCGGCGTGCAGCCCGCCGCTGGCGATTCGATCTTCATCATCGGGACGACCGACCTCGCGGGGAACCAGATGTTCCCGGTGACGAGCGCCTCCGTCGTCGCGGCCGTGGCCACCGCCCCGGCCCTCACCGGCGGCACCGCGGTCACGGCGGTCTCCGGCGAGCGCAACGACACCGTCGTCGCGCAGTTCGGCGTCGACCTTCACCCCCGCGCGGCCATCGATCCGGCGAACTTCACCCTGACCGACGGCGTGACGCCGATCGATCTCGCCACGGCCCGCTTCGAGCAGACGCTGACCAACGAGGTCACCATCCAGCTCGAGGGTGCCGCCCAGGACGTCCAGAACGCGTCGACCTACACCCTGAGCGTCAACGGCCTCGCCAGCGACCAGGGCGTCGAGATGGTCGCGGCCTCCAACCTGGGTAGCCTCATGTCCGCTGGCGACGCCACGGCACCGACCGTGGGCGCCTCCGACGTCCGCATCGACCCGGCGAACGTCAACGCGCTGCTGGTGACCTTCGACGAGGCCGTCTCCGTGACGGGTGCGACCGACACCGCGAGCTACACCATGGCCGGCCGGGTCACGAACACGGCCGTCATGGTCAGCCCGCGGGTCGTGCGAGTCACCTTCGACACCCAGCCGGCCGTGAGCGACAACCTCGACATCGCGGTGGCGGCCCTGACGGACCTCGCCGGCAACGCCGCCGTCGCCGCGTCCACCATCGCGGTGGCTGCGGCCGACCCCACGGCGCCCACGGTGGCAAGCGTGACTGCCACCACCGACCCCGACGGCGTCGACCGCATCGTGGTCGTCTTCGACGAGCCGGTGGTCCCCGCCGAGGCCGTTCTCGCCACCAACTACACGGTGACGCTCGACGGCGCCCCGGTGGCCCTGACGGACGCGACCATCAGCTACAGCAGCGTGGCCCAGACGGTGACCATGGACCTGCCCATGTCCATCACCCTGACGAACAGCGGCACCGTGGCGGTGACCCCGGCCGGCATCAGCGATGTCGCCGGCAACGTCATCGTCGCCGCCGCCTCGAACGCCACCGTCTCCGGTGACGCGGTGGCTCTCGCCTCCGCCACCGGTTTCGTGAACCTGATCGCCGACGGGCTCGGCCAGGTGATCGACGTGGACTTCGGCGAGCCTGTGACCTCCGGCACCGCGGGCCTCGCGGCCAACTGGGCCTCCAACGGCGGCCAGACCGCCACCGCCGCGGTGGTGCTGGAGAACGGCCTCGTCCGGGTGACCTTCGACGGCCCCATCGGTGCCTCGGACATCATCACGGCGTCCAACATCTCGGACCTCGCCGGCAACGTGACCGCGTCCATCGCCTTCGACCCGATCGACTGATCGGTCCCTCAGCGTGGCGGTCCGGGAGGAGAACCGTCACGCACAGGAGCGCCCGCCGCGGATCCCGCGACGGGCGCTCCGTCCGTTGTGAGCGACGTGGCTGCACCGAGCCGAGGATCAGCTCCTGGAGAGTGCGGGGCCGTGGGCGTTGGTCCTCGGCTCGCCGGGGAAGCACGCCATGACGAGGAGCGCGAGGGCCGTCAAGGGCGTGAGCAGGAGGAGCAACCACCAGGCCGAGCGGCCCTGGTCGTGCATCCGGCGGGCCCAGACGGCCAGGGTGGGGACGAGGGCCGCGAGCTGGAACGCGAGGGCGAGCATGATCTCCGCCTGCGCGCGCGCGCCGGCGGCGACCTCGAGCGCGACGATGGCGTTGGAGATGGCGAAGTTCGTCAGCAGGAAGGTGAAGAACTGGGTCCGGTTCGAACGCCCGGTGAAGGTCGCGAAGCGCCGGATGCCATCGAGGTAGGCCTCGATCAGCCCCTTGGGCGCCCTCCGGCGGCGCGGGCGACGAGCGGACGGGCGGGCGGATCCCGCGCCGAGGGATCGGGCGGTCAGGGCGGGGTTGGAGGACTGAGTCGACATGGGGCCAGGGGGTTGGAGGCGGG
>CBFIJG010000168.1:0-4170 GCA_965662915.1 Planctomycetota bacterium | reverse complement strand
GCCTCCGCGGCCTCTACGGGCGCGACCCCGGATCCGCCCGTGCGGCGACCGCGCCCTCGCCCCTCGAACCGGTCCCGACGAGGTCCGCTCTGGACCAGGTCGAGGTCGCGAGCCTCGCCGCGGTCGCGGCGATGCTCCTCAACACCGACGAGGCCATCACGCGTGAGTGACGCACCCCGCATGGATCCGAACCTGCTCGGGCGGCGCGCGTTCCTCCGCGGCGTCGGCGCCGCGGGTCTCGCACCGCTCGGCCTCGCGTCGCTGCTCGCCCGCGAGGACGGAGGCGCCGCGGGCCTTCCTCACTTCCCGGGCAAGGTACGCCGCGTGGTCATGCTGACCCAGTCGGGCGGGCCCTCGCAGCTCGAGCTGTTCGACCCCAAGCCCGGGATGGTCGAGCGCGCGGGCGAGGCCATCCCCGAGAGCGTGCGCCGCGGCCAGCGCCTCACGGGGATGACGAGAGGCAAGCCCCAGCTCGTGCTCCCCTCCCGCGCGCGCTTCCGCCCGCGCGGGGAGAGCGGCATCGAGCTCTCCGACTGGATCCCGCACATCGGCGGCGTCGCGGACCGCATCGCCCTCGTGCGCTCCATGGTCACCGACCAGATCAACCACGCGCCGGCCATGACGCAGTTCCTCACCGGGAACCAGCTGCCCGGACGGCCGAGCCTCGGGGCTTGGACCAGCTACGGGCTCGGGCGCATCAGCGACGATCTCCCGAGCTTCGTCGTGCTGATCACTCGCATGCAGCGCGGCTCGGACCAGCCGCTCTACGACCACTACTGGGGCGCGGGAGTCCTCCCCTCCGAGCACCAGGGCGTGCGCCTCCGCGCGGCGCGCTCGCCCGTGCTGTACCTCGACAACCCCGGCGGCGTCGGCCGCGAAGTGCGGCGCGCTCAGCTCGACGGCATCGGCGCGCTGAACGACGCGCGCCGCGAGCTCACGGGCGACCCCGAGATCGAAGCTCGCACGGCCCAGTACGAGCTCGCCTACCGCATGCAGGCGAGCGTGCCAGAGCTCACGGACATGTCGGACGAGCCCGACGAGACCTACGAGCTGTACGGACCCGATTCACGCCGCGCCGGCAGCTACGCCTACCACTGCGTCCTGGCCCGCCGGATGCTCGAGCGGGGCGTACGTTTCGTCCAGCTGATCCATCCCGACTGGGACCACCACAGCCGCCTGACGAGCTGGTGCCGCATGCGCTGCCGTGACACCGACCAGCCGAGCGCGGCGCTGATCCGTGACCTCGAGCGACGGGGCCTCCTGGAGGACACGCTCGTCGTCTGGGGCGGCGAGTTCGGCCGGAGCCCCGCCGGGCAGGGCGACTGGCAGAGCCTGGAGGCGGGCCGTGACCACCATCCTTGCAGCTTCGGTCTCTTCCTCGCCGGCGCGGGCGTGAAGCGCGGCGTCGTCCACGGCCGCACCGACGACTACGGCTTCCACGCCGCGGAGGATCCGGTTCACGTGCGCGACCTGCACGCGACGATCCTGCACCTGCTCGGCATCGACCACGAACGCTTCGCGATTCGCCAGAGCGGCCTGGACGTCCGCTTGACCGGCGTCGAGCCGGCGAGGGTCGTGGAGGAGCTGCTCGCCTGAGCGCGCCGGGCCCTCAGTCCACCAGCTCGTCCTCGACGTCCCGCGGGAGCTGACGCCGCGGCAGCAGCTCCCCGAGGTAGCCCCGCCTGAGCGCGGTCAGCCGCCAGTCGGGTCCGAAGAAGAGCACGAGACCCTCGGTCGTCGTGTCCGTGCTCGTGAACCTGAAGTTGCCCTGAGCGTCGCCGAGGGGAGCGGAGACCTCGATGTTCCAGTCGGTCACGTCCGACCAGCCCCACGCGAGCGCGAGTCCGAGCCCGACCTCGATGACGTGGACGGGCGCGCCGAGCTGCTCGAGAGCGTCGTTCACGTCGCTCGTGCCGACCGCGAGCGCGTCCACGCGCGCGGGCAGCGGCTCCTGGAACACCCGGGAGCGGTTGTAGTCCCCGTCGACGCAGGCTGCGCCGAGGAGCGCCGCGGCCAGGGCGGCTGCCGTGTGAGCGCGGGGCACGGGCCTAGAAGACCGGCACGTCGTACTCGGCCTCGGACGCCTGGAAGAGCGTCCCCACGTGGAGCACGTTGTCGTCCTCGTCGAAGAAGACCCAGACGCGGTCCGCCTGTGTGTCGACGCCGCGGAGGCCGAGGACGACCAGGAAGGCCGCGGCCTGCTTCTCGACCGTGTGCTCGTAGCGCCAAGCGCTGCGGCGACCGAGCTGGACGACCTCGTTCGGTGCGCCCAGGAGACGCGTCACGTCGTCGGCGGTCGACTGCCCCGGGACGATCTGCGCGACGGCCTCCGGCGGCAGAGCAGGGTTGGCCGTGGAGCGGCTCAGGAAGCAACCGGCGAGCGGGAGGGCGAGGGCGAGCGCCAGGCCGGCGCGGAGGAGAGGGGTCGTGTGGATCATGGTGTCGCTGGGAAGTGTAGGGTCGTTCGCACGTCCCCCCTCTCCCGTTGCGCGTCGCCGTCGATCTATCCCCGCTCGTTCGCTCTTTCCCCGCGAGCATCCGCCGGCTCACCCGGTCGATCCTGGATCGGGTCGAGGCGCGGGGAGACGTCGAGATCGTGGGCGTCGCCCCCCCTGAACGGGGCCTCCTGGGCGTCTGGCGCCAGGTCGGGCTTCCCCGGGCTGCGGCCAAGCACAGGGCCCAGGTGATCCACTGCTTCAGCTCGTCCTTCCCCCTCGCCGCCGGTCTCCCCACCGTCCAGACAGTGCACGAGTGCCCCTGGCTCCACGGCGCGCTCGAGAACGGCGGGGCTCGCCATCGACTCTGGGCGCGCCTGGGCCGCGCGCGGGCCGCTCGCACCTGCACCCCCTCGGAGGGAGTCGCTCGCGATCTCCGGGAACTCGGACACGGTGAGCGCCTGCGCGTCGTGCCCTGGGGCGTGGGCGCTGAGTTCTCGCCCGAACGGAACGACACCGACGGGCGCCTCGAGGAGGCCCTCGACGAGCTCCCGCGGGTTCCCTTCGTCCTGTGCCCCGCCGCGGCGGGGCGGCCCAAGAAGCGCATCGACCGCGTCGTCGCCGGCGCAGCCGCCGCGGGCCTCGCGGTCGCCGTGACCGGGCGTGGCGAGGTCCCCGCCGGCGCGCGCGCGCTCGGCGTGGTCCCCGAGGAGTTCCTTCCCGCGCTCTACCGCCGGGCAGCCGCCGTGGCGATCCTCTCCCGGTCCGAGGGATTCGCGCTCCCAGCCGTCGAGGCCGAGGCGAGCGGGACGCCCGTGGTGGTCTCGCGAGCCAGCGTCCAGGCGGAGACCGCCGGGGCGGCGGGGATCGAGGTCGACCCGGACGACCCCGAGGACGTGGCGCGCGGACTGCGCCTCGCCCAGGACCGGGATCCCGTGCGTGCCGCAGCGGGGCGTGCGCGGGCGCGAGAGCTCGACTGGGATCGCGCTGCCGCGCAACTCGTCGAGGTGTGGGAGGAGATCGCGTGAGCAGCGCCCCGCGCGTCCTCGTGAGCGGCGTCGTCCTCGGCCAGCCCATGGGCGGCGTCCGTCGGCACAACGCGGAGCTCCTGCCGCGACTCGCGGAGCGTCTCCGGTCGGCCGGGGGCGGGCTCGCTGTCCTCGAGGGCGCCGTCCCGATCTCCTTCGAACTCCCGGACGTGATCGAACGGATCCCCTCGAACGTCCCCTATCAGCCGCCCCACATGCGCGCCCTCGCGGAGTCGCGCGTGCTCCGCGAGGCCCTCGCCGCCGCCGCGGCCGCCGGCCGGCCCTTCGATCTCGTGCACACCGCCCACCTGCCCGCGCCGCGTGCCCTCGGCGTCCCTGTGACGCGGACCGTCCACGACCTGCGCAGCATCGATCTCGAGCGCGCACCCTTCGTGCGCCGGCTCATCGGTGGACGCGTGCTCCGCCGCGCGTTCGAGGGAGCCCGGGCCGTGGGTGTCGTGAGCGACTGGATGGCCTCACGCGTGATCGAGGAGTGGCCCTCCCTGGAGGGACGCGTCCACGTCATCGGGAACGGCGCCGATCACCTGCCGGTCCTTCGCCGCGAGCCTGCGGAGCCGGGCTTCGCGCTGCACGTCGGCCACGTCGAGCCGCGCAAGGGGCTCGAGACCCTCGTGCGGAGCCTCGTGCACACGCGCGGCCCGGCGCGGGTCGTCCTCGCGGGCCGCGCCGTCGAGCGCGAGCTCGGC
>CBFIJG010000167.1:0-4329 GCA_965662915.1 Planctomycetota bacterium | reverse complement strand
CGCTGTGCTCGCCGTGGATCGCCGTCTCGTGGGAGCGGCCGCGCCGGCCTCGCTGGTCGCCCTCGCTGCGCTCGCGTCGATCGGGGTGCGCGCCCTCGTGGAGGCGCCGGGGGAGGCCACCGGCGCGGTCGTCGTCCTCGAGGGCCGCGCCAGCCCCGCGGGAGACCTGGAGTGGGCGATCAACGCGCGGAACCCCGCCCCCTTGGTCGAGGACGCGGGGGCTCGGTCGGCCGGAACGGGGCCTGCGATCCTGCTCACCGATCCGGCGGGTCCCCTCGGAACGGAGCTCGTCCTCGGCGGTGGCGCGGCCGAGCGAAGGGTGCTGACGCGATCGCCCCGCGTCGGGGTCGATCGCGCCACGGCCGTTGTCGACCTCGGCCTCCGGCTCCTGAGGCCGGAGGTCAACACGCTCGCTCCTTTCGAGGAGGTCTGGACCCGCCAGGGGCCGGGGGAGGCCTGGGCCGCCGCCGGGGCCTGGCCCGTGGGGGAACCGCTCCCCGGGGCGGCCCCTCGGTCCGCGGACGGAGCCGGCGGCCCCCCTGGCTGGGCCCGGAGCGGGCTTCCGATGGGGGAGCCGCTGCTCGTCGGGCGGGTGGCCGTGGGGACGTCCCTCGAGTCGAGGCTCCTGGCCGAGGTGGGCCTCGGGGCCCCGTCCACGGGGGAGGGAGACGCGGCCCGAAGGCCCGGGGTGTGCCTCTGGGTGCGGGTCGTCGGCTTCGGCCGCTGAGGGCGAAACTCCTCACAGAAGTCCCCCGGGTCCCCGCTTGCCCACCGGGGGGCTGGTCTCTACTCTCTTCGGCCCTCCAAGCGCTCCCGGTCCGCCGGGGCGCCTGGGACCGACGTGCTCGCCGCCCCGCGTGGTCCGTTTCACGTCCCCGAGAAGCTCTCCCGGATCCCGCTCCAGCGGGCGCTCCCGGGACCCCCGTGCAAGCTGGAGGCCGGCGCTCCCAGCCGCCTCCACCCATCGCCATGACGACCACTCACGTACGACGCCAGGACACCGAGGACCGGTGGCTCCTCTACGACGCGTCCGAGCACAACCTCGGCCGGATGGCCGCTCACATCGCGCGCGCCCTTCAAGGTAAGGACCGCCCGACCTGGACCCCGAGCGAGCGTACCGGCGCCCACGTGGTCGTGATCAACGGCGACAAGCCGCGCCTCACCGGGCGCAAGGGCTCCGAGAAGATCTACCGCCACTACTCCGGCTACCCCGACGGCCAGAAGCACGTCCCGATCGACAAGGTGATCGAGCGTCGCCCGGCGGACGTCGTGACCCTCGCGGTGCGCCGGATGCTCCCGAAGACCCGTCTGGGCCGGGACATCCTCCGTAACCTGAAGGTCTACGCCGGCGAGGAGCACCCGCACACCGCCCAGCAGCCCCACAAGGTCGAGTCCCTCTGATCGCGCACCGCCGCCTCTCAGCATCATCACCATGGCAGTGAACAACCCTTGGACCTGGGGCCTCGGCCGCCGCAAGACCGCCATCGCGCGCGTCCGTCTCAAGCCCGGCGCCGGCGGCTTCGTCGTCAACGGCAAGCCCATCGACGACTACTTCGTCACCACCCAGACCCGCCAGCGCGCGCGTCAGGCCCTGGCCAGCACCGAGTCCCTCGCTCAGTACGACGTGTTCTGCAACGTCAAGGGTGGCGGCCCGACCGGCCAGAGCGAGGCGGTCTCCCTCGGAATCGCCCGCGCCCTCAAGAACATCAACCCGGCGACCTTCGAGGCGCTGCGCGAGCACGGTCTGCTCACGCGTGACTCCCGGATGAAGGAGCGCAAGAAGTACGGCCGTCGCGGCGCGCGTCGCGGCTTCCAGTTCTCGAAGCGCTGATCCCGCGCGCGCCGAGCGTCGCTCGTCACCGGGCGCGCGTTCGGCCACGTCCGGTCCCCGCCCCTCGGCGCCGATGGCGTCGCGGGGCGGCGCCCGTTCCGGGCCGCCCCGTCGCCCGGCTATGATCCACCGCTCGTTCTTCCCTCCATCGCTCCACGACCCATGGCAGGCCATTCACACGCCGCGAACGTCAAGCACCGCAAGAACGCGGTCGACGCGAAGCGGGCCAAGATCTTCAGCAAGCTGGCGCGCAACATCATCTCCGCGGTGCGCCAGGGCGGCCCGGACGCTGACACGAACCTGAAGCTCAAGTACGCCGTCGAGAAGGCTCGCGCGGCGAACATGCCGAAGGACAACATCACGCGCGCCATCAAGCGCGGTGACGGCGCGAAGGACGGCGACGACTTCGAGGAGCTCGTCTACGAGGGCTACGCGCCGGGCGGCGTCGCGCTCCTCATCACCTGCCTGACCGACAACCGCAACCGCACGGCGCCCGACATCAAGTACGCCCTCGAGCGGGGCGGCGGCAACATGGGCTCCACGGGCTCGGTCTCCTTCATGTTCGACTTCCGGTCCATCTTCGTCGTGGACCTCACCGCCGAGCAGGCGGCGGACGACTTCGAGGGCAAGAGCTTCGACGAGGACGGGATCATGGAAGCGGCGCTCGAGGCGGGGGCCGACGACGTCCTCGTCGAGGGCGACGTGGCCACGGTCTTCGCCGCGGCGACGGACTTCCTCGACACCAAGACCGGGCTCGAGGCGGCCGGCGCAGTGCTGCTCTCGGCCGAGACCGGTTACGTCCCGCAGAACACGATCAAGGTCGAGGACAAGTCCGACGCGGCCAAGATCCTCAAGCTGATGGACAAGCTGGAGGACAACGAGGACGTCCAGAACGTCTACGCCAACTATGAGATCCCCGACGAGTGGCTCGAGGAGCTCACTGGCTGATCCCCGGCTGGGATCGACTCAGCGGCCGGTCTCGAGCGGCTGAAGCCCAGGGCCGCAGATGGCCGAGATATGGTGACCGAGCGGGTCCCCGCGCCCCACGTTTGAATCGAGCCACCTCGGTCGGCACGCTGTTCGCATCCGGGGCACTGCGGCGCGCGCGGGCCCCCCAGCACCGACACAAAGCCATGGGTGACGCCCTCCGCACGATCCGCATCGCGACCCGGGACCAGACGGTCCTCAGTACCGCTCGCGCGGCCCTCTCCGCCGCACAGGGAGAGGGAACCCTCGAGGGCTTCGCCGTGCAACAGGTCGGGGCCTGGCGGGACCTCGTCGAGGCTCCGCCGGCGCCCGGCGACGTGCTGATCCTGGACTCCTGGCTCAAGGACGGGAACGTCTACGAGATGCTCCGTCACCTCGCCGGCCGGACGAAGTGCCGGACCTACGTGCTGATCGAGGGTGAGAATCGTGTCGCCGAGCCCATCGCGCGCTACTGCGGCGCGACCGGCGTGCTCGATCGTCCGATCACCCGCGCCAAGCTCCAGACCGCCCTCGGCGAATCGGGCGGGCCGCGACCGGCGCTCGCGTCCGAGGCCCGCGGTGCCGGGCCCGCCGAGGGACCAGGCTTCACCTTCCCCGAGACCCTGCTCGCGGAGTTGACCGGCAACGGCCCGGGCGGCGAGGACAGCGCGCCGGCCCGTGAGGAGTCCGACGCGATCATGGGGGCGCTGATCGACCCGGTGACCGGCCTCTTCAACTACTCCTTCCTGAGCTACAAGATCGACGAGGAGTTCAAGCGCGCGCGTCGCTTCCACGCGCCGCTCGCCTGCGCGATGCTCGGCTTCGAGAGTCAGGCCTCGGACGACACCCTGCGCGAGCTGAGCGCGATCTTCCTCGCGGCGTCCCGCGACACCGACGTGCTCGGACGCTTCGACGAGAACTCGTTCCTGTTCCTGCTCCCGAACACCGGGCCCGACGGCGCGGAGATCATGGCGCAGCGCGTCGCGAACACTGCGGACGAGAGTCGGCTCCTCGACCTCGTGGGGGACCGCATCGAGCTCTCGATCGGGATCGCGAACTATCCGAGCCCCAGCATCGATCGCCGGGACGATCTCTACGCGTCGGCGCGCGAGGCGTTCCTCGAGGCGCGTCAGGCCGGCGGCGGCGTGGTCGTCTCCGCGCTCTGACGCCGACCGGCACCGGTGCGCGCGACGCTCTGCTCGATCGACGACGTCGGCGACGTGCTCGTCGCCGCGTTCAGCGGTGCGCGGCTCGAACTGGGGGGCGCCGGGAGCCAGGTCCCCGTCGACGGACTGCCTCCGGGAGCGCGCATCGGCCTCGAGGCGCGCGAGTCCTTCAAGGGTGGCGTCAGCTGGATCCTCTCCCCTTTGGAGGGGGGGTCCATCGAGCTCGGCGACGGACTCCTCGTCGACCTCGCGAAGGCGGCGGGGAGCTCCTCCGGCGCCGCGGTGGCCGCTCGGGTGCGCCGACCCGATCCTGCGAGCGCCTCGTTGCTCCTCGAGCTCCAGGGCGCGGCGGCGGCCGGCCGCGCC
>CBFIJG010000166.1:0-4461 GCA_965662915.1 Planctomycetota bacterium | reverse complement strand
GCTACTCCGAGGAGGCGGTCGACGAGACGCTCACCACCCTCGAGGACCTCATCGGGGACCTTCCCTCCGATCCGGAGCTCCGCACGCGCCTCCTCAGCCACATCGAATCCCTGCGGGCCAGCGCCCTCGAGGTGTTCGTCATCGAGCAGGAGCTCGCCGCCCTGCGCCGCGAGTTCGTCTCGGCCCGCCTCTTCCGCGCTCTCGGCGCTCTCTCCGACCGCGCCATCGCCGCCGGCTGGACCCGGGAGATGGCTCACGACGTGGCCGCCGAGTTCATCCAGCGCGCCGAGACCTTCGTCGACGCGCCGGACCCGGTCGACTTCCGCAACCGCGTCATGGCCGCCCTCGAGCGGTCGGCGCTGATGGCGACGACGACCTCCCAGATGCTGTCCATCCTCCGACAGGAGATCCTGATGGACCGCCTCGCGCTCCTCCGGTCCGAGCTCCAGGCGATGCTCAACAGCGGCGAGGTCTCCTTCGAGCAGTACCTGGAGTCCTACCAGCGTCAGGTCGTCCGCGCGCGCATGCTCTACATCGAGTGGACGAACGGCTGATCACGGACGGCCCGAGAGGAAAGCGTGGCGCGTGAGGCCAGAGCCTCGCTCCTCTCCCTGGAACGGCGTTCGCGCGGAACACACTCACCGCTTCCAGATACCTCGGAGCCGGTCAGGATCGCGACCTCGAGTCGCGGCCCTGACCGGCTCACTGCGTTCGTTGCACGGCGCCGTCTTCCTCCGTGCACGGACGCGCCTCGCTCGGGCCGCGTCGGCGTCGTCCGCGCGATTCGTGTCGGCCGCTCGCCGCGCCCGGATCGACCGGCTCAGTCCACAGGCGCGGGGCGTGGAACGAGGTCCACGGTGACCGCGTCGTGGTCGGTCAGGCCCCCGGTCATGGCGTCGAGCACGCGGTAGGTTCCCGGCGCTGCCGTCACGGGGCAGAGCGGGCCGACCAGGACGTAGTCGACCCTCGTTCCGTAGGGGCAGGTCGCGATCAGGGGTGCGCCTTCGGGGCGCGCATCGTGCGCGTCCTCCATCGCGAGGTGCTCGCGCAGCCAGTCCGTCAGCTCGGTGCGAGCGGGGGACACGCCGGCCTTCAGGCGCTGGACCCCGAGCTCCTCCCAGCGCGGGGCGCCGTAGTCGGCTCGCGTCAGGGCATTCAGATCGCCCATCAGCACGCACTCGGCGAGGTCGGTGCTCTCGGCGAGATGCTGCAGCTGCCGGATCCGGTCGGACTCATCGAGATGGTCGAGGTGAGTGGCGACCATGCGCACCTGCTCTCCGTTCGAGCGCAGATCCGCGACGGCTGCGCTGCGCGTCTCGCCGAGGGAGGACGGGGGGAGCTCGACGGTCGCGCTCCGCTCGACGGGGAGGGTGCGAGTCAGGAGGGCGTTCCCCCAATACGGCGCGTGCGCGTGCACCAGCCCCTCGCAGTCCAGTGCGCGGGCGAGACCCTCGGCGGCAGCGCGGCCGCACTCGGTCAACGCGAGAACCTCGGCGCCGCTCGCGTCGAGGAGCGCGGCGAGCTTCCCGATCGCTGACGCGTGAGGGTTGTGGAGGTTGAGGGTCAGGACGCGCATGAGAGTGGCCGCCAGGGAGCATCCGCATTCGCCACCGCGAGCACGAGGGAAGGATCTTGGACGATCGAGCAGCCGCGCAGGTCCGTGGGTCGCTCGAACGATCCTCGAAGGAGCAGGTCGTTCTCCCTGGCCGGCGCAGCCGGGAGGAAAAGTCCGGGAATGCGCGTCACGAAGCGGGCTCCTGGTGCTCTGCAACCGCGTGAGTACCGTCAGTCTCGCCGCTCGCACGGCTTCATGGCTTCTGCCACCTCCCGCCAGGTCGCGCCGCGGTCGACGACGGGTGTGCCTGCCTGCCGCCTTCCGCGGGCCACGGCCCGTTCTCCCGGGGACGGCTGGATGACCGACGAGACCCTCTCCCGGCTCGCCTCCGAGCTGCTCGGACCGGAGACCGTCCGCGCCCTCGCCGGGCCCGAGGCCGAGGAGACCTTCGACATGCTCCGGTCTGCACCCCCCGTGGGCCGGGGCGTCGATCCCACCGATGCCATGCTCTCCCTCGCCTTCGACGCGGCCCGGACGAACCGGCAGGTCCAGGGGGAGTTCCTCGCCTTCTTCAGGGGGCTCCTGTTCGGTCCTGGCGCGGAGGGTCTCGAGAGCTCCCCCGACCTCGACCACACCGACCTCATGCAGTCCGTGGTCGGCGATCTCCTGCCGGACTTCCACGCGCTCTACTTCGAGTCCCGCGGCCAGTTCCTGAGCCTGATGCGCCTGCGGCTGCGCTGGAAGAGGCTCGACCGCATCCGTGGCCAGCGCCCCTCCGCCGTCGCGCCCGGGGAGCTCGCCCGTCTCGAGGAGGAGTACGAGCGCTGGACGGAGGATCACGGCCCCCTCAGCCGCCTGATCTCGTCGGAGAGCGAGGCGCGGATCACGCTGGCCCTCGCCTCCCTCGAGGATCACCACCGGCAGCTCCTGCGCGCGGTGATGGACGGCCGGGATCGCGTCACGCTCGCCGAGGAGCTGGGCATCACCCTGGACAGTCTGCGCCAGCGGATCCACCGGGCGCGCCTCGCGCTGGAGGCGGAACTCGAGAGATGAGCGCGGAAGGCGAAGGAGATCACGACGAGGGCCAGAGGCCGGAGGTCGCGGAGGCGGCGGAGATCCTCGGCCGCGTCCTCGAGCGCGAGCAGCAGAGCGGCGTGCTCGATGCGACGGCCGAGCTCGAGTCCCTCGCGCCCGGGACGAGGGCGGTCCTCGAGGGCATGCTCGAGGACGTCCGCAGGATCAGGTCGCACCGCGCCAGCATCGGAGCTCCGCCGGCCGCGGGCGACACCATCGGCAGGTACAAGCTGCTCGAGCTCCTCGGGCGCGGGAGCTCGAGCACGGTCTGGCGGGCCCGGGACTCTCGCGTCGGCCGCTTCGTCGCGGTCAAGGTCCTGCACCCCGAGCACGGCCTCTCCGAGCGTCAACTCCGGCGCTTCGAACGGGAGTCGAGGATCGCCGGAGGTCTCTCGGACCCCTCGGTCCTGACCCTGCTGGACATCGGCGTCGACCGCGGTTTGCACTACATCGTCCTCGAGTGCATCGAAGGCGGGCAGACCCTCCGACACCTCCTCGAGGAGGAGCGCCGCGTGGTGCGGCCGCCGAGCTTCGACCGCCGCAGCGCGCGCTTCCTCCTGCAGGTGGCCGAGGCCGTGGGGATGCTCCACGACAAGGGCATCGTCCACCGCGACCTCAAGCCGGCCAACATCCTCATCCGCTCCACCGGCGTGCCGGTCGTCGGCGATCTGGGCCTCGCGACCGACGCCGAGGACAGGTCCATGGCCACCTCCCGCAGCGGCGCGGGCAGCCCCTTCTACAGGTCCCCGGAGCAGGTGCGCGAGGAGCGGGACCTGGACGCGCGGTCCGACGTCTTCAGTCTCGGGGTCGTCATCTACGAGGCCCTCACCTCGCGGCGCCCCTTCGAGGGCTCCTCGACGCAGGAGGTCAACCAGCGGATCCTCGACCGTGACCCGCTCCCGCCGCGGCAGATCCGCCGGCAGATCCCGGGGGACCTGGAGACGATCTGCATGCAGGCCCTCGAGAAGGACCCGGGCCGGCGCTACGCGGACGCCAACGGCCTGGCCGAGGACCTGAGACGCTTCCTCGACCACCGATCGATCCTGGCCCGCCGCGCGAGCCCGCTCCGGCGTCTGGCCAAGGTGGCCCGGCGCCGACCGATCCGCACGACCTCGGTCGTCTCGCTCGTTCTGCTGCTCTTGATCGGGGCGTACGCGCTCAGGACCATGGCCAGGGAGCGCCTCGTGGCGCGCAGCTCCCTCGCCACCGCAGAGGAGGCCCTGCGCGTGCTGGCTCCGGGCTCGGACCTGGATCCGGCGCGCACCATGGAGCTGGTGGAGGTCATGGCGAGCGCGGCGCGGGAGCGCGTGGGAACGTCCCCCGCGGAGCGCGCGCGGCAGTTCCTGGCCGCCAGTCACTTCGCCATGAAGTTCGGTCACTTCGAGCTCGCCACCGAGGTGGCGAACGAGGCCATTCAGAGCGCCGGGGAGGCGCTGGAATCGGGTGACGCGAACGCGCACCAGCTGTTGATGGATGCGCGCCTCGCGGGACTCGAGGGCCTCAGCGAGGCCAAGGAGTACGTCCGGGTGGAGGAGCTGGCGCGGGTCTACCTCGCGGAGGCTTCCCGGTCCGGACTGGAGCATCAACGCTGCCTGCTGCTGCTCGAGGCGACCACCGCGCTCGCGGCCCGGCAGGACACGGACGCGCTCCTCGCCCTCGAGGAGGAATACGGGAACCCGGTGGAGCTGGCGGCCGAGCTGATGGCCGATCTCGAGCGAGCGGACCGCAGGGACGCCCCCCTCCGTCGCCTGGAGCTCCGGGAGAGCCTCGCGGAGTACCACCACAGCCGGCACCAGTACGTCGAGGCCTACGAGCTCCTCGACGGGGTCTTC
>CBFIJG010000165.1:0-4651 GCA_965662915.1 Planctomycetota bacterium | reverse complement strand
CGCTGCGGACCGGCTCGAGCACGTCACGCCCGCCGACGACCAGGCCCTCGCGAGGCTCCTCGCCGCAGCGCGTGTCGCCGTCTTCCCCTCGCAGCTCGAGGGCTGCGGGATCGGACCGCTCGAAGCTCTACGCGCGGGCTGTCCCACGGCGGTCTCCGACATCCCCGCTCACCGCGAGGTGACCGGGCCGGGCGCGGAGCGCTTCGGGGTGGGCGACGTGGACGGGCTCGTCGACGCGGTCGAACGGGCGCTCGCCGCGGCCTCGCCCACCCTGGAGCCCCGGACCTGGGACAGGTGCGCCGACGCCTGGTTCGAGATGCTCGCGGCGGCCGCGCGCGGCTACTCCTGATCAGCGGATCAGGAGCCGCCAGTAGAGCTCGAGGTACGCGGCGAGCTCGTCCGCGAGCGTCGGGCGCAGCAGCGCCGTGAATCCCGGCTCCGCGCGGCCGCCCGCGCGCGCCGGCTCACCGGCCCGCCCCCTCTCATCGAGGATCGCGGCCAGCTCCTCGGCGCTCTGGAAGAGCTGGCCCTCCTCCGCTGCTGCCAGGAGCTGCCGGTTGCCCGCGTTGTCCCGCGCGACGACCGGCACGCCGAGGGCGAGCGCCTCCAGGATCGTGCGCGATTCGCCCTCGGTGACGCTCGTGTTCAGCGCCACGTCGGCTCGCGACAGGGTGCGGATCGCCGCGTCGTGCGGGAGCGCCTCCAGGAGGACGACGTTCGCCATCCCGTCGACGCGGCGCGCGATTCCCTCTGCGTACTCCGCGTCCACGACGTCGCCCGCGATGAGGAGGCGCCACGCCGCGCCCGCCCCGGGTGAGGATGCGAGGCGCGCGAAGGCGTCGAGGGCCATGTGCAGGTCCTTCACCGGCCGGAGCCCCGCGAGGAGGACCGCCACGCGGGTTCGGGCAGGAAGGGCTCCGAGGCCGTCGAGCTCTCCGCCGCTCGGCCCGGTGGCGAGGCGCTCCAGCCGATCCAGGTCGAGGCCCTGGCCGATCCGCACGACGCGATCACCGTGACCCGCGCGGACGAGCGCAGCCTCCTGGTGAGCGGAGAGAGCGACGATCGCGTCGGCCCGACCGAGGTTCGCTTCGATCTCGTCGGTCCAGTCCTCCAGGTCCGTCCCCGTCACCGTGATGACCAGCGGGACCCCGCTGCCCTCCGCACACGCCCGCGCGGCCGTGGCGCTCGAGCCCGCGTGGAGCGCGTGGCAGAGATCGGGAGCATCGGCCCCGTCCCGCCATTCGCCTGAAGGACCGACGAATCGGACCTCGAGTCCGCGCTCCTCGAGCCCCTCGATCAGCGCGCGCGCGGCCACCGCGTTGCCCGCCGCCGCGCCGAGTTCGTAGCGCGCGAAGAGCGCCACGCGGCTGCCGCGCGGCGCTCTCCTCGGATCTCGCTGGCCGCCCTCCATGGGCAGTCACCTCACTTGATCGGGCGCGTGAAGTCGAGGACGAGGTTCTCGTCGCCGTTCGGCCCGAGATCGAACTCCACCTGGATCATGCCCTGGGTCCCGGTCCAGGTCTCCGCCCGGTAGGTGCCCGGCATCAGCCCCTCGACGTTGAAGGTCAGCTCGTCCGAGTCCACCTGGGTCCAGCCCTCCCCGCGACCGCCGCCGGTGTCGACGCGGAAGAACAGGCGGTCGCGGTTCGCGCCCTCGGGCGGGACGACCGTGCCCCGGCAGGGGACCGCGGGCTGCAGCTCGGCGGTGAGGGTCTCGCCCGCGTCGCGCGCGCTGATCTCGAGGCGGAGGGTCCCGTAGCCGTCCTTCGTGACCTGGAGCGTGCGCTCGTCGCTGTCGGGCACCACGAAGCTCGCCATGCCCTTCGCGTCCGTCGTCTTCTCGGTCCCGCCGCGCCAGCTGCGGCGTCCCTTGCCGCGCATCCTGACCTCCGCGCCGGGCAGCGGCGCGCCGGTCTTCTTGTCGACGACGGCGATCCGCACGCGCTGGTAGTTGAGGTCGAGGTCGATCCGCGTGGTCTGCTCCGCCTGGGGTCGCTTCCACTCGTCGTAGACCTTCTGCTCCACGAGCTCGCCGTCGTCCATCGGGATCGGGCCCGAGATGCGGATCCCGATACGCTTCATCGTGGAGATCTGCGGCGTCTCGAACTCGCCGACCGAGTTGGTCTCCAGCACGAGCTCCTCCTCGAGCCCCCGGACCTCCACCTTCAGCCCCGGGACACCGGCGCCGTTGGCCGTGATCCGCCCGGCGAAGCTGCCGGTCGGACCGTCGCCCTCCGGCGAGAGCTGCACGTCCAGGTAGTTGTCCTTCGCGACCTCCACGTCGACGGCGCGATCGTCGAGAACCTTCGGCTCCTTCTGATCGATGATCAGCGAGATCGGATCGCCCTGGAGCCAGCGCTCCATGATCGTCGCTCGGTACGCGCCGGGAGCCACTCCGGTGAAACGGAAGCGTCCCTCGTGGTTGGTGAGCGCCGTGCGCGGCGGCGAGGTCATCTGCAGCTTCGGCTTCTCCTCGACGTGCCGCAGCGCGATCATGTAGAGCCCCGGCGGGTTCTCGCCGGCCCAGCTCACGCGCCCGCTCAGGGTGCAGCGCGCAGGGAGGGCGACGGCCACGTCGATGGACCCGTCCACGAAGGCGAGATCGTCGGCCACGTCCTCGTAGGAGGTGCCGTGCTCGGGGTGCTCGACCACGACGGAGACGCCGCCGAAGAAGGAGCGGCCCGACTTCACGTCCTGGAGGAAGGTGCTCGACACGGGCCCGAGCTCGGCGACGCCCTCCTCGTCGGTGAAGCCGCCGGCGTACGAGCCCATGAAGGCGCCTTTGGGCCCCATGAGCATCGCGTGGGCCTTGGGGAGCAGTTCGCCGGTGGCCTCGTCGGTCACCGTCACGCGGATCACGTTGCCGCGCGTCATGGTGAGGGTCAGGTTGGTGCCGTCGCCGGTGTGCGTCACCTCCCCGAAGGCCGGGGCGTAGCCAGGCGCGCGGGCCTCGACGCTCCAATCCCCGTAGGTGACGTTGCCGACCTCGTAGTCGCCCGGCTCCACCTCCCGCGACTCGGCGGGTTCGGGGTCGAAGCCCTCGAACATGTTCATGACGAGCATCGCCTGGACCATCTCGCTCTCGCCGCCGGTCGCGGTGAAGCGCACGTCGCCGCCCTCGATGGGCTCGCCCTCCTCATCGCGCAGCTTGACGAGCACCGGGGTCGCCGTGGGGAGCACGATGTCGACCACGTCGCCCACGCCCGTCGCTTCGGCCACGGTCCAGGTCTCGCTGCTCGTACGCCGTGCGATGCCGAGCAGGGAGCCCTCCTCCGGGATGCCCTCGACGCTGAAACGGCCGGCCTCGTCCGTGACGCCGGCGGGCTGCATGAGGCCCACGGGGACCAGGGGGTTGAGCGCGCCGGCCGAGACCTCGACGCCGACGACGGGGCGGCCCGCGCCGTCGGTGACCTTGCCCGTCACCTCGCGGCCGAAGAGCAGCTCCAGCTCGCCGACGTCCTTCTCCTCGCCCGCGGCGAGTTCGATGGGTCCGAAGGGCGCACCGACGTGCTTGGGGAAGTCCGCGCCACCGGAGACGGTGCCGGGCGTGACCCCCTCGAGTCGGAAGGTCCCGTCCGCGGCGGAGTAGGTCGTCGGGATGGGCAGGCGCTCGAGCACCTGGAAGGCGCGGCGCGGGATGTCGAAGGCCAGCTTGCGATCGTCGTCCTCGCCGCCGGCCACGACCGTACCCTCGCGCAGGTCGAGGACGCCGCTCTGGACGACCACCTCGGGGATCGGCAAGGCGCGGATCCGCGCGCCGGCGACGGGCTCACCGTCCTCGTCGATCACCGTCCCGACCAGGGTCCCGAAGGCCGGGAGGACGATGTCGCCGACGTCCGTGAGCTCACCGTGCTCGAGGGCGTGTTCGATGAAGCGGACCGTGGAGCGCCCGGTTCCCCGGCCGATGTTGAGCGCGTGGTAGGCCGTCTGGCGCGCGTCGTCGAGGAGGAAGCGGCCCTCCTCGTCGGTGAAGGCCTCCCCGACCTCCGGGCTCTCGAGCCCCATGGCCGAGTGTTCCACCTTCATGATGCTCGAGAGGTCCACCTCGAGCAGCTCGACGCGCATCGCGACGACAGGGGTCCCGTCCTCCTCGACGATGCGCCCGGTGACTCCGGCGAGCTTGCCAGCCCAGGGGTGCCCTCCGTCGTCCATCGCCCCGTCGTCCACGAGCGCGGCGTCCACGTTCGCGCGATCGTCGTCGCCGCCGTCGCCCACTCCAACGAGGTCCACCGGTTCCGCCGGCTCGTCCGGTCTCTCCTGGGCCTCGGCTCGGCCGACGTCCTGGCCGGGAGGCGTGGAGGGCCCCCCGCCGATGATGAAGAAGCCGGCGGCCGCGACGACGATCGCGGCGATGACGATGAGGGGGGCTTTGCTGCGCATGGGATCCAGGCGGGGGACGGGGGCGCTCTACGGGCCGCGCCGGGTGGTATTTCGCGCCGGATGGCCCTCGAGATCCAGGCTCGGCGACGGGCGGTGCAGATCGGGCAGCCAGTCGCGGAGCGAGGCCGTCGGCGGGCCCGCCCTGGCTCCTTCAGCTCGCCAGGAGGAAGGCTCCGTAGGCGGCGCTCACGATGACGAGGAGCGCCCCGAGGACGACCACGAGCTTCGAGGCCCCCCCGAGCTGAGAGACGTCGGTTCCACCACTTCGGGT
>CBFIJG010000164.1:0-4653 GCA_965662915.1 Planctomycetota bacterium | reverse complement strand
GCGGTGGACTCGATCGTCCTGCCCTGCCGGAGCTGCGTCCCGGCTATTCACGAAGGAGCGGGCCCGAGATCCCGGAGGGGAGCGCGGGCCCGCTGGCTCTCGGATGCGGCGCGCGTCAGCGCGCGCCGCTCATCGGATCAATAGAACGTGACGCAGACGCCGTCCGTGAAGTTGGACGTCGGGGTCGGGTTCGCGTCGCGGTACCAGACCTGCCAGTAGCGCGTCTCTCCAGCCGCGACGCTCGCCATGCCGGACGAGGTCGGGGTCATGGTCAGGTCGAGCGGGATCTGGAAGCTGCCTGTCGCGCCCGAGTTCATGATGTTGGCGTTGTAGCGGCCGAGGGAGCCGCCGAGGCAGAGGTTGCCCTGGCTGCCTCCGGGGTTGGCGACGAATCCCGGAGCGAGGCTGGTCGCGAGGAGACCGAACGTGTTGAGCGGCATGTCGTAGGCCTCGATCGTCAGGTCGTTGGCGGCCGCGGTGTCCGAGCCGAGGGCGCGGATCCGGGCCGGGGCGCCCGTCGAGGACGGGTTCGCCGCGCAGTAGTTCGTGCCGCACTCGTCGCTGATGATGAACGGGCCGAAGCTCGAGTAGGTCGAGGTCCAGTTCCCGGCCACGTCGACGGTCTTCATGTTGAGGTAATAGGTGCCCGGGGCGAGCGTGACGGTGTCGGAGGTCCCCGTCGTGTCGAGGACGTCCGCGGGCGCAGAGGTCGGGCTCGTGGTCCAGAAGAGGCCGTAGCCCTCGACGCCGGAGTGCGCGTCCGTGGCCGCGTTCCAGTTCACCGTGATGGTGCGCTCGCATCGCGCGGTGCCGACCGGGTGTGTCGAGCCGGCGAAGGTCGCGAGGCCCGGCTCGGTCACGTCGATGAAGTAGGGCCCGGTGGACTCGTAGTCCGTGTCCCAGTTCCCCGAGCGGTCGACCGAGCGAATGTTGAAGTACCGCGGGCTGGTCGAGGACGTCCAGGCCGGACTCGTGTAGGACGAGACCGCCCCGATGTCGAGAATGGCGCCCGGGCTGATGGCGATGGACGCCTCGAAGATCCCGTAGCCGTCGATTCCACTCAGGGTGTCGACGGCCTGGGTCCACGAGTAATCGATGGTCGGGTCGTTCGACCACTCGTTGATCGTGTGGGAGGTCGAGGTCAGGCCCGAGACGGCGCTCGGCTGGGTCCCGTCGACGACGATGTTCACGGTCGCGTTCTTGTCGATCATGTTGTCGGAGCGCGCCTCGACCGACACCGACTTGTTGCCCTCGGTGCTGTACCGGAGGGTCCAGGTCGCCGCGCGGTCGCGGTTGTCCGTGATGTCGCCGAGGGTGAGGTCCGCGCCACCCGACTCGTTGTCGGTCAGATCGGTCACGATTCCATCAGCCAGGGTCGACGTCGCGCCCACGAGGGTCGCAGAGCTGCCGCTTCGGTCGAGAACGACCGCGGACGCGACGTAGTCGTCCACGTCCACGTTGGCCGTGACGTCGACATCATCACCGGGCTGGACGAAGCTGTCCGAGGCCGTGAGGGTGAGCGTCGCGTCCGGGGTCGTGTCATCGACGACGAAGTACACGGTGACGCCGATCTTGGTGCTCGACGTGACGGAGTCGGGGTAGACCTTCCAGCGCCAGGGCCCGGACGCCGGGTTCTCGATGATCCGCAGCTCGTTGTTGTCGATGCTGCTCTGCTGAGCGAAGTACTCACCGGTGTCGCCCGCCGGGTCGATCGGATCGCGGTCGAGGTAGAAGTCCCAGTCGTTGATGAGCGCCTGGGACGCGCCGCTCGACGCCGAGGTCTCGAGCGCACTCATCACCGCGACGATGCGCGTGCAGCCCACCGGGACGGTGAAGTCCGCGAAGGTCCAGTTGGAGCCGGAGTTCTGCCAGGTCCACGTGGTCGACGTGTTGCCGCCGAAGTTGTACCGAGCCTTGTAGACGTTGATCCGTCCCGCACCGTAGTTGTCGAGGTGGCTGTTCGTCTCGGTGGTGATGACCGTGTTGTCGTCCGTCATGGCCGTCGCCATCAGGAGCGACTGCATCGCCTCTGGCTTGTCGAGGAAGAAAGGGCGGGCGTCCATCAGCATCGCCGCGGCGCTCGCTGCGTGGGGCGAGGCCATCGAGGTGCCGCTGTAGCCGGCGTAGCCGCTGTTGTCGTTGGCGAGGCAGCTACGCACCCGGCGGCCCGGGGCGGTGACGCTGGGTTTCCAGCGTCCGTCGCCGGTCGGACCTCGCGAGGAACTCGTCCAGAGATTGCCGGGGTCGCCGACGGTCGAGGAGATGTAGTCGACGACGTTGCCGACGACGAAGGAGTTCTTCGCCGCCGACTGGATGCTGATCGTGCCTGCGGTCGGGCCACTGTTGCCTGCGGCCCAGACCCAGAGCTGGTCGTGGTCGAACGTGGCGTCGTCAGCCACGCGAGCCTCGAACTCGGTTCCCACCGGCGTGGAGCCGCTGAAGCTCCCCCACGAGTTGTTGACGACGTGGGGTCTCCGGGTCGTGTTCCCGTTGGAGTCGGTCACGGAGTTGCTGAACCTGTCGACGATGACATCGGTTCCAACGCCGCAGGGGTTCGGGAATCGGCGGTAGTTGAAGATGCGTCCGGTGTTCCACGAGCCGAGGCCAGGCGCGTTGCCCATCTGATCGACCTCCGCGATGCCACGGCCGAACAGAGTGCCAGCCACGTGCGTGCCGTGGCCGTTGCCGCCGTTGCTGCTGTCGTCCCACGCCGAGGACTCACTGGTGCAATTCCAGCCCCAGCCGAAGATGCCGAGATCGTCGTGGGCATTCTCGAGGCCCGAGTCGACGAGACCCATCACGACGGTCTGGGTCGTACCACCATCGCTGGTGAGTCGAAGACGATCGCTCATGATCATCGCGCGCGTTTCGTCGTGCGGCGCCGCGGCGAGCTCTGCATCGAAGATGGGCTCGATGAACTGAACGAAGTCCAGGGCCGTGAGCGTCTCGAGGTGGCTCTCATCGGCCTCGACGAGGAAGGCCTTCTGGCGCGCGGTGTAGCTGATCACGGTGACGCCCTCTTGCTCGAGCGCGCGCTGCATCCAGCCGTTCGAGCGAGTCAAGATGCTCCGCGCGTCTTCCATCTGCACCTCGCTGCCGTCCGGATCCACCGTCGAAGCGCTGCCGAAGGGGATCTCCTCGGCGGCCGACATGTCGTCGCCCTCGAAGACCGAGACGTACAGTCGCGTCCGGCCGCCGCTTCGATCCATGGACTCCTGGGTCGCGGGGTGAAGCTTCTGGGAAGCCCGCGCGACGCCGACCCAGCGAACGAACTCGAGCACCGAGACGTCGCCGATCGCCTTGGAGGGGATGGCGACCTTGAGGGTGTAGTGGGGGTGGAAGCCGAGGATGCGGCAGCCCATCCGGGTGAGGGCGTCGCGGCGCTCCTGGGTGATGCGCTTGGAGAACATCACGAAGCCGTAGGTGACGTCGTCCGGGCGACCGTCGAGGGCGCCAGCGCTGGCGGCGAGGGCGAGCTGGGGATCGAGGATCTCGTTGGCCGGCGGGTAGTGCTTTCCGCCGATGAAGCCGAGGAAGTAGGGGTCGCCGCTGGCCTCCTCGAGGACGACGTCCTTGCCGTCGATCATGTCGACGACGGCGTCGACAGGTAGGGGGATGGAGTCGTCGAGCTCGGCCGGGTAACCGGTCTCGATGACGAAGGCTCCCGGCTCGGAGATCGCGATCTCCGTGGACCGCTTCTTGTCGGGGTTGGTGGAGGGATCCACAGAGGTCACGGGGCTCTGGGCGCGCCGTGGCTCGTCGGTCACGGGCTCGACCGCCGAGCTCTGCTGGGCAGCGGTGGTTGCGGTCAGGGCCGCGGCCGCGAGGGCCAGCCCGAATAGGGTGTTGCGTTCGTTCTTGGATCGCATAAGGGAGTTCCGGTTGGAGAGAAAGGGGGGGCTTGCAAGACGGGGAGGGCCTCGTGCGATCGTCGCTCCACGCGATGGCCTGGGTGGACACCGGAGCGCAGCAGCGACAGGGATCGAGTGCGCGCTTGCGAATCAGCGCCCTCTGCCGCTTCCCGTCCTCGGAACTGCGAGAGGCGGTCTCGAGCGGACAGCAATGCCGGTCTTTTGCCGACCCGCCCCGTCCAGGCGGATCGATCGCGTGATCGCTGAAGCGTGTTTACGGGTAAGCGCCTAGCCGCGCGCTCGGAGTCGGCGTTGCCAAGTTCCCGTTGCTCCGCCCCGCTGGATCCTCGTTCTCGCCTGCCTCGAACGAGCGGGCCCGCGCTCCCGTTGAGGAGGGCGGGCCCGCTGGCTGCCTGAGTGCTGGGCTCGTCGAATCGATGGAACGCGACGTGGACGCCGAGGGTGAGGTCGGACGTGGACGGGTTCGTGCCGCGGGACCAGGCCTGTCGGTCGCGCGCCTCGCCGCGCTCCGGCCCTCACCAGCAGTGCGGCGATCAGGAGCGGGGCGGGCCGCCTGGAGGGCCCGAGCAGGCCTCTTCGCCTGCTCCCGCGGGATCACGTCATTTCCTTCGCGCAGCAGGATCCGCGCCGTGGGCCGCGCGGATGGCGCGGATCGCCTCGCCGAGCGCGGCGTCCTCGCCGTTCCTGGCAAGCCTGCGCCGGGCGCGTGCGCTCCTCGCTCGCAGCCACGCGTCGAGGGTGGCCGCGTAGGTCCCGAGCGCGAGCCCCGCGAGGACGGCGG
>CBFIJG010000163.1:0-4725 GCA_965662915.1 Planctomycetota bacterium | reverse complement strand
GCCCGCGAGCCGGGCGCTGCGCGAGGGGATCTCCGTCCGCTACGGACCGATGCTCCGGTCGCGCGCGCATCGCCGGGCCTCGGACCGCGGCACGGACACGCTCTTCGAGCGTTCGTCCGCCGGCGCCGCGATCCCGCTTCAGGTCGGGGCCGTGCCGGTCGCGGCCGTGGTCGTCGAGTCGACCCGCCGCGAGGACACGCGGCCGCAGAACGTGGAGCGCTGGGAGCGGGGCCTCGATCGCGCCGCGCACGAGGTCTTCGCGGCGGCGCTCGACGATCGGCTCCGCGGGCGCGGTGGGTTCGGGGTCGACGTCGACGCGCCGGACGGGAAGGCGTTCGTCGAGTGGCTGGCCCGCGCCGGCGCAGCGCACGGGGCGCAGGTGTTCGAGATCGCGGGGCCACCCGGCGCGGGCAGGATGGCTGCAGCGGCGGCGCTGCACGAGGCACGGATCTGGTTCGGCGCGCGCGGCCCGCTCACGCTCGTCGCGCCCGAGAGAGGCGCGTCGGCCCTTGGGCGTGCCATCGGGCGGGCGGCGCGGCCCGGCGCGACCGTGGTCGTCCCGGCGTCGGAGGGGTGCGCGACGGTCGAGCGCGAGATCGTCGAACGATGGCGAGAGGGAGCGGCGAAGCCGGACATCGCGCTCGTCCTGATCACGCGGCCGGGGGTGGACGCGGAGGAGCGAGCCGACGAGCGAGCGCGCGCTCGCCAGAGCCTGTCGGGGCTGGAGCGACGTCGGCACTGGATCCCCTCGATCGCGCGGGCGGTGGCGAGGGCGATCGAAGGACACCACGCCACGACGCCCCTCCCGGAGGCGGCCGTCGCTGCGCTCTGGCGTCAGCGATGGGGGCGAGGCGTCCGTGACCTCGTCGGTCTCGTGCGCTCCGCCGCTGCCGCGGGTCCGATCACCGCGCAGAGCCTCTCGGTGTCCGCGTCCGAGCTCGGCCTCGAATGGCGCGAGCGGATTCCGCCGCGCGAGGCGACCGCCCGCGATCTCGCGGCTGCCGCCTGGACGGCGCGCACCTCGCGCGATCGCCCGAACGCGGCCGGCGCCGCGCGGCTCCTGGGGTGGGACCCCTCGACCTTCGCCGCGCGAGCACGGGCGGCGGGACTCGAGGACATCGAGGCGGCCAGACGGGAGCTCTCCTGACCCGGCGACTCGCGCCTGGACGCGGGCGAAAAAGAAGGAGGGCCCAGCGCGGTGTGCGGCGCGCTGGACCCTCCCAGGAGTTCTTCCCTGCGGGGAAGATGGCTATCGTCTCCGAGGCCCCCCCGGGCACGGAGACGAAGCCGATGAGCGACTGGCTCACTGCCTATAACGGCAGGTGGAGTCCCTAGCTCAATGAGTGTTTGCCGTCTCTTTTTCGCCGGACGGGCCGCCAGGGCCGTTCCCTGGGGGATGATCCAGAGCGAATTGTTCGCCCCAATGGCCTAGGGGCACTACCTACGGGTTTTTGCTGGAGCCTGGAGCCGAGAGCGGGCTCACGCGGCGCCGAGCGCATCCGTCCACGATCGACATATTTCAGACACATCTGAGCCCCTTGCAGACAGCGGACTTCGACTTCGACCTCCCCGGAGAGCTGATCGCGCAGCAGGCCGTGGAGCCGCGCGATGCGGCCCGCCTTCTCGTGGCGGGGCCGGACGGGGACGCGCGTGGGGCGGAGCACGGAGTGGTGGGTGACCTGGGTCGGTGGCTCCGGCCCGGGGACCTCCTCGTGCTGAACGACACGCGGGTCCTGCCGGCCCGGGTCCACGCCCGCCGCGAGAGCGGCGGGGTCGTGGAGGCGCTCTTCCTGGAGCCTCGCGCGGCAGCCGGGGGCTCGGGGGCGTGGCGCGCTCTCGTGCGGCCTGCGAAGAAGCTCCGCGCCGGTGAGCGCCTCGGAATCGACGGGCGCTCCGTGGAACTCGTCGCGCTCGAGCGTGACGACGCGACGGGCGGCTGGTACGTCGCTCTCCAGGACGTCGGGCGCCCTGCATCCGGAACGGAGGAACTCCTGGAGGAGGTCGGCTCGATGCCGCTCCCTCCCTACATCGAGCGCGCTGCGGACGAGGAGGATCGCGAGCGCTACCAGACGGTCTACGCCCGCGCACCCGGCGCCGTCGCGGCGCCCACCGCGGGCCTCCACTTCACCGACGAGCTCCTGGGCTCCCTCGCTGAGCGCGGCGTCGAGCGGGCCACGGTGACGCTGCACGTCGGCGCTGGCACGTTCCGCCCGGTCACCGCGGAGCGCCTCGAGGAGCACCGGATGCACAGCGAGCGCTACGAGCTGTCCGAGGAGACGGCGGAGAAGGTGCGGGCCTGCAAGGAGCGCGGCGGGCGCGTCGTGGCGGTGGGGACGACGAGCGCGCGGACGCTCGAGTCGTGCTGGGATCCGGGGAGCGGCGTCGGGCGGGACGCGCGCGTGCGAGCCGCGCGGGGGGCGACCGAGATCTTCATCCACCCGGCGAGTCCGCCCCGCGTCTGCGACGGGCTCTTCACGAACTTCCACCTGCCGAAGAGCACGCTGATCATGCTCGTGGCCGGCTTCGTCGGGACCGAGCAGGTCCTCTCGCTCTACCGGCACGCCGTGGCCGAGCGCTTTCGCTTCTACAGCTACGGCGACGCGATGCTGGTCGAGCGCCGGGGCTGATCTTCGCGGCGCCAGGAGCGCGCTCGGAGCAGCCCGCAGCCCGGCAGCGGCGTGGAGCGAGACCCGACCTCCTTCCCCGGGCGACAGCGCTCGCGAGCGTCCGGAGCGATCCCGGGCCGCCGGGTCCAGGAGGATCGGCCCGATCGGTCCTATCCCTCGCGCGCGAGCTCCCGTCGGGCCGTTACCCTCCCCGGCGACATGCTGAACTCCATCTTCCTCCTCGCTCTCGCCGCGCCCGCCCAGGAGCGCGTGATGACGCCCGAGCTCCTGTGGGACCTCGAGCGCATCGGCTCCACCTCCGTGACCGCGGACGGCTCCACGGCCGCTTACGCGGTCAGGGATTACGACCTGGGCACGAACTCGGGCCGCTCGGCGATCCACGTCGTGGACCTCGCTTCCGGCGAGACGCGAGTCCTGCTCGACGAGTGGCGCAGCGCCGGCGCGCTGCAGTTCCGCCCGACGGCCCACGGCGAGCGCCTCATGTTCGCCGGCCGGCCCGACGTGGACGGCGCGTCGACCCAGCTCTACGCGCTCAACATCACCGATGGATCGTTGAAGCAGATCACCGACGTCGAGGGCGGCGTGGCCAACGTCAAGGTCGCGCCCGATGCGAAGCACCTGGCGTTCACCATGGACGTCAAGCTCGACGCGACGGTCAACGAGGTCTACGAGGACCTGCCCTTCGCGGACGCGCGGATCATCGACGCGCTGATGTACCGCCACTGGGACGCCTGGCACGACTACGCCTACAGCCACCTCTTCGTGGCGCCGATCGGTGACGACCTGAAGGCGGGCGAGCCCATGGACCTCATGGAGGGCATGCGCGTCGACTGCCCGGTGCCGCCCTTCGGCGGGTCGGAGCAGTTCAACTGGTCCCCCGACGGCGAGTCGATCGCCTTCACGATGAAGGAGGTCGAGCGCTGGGCGGAGTCGACCGACAGCGACGTCTACCTGATCTCCCTGGACGCGCCCGCGGAGCGCCGCAACGTCTCCGACGGACGCGACGGCTACGACAACGACCCGACCTTCGCACCCGACGGGACCAAGCTCGCCTGGCACTCGATGGAGCGGCCGGGATTCGAGTCGGACCGCAACAGGATCCTCGTGCTCGACCTCGACACGGGCGAGGTGACCGAGCCCACGGCTGGCCTCGACCAGACCGTGCACGGCGCGACCTGGACCGCGGACTCGGGGTCCTTCGTGTTCGCCTCCGAGTGGCGCGGGACGAACCAGCTCTTCCATCTGCCCCTGGGCGGCGGTGAGCCCCGCCAGCTCACCGAGGGCCAGCACAACTTCGGCCTGGTGGACCTGCTCCCCGGTGGGGAGGCCCTCGTGTCCGTCATGGACATGAAGCGGCCGCGCGAGCTCGCGGTCCTCTCCATGGAGGACGCGGCCGTCCGCATGGTCACCGACGTCAATGCCGACCACTACGCCGGCCTCGCCCTTCCGCGCGTCGAGGAGCGCTGGGTCGATGCCACCGACGGCAAGAAGATCCACTGCTGGGTCATCTACCCGCCGGACTTCGACCCCGCGAAGAAGTACCCGCTGCTGACCTACTGCCAGGGCGGTCCCCAAGGGCAGATCGGTCAGTGGTTCTCCTACCGCTGGAACTTCCATCTCATGGCGGCCCAGGGCTACGTCGTCGTGGCGCCCAACCGGCGGGGCCTGCCGGGCTTCGGCCGGGAGTGGAACGACCAGATCAGCACGGACTGGGGCGGCCAGGCGATGAAGGACATCCTCAGCGCCACCGACTCGATGCTCGCGGAGCCCTACGTCGACGCGGAGCGCGTCGGCGCGGTCGGCGCGAGCTTCGGCGGGTACACCGTGTACTGGCTCATGGGCAACGGGGGCGAGCGCTTCAGCGCGATGATCGCCCACTGCGGGGTCTTCAACCTCGAGTCGATGTACGGCTCCACCGAGGAACTCTTCTTCGTGAACCACGACCTCGGCGGGCCCTACTGGAAGTCGCAGTCGATCCAGGACGAGTACGACCGCTTCTCACCCCACAACTACGTGGGCAAGTGGAAGACGCCGCTCCTCGTGGTGCACGGCCAGAAGGACTTCCGCGTGCCCGTGACCCAGGGGATGGAGGCCTTCA
>CBFIJG010000162.1:0-4885 GCA_965662915.1 Planctomycetota bacterium | reverse complement strand
GCCGAGCGCGAGGGCGGCGGCGCGCCTCGCGAGGCGGAGAACGGACGTCTGGGGGAACTGGATCATGGGGCGTTCCAGGGCGCCGAGCGGGCCGGGCGGCGCCGGGGGTCGGTCGTGACTATCGGAAGTTTCGGGGCGGCTCCCAAGCCGAAAGGACCTCGCCTCCCCTGCTCCCTCCGACGCAGCCGCCTCGGAGAGCCAGCAGACGGGCAGGAGCGGCGCGGAGGGCGACCGGCTTCGGATCCGCCGCCCTCCACGACGACTCAGGCCTCGGGCGTACCGAGGAGCCCGATCAGCTCATCGCGCTTGGCGTCCCGGGTCTCCGGCCGCCGCGCCTCGAGGTTGAGGCGAAGCAGGGGCTCGGTGTTGGACATGCGCACGTTGAACCACCACCAGTCGTCGCTCTCGAGGTCGCCGTACTCGACGGTGATCCCGTCGAGATCGTCCTGGCGTCCATCCGAGTAGCGCTCGCGCAGCGCGGCGATCGCGGCTTCCTTGTCCTCCACCTCGAAGTTGACCTCCCCGGTCGCGTGGTAGCGGCGCAGGTCCTCGACCAGCTCCGAGAGCCCGCGTCCCTGGTTCTCGGCGCGCGCCACGAGGTTGAGCGCCGAGACCATCGCCAGCACGCCCGAGTCGCACACGAAGTTGTCGCGGAAGTAGAAGTGCCCGGACAGCTCGCCCGCGAAGGCCGCGCCGTGCTCGCGCATGGTCGCCTTGATGAAGCTGTGACCGACTCGATCCCGGAGGGCCTTGCCGCCGCGGCGCTGGATCTCCTCCTTGACGACCCACGAGGAGCGCAGGTCGTAGACGATCGGCGAGCCGGGCTCGCGCGACAGGAACTCGCCCGCGAGCAGCGCCGTCATCAGATCCGCGGGCACCGTGCGGCCCGTCTCGTCGACGAAGCAGCAGCGATCCCCGTCGCCGTCGAAGCCCACGCCGAGGGCGGAGCCCTTCGCCTTCACCAGGGCACGGACGTCGTCGAGGTTCTCCTCCTTGATGGGGTTGGCCTCGTGATTGGGGAAGGTCCCGTCGGGCTCCATGAAGAGGGTGTCCGTCTTCAGCCGGGGGAGCTTCGGGAGGATGTGCGGGAGCGTGTGGCCCGCCATCCCGTTCGCCGCGTCGATGCACAGGTGCACGTCGCTCTCCATGTCCACGAAGGACGCGACGTGCTCCGCGTAGGCGGGGAGCAGGTCGATCTCCTCCAGCTTGCCGCGCGCGGCGACGGCCCCGGGGTAGGGGTCCTGGCACATGGCCTCGATGTCCCCGATCCCGTTCACCTTGGAGATCGGGGTGGCGCCGCGGCCGCACAGCTTCATGCCGTTGTACTCGCCGCCGTTGTGGCTCGCGGTCACGCACAGCCCGCCATCCACGTCCTGGCTCCCGATGGCGAAGTAGGTCATCGGCGTCGAGGCCAGCCCGATCGAGACCACGTCCGCGCCCGCGTCCAGCATGCCGTCGATGACCGCGCCGGCGATCTCGGGCGAGTGGGTGCGCATGTCCTGGCCGACGAGGAGTCGCTTCGCCTCGATCCGGCGAACGAAGGCGTGGCCGATCTTGCGGGCGGTTTCGGGGTCCAGCTCGGAGGGGACGACGCCGCGGATGTCGTAGGCCTTGAAGATTCCCATGGAAGCGGGTGGGTGGTGGGGTGATGAGCAGCGGCCAGCGGTGAGAGGGCCGTGAGGAACGGCGGAAGCGTAGCGGCTCGACGGGCCCGAAGTCGCGGCGATCTGCTCGCGGACGCGAGAGGGGCGGGGATCCCCCCGGATCCTCGCCCCTCGCAGAGGTGCTGGACGAGACGACGCGCCCGGTCAGACCCCGCCGCCGGACAGGAAGTCGTCACCTTCGCGGCGCCACCACGCGCGCCACTGGTCGACCTTGCGATCGCGATCCGCCTGACGCGCGTCCGGTTCGTAGCCGAAGCGCTGTCCGGTGATGTTCCGGAGCGCGATCAGCGCCGCCTCGCGCACGGTGATCGTGTCGTCGCCGAGCCGGTCGATGAGCGACGGGACCGCGAGCCGCGCCTGGAGCGTGTCGAGGGCCTGGGCCGTGACCATCCGGACGAAGACGTCGGCGTCGGAGAGCATCGGCAGCAGGTGTGGAACCACGGCCAGATCGCCCGTCTCGCCGAGGTCGTAGGCCGCCTGAAGACGCACCGCGGCGTCCTCGCTTGCCAGCTGCGCCACCAGCGGCTCCCAGGCCGGGCCGGCGCCGGGGTCCGGCGTCCCTGCCGCGCCGGGCGGGACGACGCCGGCGGCCACGAGCGCACCCGCCTCACGGATGCGCTCCTCCAGTTCGATGAGCCGGTTCCCGTGGAACTCGACCACCTGGTCGATCTTCGCCACGAGCTCCGCGTCGCGGGCACGGTCCGCGTCCACGGCGCGGCGCGACTCCCCCACGAGCGCACGCACGGCCTCGATGCTTGCGCGCAGCTCCGCCTCGCGGGAGGACGCGGCCGCCAGCTGCTGCTCGAGCTGGGCGATCCGCGCGGACTGGGCCTCGGCGGCCGCAGCCGCCGCGCGCTCCGTCCTGTCAGCGGCCGCCGAGATCTCCTCCCGAAGCGGCGCCAGCGAGGCGCGCTGCTCGGCCCGCAGGTCCGACTTGGCGCGCTGGTTCTCCGAACGAATCGTCTGCGCCTCGCCCTGGATCCCGTCGAGCCGGTCGAGGACGAGCACGCCGCCGACACCGACGGCGACGAGCGCGGCGGTCCCGGCCATCAGGCCCATCACGCCCGACCAGGAGCGGGCGGGCTCGACGGGAGGCTCGAGGGCGAATCCGCTGGACGCGGGGGGCGATCCGGGGACCGGCGGCGGGGCGACGGACACCGGAGGGCTCTCGGGGCAGGTTGCGTCCGCGCCAACAGGTCGCGCGCCCCCCATCGCCGCGTCGCATTGCGAGCACACGACACGGCCCTTGCGGCGAAACGCCCGCCCGATGGAGAAGTCCGACGCGGGGACCGACTCGTTGCACAGATCGCAGAAATGGATGTCCATGGCGTGGCTCGGAGCGAACCCGGCATCGGCGGGCACGGGGTCTCCTGGAGGAACCTACCCCTCCAGCGGCAAGGGGTCACGGACCGATCGCGGCACGGGCCCCGAGGAGTCCCCCCCAGAACCCCGAGGTCCCGACCGGAGGGGGTTTCGCATCCCCCGATCACACCCGACTGCACCGGCCACCGAGGAACCGCTACGATGTCACCCATGGATGGAATCGCGATCCCCAACGAGTGCGCCGACGCCGTTGGCAAGCTCGGACAGGAGTTCCTCGCGTCCATCTACGGGGTGTCGGCGCGCCGCCACCCGGAGAACCTCGAGGTTCTGGCGGAGCTTGGACACGTGTACACGCGGCTCGGCCGCTACGAGGAGGGACTCGAGGTGGACAGGCGCCTCGTGGCCCACGCGCCGGAGGATCCCCTCCACCGCTACAACCTCGCCTGTTCTCTCGCGCTCCTGGGGAGGACCGACTCCGCCCTGGACGCCCTCGAGCACGCGGTCGATCTCGGCTACGACGACCTCAAGTTCCTCGCCGCCGACGACGACCTGAGCTCGCTCCGCGCGCACCCGCGCTTCGTGGCCCTCGTCGGGCCCGACTGATCAGTCCGTCGAGCCGGCCTCACCGGACGGCCGGACCGCGGACGCGCCTGCTTCATCCGCGCCGCCGGAGCCAGCGCCCTCCTCGACCCGGAGCTCTGCCCGCAAGAGCGGGTCCTCGGTTCGCGCAGCGAACCAGCGGCGCCAGATCGACGCGGTCCGCTCGCGCTCCTCGCGGGTCCCGGCCGCGTTGAACGAGACGTCGTTGTTCGTCGCACGCTCGAGGGACTGGTGCGCCATCGCACGGTTGCGAGGGTTCGGATCGTGGAGGCCGGCGATGAGCACCGGCGCCTCGCGGAAGTCGCCCATGTGCACCAGAGCCCGGGCGTAGGACAGGTGCATCGCGGAGTCCTCGGGGACCGGGACCTCCTCGTGGAAGCGCTGGACGAGGCGCCGGTCACCGATGATCGCGAGGGCGCTCATGGCGACGAAGCGGGCGCGCGTCGAGGGGCCGGCTGCCATGTCGAGCAGGCTCTCGTAGCACGGCTCACCGACCTCGTAGAACCAGTCGCAGAGGGCGACGAAGTCCTCCTCGGTGCTCCAGAACTCGCACTCGACGGCCTTGAGCTCGATCTGCCGCGCGAGCTGCTCGCTCGGCTCGACGAACCCACCGCCGTACTGCTCGGCCGTGAGGGAGCCCTGGGTGGAGGAGCAGGCGGCCGCGAGGGCTGCGCCGGCGAGGCCGGCGACCGTGACGGGGCGGAGGAGCGTGGAGAGGAGTCGTTGCATGGCTGGTCGGGGCGATCGGACGCCGGTGGGCGCCGCGACCGCGGCCCCTGCCCGGCAGATCGGCCTGATCCGCCCGGGCCTTGCGTCCTTTCACGCCGCCCCGCCCTCGAAAGCCCCCCGCCCCCCTCAGCGCGTGGCCAGGGCGCCCGCGAAGAGGACCGCAGCCCCTGCCACGAGGAGCCAGAGCGCGAGAGGGTGCGCCCCGCGCCCGGGTGGGCTCGCCGGATCCCCCGCAGGACTCAGGACCCCCTCCACCCTCGAGCGCACCCGGACCCACTCCTCGATCTCCGCCGCGAGGACGGGCCCCGCGCGGAGCTCCGCCGGCCCGTCGGCTTCCAGGAACGCTCTCCGCTCCTCGACCTCCAGCTCGAGGGCCGTCCCCCGAGGCAGCGCGTCGAGGAGGTCCGGACGCGGCGCCGCCCACGCCCCGCCCGACTCGCGCGTCAGCTCGATCGTCGCCTCGATCTCCGTCCCCGGGACGCGCAGCGCCGCCGGGAGTCGCCAGCCTGCGGAGTCGACTGGACCGCGCACCACGAGCCGGATCCCCTTCGGTGGCGTCTCCTCGAGCG
>CBFIJG010000161.1:0-4957 GCA_965662915.1 Planctomycetota bacterium | reverse complement strand
ATCGCCTCGCGAAACAGGGGCAGCGCCCGGCGCGCGCGCCCCTGGGCGAGGTGGAGCCCCGCGAGCTTGCCCTTGTGGTGAGGCGTGTTCACAGAGCCGAGCGACCGCTCGAGGGCGCGCCGTCGGCCCGCGTCCACCGCCTCGGTGCCCGCTTTCGCGAGCACCGCCGAGAGGAGGATGGCCGTGAACCAGAAGCCGAGGAACGGGATCCGGAAGAGGCCGCCCACCACGGGCACCTGGGCCAGGAGTCCCGTCAGGAAGAAGACGGCGGCGAAGAAGAGCAGGAAGCGCAGCACGGCAGGCGGAGGTTAGCGCAAGAGGCCGACGAGGAATCCCTGGAGCCCGGGCCCCTGGCCCGTATTCTCGCGCCCCGTGGCACCCCTCTCCCCGAAGAGCGCAGCCCGCCTCGAGCTGGCCCGCGCGGTCGGCGGCGGGCTGTGCGTCCCCCTGCGCTACGCGGCGCACCTCGTGACCCGTCGCAGCGAGATGGCGCACATCCGCGCGGACATCGTCGCGGGAGCGGGGCGCGTGGACGAGCCGCCGACCGCGGCGTTGCCGAAAGAGCGACCTCTGCGCGTCTTCGTGGGCGCGGCGGAGGCCTCCGGGGAGATCCACGCGGCCTCGCTCGTGCGCAGCGTTCGCAAGCTCGCGGCCGCGCAGGGCGCGCCGGAACCCGTGATCACCGCCATCGGCGGGGAGCGCCTGCGCGCCCTCGGCGTCGAGCCCCTCGCGGACCCCGTGGCCCGAGCCCGGACCGGCTTCGACGGAGTCCTCCAGTCGCTGCCCTACTACGCCGGAGTCCTGGAGCGCGCCGCGGAGCACGCGCGGGACACGAATCCCGACGTCTTCGTCCCCGTCGACTCGCCCGCGCTCCACGTGCCCATGGCACGCATGGTCAGGGGCCACGGCGTCCCGGTCGTCCACCTCGTCGCCCCCCAGTACTGGGGCTGGGCGCCGTGGCGCGTCGGAGCCTACCGCCGCGCGGTCGATCTCGCGCTGACGCTGCTTCCCCACGAGCCCAGCTGGTTCAGCCGTCACCGCGTGAACACCCGCCACGTGGGCCATCCACTTCTCGATGCCCTGGCGGACGTACCGGTCACCCACCCCGACCCGGCGAGCCGCATGCTCGCCATCCTGCCCGGGAGCCGCACGGGCGTGATCGAGCGCAACCTCCCCTGGATGCTCGAGGCCCTCGGCCCTCTCCGCGAGGCGGCGCCCGGCCTCGACGTCGCGGTGCTGCAGTCCACCGAGGAGCACCGCGAACTCATCGAGTCGATCTCCGCCGGGCGCGCGCGGCTCGAGACCGGTGACCTGCACGAGCAGCTCGCCCACGCGCGAGCCGCCTTCGCGGTGTCGGGGACGGTGCTCACGGACGCCCTGCATCACCGCCTGCCCCATGTCGTCGTCTACCGCATCGCGAAGCGCTTCGAGGAGTTCATCTTCCGGCGCGTACTGACGACGCCCTACTTCGCGTCCACGAACCTCCTCGCCGGCCGCGAGGTCGTCCCCGAGCACTGCTTCAGGGGCGACGGACCGCGCGAGCTCGTCGGCCGCCAGCTGGTGGACACCTGGCAGGACGGCCCCGCCCGCGAGGCGATGACCGCGGGCATCGACGACGCCGCCGCGCGCCTCGGCGAGGCCGGCGCCATCGAGCGCGCCGCGAGACACGTACTCGCTGTGGCATCGGGCTGCGGGCGGACATGAAATAGCCGACGCCATGTCGCAGACCGAGCCCCCTGACGCCGAGAAGGAGCCCACGGCCCCACCCGATGGGCGCGTCGTGCCCCGCGCGGAGGATTCGCTCGATTCCGTGAATGCCACCGAGAGCCCGGGGTACGTGCCTCCCGCGATGCAGTGCGAGGCGACCCAGCTCATGACCGCGACCCGTTCGGGCCGCAGAGAGGCCTTCGAGGACCTCTTCGCCAGGGTCCGTGGCTCCGCGTTCCACGCGGCGCGATCGCTCGTAGGCAACTACGAGGACGCCCAGGACCTCACCCAGGAGGCCTTCGTGAAGGCGTACAGGGCGCGGGAGAGCTACGACCCCAGCCAGCCCTTCCTCCCCTGGTTCCACCGGATCCTGCGCAACACCTGCTTCAGCTTCCTGCGCAAGCGCGGTCGCCTGAGGGAGCGCTCGATCCACGCCCGGGCGAGCGCCCAGGACGACGGAGACGACACCTGGGAGATCCTCGACGCGCGCGCCGCATCGCCTTCCGACGGCGCCGAGGCGCGTGAGACCACGGACGTGTTCGCCGGGGCCCTCGAGCGGCTCTCGGCGCGCGACCGCGAGATCATCGTGCTGCGCCACTACCAAGAGCTCTCCTACAAGGAGATCGCGGCGGCCCTCTCGATCCCCGAGGGCACCGTGATGTCCCGCCTCTATCACGCGCGCAAGCGCCTGCGCGGGCTGCTCGCGAACCAGGTCGACGATCTCATCGACGAGGGCGGAATCGCCGGGGGCAGCCACGCATGAAGTTCCACGACTCACAGACGACGGCCCGGCCGCTCCGCTGCTCCCCGGATCCGTCGGCGAGGGCGAGCGACGCGGAGGGCAGCCCGGCATGAGCGCGAAGATCGACAGGACGGCGCCCGGCGCCGGGGACGATGGCGCGCCGCCGCCCGACGAGCTCCTCGCCATGGCCTTCGCCGACGGCGAGCTGAGCCCCGAGGAGCGGCTGGCCTTCGAGCAGCGCATGGTCCAAGAGGAGGGCCTCGCGCGTCTGGTTGCCGAGCACATGGCCCTCGACGTCCTCGCCCGACGGGTCGCTCCGAAGGAGCCGCAGGATCACGAATGGGAGCGCCTGCGCCTGAACCCGCTCTTCATCGGCTCTCGCTCGACCGGGTGGGTGCTGCTCGTCCTCGGCTCCGTGGCCACACTGGCGCTGACCGTCTTCGGCGTCGCGACCAACGAGAGCCTCTCGGCCCCCACCCGCGTCGGGATCCTGGGCGCTCTCCTCGGCTTCCTCCTGCTCTTCCTGACCGTGGCCGCGCGCCGACTGCGGACCCTGCCCCTGGACCCCTACCGCCACGTGGAGCGCTAAGGTGACCCGATGTTGATCGTCACGACCACCGAGATCGTCGGCTCCGAGGTCATCGAGACCCTCGGCCTCGTCCGCGGCACCACCGTGCGCAGCAGGCACCTCGGAAGCAGCATCATCGGCTTCATGAAGGGTCTCGTCGGCGGCGAGGTCCACGAGTACACCAAGATCGTCGCCGAGGCCCGCGAGGAGGCCATCGACCGCATGAAGGCCGACGCCTTCGCGCTCGGCGCCGACGCCGTCGTCGGGTTCCGCTTCGCCACCAGCGAGGTGGCTGCGAGTGCGGCCGAGATCGTGGCCTACGGCACCGCGGTGCGCTTCCGGTCGAACGCGGAGTCCGCGTGACGCGGCGCACGACGGCGGGTCAGTAGCGCGCGACGATGTCCTCGAGCGGCTTGCGCTCGAGGTCGGGCACCTGGCAGTCTTCGGCCGGGTAGCCGATCGGGATCAGCAGGAACGCCTTCTCGTTCTTCGGCCGGCCGAGGACCTCCCCGAGGAAGCCCATGGGGCTCGGGGTGTGAGTCAGGGTCGCGAGGCCGGCGGCGTTGAGCGCCGCCAGCAGCATCCCGCTCGCGATGCCGACGGACTCCTGCGTGTAGTAGTTCTGACCGCGATCGCCCTCGCCGCGGTCCTCCCAGGAGTGCCTGAAGACGACGAGCAGCGCGGGCGCGACCTCGAGGAAGGGCTTCTCGGCGTTGGTTCCGAAGGGGCGCAGGTCCTCGAGCCACTCCTCGTTCATGCGGCCCCCGTAGTTCTCGCGTTCCTCCTCCTCGGCGGCCTCGCGGACCCGACGCTTGATCTCGGGGTCGGTCACGACCGCGAAGGTCCAGGGTTGCTTGTGCGCCCCGGACGGCGCGGTCCCGGCGGCCCTGATGCATTCGTCCACAACCTCCATGGGAATCGGGTCGGGGGAGAAGACGCGCACCGAGCGGCGGCGATCGGCGGTGTCCGCGAAGGCGCGGGCACGCGCGAGCATGGTCTCGGCATCGAGGCGCTCGAAGCCGAGGGGGACGAAGGGTGCTTCGGACATCGGAGTCAGGAAGAGCGATCGGATGGCCGGGGCGTCGGAAGTGAACCGACGTGCGCCCCGGCCGTTGGGTCGACGAGGGTAGGGCCCCGCCCGGGGCGATCCACCACGGAGCCCTCACCGAGGGGCTAGCCGTCTCCCGGGGTATGCCCTACGTTCCCGCCGTCATGCTGAGACTGACTTCCGCTCTCCTTCTCGCCCCCGCGCTCCTCGCCCCGGCCGGGGCCCTCCCGGGCCCCACGAGCCCGGCCCGGACCGCCGCCGCCCAGGACGACCTCCCCGACCTCAAGGGCGTGCTGGACGGCACCTGCCGCTGGCTGCGCTCGACGCAGAACCCCGCCGAGGGGTCCTACGGAGGCGGGGTCGAAGGCACGGCCTGGGTGCTCTACGCGCTGGCGAAGAGCCCGCGCGCGTACGAGAGCGCCGACGGCCCCTTCGTCTCCAAGGCCATCGATCACCTCCTGAACCGCCAGGCGGAGGACGGTTCCATCGCCGACGAGGCCGCCGCGGCGGGCGCCCGGCTCGCCCAGACCCGCGCGGCCGCCGCCGCGCTCTCGGCGCTCGTGACCCCCAGGACCGCTCCTGCTCTCGGCAAGGCCGTGGTCTGGCTCGGTGAACAGGGCGTGGACGAGCCGGGCCTGGACCTCCTCGAGGTCCCCGCCGGGGACACCGACGCGCGCAAGCTCGGGCTCAGGCTCGTGGCGAGCCTCGGAGACGCGGGGCACGTCGACGGGCCCCGCGGCGCCGTCGTCGAGACAGCGCGCGTGACCGTCGCCCTCAGCGCGATCAAGAAGCTGCTCGCGCCGAAGGACGCCGGCCCGGGACGCGCCGCCCAGCCCTTGCCCGGGTTCAAGGCCGCCAGTCAAGCCGAGGTCGACGCCGCCGTGCTGAAGGG
>CBFIJG010000160.1:0-5044 GCA_965662915.1 Planctomycetota bacterium | reverse complement strand
CGCCCTACGCCCCGGCGGGTATCCGTGACTCCGGGCGCACGAGCGGCCGCCGCTCAGCGCTCGCCGCCTGGGCCTTCGACGGCGGCCGCCACGTGACCGCGCGGGTCGAGGCGAACCGTCTGTTCCAGTGGCTCTTCGGCCGCGGCCTCTGCCGCACGCCCGGCGACTTCGGCCGCCTCGGAGAGCGTCCCACTCATCCCGAGCTCCTCGACGAGCTGAGCCTCGGCCTCGTCGAGCGCGGCTGGTCGCGCAAGGAGTGGCTGCGGTGGGTGATGTCGAGCGAGGCCTTCCTCGCCTCCTCCAGCGGACCGGCGGCGTCCTTCGCCGCGGACCCGCGCAACGACCTGCTCTGGCGCTTCGACCCCGCGCGCCTCTCCGCGGAGGAGTTCCGCGACGCCGCGCTGGCCGCGAGCGGCGAGCTGAACATCCGGCTCGACGGGCCCTGGATCTTCCCGCCCATGGCGGCCGAGGTCCTGGCGACCTCCTCCCGCCCGAACGCCGCCTGGGGCCGCTCCTCACCCGAGGACGCGGCGCGGCGGAGCCTCTACGTGCATGTCAAGCGCAGCCTCCGCGAGCCGCTGCTGGCGGTGCTCGACCAGCCCGACCCCGACCTGCCCTGCTCTTCGCGCTTCCTGACCAACGTCCCGACCCAGGCTCTCCTGACCCTCAACGGGGGCTTCGCGCAGCGCCGCGCAAGGACCCTGGCGGCGAAGGTGATGGGGGAGCTCGGGGAGGACGCTGAGCTCGACGAGCTCGCCGTGGGCTGCGTGAACGCGGCCCTCGCGCGGCCCGCCGGAGCCGAGGAGGTGAGCCGCGCTCGCGCGCTCATCGAGTCGCTCCAGAGCGATCACGGCCTCGATCGCGCGGGCGCCCTCGCCCTCTTCTGCCTCGGCCTCTTCAATCGCAACGAGTTCCTCTGGATCGACTGATGACGAACGATCGACGACAGGACGCCGACGACCCGGCGAAGAAGGACGGCCGCGCCTGCAGCCTCTCGCGGCGCCAGCTCCTCTGGGAGAGCGCCGCGGGCTTCGGCTCGGTGGCGCTGACGGGGATGCTCGGCTCGGAGTTCCTGGCCAGCACCGCGAAGGCCGCCGACGGCGCGCGCGCGAACCCGCTCGCGGGCAGGGGCCGGCCCGTGGACGCCAAGGCGGTGGCGCGCGCGAAGCACGTCATCTTCCTCTTCATGTACGGGGGGCCGAGCCAGGTCGACACGTTCGACTACAAGCCGGACCTCTATCGCCTCGACGGCAAGACCATCGACGTGCCCACCTTCGGGCGCCAGGGCAAGCGCGGCGGCGGGCGCGTGGTCGGGCCGAAGTGGCGCTTCCGCCAGTACGGCGAGTGCGGCAAGTGGGTCTCGGACCTCTTCCCGCACCTGGCGACCCAGGTGGACAAGATCGCCTTCCTGCACTCCATGTACGCGGAGAGCCCGATCCACGGCTCGGCGCTGCTCAACATGAACTGCGGGCGCATCGTGTCGGGGCACCCGAGCATCGGCTCCTGGGTCAACTACGGCCTCGGCACGCTCAACCGGGACCTGCCGGGCTACGTCGTCATGCTCGACGAGAGCGGCGGTCCCATCAGCGGCGCCAAGAACTGGACGAGCGGCTACATGCCCGCGTCGCTCCAGGGCGTGCAGGTGCGCACCGAGGGGACGCCCATCCTCGGCCTCGAGCGGCCGGATGGGCTCACCGATCCGGCGCAGCGCGCGCTCCTCGATCACCTCGGCCGGGAGAACGGCCTGCACGCGGCCGCGCGCGGGCAGAACCCCGAGCTCGCCGCTCGCATCGAGCAGTTCGAGCTCGCCTACCGCATGCAGTCCGCGGCCCCCGAGGCCGTCGAGCTCGGCAGCGAGACCGAGGAGACCCGCGAGCTCTACGGACTGAACGACGAGCGGACGCGCCGCTTCGGCTCGAAGTGTCTGCTCGCCCGGCGCCTCGTCGAGCGCGGCGTGCGCTTCGTCCAGGTCTACTCCGGCGGCGGGCACAACGACGACAACTGGGACGCCCACGGCGACCTCGTCTTCAACCACACGCGCCACGCCGGGCGCACGGACAAGCCCATCGCCGCGCTCCTGGTGGACCTCGAGCGACGCGGCCTCCTCGACGAGACCCTCGTGGTCTGGGGCGGGGAGTTCGGGCGCCAGCCCACCGCCGAATACGCCCAGGGCACGGGGCGCGACCACAACTCGTGGGGCTTCACGATGTGGATGGCCGGCGGCGGCGTGAAGGGCGGCACGAGCGTCGGACAGACCGACGAGCTCGGGTCCAAGGCCGTGGAGGATCGCTTCCACGTCAAGAACCTCCACGCGACCATCCTCCAGCTGATGGGGCTCGACCCGAACGGGCTGAGCTACTTCTTCGGCGGGCTCGACCAGAAGCTCGTCGGGGTCGAGGGCGCCGAGCCGATCTGGAAGGTCATCGCGTGACGTACGGCATCAGCGGACTGCTCGCCCTCGGGCTCCTGGCTCCGGCCGGCGCGTCGGACGACGACGCGGACGCGCTCGCGTCGGCCGCGGTCGCCGTCCAGAGGACCTGCTTCGAGTGTCACGGCGCCGACGCCGCGAAGGGGGGCCTGCGCCTCCACGAGGCGGCGGGCTGGATCAGCGAGGTCGATCCCGCTGACGTGGAGAGCTCGGAGCTGCTCTACCGGCTGACCCTCGAGCCTGACGACCCGGAGGCCATGCCTCCGGAGGGCCCGCGACTCCCCTCCGAGTCGATCGACGCGATCCGCGCGTGGATCGCGGCGGGCGCGGACGAGGAGACGCTCGCGGGAGCCATGGCCCTGGCCTCCGCGCGGACGGCGCGGCGCGCCGCTGCGGCAGAGGCCGTCAGCGCCCGCTCGGGCGCCCGGGTCGACGTCGTCGAGGCGGACGGGGAGTTCGTCGGCTACTCCGTCAGCTGGAGCCACCGGCCGGCGCCCCCGACCCGCGAGGGGTTCGTCTCCCTCGAGGCGATCGGCGAGGACGTCGTCGAGCTCAGCCTCGCCGGGACCGCGTTCGATCCGAGCTGGCTCCCCGCGCTGCCGGCTCTCGAGAGGCTCGTGGCCCTCGATCTCGCCCGCACCAAGGCGGGCGACGCGGCGCTGGCGCACCTGATCGAGACCGCCCCCGCGCTCAGGCGGGCGAACCTCACGTCCACGCGCGTGACGGCCGCGGGGATCCGCGCCGCGCGAGCGAAGAGGCCCGACCTCGCGCTCACCTACTTCGACACCCCGGCGGCGCCGCCGGTCACCGATCCCTTCGCCGCGGTCGGGGCCCACCAGCCGCGACGGATCCTGGCGGGCGACGCGAGCAAGCGGCGGGTGGCGCTCCTGCGGGAGATCGCGATCGGGAAGCCGGAGATGATCTGGGAGCGCTCCGTCGAGTCGATGCACGACCTCCAGTGGCTCGGTGAGTCCGAGGCGGGCGGCGGCCACGGCCGCGTCCTCGTCCAGGAGACCTGGACCCGGATCGTCGAGGTGGACACGGCCAGCGGCGAGGTGCTCTGGAGCTACGACGCGGCCCCGGCCGAGGGCGAGTCCGTCGAGATCCACTCGTTCCAGCGGCTCGAGGACGGCACGACCATGGTCGCCGAGTCCGGCCGCGGACGGGTCGCGTTCATCGATTCCAGCGGCGCCGTTCAGGGCAGCTTCTCCCTGACCCTCGACCGGCCCCATCCGCACCACGACACGCGCCTCGTCCGGCCCACGGGGAAGGGCACCTTCCTCGTCGCGCACGAGCGCGACGGCGTGGTCCGTGAGTACGACCGCGAGGGCCGGGTGGTCTGGAGCTTCGACGTGCCCCTCTTCGACGAGGAGCCCCGCGGCGGTCACGGCTTCGACGCCTTCGGCGACCAGGTCTTCTGCGCCCTGCGTCTGCCGGGCGGCGACACCCTCGTCTCCACCGGCAACGGCCACGGCCTGGTGCGGGTGAGCCCCGCGGGGGAGGTGCGCCAGCGCATCGCCCAGGAGTCCCTGGAAGGGGTCCGCCTCGCCTGGACCACCGCGGTCCAGGTCCTCTCAAACGGTCACGTCGTCCTGGGCAACTGCCACGCGGGCCCCGAGCAGCCCCAGGCCATCGAGATCGACCTCGAGGCCGGTGAGGTCGTCTGGCGATTCCGGGACCACGACCGGTTCGGCGACGCCCTCTCGAACCTGCTGGTCATCGAGCGCTCTCGCTGAGGGCGCGCGGGCTCCCGCTCAGCAGGAGGCGAGCCCGGTTCATCCCGCGAGCACGTCCGCGCTGCGGGCGAAGGCCTCTTCCAGGCGCGCGTCGGTGGCGCCGAGCGAGACCCGCAGGTGCCCCGGCGCGCCCATGGCCGAACCAGGGACGACCAGCACGCCGGCGCGCTCCGCGAGGAGCTTCGCGAGCTCTGCGTCCGAGTCGAGGCCCAGGTTCGCGATCGCGCCCTCGACGTTCGGGAGCAGGAACAGCGCCGCGTCGGCGGGACCGACGGTCACCCCGGGCAGAGCGTTCAAGGCCTCGAGCGCGAGGGCGTGGCGCTGCCGGTATCGAGCGCGCTGCTCCTCGAGCCAGCCGTCCGCTTCGGAGAGGGCCGCGAGGCCCACGCGCTGCGCCACCGAGTTCGGGTGCGTCGTCGCTGTGCTCGCGAGATCGGTCAGCGCCGCGACGACGTCCGCCGGCGCGATCGCGGCGCCGAGCCTCAGGCCCGTCATGGAGAAGCGCTTGGAGAAGGTCTCGACCACGATCGACTGCTCGGCGAGGTCCGGGGCGACCGTCAGCCAGGTCGGCGCGGGCTCGCCGTAGGTCAGGTCGACGTAGGCCTGGTCCGCGAGCACCCAGAGGGCGCGCCGGCGCGCCACGTCGGCGAGCGACGAGAGGGTCTCGCGGGACAGCACGCGCCCCGTCGGGTTGTTCGGCGAGTTCACGATCAGGGCTCGCGTCCTCGGACCGACGGCGGCCTCGACCGCCGCGGCGTCGGGGAGCTGGCCCGGGCCGGGCGGCACGGTCACGGGGACGGCGCCCGCGGCTCGCGCCTGGTCGCAGTAGGTGGGCCAGTGCGGGCTGAGCACGAGGACCTCGTCGCCGGGCTCCAGCAGC
>CBFIJG010000159.1:1470-5131 GCA_965662915.1 Planctomycetota bacterium | reverse complement strand
AGCGCCTCGGCGAGGGCCGCCCGGGCCTGGGGGGCGAAGCGCGCGATCCACACCTCGGCCTCTTCCGAAGAGATCGACATCAGCCGGCGGAGGACCGCGTCCTGGACTCCCTCCGCCGCGCGCGAGGGGTCCCAGGAGCCCTGGGGGAGGAACGGGGAGCTCTCCGGGCCGGGGAGGACGACGCGCACGGCGGCCCCGGGTTCAGATCCCAGGAGCGCGCCCTGCCACGCGTCGAACGCGGTCCGGCGCAGGCCCGCGCGGTCCCCGGCGGGGGCCGTCATCGAGGCGGTCCAGGCCTCGTCGCCGGCCGCCATCTGCTCCTCGACCGCGCGCACGGTCGGGAGTGTGGTCAGGGCGCCCAGGGGCAGGTCAGGGAAGTCCTGGGTGCCGAGGGCGGGCGCGAGCAGCAGGGCCAGGTGCGGCGTCAGCATGGGCGCACCCTAACGGAGGGCGCCCGACGGCGTCGCGAGTGGGCCGGTCGGCGCTGTGGCCGCCGGCCGCTCTCAGCGGCGGAGCCGGCGCAGTCGCTCGCGGTAGGCGGGGTCTTCCCACGCGCGGCGCTCGGCTGACATGCGGAGGAAGCTGGCCTCGGAGGTGGCGTGGCGCTCCTCGACCACGGGGCGCTCGTCGCTCAGGCGCTCCTGTTCCACGAGCGCGGGCCGCAGGCCGGCCTGGGTGATCTGCCAGATCAGGAAGAGGGGGACCCAGACGGGGGACCAGCGGAGGACGAGGACGAGGGCCCGCACGGGGAGGATGGGCGGCTCGGGTCCAACGGTGGTCATACGTATGGCGTTCGGCGGGGGCCGGGCGAGGCTGGACTGGAAAGTCCCGGTAAATGGACGACGCAACGGCGGGCCTTGTGGCCGGGGGCGTCGGAGCGTCCTCGGAAGGTCGGCCGCGCGGGCCCTCCGGCACGACCTGGTCCTGGCAGGCGTGGTACCGCGACGTCGATGGGGGCGGTGCGCCGACCTCGAACCTGTCGAGCGCGGTCTCGGTCACCTTCCGGTGATGGCTCCGATGCGGTGGTGATCCGTCACCGCCGCGCCCTGAACGGGAACAGCGCGCCGCGCCGGCCTTGCCGGAGCGGCGCGCTGCCGTTCCATGGGAAGGTCCCGTCAGGCGGAGGGCGCCGCGGTGAGGTCGCGGGGTCCGTAGCGGCCGCTGTTGCCGAGCTCCTCGGCGATGCGCAGGAGGCGGTTGTACTTGGCGACCCGGTCGCTCCGGCAGGGGGCGCCGGTCTTGATCTGGCCGGCGTTGGTGGCGACGGCCAGGTCCGCGATGGTCGTGTCCTCGGTCTCGCCGGAGCGGTGCGAGATCACGCAGCGCATGCCGTGGCGGTGGGCCAGGGCGATGGTGGAGAGGGTCTCGGAGAGGGTGCCGATCTGGTTGACCTTGATGAGGATCGCGTTGCCGGCCTTCTTCTCCATGCCCATGCGCAGGCGCTTGACGTTCGTCACGAACAGGTCGTCGCCCACGAGCTGGACCTTGTCACCGATGGCGCCGGTGAGGGTCTGCCACCCTTCCCAGTCGTCCTGGTCATGGGTGTCCTCGATGGAGAAGATCGGGTAGCGCTCGGCGAGGTCCTGGTAGTAGGCGGCGAGCTCCTCGCTCGAGAGCGCCTTGCCGTCCACGTGGTACTTGCCGTCGCGGTAGAACTCGGCGGAAGCGCTGTCGATGGCGAGCTGGATGTCGCGGCCGGGCTGGAGCCCGGTCTTCTCGACCGCCTCGACGATGAGCTCGAGGGCCTTCTCGTTGGACTCGAGGTTGGGGGCGAAGCCGCCCTCGTCGCCGACCGCGGTGTTGAGGCCCCGCGACTTGCAGACGCCCTTGAGCGCGTGGAAGACCTCGACGCCCATGCGCAGACCCTCCGGGAAGCTCGTGGCGCCCATGGGCATGACCATGAACTCCTGGAGGTCGACGTTGTTGTCGGCGTGCTCGCCGCCGTTGAGGATGTTCATCATCGGCACGGGCAGCACGTGGGCGCTGGCGCCGCCGATGTAGCGGTAGAGGGGGAGGCCGCACTCGTCGGCCGCGGCGTGGGCGTTGGCCATGCTCACGGCGAGCAGGGCGTTGGCGCCCAAGCGCTCCTTGTTCTCGGTGCCGTCGAGCTCGATCATCGCCCGGTCGACCGCGCCCTGGTCGAGGGCGTCCTCACCCGAGAGCCGGTCGGCGAGCTCGCCGTTGACGTTCTCGACGGCCTTCAGGACGCCCTTGCCGCCGTAGCGGCCCTCTCCGTCGCGCAGCTCGTGCGCTTCGTAGATCCCGGTGCTCGCGCCGGACGGGACGGCGGCCCTGCCGAAGGCGCCGGAGGCGAGCAGAACCTCCGCCTCGATGGTGGGGTTTCCGCGGGAGTCGAGGATCTCTCGACCATGGATGCTGACGATCTCGCTCATGATGGCGGGGATCCTATCCTCCACGGGCCTCGTCCGAGGCCCCCGGGTGCATCCTCCTGATCGCACCCGGGAATCCTGCCCAGCGTCCACTCCGGACGGATTCACGTACGGATAATCCTCGGACCTCCGAGACCTCGCTCCATGTCGCAGCTCCAACGGCCCAGACGGCGTCCGATCGCCCTCCTCCCGAACACCCTGACCCTGGCCAACGCCGGGCTCGGGCTGCTCGCGATCTCGAAGGCCATCGACGCCCTCGCCCTCGGCTCGAACCAGCTCCTGTTCGACCAGAACCTGGAGACCGCCTGCTGGCTGATCCTGGCAGCGGGGATCTTCGACGCGCTCGACGGGAAGGTCGCGCGGCTGACGAACAGCTTCTCCGACCTCGGGGCCCAGCTGGACTCCCTCGCGGACGCGCTGACCTTCGGCGTCGCGCCCGCGATCATCGCGAAGGTCCTCCTGGAGCAGCAGGCGGTGACCCACAGCCGGATCAACTTCGCGCTCGTGGCCGTCTTCGCGCTGATGGCGGTGCTCCGGCTCGCGCGCTTCAACGCGGAGGGCGACGACGAGCACGTGGAGTTCACGGGGCTCCCGACGCCGGCGGCCGCCGGCGCCCTCGTCGCGACGATCCTGATGTTCCTCTCCCTGGGTGGAGCGATCGAGACCTCGGACGGGTCGCCGACCCCGGTCGGACGGGGTCTCGAGTACATCCCCCTCGCCTGGCGCGAGGCGCTGACCGACACGCTCCTGATCCCCACGATCACACTGATGCTCCCTGGGCTCGCGCTGCTCATGGTGAGCCGCGTCCGCTATTCGCACTTCGCCACCCGGCTCGGCCAGGCGCAGGACCGCCGCCTGCTCGTCCCGATCGTCTTCGTGATGCTCGGCCTCTACATCGCGCCCGTTCTGAGCCTGTTCGCGTTCGGGCTGGGCTACGTGGGGTGGGGGCTGTGGAGCACCGTGGCGGGTCGCGGCCGGGAAGCCGCGGCCGCCGCTGGAGAGCGGGACGCCGCCTGAGGCGCCGGACGAGGCCCATGACAGAGCGATTCACCGCGGCGATCGCGCTCGGCGCGAACGTCGGAGAGCCCGAGCGGACCTTCAAGCGCGCGCTCAACCTGCTCGAGCGCGACGCGGACGTGCAGATCCTGCGCCGATCCCACTGGCACACGACCGATCCGGTCGGGAAGGGCGGTCAGCCGCCCTTCACCAACGGCGCCGTGCTCGTGGAGACGACACTCACGCCGCGCGCGCTGCTCGATCACATGCGCGCC
>CBFIJG010000159.1:0-1461 GCA_965662915.1 Planctomycetota bacterium | reverse complement strand
CAGCCGCCCTTCACCAACGGCGCCGTGCTCGTGGAGACGACACTCACGCCGCGCGCGCTGCTCGATCACATGCGCGCCATCGAGGAGCGCCTCGGGCGCGACCGCGATCGGGAGGAGCGCTTCGGCCCACGTGCCATCGACCTCGACCTGCTCTTCGTCCACGGCGCCGACGGACCCGTGAGCGTGCGCGAGGAGGGGCTGATCCTCCCGCACCCTCGCCTGGAGGAGCGCACGTTCGTGCTGCGGCCCCTGGCCCAGGTCGCGCCGAAGGAGCGCCTCTCGCGCTCGGGGCGCACGGTCGAGGAGCAGCTGGCCCTGGTGGAGGAGGGGGGCGGGCTCGTGCGCCTCGACTCCGTCGAGGCGGGGCGCGCGTGGTGCGCCGCGAGCGCCGCGGAGGGCGGCTCGCTCGGCTTCGTGCCGACCATGGGCGCCCTGCACGAGGGACACCTCGAGCTCGTGCGCCGGGCCTCCCGCGAGAACGACCGCGTGTGCGTGTCGATCTTCGTGAACCCGCTCCAGTTCAACGACCCCGCCGATCTCGAGCGCTACCCGCGGGACTTCGCCGGCGACGCGCGCATGCTCGCGGCGGCGGGCTGCTCCATGGTGTTCACCGGCACCCTCGAGCAGTTCTTCCCCGAGGGCGCCGACGCGGCGCGCCGCGATCCCGGCCCCGCCGCCATCGGGATGGAGGGCGAGTTCCGCCCCGGCCACTTCGGGGGCGTCGCGACGATCGTCGATCGCCTCTTCGACGTGGTCGGTCCCACGCGCGCGTACTTCGGCGCCAAGGACTTCCAGCAGTGCCTCGTGGTCGAGGAGCTCGCCCGGTCGCGCGGCGGCACGCCCGAGATCGTGCGCTGCCCGACCGTGCGCAGCGCCGACGGGCTCGCGCTCGCCTCGCGCAACGCCCTGCTCGAGGGGGAAGCGGTCGTGGACGCTCTGGTCCTGTCGCGCGCGCTGACCGCCGCTCGCACCGCCTGGGAGCAGGGCCTGCGGGACGCCGGGGTCCTCACGGGTGTCCTGCGCGAGGCCCTCGAGCACCCGCGGATCGAGGTCGAGTACGCGGAGATCCGCGACCCGGGCGCGTGGACGCCCGCCGCCCCGACGGGACCCATGGAGCGCGCCGTCGCTCTCGTCGCGGCCAAGGTGGGCGGCGTGCGCCTCCTCGACAACATGGAGCTGTCGGCTCCGTGACGGGTGCGGTCTCCGTTCGCGCGCACGCGAAAGTCAACCCGGCGCTGCGCGTCCTCGGCCGGCGCGACGACGGCTATCACGAGCTCGAGACCGTGCTCGTGGCGCTGGAGCTCGCCGACGTCGTGACGGTCCGCGAGGCCGCGGGCGGCGGCGTCACGGTGCGCACGACCGGGCCGCGCGCCTCGTCGGACATCGTCGACGGTCCGGACCACCTCGCCGCGCGCGGCGCCGCGCTCGCGCTGGAGGCGCTCGGCTCCTCGGCGGGGCTCG
>CBFIJG010000158.1:0-5308 GCA_965662915.1 Planctomycetota bacterium | reverse complement strand
ACGGGGCCGGGCGCGAGGCCGCGCTCCCCGCGGAGGGGGTCGGGGGCGCCGCGGCCTTCGAGGAGCTCCTCGCCCGCGCCGAGGCGCGCGCCGTGGCGTCCACGGGTCCACGCTACTTCCACTACGTCGTCGGCGGCGCGACCCCGGAGGCCCTCGCGGCCGACTGGTTCACCTCAGCCCTCGATCAGGTCGCGTCGTCCGCGGCCGGATCGCCCCTCGCGGTCGACCTCGAGGTCCTCTGTGCGCGCTGGCTCTGCGAGCTCCTCGAACTCCCCGCCGACGAGCTGACGGGGGTCTTCGTCACCGGGGCGACCGCCGCGAACACCGTCGGGCTCGGGGCTGCCCGTCAGCGCGTTCTCGCCCGGGCGGGCCACGACGCGGCGGAGCGCGGTCTGGCGAGCGCGCCCGGGATCCACGTGCTCACGAGCGGCTTCGTCCACGCGAGCGTGGTCAAGGCGTGCGCGGTCCTCGGGCTCGGCCGCGCGTCGATCGAGCGCTTCTCTGCGGACAACCGGGGCACCCTGGACGAGGCGGCGCTGGCGCGCAGGCTCGAGGAGCTCGGAGACGCGCCGGTGATCCTCGTGGGCACGGCCGGGGAGGTGAACAGCGGACGCACCGATCCCCTGGATCGCCTCGCCGAGCTCGCGGAGGCGCACGGAGCGTGGCTCCACGTGGACGCGGCCTTCGGCGCCTTCGCGCGGGTGACGCCGCGCGCCTCCGAGCAGGTCCGGGGGCTGGAGCGCGCCGACTCCGTCGCGGCGGACGCTCACAAGTGGCTGAACGTCCCCTACGACTGCGGCTTCGCGCTCCTGCGCGACCGCGACGCGGCAGCGAGGACTTTCAGGCTCAGCGCGCCTTACCTGCCTCCCGCCGTGGACGGCGAGCCGCGCGACCTCGTGCCAGCGAACCTCACCCCCGAGAGCAGCCGCCGCGCTCGGGCGCTGCCCGTGTTCGCGACGCTGCTCGCCCGGGGCCGCGCCGGGATCCGCGCGATGGTCGAGCGGCACCTCGAGCTCGCCGCCCTCCTCGCCGACGAGGTCCGCGCGGCCGAGGACCTCGAGCTCGTGGACGAGCCGGTGCTCAACGTCGTGCCGTTCCGCTTCGCGCCGGAGGGCGTGCGGCGCCGTGATCTCGACGATCTCAACGAGAGGCTCGGACGAGCGGTTCTCGACGACGGTCGCGTCGCGCTGGGGCTCACGCGCTATCGCAGCGTCGTGTGCTTGCGACCGGCGATCGCGAACTGGCGCACGGGGGAGGACGACGTGCGACTCGTGATCGAGGTCGTTCGCGAGCTCGGCACGCGGCTGCCCTCGTGACGCTGCGACACATCGCGCGTCCCGGCGAGGTCGCTGCTGCGGGATAGACTCACGAGGCATGGATCCTCTCCGCCACATCGTCGACGCGAAGATCAAGGAGGCCGAGGACGACGGCGTCTTCGACGATCTCCCGGGCAAGGGCAAACCCCTCGAGTTCACCGACGACGCGCGCGTGCCGGCGGAGCTGCGCGGCGCGTACTCGGTCCTGCGCACGGCGGGCATGCTGCCCGAGGAGATGGAGCTGAAGAAGTCCATCGTGACCCTGCGCGAGCTGATCGAGCACGCCACCGACGGGGACGAGCGCGCGCGCATGGAGTCCGAGCTCGAGTCGGTCTCCACGCGCTTCGACCTCCTCATGGAGCGCCGCCGCGGCCGCGGTCTGAGCCTCGGGCGCTACCGCAGCGCCGCCATGGGGCGCTTCATGCGCTGACCGTCCGCGCGCCGACGGCTGGTCGGCCGGGGCGCTCGAGTCAGCCGGGCGACGGGCGAGTGGTCCCTGCGGCGGCGTCCGCGAGCGTCGCCCGCAGCGTCCGCTCCATGTGCGCGCGCATGGCCGCGGCGCGAGTGGGATCCTCCGCGCGCAGGATCGCGGCCGGGTGGAAGGTCACGAGGGTCACGTCCGCGTGGCGACTCGTCCTCGCCTCCGGCGGCGCTTCGGGGTCCGGCATGCGATAGGTCGGCCCGAAGACCGCGCGCGCGGCCGTGGCGCCGAGGCAGACGAGCGCGTGCGGGGCGACCGTGGCCAGCTCGGCGTCGAGCCACGGCTGGCAGCGCGTCACGTGCTCGATGGTCGGACGCTTGTGCAGCCGGCGCTTCCCGCGGGGCGCTGGTTCGTGGCGGAAGTGCTTCACGGCGTTGGTCAGGTAGAGGTCCTCGCGGCGGAGCTCTGCGGCCTCGAGGGCCGCGTCGAGCACCTGACCCGCCGGGCCGACGAAGGGGCGCCCCTCACGCTCCTCCGTGTCGCCCGGCTGCTCGCCGAGGAGGACCGTCCTGGCGTCCTGGGGCCCTTCCCCCGCGACGGCGCGCGTTCCGTCGCGATGGAGCTCGCACCCCTCGCAGCTCGGGAGCGTCTCGCGCAGCTCGTCCAGCGGCGCGCCGAAGGGGACGAAGGGCGCGGCGGAGTCCGCGACCGCGCGCGAGTTCCGCGCCATCTCCTCGAGGCGCCGCGGCACGTCCGCGAGCAGCTCCGGGATCTGCTTCGTCTCCGGCAGCGTGTCCCAGAACTTCCGCGGCATCTCCGCGACCATCGCGCTGATCTTCACGCGCGCCGGATTGAAGATGGACGCGTAGTAGGTGCACCACAGCTCCTCGAGTTCGTCGTGATCGGGGGCGGCGTCGCGCGGTGCGCCCTCGGTGAAGCGCACCTCCTGTCCGTTCCAGTGGGCGCAGCGGTCGGGGGTCAGGATCGACCAGTCCATGCTCGGGAAGCGCCCGCGGAAGAAGGACGCCTCGCGCTCGACGATGAGGTGAGAGGGGCGGTACCAGGCGATGAAGCGCTCGCCGCCGCGAGCGTTCGCGTCCTCGATCCGCCGGAAGCGCACGAACGCGTGCATCTTGTGGGCGTCGCGGCGAACCGCCTTGCCCATGCGCTGGAGGACGGCCACGTCCGCGTCGAGGGGATCCGCCATGAGGCCTCGATCCCCGCGCGCGATGCGCCAGGCGACGACGTAGAGCGCGTGCCAGACCGCCTCGTCGCGGTAGCAGGAGATCGTCGGCAGCGCGTCCACGTAGGCCCGCGGCAGACCGAGCGCGGGGATCCGGTCCGCCGAGCCCTGATCGGGCAGCGGAGAGGGAGCGTCGGAGGCGCCGAAGAGTCCCGGCTCCGCGTTCTCCGTTCGGGGGCTTCGGAGAGGATCGCGCCACTTGATGCTCTCGGGAGGGATGCCCTCGCCGATCAGCGCGCGCGCGTGGGCGCGGAACGCGTCGAGCGTCCCGTCGAGCACGACCGTGCGCACCATCAGACCTGTCCGCTCTTCGCCGAGCCGTTCGCCTCGAAGAGGAGCAGCTGGCGGTCCTTCGTCCGGACCTTCTCGCGCAGGTCCTGGCGGTCGAGGTCGCGGGCCGCCCCGTCCCAGGAGTCCGCGCAGACGATGAACGGGAGCACGCGCTTGAGGGGCGCCCTGAGCTGCTTGAGGTCGGCCTCGCGCAGGCGGCGGCGACGTCTCGCGCCGAGGATGCGCCCCACCGACCGTGTCCCCAGGCCCGGCACGCGCAGGAGCGCCTCCTTCGAGGCGGTGTTGACGTCGACGGGGAAGAAGTCGCGGTGCGCGAGGGCCCAGGCCATCTTCGGATCGACCTCGAGGTCGAGGTTGCCGTCGCCGCGGGTGACGACCTCGTCGATGCGGAAGCCGTAGAAGCGCAGCAGCCAGTCCGCCTGGTAGAGCCGGTGCTCGCGGACGAGCGAGGGCTGCGCCGTGGGGAGGTCCTGGTGGGCCCGCGGGATCGGGCTGTAGGCGGTGTAGTACACGCGCCGCAGGCCGTGGGTCCCGTAGAGGCGGTCGGCCGTCTCGAGGACGGATCGGTCGGGCGAAGGCGTGGCGCCGACGATCATCTGGGTGCTCTGACCCGCGGGGGCGAAGCGGCGCCGGCCGCGTCTCGGGCCCGCGGTCCCCCCGGGCGTGCTCGCGCGCCGACGCCCGCGGCCCTTGGCCTCGTCGATCCCCTCCTTGAGGAAGGCCATGGCCGACTCCGCCTCGTCGATCGACTTCTCCGGCGCCAGGCGATCGAGGTCGGCCTGCACGGGGAGCTCGACGTTCGCGCTGACCCGATCCGCGTACTGCCCGGCCTTCGTCAGCGCCTCGTCGGACGCGCCGACGACACCCTTCAGGTGGATGTATCCGTGGAACCCCTCCTCCTCTCGCAGCCGCCGCGCGACCTCGGCGAGCAGGTCCATCGTCCGGTCGGAGTCCATGACCACCCCGGAGGAGAGGAAGAGCCCCTCGATGTAGTTGCGGCGATAGAACTCGATCGTGAGCCGCACCACCTCCTCGACGGTGAAGCCCGCGCGCGGCACGTCGTTGCTGACGCGGTTGACGCAGTAGCGGCAGTCGTAGATGCAGCGGTTGGTCAGCAGGATCTTCAGCAGCGACACGCACCGGCCGTCCGGCGTGTAGCTGTGGCAGATGCCCATCCCCGTCGCGTTCCCCAGGCCCTTCCCCCCGTTGGAGCGCTTGGTGCCGCTCGAGGCGCAGGAGGCGTCGTACTTGGCCGCGTCGGCGAGGATCCGGAGCTTGTCAGCGGTGTCCATGGCCATGGAGTGCACCCTAACAGGATGCGAACGATCGCGCGCGAGACACCCTGCCGCGGGGGGGCGGGGCCTCGGAGCGGCCCGAACCGTGCCCCGCTGCCGGGTCCCTGCTCGACGCCGCGCGAGACCCTCCCGAGGACGCGCTCGGCGGCGGCGCCCGGGGCCGGACTCGATCCACCCCGCGGCCATCGAGGAGTTCCGGGGCCGCGGCGCTGGAGCACCGCGATCACCGACATCCTGCGCCGCCGGCTGCCGCGGTCGTTGGCGCCGGCCCGGCTCGCGTGCTCGTTCCGGCACGGCCCGCGCCCTCGCACTACAGTCGTCGCCCCTCCATGGACGACCTCATCGCAATGCCGGACGACGCGTCCGAAGGCGCCCTCGCGGCACGCGCGTCGGCCGCGCCCGAGGAGCTGGACGTCGAGCTGCTGTTCCAGCAGCTGCGGGACGCCATCGTCGCGGCGCTGGGCTCCGGTGATCCGGGCGCCGCGCGCGGCCGCTTCGACCGGGCCCTCGCGCTCCGCCGCCAGCTCGCGAGCCTCGAGCTACCGGACGCGATCCAGGGTCAGCTCGACGGCTTCGTCACCGACCTGGAGGCGCGTTTCCCCACGGCGTGGCGGATCAACGCGGCGGGTGCAGCGGCGGAGCGCGCGGGCGCGGCTGTGAACGTCGATGCCCAGCGCGCCGATCTCGAGGAGGCCGCCTCGCTCCTGCGCGGCGGGCTCGACGACCCGGGCGCGGACCGCTC
>CBFIJG010000157.1:0-5347 GCA_965662915.1 Planctomycetota bacterium | reverse complement strand
CGCCTTCGACCACGGCGCCCAGTACTTCACGGCGCGTGACGCGCGCTTCCGCCGCTTCGTGGACGCGTGGTGCGCCGAGGGCGTCGTCGCGCCCTACGAGGGCCGCATCGCGACCATCGACGCGCCGGGCGCGCCGACGCTCCAGGCGAGCGCCGGGCACGAGCGCTTCGTCGGCGTGCCGGGGATGAACGCCATGGCGGTGCGCATGGCCCGCGGACTCGACGTCACGGTGCGCAGCCGCGTCACCGGGCTGGAGCGCGCCGGCGACGCGTGGAGCGTGGCCTTCGAGGACGGGCGCGAGGAGGCCGGCTTCGACGCCGTCCTCGTGACCTTCCCGCCCGCCCAGGCCGCCGAGCTGCTCGGGGCGGTCTCCTCCGCGCCGGTGACCCTCCTGGACGCCGCGCGCTCCACGGAGATGAACCCGTGCTGGGCCGCGATGGTCGCCTTCGACGGGCGCTTCGACGCTCCCTTCGACGGCGCCTTCGTCAACGCGGGGCCGCTCTCGTGGGTCTCGCGCGACTCCGTGAAGCCCGGCCGGCCCGAGGGCGACGCCTGGGTCCTGCACGCCTCGCCGGAGTGGACGCGCGCGCACATCGAACTCGACCGGGAGGAGGCCGCCGCACATCTCGTCGCGGCCCTCGAGGAGGCGGCCGGCGTCGCCGCGCCGGCGCAGCTCCACGCGAGCGCCCACCGCTGGATGTACAGCGCCGCCGCGCCCCCCCGCGAGGACGAGGCGCTGTTCGACGCCGCGAGCGGGATCGGCCTCGCCGGCGACTGGCTCGCGGGTTCGAAGGTCCAGGGCGCGTGGCTCTCGGGACGCGCCCTCGCCGGCCACGTCCTGCGCCGCGCCGCGTCCGCGGAGCCCGTCACCGCCGGGTGACCCGCCGCGCGTGACCGACCTCGTCCGCACCACCGGGTCCGGCCTCCACTGCGAGGCCGGCGGCTTCCACATCGACCCGTGGCGTCCGGTGGAGCGGGCGGTCGTGACCCACGCCCACGCGGACCACACGCGGCCCGGCTCGAAGCGCTACCTGACGACGCCCGAGGGCGCGGAGCTCGTCCGCCTGCGGACCCAGGAGGGAGCGATCGTCGAGACGCTCCCCTACGGCGAGTCCAGACGGATCGGCGACGTCACCGTGCGCTTCCACCCCGCCGGCCACGTGCTCGGCTCCGCGCAGGTGGAGGTGCGCGCCGCGAGCGGCGAGACCTGGGTCGTGGCGGGCGACTACAAGACCGAGGCCGACCCCACCTGCACGCCCTTCGAGGCGGTGCCCTGCGACGTCTTCGTGACCGAGAGCACCTTCGGCCTCCCCGTCTTCGACTGGCCCTCCGCGGAGTCGGTGGCCGCGGACGTCATGGACTGGTGGCAGGAGAACGCCGCGGCGGGCCGGACGTCGCTGCTCTGCGCCTACGCCCTCGGCAAGTCCCAGCGGCTGCTCGCGGGGCTCGAGGGCGGGCCCGGCCCCATCGGGGTCCACGGCGCGCTGCACCGTCTCCTGCCCCCCTATCGCGAGCAGGGGATCGCGCTGCCCGAGACCACCTACGCCTCGCCCGAAGCCGCCGAACAGATCCGCGGGAAGGGGCTCGTGATCGCGCCGCCGTCCGCGAACGGCACGCCCTGGGTGCGCAAGTTCGGCGAGATCTCCACGGCCTTCGCCTCGGGCTGGATGCGCCTGCGCGGGCCGCGGCGGCGCCGCAACTTCGACCGCGGCTTCGTGGTGAGCGACCACGCGGACTGGAAGGGGCTGCTCGCGGCGATCGAGGCCACGGGCGCGGAGCGCGTCCTCGTGACCCACGGCTACGTCGACACCCTCGTGCGCTTCCTGCGCGAGGAGCGCGGCCTCGACGCCGCGCCCCTCGAGAGCCGCTTCGAAGGAGAGGAGGGCGAAGCCGCCGACGAGGGGACACCCGCGGAGGCCGACGCGTGAGAGCCTTCCACGAGCTCTTCCGCGCCCTCGACGCGACGACCCGCTCGTCGGTGAAGGAGCGCCACCTCGTCGCCTACTTCGAGGCGGCCCCGCCCGAGGACGCCGCGTGGGCGGCGCACCTGCTCCTCGGGCGCAAGGGCCGGCGCGCGGTGAACACGCGGCTCCTGCGCGAGTGGGCGGCGGAGGAGAGCGGGCATCCGCTGTGGCTCGTCGAGGAGAGCTACGACGCCGTCGGCGACCTCGCCGAGACCCTCGCGCTGCTCCTCTCCAACGCGGACGAGCGGCCCGAGCCGCCCGCGCTCGCCGCCTTCATGTCGGAGCGCGTCATGGCCCTCGCGGAGCTCGACGAGGACGCGAAGCGCGCGCTCGTCACGCGCACCTGGACGGAGCTCGACGAGGGCGAGCGCTTCCTCTTCCACAAGCTCATCTCAGGCGGCTTCCGCGTGGGCGTGGCGAAGGGGATCGTCGCCAAGGCCCTCGCCAGGGTCGCGGGCGTCGACCGCGCGACGATCCTCCACCGGCTCAGCGGCAAGTGGCAGCCGACCCCGGAGGCGTGGCGCGCCATCGTCGCGCCCGAGGAGGGGGACGCCGATCCCCTGCGGCCCTATCCCTTCTTCCTCGCGCACCCCGTCCCGGAGGACGTCGCCGACCTCGGCGACGCGAGCGACTTCCAGGCCGAGTGGAAGTGGGACGGCATCCGCGCCCAGGCGGTGCGGCGCGGGACCGAGCTCCTGCTCTGGTCGCGGGGCGAGGACCTCGTGAACCCGGGCTTCCCGGAGATCGTCGAGTCCCTGCGCGAGCTCGCGCCGGGGACGGTGCTGGACGGTGAGCTGCTCGCCTGGGACGGCGACGCGCCCCTCCCCTTCCACGCGCTCCAGCGCCGGATCCAGCGCAAGAGCGTCTCGGCGAAGCTGCGCGCCGAGGTGCCGGTGCGCTTCGTGGCCTACGACCTGCTCGAGGAGGGCGGCGAGGACCTGCGCGCCCTGCCGCTCGCGGAGCGCCGCGCGCGCCTCGCCGCGCTCGTGCCGCAGGTGGACCTCCCCCACCTCGGCCTCGCGCCGATCGTGGAGGCGCCCGACTGGGAGGGCCTCGCGGCCCTGCGCGAGACCTCGCGCGAGCGAGGCGTCGAGGGGCTGATGCTGAAGCGGCGCGACGGGGCCTACGGCGCCGGCCGCGTGCGCGGCCCCTGGTGGAAGTGGAAGGTGGACCCCTTCACGATCGACACCGTCCTCGTCTACGCCCAGCGCGGCCACGGCCGCCGCGCGTCCCTCTACACCGACTACACCCTCGCGGTCTGGTCGGAGGAGGGCGAGCTGGTCCCGGTCGCCAAGGCCTACTCGGGCCTGACCGACGCCGAGATCCGGCGGGTGGACGCCTTCGTCCGGCGCAACATCACCGACCGCTTCGGACCGGTGCGCGTCGTGAAGCCCGACCTCGTGTTCGAGATCGCCTTCGAGGGCATCCAGCCGAGCCCGCGCCACAAGGCCGGCATCGCCCTGCGCTTCCCCCGCATCGCGCGCTGGCGCGAGGACAAGCCGCCCGCCGAGGCCGACACCCTCGCCTCCGTGCGCGCGCTGCTCGAGCAGCACTCCTGAGCCACGCGTCCCGCTCCGGGTCTCGCCGCATCGGGCCGGGAGCGCCACGGGTCCATACGCCGCCCGGTGCGACGTGTCGTCCACCTTCCGGGCCACGCCTGCGCGTCCCCGCTGCGTCCGGCGCGGAAGCCCCGCGCGAACCCATGCAGCGATGTCCGACGGCCGCCTCGACCCCGCCCGCGACTGGTTCGCCGCTCGCGGCTGGAGCCCGTTCTCCTTCCAGGAGGAGACGTGGCGCCGCTACCTCGACGGCGAGAGCGGCCTCGTGCACGCGCCCACGGGCTTCGGGAAGAGCCTGTCCGCGTGGATGGGCCCGCTGCTCCAGGCGCGGGCCGCGGCGCCGGAGGCGAGCGCTCCGACGAAGCGCGCCGACGCCGCGCCCCTGGCGGTGGTGTGGATCACGCCCATGCGCGCCCTCGCGTCGGACCTGGTGCGCAACCTCGGGCTCGCCGCCGCGGACCTCTGCCCCCACTGGCTCGTGGAGGGCCGCAGCGGCGACACCGGCAGCACCGAGCGCTCGCGTCAGACCCGGCGCCTGCCCTCGGCGCTCGTCACGACGCCCGAGTCTCTGACCCTGCTCCTCTCCCGTGAGGACGCGGGAGAGCGCTTCGCGGGGCTGCAGGCCGTCGTCGTGGACGAGTGGCACGAGCTCTTCGGGACCAAGCGCGGCGTCCAGACCGAGCTCGCCCTCGCGCGCCTGCGCGCCCTCGCGCCGGAGCTGCGCACCTGGGGACTGAGCGCGACCCTCGGAAACCTCGAGGAGGCCAAGGACGCGCTCCTCGGCGGCGCGCCCGGCGCCCTCGTGCGCGGCGCGGAGTCCCGCGAGCTCGAGATCTCGACCCTGCGGCCCGACTCCATCGAGCGCTTCCCGTGGGCCGGGCACATGGGACTGCGCCTGCTCGACGAGGTCGCGCGCGCGCTCGACGACTCCTCGAGCGCGCTGGTGTTCACGAACACGCGGGCCCAGGCCGAGCGCTGGTACCAGGCGCTCTGCTACGCCCGCTACGACGAGCGCGACCGCATCGCCCTGCACCACGGCTCCCTCGACCGCGAGGAGCGCGCCGAAGTGGAGCGGCGCATCGCGGCGGGCGAGCTGCGCTGCGTCGTGGCGACGTCGTCCCTCGACCTCGGCGTCGACTTCACGCCGGTGGACCTCGTGGTCCAGGTGGGCAGCCCCAAGGGCATCGCGCGCCTCGCCCAGCGCGCGGGCCGATCCGGCCACTCCCCCGGGCGCACGAGCCGGTTGCTCTGCGTGCCGGCCCAGGCCCTCGAGCTCGTCGAGTTCGCCGCCGCTCGGGGCGCCATGGAGCGCGGCGAGGTCGAGCCCCGCGAGCCCCTCGAGCGGCCCCTCGACGTGCTCGCCCAGCACGTGGTCACGGTGGCGGCGAGCGGGCCCTTCGACGGGGACGAGCTCCTGCGCGAGGTGCGCGGGACGCGCGCCTTCCGCGCGCTCGAGGACCAGGAGTGGGCCTGGGTCCTGGAGTTCGTGCAGTTCGGCGGCGAGGCGCTGAGCGGCTACGAGCGCTACGCGCGCCTCGAGCGCGGCAAGGACGGCCGCTACCGCGCCGGCTCGCGCGCGGTCGTGCGCGACCACCGCGTGAACATCGGCACCATCGCGGGCTACGGCAGCCTCGAGGTCGCCTTCCGGAGCGGCAAGCGGCTGGGGACCATCGAGGAGATGTTCATCGCGCGGCTGAAGCCCGGCCAGGCCTTCACCTTCGCGGGCAAGAGCGTCGAGCTGGTGCGAGTCGACGACAGCCGCGCCGTCGTGCGCCCCGCGGCGAAGCCCAGCGCCCTCGTGCCGCGCTGGTACGGCGGGCGCAT
>CBFIJG010000156.1:0-5571 GCA_965662915.1 Planctomycetota bacterium | reverse complement strand
AGGCGACCGGCTACCTGCTACGCTGCGTCCATGATCGAGCGCACCGACGACGGCCCCGTCACCACCCTTCGCCTCGCCCACGGGAAGGCGAGCGCCCTCGACCTCGAGCTGCTCGAGGCGATCCCGCCCGCGCTCGAGGACGCGCAGGCCTCCGGGGCGCGCGCCCTCGTCCTGACGGGGACCGGCTCGATCTTCTCGGCGGGCGTGGACCTCAAGCGCCTCGTCGAGGGCGGCGACGCGTACCTCGACGCGTTCATGCCCGCCCTCGCGCGAGCCTTCGAGGCCCTCTTCTTCCTCCCCCTCCCGGTCGTGGGCGCCGCGAACGGTCACGCCATCGCGGGCGGCTGCGTCCTGCTGGAGTCCTGCGATCTGCGGCTCGCCGCGGCTGGCCGCGGACGCATCGGAGTCCCCGAGCTCGCGGTGGGCGTCCCCTTCCCCCTCCTCGCCCTGGAGATCGTCCGCTTCGCCGCGGCTCCCCATCGCGTCCAGGAGATCCTCTTCTCGGGCGCGGTGTACACGCCGGAGGAGAGCCTCGAGCGCGGGCTCGTGGACGCGGTTGTCGACGCGGACTCGCTCGAAGAGACGGCCACCGCGCGAGCCCACGCCCTCGCGGCGTTCCCCGCGGAGGCCTTCGCCTTCAACAAGGCGCAGCTCCGTCGCCCCGTGCGCGCAGCGCTCGACGCGCACGGCGCCGACGACACGCGGCGCGTCCAGGAGCTGTGGGCGAGCCCTCCCGTGCGCGAGGCCGTGGAGGCCTACGTCGCGCGGGAGCTCCGCTGAGCCCCGGGGACGGGCTCAGCCGAAGAGCTCGGTCCAGTGCACCCCGTGCCGGCCGAGGCCGATCCGGGACTGGCCGCCGAGCATGTTCCGGTGGTGTCCGGGGCTGTACCACCAGCCCAGGATCGCGTCGCGCCCGGAGCGCTGCCCCATGGCGATGTTCTCGGCGTTGGCCGAGGTCCCCGCGAGGGCCGCGCGCTGGCCGAAGCTCTCCTTGCCCTTCACCGGCGAGGTGTGGGAGAAGAACCCGCGCTCCTCCATGTCCTTCGAGTGGCCGCGGCCGGCGTCGCAGAGCTTGACGTCGATGCGCTGCGCGCCGAGCCCGATGAGCACGCGGCGACGGTTGTGCTCGAAGACGCCCGCGAGTTCCTGGTCGTCGATCGTCCCCGCGAGCTCGCGGTTCGCCGCGAAGACGCGCTGATCGGACTCGCCCATGGGAGTCGCGAGCCACGCGCGCAGCTCGAGGAGCTCGAGGGCCGCCTCCGCGTCACGGGCCGGCGCCGGCGGAGCCTTCAGGCGTGACGCCTGGCGCGGCCCCTTCGGCCCCGACGCCTCCAGGGCCTCGCGCGCGCGCTCGAAGGTCCGGAACCACTTCGCCTCCGCGTCCAGTCCGGCGAGGCACGCGTCCCAGCGCTCGAAGAGCTCCTCGTCGCGCTCCCAGACCTGCGCCGGTCGCACGGTGAGCAGCTCCTGGAGGCGAGCGAGGGCCGGGTCGGAGGTCGACTTGATGTGCTCCTTGGTGAGGCCCTTGTCGCGCGCCCCCGCGAGGATCACCGCCCGGCGCTCGTCGATCTCGGCGCGCGCCTTGCGGTCGAGCCGGACCTTGAGCACCGCGGCGGCCCCCTTGTCGAACGCGGAGAGCACCGCCTCGATGCGCTTGCCGTTGTCCTTCGCAGCGGTCTTGCAGGCCTTCGCGGCGTGCTGAGCCAGGAGCCGCGGCCCCTCGGCGCCGAGCTCGAGAAGGGCCTCGATGGCCTCGTCGCGCTCCTGGTCCGCCGCGCGCCTCGCGCGGAGCGTGGCCATCGCAGACTTCAAGAGCGCCCGCTCGTCGGGAGCGTCCTCCTGGCCGACAGCGCGCGACGGCGACGCCTCCAGCGCGCCGCCGGGGGGCACGGAGCCGCTGGCGGGGAGCAGGAGCAGGAGCGATGTGAGCGAGCCGAGCATGCACCGAAGCTACCGCGAGTCGCCCGGGAATTGGCCCCACCGCGTCCCCCGAGCCGCACGACGTTCAGGAAATGTGTGGGCTCCGTTCCAGCAGGGATGCAATTGGGGGCCGGACGGATCCGGTCGATCCAGGGAAACGGGGGGCGGATAACGTCGCCCTCCCCGTCCGCCAAGCGCGCTGCGCCCCCGCGGGCCGAAAGTTCGGACTCCCCATCCGCATCATGCTCTCCAACACGATCCTCCTCCTCGCCCTCGCCGCTCCCCTCCAGCCCTCCTCCGGCGCACCTTCGGACCTCCCCCCGGACGCGGTGTCCATCCGGCTCCCGCGCGACCCGCGCGTCGCACCGGACGGGGACAGCCTCGCGTTCACCTGGCGCGGCGACCTGTGGACCGCATCCATCGACGGTGGCGAGGCGACACGGATGACGATTCACCCGGGCGAGGATCGGAGCCCGGCGTTCTCGCCCGACGGGAAGACCATCTACTTCGTCAGCAACCGCTCGGGGCGGGACCAGATCCACGCGATGCCGTCCGGCGGCGGCGCGGCGCGTCAGATCACCTTCGACTCGAACCCGAAGACGCTGCTGGAGGCGACCGCCGACGGGGAGGGCCTGCTCATCCGCCAGGGCACCGACCGCGGCTGGCACTACTCGGAGCGCGACCGCCTGATGATCGTCCCCCTGGACGGCGATGGCCCCAAACGGATGCTCTTCGACGCGGGCGTACGCGACGGCGCGCTCTCTCCCGACGGCCAGCACGCCCTCTTCTGCCGCGGCTACTCCAGCTGGAGCCGCAAGGGTTACCAGGGCCCCCAGGCCGCGCAGCTGTGGCACGCGGATCTCACCGGGGACCCGCCGGCGATGAAGCGCCTCGACAGCGATCGCGAGCGCTTCCAGAACGTCGCCTCGATGGACCCGATGTGGGGCCCGGACGGCGAGACCGTGTACTTCGTGAGCGACCCGGACGGCACCTTCGACGTGTACGCCATGAACGTCGCCAGCGGCGAGGTCTCGCGCGTCACGCGGGTCGGCGACGCGGACGGCAGCGACGACGGCGTGACGTTCCCGTCGATGTCCGCGGACGGGCGCACGCTCCTCTACCGCCGGCGCTTCGACCTCGTGGCCCACGACGTGAAGTCCGGCGAATCGCGGGAGCTCCAGCTCCACGCGGCCGGCGACGCCGCCGCCAGCGCGATCGAACGCCAGCGCCTCGAGAGCGCAGGGAGCGTGGCCTTCACCGCGGACGGCAAGCAGATGGCCTTCGTGGCCGGGGGCGACGTGTGGGTCATGGACCGCATCCTCAAGGAGCCGGTCCGCCTCACGAACACCATTCACATCGAGCGCGATCTGGTCTTCACCGAGGACGGCGAGCGCCTCTTCTACACCTCGGACGCCTCGGGCGAGGTCGAGATCTGGCAGGCCACCCACGACCGGGAGGACGGCATCTGGTGGATGGCGGACGCCTTCGAACTCCAGACCGTCACCGACGACGAAGCGGTCGAGCGCGGCCTCGAGCTCAGCCCGAACGGGACCCACGTCGCCTACGTCCGGGGCACGGACCTCTTCGTGATGGACGCCGACGGCACCGACCACCGCCGCGTGGCCGCGATGTGGTCCGCGCCCAGCTTCTCCTGGTCCCCCGACGGGCGCTGGATCACGTACGCGACCCAGGACGACGACTACAACAGCGACATCCACATCGTCCCGCTCGACGGGATGCGCGAGCCCTTCAACGTCTCGCGCCATCCCGACTCCGATCGCAGTCCCGTGTGGTCGGGAGACGGCAAGCGCATCGCCTGGATCGGTCGGCGCGACGGCGAGGAGTACGACATCTACTGGGTCGAGCTGACCAAGGCCTCCAGCGAGGCGACCGAGCGCGACGAGCTGCTCGAGAAGGCGCTCAAGGCCATGGAGCCCAAGGACGGCAGCGCCGGGAAGAGCGAAGGACGCGAGAAGTCCGAGGACGGAGGCGGCTCCGCCGACGAGAAGGAGAAGAGCGAGGAGAAGCCGGAGGGCGAGGAGAAGGACGACGTCATCACGATCGACTTCGACGGGATCCTCGACCGCGTCTCGCGGATCCGGGTCCCGGACTCCCTCGAGTCCGGCCTCACTTGGTTCGACGACGGCGCCACCCTCGGCTTCAGCGCCACGATCGACGGGCGACCGGGGTTCCACCAGGTGAAGTTCCCCCGCCCCGAAGATCCCGAACGCATCGCGGATCGCGCCCTCTCCGGGATGCGCTGGCTGCCCGGGGCGAAGGAGTTCGTGGGCCTCGACGGCGGCAAGCCCGCGAAGATGGACAAGGGCGGGAAGCGCGAGTCCTTCGACTTCTCGGTGCGCGTCACCAAGGACTGGCGCGAGCTGCGCCGGGTCGCCTTCGACCAGGCCTGGCGCGCCATGCGTGATCGCTTCTACGACGAGGCCTACAACAACCGCGACTGGAACCGCGTCCGCGCGAAGTACCGCGCCGTCGCCGGCGACTGCCTCGGCGCCGCCGAATTCAGCCACCTCTGCAACATGATGCTCGGCGAGCTGAACGCCTCCCACATGGGCCACCGCGGCGGCACGGATCCGCTGCCGGCCTTCGACGCCCAGAACCAGTGGACGCCGCGCACCATGCACCTCGGCCTGCGCTTCGACGCCGCGAGCGAAGGTCCCGGACTGGTGGTCGAGAGCGTCATCCCCGGCGGGCCCTGCGCCCGGGAGCGTTCGCGCGTCATGGCCGGCGAGACGGTCGTGTCGATCGACGGCGTCGCGGTCGGCCCGGACGTGGACATCGAGCGCGTCCTCACCATGGAGGACGAACGCGACGTGATCCTGGCGGTCGAAGACCAAGGCGGCGAGGTCCGCGAGGTCACCGTGCGTCCGGTCGCGAACGTCGCGCGCCTGCTCTACCCCGAGTGGATCGAGCACACCCGCGCGGAGGTCGACCGCCTCTCCAAGGGCCGCCTCGGTTACCTGCACATTCAGGGGATGAACTTCCCCAGCTTCCGCCAGATGGAGGAGGACCTCTACCACGCGGGCGTGGGCAAGGACGGGATCGTCATCGACGTGCGCTTCAACGGAGGCGGCTCGACGACCGACCACGTGCTCACCGCGTTGACCCAGCCGGTGCACGCGATCACGCGGTCGCGGGGCAGCGGCGCGGGCTACCCCCAGGACCGCAAGGTCTACGCCTCCTGGAGCAAGCCGATCGTGCTCATGTGCAACGAGCACTCCTTCTCGAACGCGGAGATCCTGAGCCACGCCATCAAGCAGCTCGGCCGCGGCCGCCTCGTGGGGATGCGCACGGCGGGCGGTGTCATCTCGACCGGCGGACAGACCCTCGTGGACGGGAGCTTCATCCGCATGCCGACGCGGGGCTGGTACCTGGTCTCCACCGGCGAGGACATGGAGCTCAACGGCTGCGAGCCCCACTTCGCCTTCTGGAACGCGCCCGACTGGAACGCGCCGGACGGCGCGGATGCACAGCTCGAGACGGCCGTGGAGATCCTCCTCGAGGACGTCCAGGCGAAGGCCGAGGAGGCCGGCGTCGAGCTCGTCCCCGCCGCTCGCCTGCGGCGCTGATCCGGCGAGCCAGGCAGCGAGCCCGGGGAGCCCCACCCCCGGGGGACCGCTCGGGCCCGCGGCG
>CBFIJG010000155.1:0-5621 GCA_965662915.1 Planctomycetota bacterium | reverse complement strand
CCCGCGGGCGCGCAGGGGCGCGAGCCGCGCGGCGCCGGGGTCGGCGAGGATCTCGCCCTGGCGCGCAGCATCGAGCTCCTCGCGCCCGAGAGCGCGCAGCGCCGTGTCGGTCTGGAGCCTCGCGTAGTCGAACACGGCGGCCAGCGGGGCCTCCTCGAGCAGGTCCTGCTCGACGGCCTCGGCGTCGCGGATCAGCTCGAGCAGCTCCGGTTGCGTGAAGGGGGGGACCTCGATGTCGGCGACGTCCTCGTCCACACCTCGCTTCGAGGTGAGCTGGGTGGCGGCGTCGGCCTCCGCCTCCGCGGCCTTCCTGCGCGACTGGTTCATCGTCAGGAGGTACGCGGCGGCGACGAGCACCACGAGGACGCTCATGCCGACGAGACGGTTGCGATCACGCTTGGCGAGGGCCTCCGCCTGCTCGGCGGACATCTTCGAGTACTGCATGTGGATTCAGGATCGGGGCCCCGCGGCGGCCGCCTCGACGAGCGCGCGGAGGAGGGCGTCGCCGGACTCGAGCCCGGGGGCGCCGGTCCCGCCCTGGTCGGGGCGGGGAGCGTGTTCGGTGGGGAGAGCGATCTCCGGGTGCCACTGGACTCCCAGGGCGAAGCGGCGGTCGGACCGTTCGATCGCCTCGACGACCGGGGCGGGGCCGCCGTCCTCGCTCATCTCGTCGTCCATGGCGCTGACGATCCAAGGGGGCGGGACCGTCCGGAGGGCCTGGTGGTGCCTGGAGACCACTGGCAGCGGCTCTACGCCCAGCACCCGGGCCAGTTTCGAGCCTTCCCTCGGTCGGACCGAGTGAACCGCCCCGCCGCGGTGTTCCTGCGCCGCGGGGAGGGAGCTCGGGACGTCCTGGTGGAGGGTCGCGCCCCCCGCAAGGCCGAGGCACTGCATCCCGTAGCAGATCCCCAGCACCGGCAGGTCGAGCTCGAGCACGAGCCTGGTCAGGGCCAGGTCGGCGGCCTGCTTGGTGCCCTCGGTCGTCTGCGCTGCGGGGTGGGTGGCGCCGAGCCCGAGGGGCTCGGCGTGGAAGTCATCGCCGCCGGTCAGCAGCACACCGTCCATCCGGGCGAGGATCGCACGCAGCTCGGCGTCGCGGCGGGCCGGATCCTCGAGGGGGGTGGGCAGCACGACCGGGAGCCCGCCCGCGCGGCGAACCGCGTCGACGTAGCGGGTGCGCAGGCGGAGCGAGGGCTCTTCATCCTCGTGGAGGGGGTTGATGGCGATGAGCGGCGCGGTCATTCGGCGTGGGAGAGGAGCTGCGGAGAGACCCGAGGTGGGAACCGGCGCGAATGGGGCGGGGCGCGGAGCGTAGGCGCTACGCTCCGGAGGCTCCCCTTCGGCCATGCTCGACGTCCTCTTCCTCCTCGCGGGATTCTATCTACTCGCCAAGGGCGCCGACGCGCTCGTGGAGGGTGCCGCGACCCTGGCGACCCGCTGGGGCATGGATCGCTGGGTCGTCGGACTGACCGTTGTGGCCTGGGGCACGTCCCTCCCCGAGGTCGTCGTCTCTGGCCTCGCGGCCCACGCCGGCAGCCCGGGCCAGGCGCTCGGGAACGTCCTGGGGTCGAACGTCGCGAACGCGGGACTGGTGCTCGGCGCGGTGGGGCTGATCCTGCCGCGTGCCCTGGTGGGCCGGCTCTCGGTCCGCGAGAGCGCTCCGCTGATCCTCTCCCTCGCGCTGCTCTACTTCATGCTGCGCGACGAGGCCCTCACGCGGATCGAGGCTGGGGTCATGACGCTGCTCTTCGTGGCGTACACCTTCGAGCTGATCTTCCTCCGCGGGCGGGGCACGCAGTCGACGACGACGGACATCGAGGAGGAGGAGACCCAGGCGTCGCGTCCCTGGCTGCGCACGATCCTGGGGAGCGTCGCGATCGGTCTCGGCGCCAAGCTCGTCATCGACGGCGCGACCGGGATCGCCCTGGAGTTCGGCCTCGACGACGGCTTCGTCGGCATCGTGATCTTCGCTCTCGGGACCTCGCTGCCCGAACTCACCGCGGGCATCGCGAGCGCGCGCAAGGGGCACACCGAGATCGGGCTGGGGAACATCGTCGGAAGCAACGTGTTCAACACGCTCGCGGTGGTCGGGATCTCCGGTCTGGTGGCGCCGTTCCAGGCGTCCGGCGCAGCGGACGACCACTGGCCCGAGGCCGTCGGCAACGCGCTGCAGCGGGACCTGCCGGTCAACGCGGCCTTCGCGCTGATGCTGGTCTTCGGCCCGCCCCTGTTCCGCGGGCGCCTCGCCCGCCAGAGAGCGGCTTTCCTGCTGGTCGCCTGGCTCGCGTACGTCGTCGCGATCGCGCCGTAGCCAGCGGCCGAGGACGGCCGCCGAATCGTTCGCGGGGTCCTGCGTTCGCTCGCGCGGCGATCAGGTCGCGGCCGCGGCCACGACCTCTTCGTCCGTGAGGTTGCGAGAGCTCTCCTTCGCCACCTCGAGGACCCGCTGGACGACCTCGTCCGTGGGATCCACGCCGTTTCGCTCGAGGACCCAGGCGACGTTCGACTTGCCGCTCATCGGCCCCACGAGGATCTTCTGCTCGAGGCCGAACATGCCGGCGGGCACGCCGGAGTAGACGCGATCCGCGAGCCAGGAGTCGCCCTTGCGGAAGGCCTTGACGACCGCCGCCGCGTGCACGCCGGTGGCGGTCTCGAAGGCGTCCTTGCCGAAGACGGGGTAGTTCTCGGGGAAGGGCACGCCGATGGCCTCGGCGGCCTTCGACACGTACGCGCCGAGGCTCGTCAGGTCGCGGTCGATCCAGCCGGTGAGCGCGAGGTTGACGAGCAGCAGGTCCATCTCCGTGTTGCCTGCGCGCTCGCCGACTCCGAGGGCGGTGCCGTGGATGCGGGTGGCGCCCGCCTCGATGGCGACCAGGGCGTTGATCAGACCCAGGCCGCGATCGCGGTGGCCGTGCCAGTCGATCCCGACGTCGGCCCCTTTCTCCTCGGCGATGCCCTTCACGAAGGTGATCAGGCGACGGACGCCCGTCGGGGTCACGTGCCCGCAGGTGTCGCAGACGCAGAGGCGCTTCGCCCCCGCGTCGATGGCCGCGCCGTAGAGGGCGCGCAGGGTGTCGGGGTGCGCGCGGGTCGTGTCCTCGGTGACGAACATGACGGGCATGTCCTCCTCCACGGCGAAGGACACCGCCTCGGCGGAGAGCTGGACCATGCGATCGAGCTCCCAGTTCTCGGTGTAGAAGCGGATCGGGCTCGAGCCGATGAAGGCGCAGACCTCGACCGGCGCCCCGACCTTCTGCTGGATCTCGGCGGCGGGCTCGATGTCCGCGATCATCGTGCGGCACGCGACGTTGGGCCTGATCCGCAGGTCGCGCATCGCCCCCGCGAGCCGTGTGATGTGGTCCCGGGCCCGCTCGCCCGCCCCGGGCAGGCCGATGTTGGCCGTGTCGATCCCCAGGTCCTCCATGAGTCCGACGAGCTCCAGCTTCGTGTCGAGGTCGGGATCCAGGGCGCTGGGGCTCTGGAGGCCGTCGCGGAGGGTCTCATCGTTGAGGTCGATCCGACCGAAGCCCGCCGGGTCCTCGGCGTTCCAGTCGTGGATCAGCTGGCTCTCGTCTCGTTCCTTCGATTCCGCGCGGGGGTTCGTCATGGGGCTTTTCCGGGCCGCGCCCGGCCCCGTATCGTAACGCGCCGGTCGACGGCCCACCCGCCCCCATGAGCGCCCCCGAATCCAGCCTGGAGGCCGCTGAGGCGGCGTTCCGCGAGGTCCTCGCAGAGTCACCGGCGCGGGCCGCCGTGCTGCTGGCCGACGTGCACGCGGCCGACGCAGCGGATTGGCTGCAGGACACCGCCGAGGAGGACCGCCACCGGGTCTTCGCCCTGCTCTCGGTGAACATCCAGGCCGACGTCCTCGAGTACGCGGACGAGGCCCTGACGCAGTCGCTGGTGGCGCGGCTCGGGCCCAAGGACCTCGGCGAGGTCCTGGAGGAGCTGCCGTCCGACGAGGCGGCCGACGTGCTCGGCGAGGCCGACGACCGCGTGGTCAACGACGCCCTCGCGGAGATCGCCCCCGAGACGGCCCGGGACCTGCGGGCGCTCCTGCGCTACGAGCCCGACACCGCCGGCGGCGTGATGGCGACCGAGTTCGTCGTCGCGCGCGAGGGCCAGCGCATCGGCGACGTCGTCAAGGAGGTGCGCAAGGAGGGCGAGGACGCGGAGGCGGACCTGGGCGTCTTCGTGCTCGACGCGGCGGGGCGCCCGGTCGGCTACCTGAGCGACCGCGTGCTGCTGACGCACTCGATCCACACGCCCGTGGACGAGGTGATGGTGGAGCCGCTCCTCACGGCCGTCACCGACGACCAGGAGGAGGCCGCGCGCACCATCGCCAAGTACGGCCTCGACGTGCTCGCGGTCGTCGACGACGCAGGTGCCATGCTCGGCGTGATCTCCGCCGACGACGCGGTGGACATCCTCGAGGAGGAGGTCGGCGAGGACTTCGCGCTCCTCACCGGTGCCGGCTCCGAGGGCTTGCAAACCCGGCTTCCGATCCACGTGCGCGTGCGGCAGCGCATGCCGCTCATGGGCTTCACCGTCCTGGCAGGGCTCGCGAGCGCGAAGATCCTCGCGATCGTGCTGGGCTCCTCCGCCGAGGCGGGCGGCGAGAACACACAGGAGGCGATCCTCCGCTACCTCCCGCTCATCGTCGGGCTCGCCGGGAACGTCGGGATCCAGTCCTCCACGATCTTCGTGCGCGGCTTCGCCACGGGCGAGGTGGAGCCCGATCGCGAGTGGTCCGTGTTCTGCTCCGAGTGGACGGTGGGATCGATCATCGGCGTGCTCTGCGGCCTGGCGACGTGGATCGTGGCCGGGCTCATCGAGGGGAGCGGGCCTTCCGGCCTGGGCCTCGCCGTCGGAGTCGCGGTCGTCGCCGCCGTGGGGTGGGCGGCGATGCTCGGGGGCCTCGTGCCGATCGCGTGCCGTCGGCTCGGGATCGACCCCGCGATCGTCGCCGGCCCCTTCTTGATCGCCATGTCCGACGTCTCGGGCTCGGTGATCTACATCCTCGTGGCGCGGGCGATCGCCCTCTGATCCTCTCCACGCCAGCGGCCCGGTCCAACGGACCGCGTGTCCACGCCGTAGCGACAGTCCCGTGACCCGCCTCCTCCGTCTCCCCGTCCGCGTCGGCGTCTGCGCGGCCCTCCTCGGGCTCGGCGCCGTGGTCGTGTGGCGGACCGTGGGCTGGGTGTTCCCGGTGGACTCGGGCTCGATGGAGCCCGTCATCCACACGGGGGACTGGCTGGCGGTGCGCTACGGAGACGACGTGCCCGAGCTCTACGACTGCGTCGTGTTCAAGGAGCTCGTCGGCCCGGGCGCGTCGGTGAAGTACGTCGGCGGTCGGCCGCGTGACAAGGTGCACATCGACGCCGCGGGGGACCTGCGCGTGAACGGCCGGCTGATGCCGGACGCTCCGGGCCGACCCGAGCCGATCCCCGTGTTCGATTCGGCGCTCTCCACGATGGAGGGCGCGTGGGTCCACGGGACCGAGCTCTTCGATCCGTGGGAGCGGGTGACCGACGCCGGCCCCGACGAGGAGTGGCGCCTCGACGCGTCGGCGGTCGGGCGCGGCGCCGAGCTCGGGATCATGCGCTACGTCGAGCGCGTCG
>CBFIJG010000154.1:0-5656 GCA_965662915.1 Planctomycetota bacterium | reverse complement strand
CGGCGCCGCGGGCTGAGCGGGCGGGCGCGCGCGGTGCGCCTCCCGGACGCTCGCTTCGACGAGCTCGTCGGCCGCTTCCCGTACACGCTGACCGGCGCGCAGCGCAAGGTGTCCGCGCAGATCCGCGCCGACCTGGAGGGGACACGCCCCATGCGGCGCCTCCTCCAGGGCGACGTGGGCTCGGGCAAGACCGCGGTCGCCGCGCTCACGTCGATGATCGTCTGCGAGGGCGGCGGCCAGGTGGCCGTGATGGCGCCCACCGAGGTGCTCGCCTCGCAGCACGCCTACGGTCTCGCCCCGCTGCTCGAGAGCCACGGACTGCGCACCGCGCTCCTCACGGGCGCGCTGCCGCCGGGTGAGCGGCGGGCCGTCCAGGAGGCGGCGGCCGAGGGGCGCGTCGACGTCGTGTTCGGCACCCACGCGCTCTTCTCGGAGGGGGTGCGCTTCCGGCGGCTCGACTGCGCGATCATCGACGAGCAGCATCGCTTCGGCGTGGCCCAGCGCGACCGGCTCGCGGCCAAGGGGGGCGACGTGCACGTGCTGCTGATGACGGCGACGCCGATCCCGCGGACCCTCGCGCTCACCGTCTACGGCGACCTCGACGTGTCGAGCCTCGACGAGGCGCCGCCGGGGCGCGGTGAGATCACGACGCGCTGGGCCCGGGGCAACGACCGGCGCGCGATGCCGCGTTTCCTGCTCGAGCGGCTCGAGGCGGGCGAGCAGATCTACTGGGTGGTGCCGCGGATCGGCGCCACCGAGGCGAGCGAGGAGCGGGCCGGGGGCGCGAGCGCCGAGTCCCGACACGCGGACCTCCTGGCGAGGCCCACGTTCCGCGCCGCGGGGGTCGAGCTCGTCCACGGCAAGCTGGCGCCCGACGAACGCGCGTCCCGGCTCGACCGCTTCCGGCGGGGCGAGATCGGCGTGCTCGTGGCGACGACCGTCGTCGAGGTGGGCGTGGACGTGGCGAACGCGACGGTGATGGTGGTCGAGGACGCCCACCGACTCGGCCTCTCCCAGCTGCACCAGCTGCGCGGCCGCGTCGGGCGCGGAGCGAAGCCTTCGTGGTGCTTCCTGCTCGGGGACAAGAGGGCCGAGGAGCGGCTGCGGCTCCTCGAGCGCACCCGCGACGGCTTCGAGCTCGCGGAGGAGGACCTGCGGCAGCGGGGGATGGGGGATCTGCTCGGCCTGCGACAGTCGGGCGTGAACCTCGAGGGGCTGGTCGACCCCGAGCGGGATCTGCACCTGATGCTCGAGGCGCGGGACCTCTTCCAGGAGCGGCCGGACCTCGCGGCGCACTACGCGCGTGCCGCGACGGAGACGGCATGAACCAGAACGTCTCCATCTGGCGCAGGGCGCGCGCCCGGGCCGATCGCCGGCCGGTCCGGCCCGGCTCCCTCTCGCCGGCGGGATAGCCTTCCGTCGCGGCGCTCGCCGCCGCTCCGACCCTTCGATGTCCTCGCGATCATCTCTCACCGAGCGCCCCTTCGAGTGGCGGCCCCAGGAGCTCTGCCCGGGCCCCTTCGAGGCGGTCCTCCCGGACGTGTACCGGGCCCCGCTCGCGACGGCCGAGGGCTGCGCGCGCTTCCTCGCGGAGCTCGATCGTCGGCGCGCGGAGGCGCCACGGGGCGCCCCGAACTCGATGCATGAACACGGCGTGGCGCTCGCGCGCCTCGGCCTCGACGGCGCGGTGGCGGGACTCCTCGGCCCGGCCGCCGGGCTCGGCGCGCTGCTCTCGGAGCGCTTCGGCGACGTGGGCGGCGGCTCCATCGACGGCTGGCACGCCTATCTCGTGGAGTACGCCTCGGGCCTCGACGAGGAGCTCGGCTTCCACGTCGACGACAGCGAGGTCACGCTCAACCTCTGCCTCGGGGACACCTTCTCCGGGGCGGAGCTCGTGATGATGGGGCGCCGCTGCGATCTGCACCGCCAGACCCCCGTCAGTCCCTCGGAGCTGATCGAGATCGATCACGAGCCGGGCACCGTGATCATCCACGCGGGCCGGCATCGCCACCGCGTCGACCCGATCGTGCGGGGTCGCCGGCGAAATCTGATCGCGTGGCTGCGGAGCTCCGCCCACCGCGCCGCGGGCTCCGACGGGTCCTGCGCGCCCTGGTGCGGGGCGCCCTGAGCGGCAGCAGACGAAGGATGTGGCGCCCGAGGCGCTCGCGGACCCAACTCGACGCGGCCCCACGGGTATCCTGGGCTCCCCGGCCGGGTAGCGATCCCGCCCCGCGAACCTCGCCCCGCATCCATGGCACGCGCCCTCCAGCTCCTCCTCCTCCTCTCCCTCGCGCTCCCCGCCTCGGCTGCGGCCGCGCCGCAGCTCGACCTCCCCAAGGCGCGCCGTGAGGCTCCGGCCAAGCGCAAGCCGGCGCCGGCGAAGAAGCCGGGCACGGGGACGGCCGGGCCGGCCGAGGGGGCGCCGCCCGCCGCCGGCCAGGACGGAGCGAAGCCGGGGGCGAAGGACGTCTCGCCCCGCGGCGACGTCGTCGGCGGCAACGCCGGGACGACCGAGAAGGTCGAGCCCATCCTGGGCCCCGACGGCCGACCTGTCGGCACGCGAACGACGGTCGGCGTGAACGTGCCCGGTGCGGGGAACGGTTCGAACGACATCGGCGTGGAGCCGACCCGGCCCGACGGGCCGGCGCGCCTCCACGGGGACCTGAGCCTGCCGAGCTCCCGGCGGCGAACGGGCGCCGCGGCGGAGCCCGGAGCAGCAGTGGAAGGACCCGTGGCCGCGCCCGGTGAAGCGGTCATCGACCCCTTCGACCCGGTGACGGACGGCCGCGGCGCGGCCCGCGCCCTGTACGCGGAGCTCGTCCGCCAGCGCCGGATCACCGACGACACCGTCTCGCAGATCGCCGACCGTCTCGCGCGGCTCGGGCCCGACGGGCTCCAGGTCGCGCGCTTCGCGCTCCAGCAGGAGGAGGCGCCCGTCGCCTTCGCGGGAGCGCGCGCGCTGCTCCTGGGCGGCGACGGCGCGGACGCGGACCGGGTCGTGAGGCTCCTGCGCGGTGACGTCCCGTCCAAGGCCGCCGCCGCGATCCTCGACGAGGTCATCGAGCGCGACCCCGTGCGCGCCAGCAACGCGCTGCTCTGCGCGCTCTGCGCCCACGACGACAAGCTCGTGCGGCGCGCTGCGCGGAGGGCGCTCGCGCCGCGCATCGGTCCGGAGGACCTGCCGGACCTCGCGCCCGCCTTCGAAGCGCGCCAGACCGAGGCGCGCCGCGGCGCCCTCGAGCTGATCGCGCGCATGGAGTCCCCGGCAGCGATCGACGCGCTCCTGATGTCCGTCTCCGACCGCTCGACGAGCGTCGCCGCGGTCGCCATCGAGGCCCTCGCGCGCTCCGAGGACCCGCGGATCGATCTGGAGCTCCGTCGGCAGGCCTTCGCGAAGGGGCTGATCGGCCGGTCTGAAGCCCTCGCGCTCCTCGCCCTCGTCGAACGCGAGGACCGCGCGACGCGTCCGCTCATCGGGGACGAGTCCGTCGAGCCGTTGATGGACGCCTTCCGCAGCCCCGCGCTCCTGGTCTCCAACGTCGCGGCGGTGGCCCTCGCGGGGATCGGCTTCCGCAGCCCCCGCGTCTCCGAGACCGGGTGGTTGGACGACTCGGTGCCCTCGGCGCTCGTCGGCATCGCCGCCGGGGTCCGCTACTTCGAGGGCTTCGACGTGGTGCGCGAGCCGGCGCTGCGACGCCTTCGCCAGATCGCCGGGATCACCCACGGCAACGACGGGCCCGCGTGGTCCCGCTGGTGGGCGCTCGAGAAGGTGGGGTTCCGGGCCAGCCGCGCCGTGATCGAGGTCACGCCCGCCGACGCGGCGCGTCTGGTGGTCATGACCCAGGATCCCGCCGTCGGGCCGCCGATCTTGCTGGCGGGCGCGGCGCTCGCCGAGGACGAGGAGTGGCTCGCGGCGCAGCAGTCCGAGCCCCTGTTCCTGCCCGCCGGGGACGCGGCGGCCCTCATGGACCTGCTCCAGCAGGAGGGGGTGTTCGACTTCGAGCGTCTCCCCGGGCCTCGCGGTGCGATCGGGCTCCGCGGCCGATCCTTCGAGGTGAGCGTGGGGGTGCGCAAGAAGTCCTTCCGGTTCGCCGAGGGGATGTCGCGCGCCTGGTTCTCGCGCGTTCTGACCCGCGTGGTCGCCCTCGACCAGCAGCTCGCCTGGCAGCGCTACCTGGTGGCCGGCGCGCACGAGCGACCCCGGGATCTGTTCCTGCAGGAGAGAGAGTGGTGGGAGGCCCACCCTGCGGAGGCGGATCGCGTCGCGCGGGTCGAGGAGCTCGCCATGGCCCACGTCGTCTCGGTGTCGCCCGCCCGCCGCGCTCCCGCGCTCAAGGACCTGATCGCACTCGACGACGCCCACGGAACGGCCGGGCCGGAGGACGCCGCGCGGCTCCTGGAGCTGCTGGCCGACGGGACGATCTTCGGGGAGACGGAGCGCGCCCTCACGGAGCTGTGCCTGCGCGCAGCCGATCTCGACGAGCGCGCCAGGACCGAGCCGGTCTCCGACGAGCAGCGCGCGGCGGCGCGCGCCCTGATCTCGACGCTTCGCGACACCTACGGGGTGCTGGCGCGCTCCGAGATCGAGCGCGTGCTCGGCGCCCTCGACCACGCCGATCTGCTGGAGGCGGCCAGGGACCGGCGCGGCCTGCTCCGCGTCGCCGCCGCCGGCGTCATGGGATCGCGCGAGCCCTCCATGGACGTGGTCGTGCGCGCCGAGGACACCGAAGTGCTCGTCGGGCTCGCCCTGGACGAGGAGGAGGAGGTGCAGGTGGCGGCGATCCGCGCCCTGCCGGGCTACGATCCCGTGCGCGCGCGTCCGATGCTGCTGGATCGCGCGTCGCGGGGCCGCGGCGCCGTGCGCGCCGCCGCGCTCGAGGCGCTCGGCGACGTGGAGGGCAGCTCGGAGGTGGTCCAGGTGCTGATCGCCGGGCTCACCGACTCCGAGGCCCGCTATCACCTGCCCGCCGCTCGCGGCCTCGGGAACCTGGGGACCCCGGAGACGGCGCCGCTCCTCGTGTCGCTCTTGCGCGCGACGACGAAGCCCGCGCTGCGCGCCGAGGCCCGCGCCGGACTGCGCCGCATGGGCGGAGCCGCGCGACTCGATCTCGTGAGCGCGATGCGCTCGCCCGATCGCGGGCTGCGGCGGGAAGCGGCCCTGCTCCTCTCGCACCTCGCGGAGCCGCGCTCGGTCCCCGTCCTCGCGCGCCTGGCCGTCGAGGATCCGCAGGACGAGGAGGTCCTCGAGGAGCTCGCCGTGCTCACGTGCGTGGACTACCGGACCCTCGACGTGCCCAGCGATGGCTACTACCGCTTCTGGGACGAGGCGGAGCAGCGCGACGCGTTCGCGTGGTTCGTCGCCGCCCTCGAGCGGCGCCGCCTGCGAGCCCCCGACCGCGCCGCCTTCGAGGGGCAGGGATCGGCCGAGGCGCGCGAGTTCCTCGTGGCGCTCCTCGCCGAGTTCGACGAAGGGGACCCGCTTCGCGAGCGTGCGCGCCGTGAGCTGGAGCGGCTGATCGGCGAGCCCATCGGTCGCGTCCCTGCGGAGGAGCGCGCGAAGCTCGAGTGGCTCCAGGGCCTGTTGACGCGCGGAGAGCGCGCGGCGCGGCGCGGCGCTGCCCGCGATGCGATCGAGGCGGGGCGCTGAGGCCAGCGT
>CBFIJG010000153.1:0-5684 GCA_965662915.1 Planctomycetota bacterium | reverse complement strand
GGGCGCGCGCGATCAGGGCGTCGTCGACGACCGCCGCGGCGGCGAGGGCCCCCACCGCCGCGCGCTCACGCTCCGGCTCGATCCCGGAGACCTCGAGCACCCTCTGGACGAGCGGGACGAGCGGCCGGGCGAGCGGGTGTTCACCCGCGCCGGCGAGCAGATCGATCGCCTCGTCGGCCGCGGCGCTCGCCTCGTCGGCCCCGCGGGCGCGCACGACGGTCCGGAGGATCTCCGGGACCGCGCGCTCCAGCGATGCTGCACGCGCCTGGGCCTGGACGAGGCGCTGGGTGAACGCGCTCGCGATGCGCGAAGGTTCGCCGCCCGCGTCGAGCTGCTCGAGCCCGAAGCTCTGGTACGGCTGGCCCTCGGCCGTCATGAGGACGAGGGTCGGCAGGACCTCGATCCCCAGGCGCCTGCGAAGCGCGTCGTTGCGCGCGGCGTGGGGCAGGTCCTGGCGAGCGCGGAGGTCCGCGTCGAAGTCGAGCCGGACGAGCACGAATCCGCCCTCGACCCCGTCCGCGAACTCGGTCCGGCCGAGGACCGCTCGCTCGAACTCCCGGGAGGGCGCGCTCCAGCCCGCGCCCGAGAAGTCGATCAGCACGTGCTTGCCCGCCTCGCGGGCGGCGCGCTGGCCCTCCTCCAGGTCGGCGTACCAGCGCGCTCTGCGCTCCTGCATCAGGGGCGCGGACGGGGCCGCGCCCCCGGCGAGGGGCGCGAGGAGCAGAGCGCCGAGGAGCACGGCCGGGTCCTACCCGTTGAGACGCTCGAGCAGCTTGCGGGTGGCCACGATCCCCTTCACCTCGTCGCCGTCCTGGCCCTCGTACTCGATCCCGATCCAGCCGCGATAGCCGGCCTTCTTGACGATGTCGAGCATCCGCGCGTAGTCGATCTTGGTCTCGTCCCCGCTCGCGTCGAAGTCGTAGGTCTTGGCGCTCACCGCCTTGGCGAAGGGCATCAGGTCCTCGACGCCCTGGTAGCGGTCGTACTCGTAGAAGTTGCCGAAGTCCGGCAGCGTCCCGACGCGCGGATGGTCGGCGGCGCGCATCACCCCGGCGAGCCAGGCCCCGTCGCTGGAGAGCCCGCCGTGGTTCTCCACGATGACGTTGACGTCGTATCCGTCACCGACGCGCGCGATCCGGCGCAGGGAGTTCGCGCAGCGCGCGGCCACGGCCTCCGCCTCCCCCTCGCCGCCGGCGTTCACGCGGATCGAGTGGCACCCCAGGTAGGCAGCGGCGGCGATCCACTTGAAGTGATTCTCCACCGCGTCGCGGCGACGGCTCTCGTCGTCGTCGCCGAGCAGCCCCTCCCCATCGACCATGATCAAGAGGCTCTCCACGCCGGCGTCCTCGACCGCTCCGCGCAGGTCCTCGAGATAGCCGAAGTCATGGCCGCGAGCGACCGGCTGGCCGTCGCGCCCAGGGGACTTGAAGAACGCGTTGACGTACTCGATCGCGTCGACGCCGCAGCGGGTCTTCGCGAAGCCCGGGAACTCGAGGTTCGAGATCCCGCCCTCGGCGGCGGGCTTCCAGAGGGTGCGGTGGAGCGACCACTCCGCGAGGGAGACGCGGAACCACGGCTCGACAGCGCCCGCAGCGCCGGCGGCGGAGGGAGAGAGAGCGAGCGCGGCGCCCGCGGCAGCGGCGCCCGCGACGACGTCGCGGCGAGTCATGGGGTGCGGTGCGGTCTGGGGATCACGATGCTGGGACATGGCCCCAGTCTGGCACGACGCTCGCTCCCCGTCACGGGCGGTCGCCTTCGAGGACCGCGCCCCAGCCACGCTCCAGCTCCCCGGCGTCGAGCCCCTTCCCGATGAGCACCAGCCGGGAGGGTCCGAGCGGAGGAGCCTCCTCGCGCCCGATCTCCAGCCAGCGGTAGACCCCCTGGACGAGGAGCGCGCCTCCGCCAGCTCGACGGAGGACGCCCTTGCAGCGCATCAACTCCATACCGCGGCGGCGTCCGAGGAATTCGAGCCAGATCCTGAGGCTGTCCTCGTCGACGGGCGCGTCGGCGGTGAGCGAGACGGAGGTCAGCCCTGGCGTGTGCCTGCTGGCCCCCGGGAGTTCCTCCGGCAGCGTTCGCGGCCCCTGAGCCCCGGCGCCCAGGACCCAGCCGGGCTCCACGTCGCCGTGCGCGGCCGCTCGGACCTCCGCGAGGGGATTGAGGGCCACGGCCGCCGCGCGCACGCGCGCCAGCCCGGCCTCGTCGACCCGATCGGCGTGTCCGAGCAGGATCCGATCCGCGTAGGCGACCTGCGGCCCCGCCTCCTCGGTCCCGGCGAGCTGCTCCTCCAGGAGCGCCGCGTGGCACACCGAGACGACGCCCTCCAGCGAGACCTCCACCTCCAGCTCGGCGTCCACGAGGAAGGTCTGCACCGCGGGTCCCGGCGAGGCGGCGCCCGAGGCCTCGATCAGGATGCGCGTCAGCGGCCTCGGCCTCCGTCCCAGGAGCCGACGTCGGCGAGCTGCGCGGGTCATGGAGAGGAGCGCCTCCCGCAGATCACCCTGGATCTCGCAGCAGATGCAGCCGTTGCTGAGCTCGACGAGCGTGCTCTCCACGTTCCCGCCGCGCACGACGAGCTCACCGTCCACGCCGAGGGCGCCGAACTCGTTGACGATGACGCCGTAGCGCTCCTCCGGCGGGCAGGCCTCCAGGAGACGCCGCACCAGGGTCGTCTTGCCGGCGCCGAGGAAGCCGGCCACGAGGGTCACGGGAGTGGGCACGCCGTGAGTTTGGCGAGAGGGCCCGGCCCTCGCGAGCCTCGATCGCGTCCGTCCCTCCGGATCACGACGCCGCGGCGTTCCGGAGCCGGGCCTCGAGGAGGTCCAGGGAGCGTGCGCTGCGGCGCGCGTCCGCCCTGCAGGCCTCGAGCTCGTCCTCGGCCTGTTTCCGCGCCGCGTGACCGAGCGCGAGCGTCCGACGCAGCCCCGCGATCTCCTCCGTCTGCGCGACCAGCCGCGCCCGGACCCGGCTGTGGAGGGCGAGCATGCGAACGCGAGCGCGGCGAGCGTCGGCGTCTGCGGCGGCCAGGGGCAGGAGGCGGGATTCCAGCTCGGCGATATGCCCTTCTCGCTCCTCGAGCGCGCCCTCCAGCGCTTCCCGCGCATCCTCCGCCGCCCCCAGGCGGGAGTCGGCCTGTCGCAGCTGCTCTCGCAGCCGCGCGACCTCCTCCGTGAGGTGCGCGCTGCTGGCCAGGGTCTCGTCGAGCCTGTGTTCCAGGATCGCGAGAGCTTCGTGCTGCGCGCGGCGCTCGACTCTCTCCGTGCCCTGCTCCTCCGCGACGTCCCTGACGACCACCGCCACGAAGCGCCGGCGGGCGGACTGCGCGAGGACATCGGGAGCCTGGAAGCGGTTGGGGAGACGACGCGGCACATTCATGATGGGTGCGAAGCTACCCTCGACGCGGGAGTTCGAGTCCCGTGCACATGTGAGTCAGAGTCATTTCCAAGAGCCGCGTCCCACGGGGCTACACCGCGGCGCGAACAACGTTTCTTTTCGAGGCGCTTCCGGCGCGATTCTCGTTCTGGTCGCGACGCTCGCCGGCGGCTGCGGACGTGACGAAACGCCCACCTTCACGGAGGCTCCTCCCGGGTTCTGGTTCGGCGAGGGGACAGTCGAAGCCGGCCGGCTGAGCGGTCTCCCTTACGCGAACGGATACGAGGAGGACGACGGCGGCTGGACCGGCCTGCGTCTCGCCGAGGACGCTCTCGCTCCGGTCGGGCTCCCGGCTCTGTTCTCGTCCGGGCACGAGCCCTCGGCCTTCGTTCTCGACGCCGACGGCTCCGTGGAAGCGCGCTGGAGCCTCGAGGCCGCGGGGAGGAGCGCGGCCGTCATGCCCCCCTTCGAACACCCGTCACAGCGCGCCTGGCGCGCGCTCCTCCCGCTCCCGGCCGGCGGACTCCTGGCGGTCCACGAAGGGCTCTGCCTCGTCCGCCTCGACGCGGAATCCCGGGTCGTCTGGTCCGGCGCGCCGCGCGCGCACCACGACGTCTGCCTGCTCGACGGCGAGCGGGCGTGCGTGCTCGACCGGGAGCGACGCCCCCGGATCGACGACGGCGCATCGGCGCATCCCACCCCTCATCTGAGCGAGGACGGCCTCCGGGTCGTGTCCCTCGCAACGGGCGAGACGCTGCGCAGGATCTCCCTCGTCGACGCGATCGCCGCCTCCCGCTGGTCGTCGATCCTCGCGGAGGCGTGGCCGGGTTCGGGGGTCGTGGAGATCGGGGACGGGACCGGCGCCATCGAGCTGGGCCTGGACCCTCTGCACGCCAACGGGATCGAGCTCGATCCCGACTCCGAGGGTGAGGTCGCCCTCGTGTTCCTGCGAGACGTGGGCGCACTCGCGCGGGTCGACCTCGTCAGCGGTGAGCTCCTGACCCTGGAGCTCGGTCCATGGGTCGGCGCCCACGACCCGCAGCCGGTGCCGAACCGCGCGGGGTGGACAGCCCTGTTCGACAATCACGGCCCGCGCGGCGTCAGCCCTGCTCGCTCCCGCGTGGTGCTGACCGACGGGCGGCGCACGGAGGAATTCGGCGTCCGATCGGGCTCGTTCCGATCGAAGGTCTGCGGCTCGATCGCGGCGCTCCAGGGAGGCGGCTGGCTCGTCACCTCGACGACGGAGGGTCGGGCGCTCGCCTTCGGGCCGGATGGCTCGCTGGCGTGGGAGTTCCGGACGCCCTTCCGCATCGAGGAGGAGGGCCTCGTCGCAGCGCTTCTCGACATGAGACCGCTCCGTCTCACGGCGCCGCGTTGAGGACGCCGGGGCTCAACCGGACCGGCCGGACAGGTCGAGGGGACCGTGTGATGAGGCCTCCCGCCTCGCCCGATCCCGATCCAGATGATGTTGAGTCTTTTCAAGCGCGGCCGACGCGGCCCGGACGAGGCGCCGGAAGGCTCCGCTGCGGGCCCCGCGCTGCCGGACGCTGCCGATCTCCACGTGACGCTGCGCACGGGCACTGAGCCGCCCTTCCGCGTCCACCTCCACAGGATGAGCATCCGGGGCGCGGACATCGTCCTGCCCTTCCACCTCGCCCCGGTCGACGGCAGCGTGGCCGAGCTGGAGGTTCGCCACATCAAGGATCGCTGGACGGTGACGACCACGGCCGTCGCGCGGGAAGCTCGCGAGGCGTCGAGCGACGCGGTGCACGTCGAGCTGCAGTTCACCAACCTCGGTGGCCTCTACGCGCAGCTCGACGACGCGCTCGGTCGCTACTTCAATCGCCGCGCTGCCACGCGATTCACGCCCGAGCTCCCTGCCGACATCAGGGTCAAGCTCGCCCACGGGGCCCACCGCGCGCGCGGCACCGCCCACGACATCTCCCTCACGGGAATCGGAGCGGCCGTCTCACTCGCTGAGGCCTTCCCGTTCAAGGGGGGTGAGCTCGCGGAGATCACCCTCGACATCCCCGGATGCCAGCCCGAACTCGTCGGGCCGGTCCTCGTCAAACATGTCCACCGCGCGGGCCCGTCCGCGGTGCTCGGGGTCGAGTTCGACCTGCTAGCCGACTCTCCCCTGCGCACGCGGCGCGCGGAGTACGTGCGATTCCTGGAAGAGCGGTTGGCCGAGTTCGAGCAGCTCCAGCTTCGACTCGGCCGCACGGCCTGAGCGCGGGCAGATCCCGCGCAGGAGCGCGCCCGCGCCCGGCCGTGGAGCGCCGGTCGGCCGCGCTCCACGGTGCTCGAGCGCC
>CBFIJG010000152.1:0-5977 GCA_965662915.1 Planctomycetota bacterium | reverse complement strand
ATCGGCACCCTCGAAGTGAACGGTGAGGTGGCCTCGGTCGTGCGCCGCGCCGGCGACGGCGTACTCGTCCTCGACTTCACGGCCGCCCGCGGCGTCCGCGCACTCATCCATGCCTCCGAGTGGACCGACGCCCTCGCGGACGCGGTCCTCGCCAGCCTGACGACGAAGAAGGAGGGCAACTGAGATGCTGCTCACCACCATCACCCTCGCGGCCCTCGCCGCGCCGCTGCAGAACGCCGACGACCCTGACGCGACGCCGCGGCCCGACTTCTCGGGCATCTGGCGTCAGGCCCCCGCGGACGGCCGCGACTACCCGGCCGACCGCGATCACTGGACCGTCGAGGACCTCCCCCTGCCGGCCGGCTGCGTCATGGAGGTCGGCGGCATGGGCTTCCTGTCGGACGGTCGCCTCGTCATCGCGACGCGCCGCGGCCAGGTCTGGATCGTCGAGAACCCCCTCGCGGACGACCTCTCCGAGGTGAGCGTCACCCTCTTCCACGAGGGACTGTGGGAGGGCCTCGGCCTCTCGATCGTCGACGACCGGATCCACGTCCTCCAGCGCGGCGAGCTCTCCCGCCTCGAGGACAACGACGGCGACGGCGTCTGCGACGCGGTCGTGACCGTCGCGGACGACTGGGGCGTCTCCGGCCACTACCACGAGTTCGCCTTCGGCCTCCCGCGCACGAAGGACGGCGACTGGTTCATGGGCCTCAACGTCAGCTTCGGCGACCCCGAGTGGTGGCACGGCCGCTCGACGGTGCCCTACCGCGGCTGGGTCATGCGCGTCTCCCCCGACGGGACGGTCGTCCCCTGGGCCACGGGCGTGCGCAGCCCCAACGGCGTCGCCGTCGACTCCAAGGACCGCCTCTTCGTCACCGACAACCAGGGCGACTGGGTCGCGTCGAGCCCCATCTACCACGTCGAGCAGGGCGACTTCTTCGGGCACCCGAAGTCGCTGAACTGGACCGACGACTACCGCGCGTCGGGCATGGTCGCCGACGACGAGATCCCGCCGGCCATGGCTGCGACCGGCCGCAAGCCGGTGGCCGTCTGGATCCCCTACCAGTGGTCGCGCTCCACGGGCAACCTGCTCGAGATCGCGCCGGGCGGCGCCTTCGGCGTGCCCGATGGCCAGTTCGTGGTGGCCGAGCTCACCAACGGGATGATCCTCCGCGCGGGCTTCGAGGAGGTCCAGGGGGTGACCCAGGGCTGGGTCCTGCCGCTGGTGCAGAAGATCGGCTCGGTCAACCGCGTGCTGCAGGCGCCGGACGGCTCGATCTTCTGCGGCCTCACGAACCGCGGCTGGGGCGGCCTCGCCCCCGCGGACGGGCTCGTGCGCGTGCGTCACGACGGTGAGGCGCTGATGGAGTACGCGGACATGCGCATCGTGGACGCCACCGACGAGCTCGCCTACGGCTTCGAGCTGACCTTCACCGAGCCCGTGGCAGCCGGCTGGGAGGCGACGCCGGAGGCGGTGTCGATGATCCAGTACGACTACGACTACTGGTGGGAGTACGGCTCGCCCGAGCGGCACACGAGCCCCATGGAGCTGTCCACGATCGCCCTCTCCGAGGACCGACGGACGCTGACCGTGCGCTCCGAGGACATGATCCCGGCCATGTGCGTGCGCCTGACCACCAATGGCGTCACCTCGGAGGCCGGCGGCGCGCTCGTGCACCCGACGATCTCGTACACCATCAACCAGCTGCCGAGCGGGCCGAAGACCAACGCCTACGTGTCGAAGGTCGTGCCGCCGCCCCCCTCGAGGAAGGACACGGACGCCGGCGTGCTGCGCCTCTCCTGGGGCGACGCCCTCGGCCAGTTCGACGCGCCGGGCTGGGAGCTCTGCGACGCGACCCTCGGCGAGAGCGCCACGCAGTTCAAGACCTCCATCGGCAACGGCGCCCTCGTGGGCACCGTCGAGGGCGCCACCGAGTTCGCGACCCGCGGCGTCTTCGGCGACGCCTACGCGCGCGTCGACTTCATGCTCCCGAGAAGCGGCTCCGGCGAGCTGCGCTTCGGCGACGTGGCGACCATCGCCCTCTCGAACGATCCGAAGGTCTGCGGCACCGTCAACGGCGTCGCGCCCGGGGCCCGGGCGGCCACGGGCGCCGGGCAGTGGCAGACCCTCGAGGTCTACTACCGCATCGCGAAGGGCGACGCGCCCGCCGCGGTCGACCGCGTGACCCTGAACGGACTGACCATCCAGGAGGATCTCGAGGTCCCGGAGTCCTCGGGAGCGCGCGTCCCGATGATGCTCCACGCCGGTGAGGGCCAGGTCGCCCTGCGCGACATCCGCATCAAACCGCTCGACCGGCCGGAGGACGGCCGCGACTGGAGCTTCCTCGACGTGGCGAACACCTGGGACGACTGGGAGCTCGTGGGCGACGCGAACTTCGAGCTGGCCGGCGACGAGCTCGTCGGCAAGGGCGCCCTGGGCCACCTGTGGGCCCCGATGGACGACCTCGGCGACTTCACCATGCGCGCGCGCGTGCAGGTGAACAGCAACGGCGCCGGCGCCGTGGTGCTGCGCGCGCGGGAGACGGCGGACAGCGTCGACGGCTACGTGGTGCGCATCAACACCTCGTTCCCCGACGGTTCGCTGACCGGCTCCATCTCGCGCGGCGAGAAGGTCGCGGCGATCCGCACCGAGCTGGTGGCCACCGACACCTGGGCCGACCTCGAGGTCGACGTGCGCAACGGGAAGAGCGGCGCGACCGTCGTCGTCTCCCTCAACGGCGTCGAGGTGAACCGCGTGACCGATCCCGACCCGCTGCCCGCGGGCGGCCTCGCTCTCCGGTGCGACCACGAAGGCACGGTGGTGAAGTTCCAGAACCTCCGGATCGCACGATGAGGGGCGAGCGCAGCAGCGTGCGGGCGGTCGCCGCGGTCCTCGGCCTGGCCGGTGTCGCGGCGGCGGCGGGACTCGGCGGGACGCAGGCAGCGCTCCTGGAGCTGCGGCCCGACGGCTCGCTCGGCGGTGAGTTCGCGGGCGCGCTCGGTCGGGAGTCGGAGGTGAAGACCGCCCCCGAGGACGCGGGCGGCGGCGTCGTCTTCAACGGGATCGCCGACTCCTACCTCGCGCCCGACCAGCTCGCGCTGCCCTCGGACGCCTTCTCCGTGGAGGCATGGATCACCGTCGAGATGCCTCGCCGATGGGGCGCGGTGGTCGCGGCCATCCAGGACAACGGCGGGTACGAGAAGGGCTGGGTCCTCGGCTACGACGAGACCTGCCCCACCTTCTCCATCTCCACCCAGGCCACCGACGACGGCGACGGCGCACTCGTGAACCTGCGCGCGGCAGACGCTCCCTTCGAGTTCGGCGCCTGGGTCCACGTCGCCGCCACCTACGACGGCAGCGCCGCGGTGCTCTACGTCGACGGCCGCGAGGCGGCGCGCTCCGAGGCGGTCGGCGGGCCCGTGCTCCTCGCGGACTCGGCGCGCCTCGCGATCGGCGCGTACAAGGACGACGACGAGTCCTACCCCCACGACGGCCGCATCCTCTCCGCGTCCTTCGAGGGCCGGGCATGGAGCGGCGAGGAGGTCCGCCAGCGCATGGAGCGCACCGCCCCGAGCGCGCCCGCGGGCGCCTGGTCAGACGAGGAGCTCGAGTGGCGCGTCCTGCCGTTCCTCACCTGGCCGGCGCCAGACGCCGTCAGCGTCGTGGCGGAGACGTCGGTGCCCACCAGCGGCACGCTCCAGATCCGCGCCGAGGACGACCCGGAATGGAGTGACGTCGAGCCCCTTCGCAGCGCTCTCTCCGGGCGCCTGCACGAGTTCCGCCCGGACGGCCTAGAGCCGGACTCGAAGTACTTCTACCGCGTGCTCTGCGCGGCCGACGCTCCGCGCCCCGACCAGCTCGACCTCGCCAGCGTGGTCCGCTCGTTCCGCACCGCGCCGAAGCCCACCCAGGGCTTCGAGTCGCTGACCTTCACCGTCGTCGGTGACACCCAGGGCAACGCCGCCGTGGCCGGCCGCGTCTCGGCCCTCGCCCACGAGCACCGCCCCGACTTCGTCGTGCACTGCGGCGATCTCGTGAGCACCGGCGGCAGCAAGACGGACTGGACGGAGACGTTCTTCCCGTCCATGCGCCCGCTGCTCGAGCACGCGCCCATGATCCCCGTGCTGGGCAATCACGAGCAGGACGCGCGCCTCTACTACGAGTACATGTCCCTTCCGGAGCCCGAGCGCTGGTACTCCCTGCGCTACGGCCACGCCGAGTTCTTCATGCTCGACGGCAACCGCTCCCTCGCCGAGCAGTCGGAGCAGCTCCGCTGGCTCGAGGGAGCCCTGAAGAGCTCGACCGCCACCTGGCGCTTCGCGGTCCTCCACCAGCCGCCCTACACCTCGGACTCCAACGACTACGGCGAGACGGCCGAGACGACGAGCACCCGGGGCGACATGAACGTGCGGAACATCGTGCGACTGCTGGAGAAGCACGACGTGGACATGTGCTTCTCGGGCCACGTGCACGACTACGAGCGGACCCTGCCGATCCTGGACGGCGAGGTCGCGTCCTACGAGGAGGGCGGCGTGATCTACGTCACCGCGGCCGGCGGCGGCGGCGGGCTCGAGGACTTCGATCGCACGAACACGCGCTTCGGCCACAAGAAGATGCGGCGGCACCACTTCGTCCACGTGGCGCTCTACGGCGACCAGCTCGAGCTCCAGGCGATGGACGAGGACGGCCGGCTCTTCGACGTGCTGACGCTGACGAAGCGGCGCTGAGCCGCCGCTGAGCCGCCGGGCTCGCCCGGAGGACCGGAGCTCAGAGAGGCAAGCTGCCCGAGGGCGGGGTCACCTGGGCGACCAGCGCGCTCAGCTCGGCCGCCTCGATCCCGAGCGCGCGGGTGGCGGGCCAGCGCAGCGGGATCTTGAGCGACCCGAATCCGCGCGCGGTGAGGTAGCGCGCGAGGGACACCGAGAAGACCGCGATCTGCGCCTCCTTGTCGTCGGGGAGCTCGCCGCGCCCGTCGGCGAAGGAGTCCGCGGCGAGGGCGATGGCCTCGTCGAGCTCCCAGGCGCGCACGAGCATCACGCCGAGCCGCGGGGCGAGACGGTTCGAGACCTCGCGGCGAAGTCGCGGCGCGAGGGGCTGGCGGCATCGCTCCTCCACGCTCCGGATGACCTGGTGCGCCAGAGGCGGCCCCGCGCAGAGGATCAGCCCCGCGAGGATGGACGCGCGGTCCTTGCCGAGCCTGGCCGCGGACAGGCGATGGGAGATGGCGCCGGCCAGGCGCGCGAGCTCCCACATCTTCCCGCCGCCAAGGAACTGCCTGAGCACCGGCCCGAAGATGTCGAGGTGCGCCACGTCGACGACCGCGATCTCCCAGAGAGCGCGCATGCCGATCCGCTGGGCCGCAGCCACCGTGCTCTCCACCCGCGTCTCCGCCGCGTAGACGGTGGAGTTGGCCATGCGGACGACCTGGTCGCGGAGCTTCTCGTCGCGGTCGAGCACGGCGCCGACGATCTCCGCATCGTACTCGCCGCTCACGGCGAGCTCCGCCAGCTCGAGCGCGGCCACGCTCAGCTTCGGCAGCTCCTTCGCCGCGGAGTCCAGCTCGGCGTGGAGCTCGTTCACCCAAGCCTGCTCGAGCCCCATGGGCAGCTGGACATCGTCGACGATCTTCATACAGGGCGATTTCTCGACCTCTTCGACGCGCCCCCCACAGGAAAACCCCAAGTCCGGTCGCTCCTGAGGCACGATCTGAACCATGGCTGCCTCACATTCGACCAGTCGCTGCCTCCTCGGAGCCGCGGGATCCCTCCTCGTCGTCCTCACGATCTCGTGCTCGACCCCGGGTGGCGCCCGGGCTGTTCCCGGCGAGAGCCCGGCGGGCCCGGTGATCGCAGTGGGCGGCGGCGGCACGCCCGGCGAGGTGCCGGCCGTCGCGCTCGAACTCGCACGGGAGCGACACGGTCCTGAGCCGGCGGTGGTCGTCGTCCCCCACGCCAGCGCCCGCGAGGACCGCGGCGT
>CBFIJG010000151.1:0-6039 GCA_965662915.1 Planctomycetota bacterium | reverse complement strand
GCCCCAGCCGCCCCACTGGGCGCGCGACACGCGCGTCGCCCGGACGCGGGCTCCCGCTGCCGGCGTGCCGTCCTCCCAGCGCACGATCCCGGTGATGCTCGCGCCGCGCGTCATCACCACGCGCATGCCGTCGATGCGCTCGAGGTCGGCCAGCTCCATGGACTCGATCTCGGCGTCGCGCCATCCCTCCAGCTTCGCCTCGAGCTGGACCTCGCCCGGCGCGATGCCCTTCAGGAGGAAAGAGCCGTCGCTCGCGGTCGCCGTGCGGCGGGCGCCCGCGCTGCCCATCCAGGGCATGCGGCTCGCGGTCCCGATGTCCACGCCCTCGACGCCGGTCCCGCTCTCGTCGACGACGCGACCGGCGATCGTCGCGCCGGGGACGAAGGCCAGATCGAGCACGCGCTCGCCACCGGCCGCGATCTCGACGCCGCTCTTCATGGCGCAGTGGTGGGCCTCGGCCTCGGGGGCGACGGTCCAGGCCTGGGCGGGATCGAGCCCGCGGACGAGGATCTCCTCGCCGGCCGCGAGCTCGAAGTCGAGCCGGCCGGTGCCGCCACCGCCGCGCATGTTGAAGCCCGAGACCGTCAGGGTCCCCACGAGCTCTCCCTGGCTCACGGTCGGACGGATCACGAGGCAGGCACCGCGGCGCACCTCGAGCTTCACGGCGCCCGCGGTGACGCCTGTCAGCTCGACCGGCCGGGGCGCGTACCAGTTCCTGTCGATCAGGGTGAGCACCGGCGAAGCGAAGCCCGCCGGCACCTCGACCCGCGCGCGGCCGTCAGGCGAGAGGTCGAAGCGCGCCTCCGCGGGGGCCTCGCTCGCGGCGCGGTGGGCGAGTTCGCCCATGCTCCCCTCTCCGAGCGCGCCTCGCTCGACGACGACCAGCTGTCCGGCGACCGTCCCCTCCGATCCGGGCGACGAGACGGTGACGTCGAGGCCGAACGCCGCCATGGCGCCTCCGCCGGACCCGCCTCCACCGCGTGACACCAGCTCCGTCTCGGCCGCGCTCCGCGCCACGCTCTGCTCGTCGGGGACCGAGACGAGGTCCGCGCCGGGGCCCTCGCCACGGCCGGGTTCGCTGGCGGCGGCTCCACGGCCCCCTTGGAGCTCGAGGGGGACGTCTCCGCCACTGGAGGAGAGGACGAGGTACACCGCACCGGCCGCCACGAGGGCGGCCGCGGGAAGGAGCAGCTTGGCGGGGGTCGACATGTGGGGAGGTTCGACCCGCCCCTCCCCGTCGATGCGCTGCGGCGCCGCGCTCGGCACGCTCCAGACCCCCCGCCGTCGACGCCCAGGCGCGGTGATCACCCCTGGCCCGGGTATCCTCCGGCGGACCATGTGCATCCGACGCACCTCCAGGCGCGCCTCGATCTCGAGGTCGGCGCCGGCCACCACCGCCCTCTTGCTGGCCGCCGCGCTCCTCGCGTCGTGCGGAGGGGGCAACGCGGAGGAGCCTGCGAGGGCGGAGCGGAGCGCAGCTGGCGGCGCGGCCTTCGAACAGGGACGCGCGGCTCTCCGCGCGTACAGGGTCGGCGGCCCCCTGGCCAGCCGCGCGCGCGCCTTCGAGGCCTTCGAGGAGGCCGCGCGCCTCGACCCGGGCGACCCCGAGATCCTCGCGGCGCTCGGCGAGATCCTCCTCGAGGTCGACCGCGTGGACGAGGCGATCCCCCGGCTCCGCGAGGCAACGCGGCTCGCCCCCGCCATGGCGAACGCGAGGTGGGGCCTGGGACGCGCCCTGCTGAGCGCAGGCGACCTCGAGCCGGCCCTGCTCGCCCTCGATGCTGCGCTCGCCGGCGGCGTGGACTCCGCGGACCTCCACCATGCACGCGCGGTCTGCCTCGAGCAGCTCGATCGCCGCGACGAGGCGGCGGCGGCGAACATGGCGGCCCTGGAGCGCCGGCCCACTCTCGCCGCGGCACACCTCCGGCTGTCGGAGCTCGCCAAGGCCGCCGGGCGCGAGGCCGAGGCGGAGGCGAGGCTGGCGCAGTTCATGCACTGGACCGGGGTGGAGTCCCAGCTCTCCAGGGCCCTCGGCGCGGCGCGCGAGGCGTCCGCCGGGCCCGCGGCGATCACGGAGGTTGCGCGGCTCTACTTCGAGCTGGCGCGCGCCGAGGAGAGCCTCCAGTGGTCGCGGCGCGCGGTCGAGCTCGACCCGCGGAGCGCGGAGGCCCACCGGGTGAGAGGGCTCGCGGCGAGCATGTCCGGCCAGCTCGACGAGGCGCGGGTCCACCTATCGGAGGTCCGCCGTCTGATGCCCGCCGACGTGTGGGGCGCGGTGGAGCTGGCATTCGTCCACCTGGGCTGCGGCGACCCGGCCGCGGGCACGGCGCTGATGGACGAGCTGGTGGCCGGCCATCCGGGCGACGTGAACCTCCTGTTCCAGGCGGGGCAGTTCGGCCTCGAGCTGGGGGACGAGCAACGCGCGCTCCTCGCTTTCGAGCGCGCCGCGGAGCTCGACCCGGACCACGTCGAGACCCGGCTGGCCGCCGGGCGGATCCACGCCCGCGCCGGCCGCCCGGACGAGGCGGAGGCGCTCTTCCGCGCGGTCCTCTCCCTCGCTCCCGGGCACCCCGTGGCGCTCCAGTCCCTCACCCAGCTCGAGGCCGAGACGTCTCGATGAGCTTCTTCGTGGACCAGCTCCGGCGGCTCGGCCTGCCGCTCGCCACCGTCGGGCTCGCGGCGTGTGGAGGCGACGAGCCGCCCCCCGCGAACGCGGGGCAGCCGGCCGCGGGCCCCTCTGCTCCGGCCGTGCGCTTCGTCGACGCGACGGCGGGCTCGGGCCTCGACGGTTTCGTGCAGGTGAACGGCCGCCCCGACAAGCCCACCATCGTCGAGTCCTTCGGCGGCGGCGTCGCGCTCGTGGACGTCGACGGCGACGGGGACCTCGACGCGTACCTGACCAGCGGTGGCATGCTCGACGGGTCGGCGCCGGACGCGCGCGACGCGCTCATGCTCAACGACGGGAGCGGGGTGTTCACCGACGCCACGGACGCCAAGGGCGTCGACGGGCGCGGATGGACGACCGGCGTCGAGGCCGGGGACGTGAACGGCGACGGACGCATCGATCTGTTCCTCACGGCCTACGGCCGCGACACGCTCCTCGTGCAGCGGGTGGACGGCACCTTCGAGGACCGCACCGAGGCGAGCGGCCTCGCTGACGGAAGCTGGAGCACGGGCGCGGCGTTCCTCGACGTCGACAGGGACGGAGACCTCGACCTGTACGTCGGCCGGCACATCGACCTCGATCTCGAGGAGATCGAGTCCACGCGCAAGCGCGAGCGGTGGATGGAGCAGGAGGTCTACTACGGGCCGCGCGGGCTCGTGGGGCTCCCCGATCGCTTCTACCTCAACGACGGCGCCGGCGTGTTCACCGACGCGACCGCGGCCTTCGGCGTCGACGTGCACGCGTTGTACGCCTTCGAGGTCGTGGCCTTCGACGCCGACGGCGACGGGTGGACCGACGTCTACGTCGCCAACGATTCGATGCCGAACCTGTTCTTCCGGAACGTCGAGGGGCAGCGCTTCGAGGAACAGGGCGTCCTCTCGGGCGCCGCGCTCTCGTCGAGCGGTGGGCCCCAGGCGGGCATGGGGGTCGCGGTGGGCGACGCGGACGGTGACGCCGACGCGGACCTGTTCGTGACGAACTTCTCGGAGGACCACTACACCCTCTACGTCAACCGGGGCGACGGGCGCTTCTCTGACCGGACGATGCGCGGGCGCCTCGTGGCGCCGACGCGGGCCTTCCTCGGCTGGTCCACGGGCTTCCACGATCTGGACCTCGACGGCGACCAGGACCTCTGGTGCGTCAACGGCCACGTCTTCCCCCAGGCGGACGCCGCGGGCAGCGGCATGGGCTACGCCCAGCGCGCGCAGGTCTTCATCAACGGGGGCGACGCGCGCTTCCGCGAGGCGGAGGACGCGGGCGGCGGGCTCGACGTTCCTCGCACGAGCCGCGGCGCGGCCGCGGGGGACGTGGACGGGGACGGAGACGTCGACCTCCTGATCGGGAACATCGACGGCTCTCCCACCCTGCTCGTCAACCGGACCGACCGCGCCCTCGCGCCCGTGACGGTGACCCTCGAGGACCGGCACGTGGGAGCGCGACTCGAGGCGACCTTCAGCGGCTCGTCACAGGTGCGCTGGCTCGGCAGCGGTGCCGGGTTCCTGTCCTGTGCGGGGGCCCAGGCGGTGTTCGCCGTTCCCGACGGAGCGGCGGCGGGCGACCTCGTGGTGCTCCGGGCCGACGGCAGCAGGGAAGCGTACGAGGGCCTGCTCGCACCGGGCGTGCACGTGACGATCCCCGCGGGCGGCGGCGCGCCGAGGACGGCGCCGATCGAGGACGCCCGGTGAGCGGAGCGCGCGACGCATTCACGTGGGCCGTCGGCCGCGGAGCGGCGGAGGACGGTCGCGCGGCGCGAGCCCTCCCCCGGTTCGTTCCCCTCGTCCTCGCGGCGGTCCTCCTCCAGGTGCTCCTCCTGAGCAGCGGCTTCCGCGTGAACCCGTACGTCCAGGTCCCCACTCTCGACTCCGCCCACTTCTGGGCCTGGGGTGGCCGCATCGCGGATGGGGCCTGGGTCCAGGACCACCCGTACTTCGGCGCGCCGCTCTTCCCGCACCTCGTGGCGCTCGTGCGCGGCCTCGGCGGCGGCCTCGTCGCGCTCGCCGTGGTCCAGGCGGGGCTCCACGTGGCGACGGTGTTCCTGGTGGCGCGCGCCGCGGGCCGGCTCCTCGGCGAACGGGGCGGCTGGGTGGCCGGCGCCGCTTACCTCCTGCTCTCCGAGCCGGCGCTCGCGACGGGCCGCGTCCTCGGCTGCACGCTGCAGCTGTTCCTGATCGCGCTCCTCCTCGAGCGCTGCGCGGCCTTCGACGGCCGGACGCGCGCCGCCCTCGTGATCGGGCTGGTCACCGGGCTGCTGGCGCTGGCGTGGCCCGCGTTCATTCTCGCGGTCCCGGTCCTCGCCGCCTGGTGCCTCGCCACGGCCGGCCGCGCCCAGGGGCTCGCGTGTCTGGCGGCCTCGGTGGCGGGGATCCTCCCGGCCACCGCGCACAACGTCGCGGCCTCGGGCGAGGCGATCCCCATCAGCGCCCACGGCGGGATCACCTTCTGGCACGGCAACAACCCGGAAGCCGAGGGGGTCTTCGCGGCCGTCGGCGTCGTCAACGACAAGGACCTCTACCACCTCGACGCCCTCGAGCAGACGCGCGCCGCCCTCGGGCCCGAGGCGGGCTGGAGCGACGCGAGCTCCTACTTCTTCGGGAAGGGACTCGACTGGTGGGTGAGCGAACCGCTCCACGCGGCGGGTGTTGCCCTGCGAAAGGCCCGCTACCTCATGACGGGGACGCGGTACGGCGACGTCTACGTGACCTCCCTGGAGGAGCGGGACGGCCTGCTCTCGCCGGTCGCGTCGTGGCTCGCGTCCACCGCCGTCCTGATGCCGCTCACGGTCCTGGTGCTCCTGCTGCTCGCCCTGCGGCGACCGGTGCAGCACGCGCCGCTGATCATCGCCGGACTCTTGCCCCTCGTCGTCTGCGTGGGCTTCTGGTACACGCCGCGCTACCGGATGCCGATCACGCCGGTGGCCGCGCTGTTCACGGCCTTCGCGCTGATCGAGCTCGCGCGTGGGGGGGCGCGGCCCGCGCTGCGCGCAGGCCTCGTGCTCGCCCTCGTCGTCGGGTTCGCCGGGCCGCTGCTGAACCGCGCCACCGGCTTCGACCGCACGACGGGCATCGAGGCGGGGTTCCTCACGAAGACGGGCTCTCTTCTGGGCCAGCTCGGGGAGCACGACCGCGCGCTCGACTTCTACGTCAGGGCCACCGCGGCGAACCCGGACGACGCGGTCACGCGCAACACGGCGTACCAGCTGCTCCGGCACGCCGGCCGCGAGGGGGAGGCCGTCGAGGTGCTCGAGGCGGCGCCGCCCGAGACGCGCGCCGATCCGGCGTTCCAGGTGTTCCTGGCGTACAGCCTCGCCACGACCCCCGCGGCCGATGCGCGCGACGCGGCCCGCGCGCTGCGCATCGCCGAGGGCGCGCAGCGTT
>CBFIJG010000150.1:5847-6078 GCA_965662915.1 Planctomycetota bacterium | reverse complement strand
CTCGTCCTCCTGCGCATCGAGGAGGAGATCGACACGCCCGAGAACAACCTCTGCACCGTCCTCCCCCAGGCACACCAGAAGGTCAAGCTGCCGGCCCTCGACCGCGGCTACCTCGTCACCACGCCGGTGTCGTTCGACATCGACGACCAGAGCACGATCCGCAGCGTCGTCGACATCCGCAAGGAGCTCGGGCACTGAGCCCGAACCGATCCGCCGCGGCGGGCCCGCGGG
>CBFIJG010000150.1:0-5837 GCA_965662915.1 Planctomycetota bacterium | reverse complement strand
GTTCACATGGACGGCGTCCCGCGGGCGCGCTGCCAGGAGACCTGAAATGACCGCGATCCACACGATCGTCACCCACCCGGGCGGCGCCCACAAGGACGACCTGCTCGCCTGCAGCGTGCTGGTCGCCGAGAACCCGGAGGCCGTGATCCTGCGGCGCGACCCGGTCCCCGACGACCTCGCCGACCCCACCGTGGCGGTGGTCGACGTGGGCGGCTCGCACGACCCGGCGCGCTCGAACTTCGACCATCACCAGTTCCCGCGTGAGCACGCGCCGACCTGCGCGCTGAGCCTCGTGCTGGACGGGCTCGGTCTCTACGAGGACGCTCTCCGGTTCTGCGACTGGCTCGAGACCGCGGAGTGGTTCGACTCCCGCGGGCCGAAGCGCACGGCCGAGTGGCTGGGTGCGCCCCGCGAGGCCGTCGCGCGGCTCACGTCCCCGGTGGACATGACGCTGCTCCGCCGCTTCGCCGAGGCGCCAGAGCACCGGCCGGGCGAGCTCGTCCACGGATGGATGAACGCGGTCGGCACCGACCTCGTCGAGTACCTGCGCACAGCCCGCGCCGGCGTCGAGCGCATCGACAGCGCGTGCGAACGGTGGTCGGTCGAGGCGCCTGGCACCGTCGTCGAGACGGTCTTCCTGGCCCGCGACTCCGTCCCCATCGACGAGCCCTCGGCGAATCTCGGCCGCTACGTGCGCTGGAAGGGAATCGCCCACGACACCGGCGCCCTCGTGTACCCGGATCGCCGGGGTGACGGATACGGCATCGCCCGCTACGAGGACGACCCGAGACTCGACTTCTCCCGCGTCGGCGACGAGCAGGACGTGCGCTTCGCCCACGCGAGCGGATTCATGTGCAAGACGTCCGCCACCGATCCGGAGCGCCTGCGCGCCCTGATCGCTCTCGCGGCGACGACCCCTGCGAGCTGAGCACTTCGCGCGCACCCGGAGAAGAGGGCCCCGCCGGTCGACACCGGACGGGGCCCTCTCCGTCTTCGCTCCCGAAGCCCGCCGCTACTTGGCGGCGACGAGATAGGCGATCCAGGCCTGGCAGTTCTCGCCGACCGGGTCGATCTCGAAGTTGCCGTCCCCTTCGTCCTCGTCGTCGGGATCCGTCCCCTCGAACCAGGCGGAGACGTCGCTGAAGCCCGCGTCGAGCAGCACGTCACGGATCTCGTTGATCGTCCAGAAGCGCCACTCGTACTCGAAGGCGTTGGTGAGCTCCGACCCGTCGCGGAAGCGGAAGTGGATCGCCGTGAAGTAGGTCCCGGTCGCGGGGTGGTACTCCTTCTGGTCCCAGACGTACTCGATCCCGCCGCCGAGCTCGCGGACCTCCTCCTGCTCGATCGTCGCCTCGGGACCGCCGTAGAGATCCATCACGAAGACGCCGTCGTCGGCCAGGTTCTGGCGCACGGTCGCGAAGTAGTTCAGGAGCTCCTTGCGGGTCTTGAAGTGCCAGTAGCTGAAGTTCTGCGCCGCGGTGATGCAGGGTTTCCTCGTGCCCTCGTCCCGCACGTCGGCCTGGTGCCACTCCATCCGCTCGGTCCCGTCGGGCACGGCGTTGAAGTTGTGGGTCCTGCCCCAGGCGATCGGCTCTGGATCGAGGTCGAACCCCTCCGCCGACCGCGACGGATCCCGGCGGAGCCACTCGGCGCACATCGCCGAGGTGCCGCAGAAGTCCTCGCGGAAGTGAACGGGCTCCCGGTTCCGGTAGTGCCCGAACGCCTTCTCGATGAAGTCGACGTCGGCGTCCGGCGAGTTGACCGCGCGCTGGTAGAGCTCGTAGCGATCCGCGTTCTTGGCGTTCATCCGCCGGTCGCGCTTCTTGCCCTCCTTCTTGCCCTCCGACTTCACGCCGGCGGCGCGGCCCTTGGCCTTCGGTGCCTTGTCCTTGGCTCCCTTGCCCTTGGAATCTGACTTCTGCTTAGCGGTGGCGGCCATGGTCCCCCTCAGGCCTGGCGCGCGGCGCGCGCCTGATACGTCGTGACGACGGGGAGCGCCATGCTCCCCGTCCTGCGTAGAGCCTACCGCCCGCGACGGGACGTTCAATCCCGGCCGCAGCCGAGACTCAGCGGAGTCTCGGCTCGCCCTCGTTCCAGGAGGGCGTCCACTCGGAGGTGGCGAGCACGCGCGTGGCTTCGAAGCAGGCGCGGACCGCCGTCTCCATGTGCGCGTAGTCGAGGGTGTCCCACTCGTCCGTCACCCGGTGGTAGTCTCCGTGGCCGCCGAAGCTGGAGAGGGTCTGCGAGACGATCCCGGCCCGGGCGAAGGAGACGTTGTCGGACCGCACGAAGAAGTTCATCTCCAGCCGCGGATCCGCGGAGACCGCGATCCCGCAGGCGTCCCGCAGGTGCGGGCCCAGGTCCGAGCGGTCGTCGCCCGTGAGCCAGATCTCGCCGGCGCCGCCGACCATCTCGTCGGGGCGCCCGAGCATCTCGAAGTTGAGCGCACACACCACCTTCGAGATGTCGATGGTCGGGTGGGCGACCCAGTGCTTGGACCCGATCATCCCGGCTTCCTCGCCCGTCACGAGCACCACGACGACCGTGCGCCTGGGTGTGTCGGCGCTCGACCGAGCCATGGCCTCCGCGATCTCCATGACCGCGGCGCAGCCCGAGGCGTCGTCGTCCGCGCCGTTGTTGACGAGATCGACGGGCCCCTCCTCGGCGCCCCCCCCGGACGACCCGCGCCGGGGCTGCGCGAGACCGATGTGATCCCTGTGGGCCGACAGGACCAGGACCTCCTCGCCCATGGGATGCCCCTCGGTGCCCGGCAGGACCGCCACCACGTTGGCGTCCTCGGTGACCTCGAGGCGCGCTCGGGGGCGCAGGGAGATCGTCCTCAGCTCGCCGCGGCCGGCGGCCTCGGCGATCGGCCCCTTGAGCGAGATGTTGAGCGCGCCGCGGTCCCCTCCTGCGAGCCGAGTACGCGACGGGCGAGGGGTCGATCGCTCACCGACCTTCCCGCGGCGCGGCACGACGACGGCGCCGAATCCCTCGCCACGGCCGTGCCCCGCGTTCCTCAGCCAGCGGCGCGCCTTGCCCGCCGACGTGTTCAGCACGAGCGCCACGCCGGCGTTTGCCTCGGCCGGGAGCTCGGACTCCTCAGCCACCGTGACGCAGCGGAGCGCGTCGGTGTCCTCGTGACCGCCGGCCAGCGTGAACGTGAACTGCTCGCCGTTGAAGAGCACCTGCTCGCTGCCGTCCGCGAGCGTGCAAGTGAGCTCCGGGATACCCTCGTGGGCCACACGCTCGAAGGTGATGCGCTGCAGGAAGGACCCGTCCTCGGCGCCCGGCCGGAGCCCTGCGAGCTGGAGGGAAGCCGCGCAGATCTCCGCGGCCTCGAGGCTCTCGGGCGACCCCATGGGGCGGCCTGCGAGCCCGTCCGCCGCCAGCGCCTTCACGTGGGCCATCAGCTCGGCAGCGGTGATCTCCGCCGACACCGTCGCGTCGGTCGGCCGCGCAGCGTCGGCCGGCTCCACGGACTCCTGAGCCGCGACGAGGGACGCGGCGCCGGTGGCGAAGGTGGAAGAGAGGAGGATCAGGATCGACGCGCGGAGCTCGGACTTCATGGCCCCCATTACGGCCCTCGGTGGGCGCGATCGCCACCCGTGGCGGGGCTTTAGGAGCGCCACGACATCGATCGAACGAGAGGACCCCGCAACGGCGGGCGCCGTCGCGGGGTCCTCTCGGGAGCGCGAGCCGGGGCTCAGGCGACGAGGTCGCGGAGGGTCCGGATGACCTGCTCGTTGACCTTGGGGTCACCGACGTGGACGCGAACCGCGCCGTCCATGCCGCGCGGGACGCTCATGATGCCAGGCTCGAGCCGGCGGTTGACCTTGCGAGCGATCTCCTGGGGCTTGACAACCTCGAGCAGGATCCAGTCGCCGACCGAGGGCAAGGGACGGATACCGGGGATCGTGGCGAGGCGCGAGGAGAAGCGGTCCTTCTCATCGCAGGTGAAGTCGACAGACATGCAGTCCCTCCGTTTTGAGGCCGACCAGGCGTGTGCGGCGCCCGGCTGCGCGGCAGTTCGGTTGATAGTGCTGTGCTGCGGAAGAACGCGCGTCCGGCGACCCGGGAAGGAACCGTGGGGATGGGACCCCTCGGAGCTGGGCAGGTCTCGACGGGCGCGACGCACGGAGCGCCTCGTTCCTTCGCGGCCGCACCTTAGCCAGCGCGGAGGCCGTCTACAAGAGCGAGGGAGAGCCGGGGTGGCGCTCGGGCAAGAGGATCCTGCGGGCGCGCAGAGGCATGTCATGCGATGCTCTGGGCTCGATGAGCTCTCCCAAGGACACCACGGAGCGCGCCCCGGCGCTTCTCCTCGACGTCCCCGCTTCCACGTCCAATCTCGGCCCCGGGTTCGACTTCCTCGGACTCTCCCTCGGCCTCTGGCTCCGCCTGCGCACCTTCCGGGCCGCGGACCGGGAGCCCGGAGCCCATCGACTCCGCTGGGCGGTGGGCGGCGAGGACCGAGGGGAGGACGACCTCGTCCTCAGAGCCATCCGCGCTGGCGAGGCCCGCAGAGGCTCTCCCGCTCCGGCCCTGGACGTGGAGCTGGCGAGCGAGATCCCCGTCGGGAGAGGCTTCGGGAGCAGCGGCGCGGCCGTGGCGGCCGGGCTGCTCCTGGAGGCGGCCGTTTGCGGCGATCAGGAATCTCTGGAGCAGCGTGAGCGGGCCCTGCTGGCCGATGCGCTGCGCCTCGAGGGGCACCCCGACAACGCCACGGCGTCGCTTCTGGGGGGCTGCACCCTGGGCGTCCCCCACGAAGCCGGGCTCACCGTCGTCCGGCAGCCGGTCCACCCGGGCCTCGGCTTCGCCGTCGCCTGGCCCGAGCGCCCGCTCTTCACCGAGGAGGCGCGCGCGGCGCTGCCGGATCAGGTGCCCTTCGCGGACGCCGTGGAGAATCCCAGGCGGCTGGCGCTCCTGCTCGAGGGGCTCCGCACCGCTGATCTCGAGCTCCTCGCCCTCGGGACCGTGGATCGGCTCCACGAGCGCTTCCGCCGGGCGCTGATCCCCGGCAGCGACCGGGCCTGCGCCGAGGCGATCGAGGCGGGAGCCGCGACGGCGTGCCTGAGCGGCGCGGGCTCCGGGCTCGTGGCCCTCGGACCGATCGACCGGATGCCCGCCGTCGCGGAGGTCCTGGCTCAGCACCTCGAAGGCGGCCAGGGCCGCGCGGTCGCCCACGTGGCGTCCGCCCCCGTCCCCGAATGGGACACATCGTCCTGACCCGGGTCAGGACCGTGTCCGCTGCGTGACCGATCGCCGTGGAGAGCGCGTGTCGCGCCGCGCCGCGGCCCCAATCCGCGCGGAACCTGGGATCCTTAAGCCCCCCGGGCTGCGTCGTACGAATGGCGGAAGGCCGGCGCGAGAGCTCCCCGGCGACGTCTCGCGTGCACGGTCTGCCGCGCGCCCTCCCGGCGGCGCAGCGGCCCCCGCGACGCGCTCTTCTCATCCCCCGTGATCCAGGCCCCTCTCCGGCCGTCTCCCCCATCCACTCATGCGTGCACGTTCGACCTGGGCCGCCGCCGCCGCCGCCGCGGCGCTCCTCGCGCTCCCCGCAGCTGCCCAGACCAGCACCGCCTCACCCGGCGTCCCCAGCCTCGCCGGTGTGATCCCGGGTCCCCACGGCTACGTCCGGTGCCTCACGCCGTCCGTGGACGATGCGATGGCCCGCGCGCTCCCCCCGAGCGACTGCAGCGCGAACTCGACCAACCCGACGGCCGCGTACTCACCGGCCAACCTCGACGTCCTCGAGATCAAGGTCGTCTGGCACATCATCCGGCAGTCCAACGGCTCGGGGAACGTGCCCGACAGCCGCATCAACAGCCAGATGGACA
>CBFIJG010000149.1:0-6123 GCA_965662915.1 Planctomycetota bacterium | reverse complement strand
CTTCGCCCGCCAGCGCGGCGGCACCGCCGCGCGGACCTGCGCGCGGTGCAGGTCGAGGAGCACCGGCCGCGGCGCTGCGCCGGACGCTGGCTCCGGGCAGAGGACGTGCACGAGGTAGCAGTCGCGATGGTTGACGCCCGCCGCGTGCATCGCGCCGATGGCGCGCCCGAGCGCTCGCGTCCATGCGCGGCGTTCGCGATGGGCGTCCGGCGCGAGCTCGGAGGCGATGTCCGCCAGGGTGCGCTGGGTCCCTATGTCTCGCGTCACGATGAAGGATCGCCGTCGGTGGGCCGGCGCCTCGTCGACGCCCCAGGCCACGACCTCGGGGACGTCCACGCCCGCCTGGCGCAGGCGCGCGATCGCCTTCACCTCGGCCCGCGCGTCGAAGGCCGGGAGCCTGAGGGATGCGAGCGAGCGGAGCGTCTCTCCGACGCCGACCCCGCGATGGACCTTCGCGAAGTAGATCTCGCCCTCCACCTCGAGCCGCGTCGTGCGGCGGTCTGGCAATTCACGAAAGGGCTCACCGCCGGCGGACTCGATCCAGCGGAGCGGGTCCTCACCGCGCCAGAGCCGGTCGAAGGGGGGAGCGGCGGTGACGTCCATCAAGCGCCCGCGAGCTCCTCGAGGTGATCGGCGATCGCCCCGTGCATGTCGTGGAGCTCGGGGTGTGCCTGCGCGTAGGCGAGGGCCCGGGCGCCGAGTCCGGCGAGGTCCCTCGACAGGAGCGTCGAGAGAGCGGCGTCGAGGGCGGACTGCGCGAAGGGCTCAGGAAGGACCGCGCCAGCGTCCGCCGTCCGGACGTGGGCGGCATATCCGCAGCCGCCCGTCGCGAGGACGGGTCGGCCGGCGACGAGAGCTTCCAGGAGCACCGCGCCGCCCGGTTCGCTCCGCGCGGGATGGATCAGCAGGTCCGCGCCCTGGAGGAGCGCCGGTACGTCGTCACGCGGGCCGAGCACGTGCACACGATCGCTCACTCCCAGCCGCTCTGCGAGGGATCTGACGGGCTCTGGATCGTCCGCTCCCGCGATCATCAATCGCGCGGACCGTGTTCCACTCGCCTGCGCGGCCAGGGCACGCACCGAGCGGTCGACGCCCTTCCGCGCGAAGTCGCTGCCGAGCTGGAGGAGGAGCGGCTCGCCTTCGTGCGCGCCGACCTCGGCCCTGACGCGGACGCGCAGCTCCTCGGCGTCCGAGCCTGGTCGCCGGTCCACGCCGACACCCGGCGGGAGGACGCGGAAGCGCTCCGTCGCGGTGCCGTAGACGCATTCGAAGGGGCGCCCCTGGCCGGGATGAAGCAGGAGGATACGGCGGGCGCCGGTCGGGCCGAAGACGGAGCGCTCCAGGGCCGTGAACGTGCGGTCCCTCGGGAGAAGGTGCCGGAGCGGGCCGCGTCGCGTGCGCGCGCGCAGGGCGTAGCAGGGATCCCCGACGAAGTGGACGTCGAGCCCGGGGAGGCGGTCGAACCCGAGGACGAGGTCGGGCGCGAGGGCGTCTTGCAGCGCGGACAGTCGCTCGCCGAAGCGGGCAGCGCGCGCGTGGTTCGTCCGGCCCGGTACGGGCTCGAGGCGGAGCGTCACCTCCGCTGGACCGTCGACCTCCGCGCGCTGGGCGACGAGGGTGACCTCGTGACCACGCCGCGCGCACTCGCTCGCGGTCCGCAGGGCGTCGCGCTGCAGACCTCCGTGCGGGAAGAGGCGGTGGATCGCCAGGAGCAGCCGCAGCGGTCGATGGGGCGGAGACGGTTCCACGGACGCAATCTAACCGGGAAGCGTCACCGGCCCTCGCCCGACGCGTCTGGACCATCGATGGAACCGGTCGGCGACGGAGCGGGGCCCTCGCCCGGGCCGTCACGCCCGGTGGAGTCGGCGACGACCCGGCGGGGGCTCCTCGGCGCCGTGGTGGGGGCGGCAGCCACCCTCGCGCTCGCGCGCGGCCGCGGGCGCATCGGCTCACGTGGGCCTGGAGAGGTCGCCTTCTGGGCCGCCGACAGGGCGGGCCACCGGGTGTACGGCGTCGACTCCGATGGGCTCGTGTGCGTGTTCGTCGAACTGCCGGCGCCGGTGGCGATGCGCAGGCCCGAGCGATCGCGGCCCGGCGAGGCCGCCCCGGTGGCAGTCGTGGTGACGTCCGCGGCAGAGGGGCGCCGGGACGGGCCACGACGGGACTGGCGGATCGGCCCAATGGGGAACGTCCTCTCCGTGGGGCCGGAGCGGGCGGCGGGAGATCCACTGGACGAGCTCGAGGGCGAGGTCCGAGCACCGGAGGGTTGGAGGCTCTCGAGCCTCGAGGACGAGGAAGCGCCAGGGGCCGAATCCCGTCGACTGACCCGACTCGGGCGCCGTGGACCGGCGTTCCACCTCGCGATCCCGTTCCCCGTGGGCGCGATCGCCGAGGGTGGGGCGGGCCCATGGCTCGCCTGCGCTCGAACAGGGAGGACGCTCGGCGTCAGCCGGACCGGCCGGGTCGTCGTCGATGCGCGCGCCGCAGGGACCTGCGGCGCGGACGCCATCCTGGGCGCGAGCGCTGCCGAGGGAGGCGGCGCGTGGGTCGCCTGTGGCGGTGCTCTCGTGCGGTTCGACGCGCGCGGGCGCAGGATGCCGGGGCAGGGTGGCTTCCAGCACCTGGTGGCGCTCATGCGCGCCGGACCGGGAGTCGATCGAGAGGTCAGTCCGCGTCGACCTGGCGCTCGACCGTGTTGATGAGCGCGAGCACCGAGTTCGCGAGGTCGTTGCGGCCGCGGTCCACGCAGCTCTGGACGAACTTGTTCGCGTGCTTCTTGAAGCGATCGAAGTCCTTTCGCACGGGGGAGGCCTTCGCCTCCATCCGCCGCTTGCGCTCCTCCAGCTCCTGGATCTTCCGCTGGATGTCTGCAATCTGCTCGTCCTCGGTCCGCCGCGTGCGGCGGGGTTTGGGGCTCGTGCTCTGGCTCATGGGTGGAGAGTCGTCGATTTGAGGCGGCGCGCTCTTCTCACGGCCGGCGTTCGTCAGCCGGATCGCGCGCCGTCGGCGGGTCGCGGGCCCGGGGGAGGCCCGCGGGCAGGAGAGGCGAACTCAGGGGCCGCCCACGCGCGCCGCCGAGCACGGACACTAGCACCCTCCCGTGGGTCTTCAAGGGCTGGACCCGATCCGACCCTTCGGCTCCCGGAGAGGGGCCGAGCGAGGGGGAGGGACCCCGGGGAGACCATCCCGGTGCCCCTCCGAAAGGGGACTTCGACTATCCTCTCCGCCCGAAATGTCGTCCCTTCATGCAGACATCGAGCGGGTTCTCTTCTCCGAGGACGTGATCCTCGAGGGAATCGACCGGGTCGCCCGGTCGATCGTCGACCGCTTCGACGGACGCGACTTCACCGTCGTGTCGATCCTGAAGGGCTCGTGCATCTTCTCCGCTGACCTCATCCGTCGGATCCCCGTACCCCTCGAGCTGGCGTTCGTCTCCGCCTCGTCGTATCGGGACAGGACGACCTCGGGTGAGCTGGAGATCAGCTTCTTCCCGACGGGCGAGATCGAAGGGCGCAATCTCCTGCTCGTCGACGACATCCTGGACACCGGGCAGACGATGTCCCGCCTGAAGGAGGAGTTCCTCCGGCGCGGAGCGAGCGAGGTGGCCACGTGCGTGTTCCTCGACAAGCCGAGCCGCCGCGCCGTCGAACTCGACGCCGACTTCAAGGTGCTCGAGGTGGACGACCTGTTCGTGGTGGGCTACGGCCTCGACTTCGACGGGCGCTACCGCAACCTGCCGTACGTCGGTGTTCTGCGGCCCGAGCTCTACGGAGCGGCCGAGGAAGAGCCTGAATCCAGCGCCGACGAGGCGCGGACCTCCGAGGCGCGATGAGCTCAATGGACACGTTCGTCGTGTCGGGCGAACGGGCGGGGCTCGAGCTCGACGAGTACCTGTGCCTGCAGTACTCGGGTCTCTCGAAGGGCTTCGTGCGCCAGGAGATCGCGGCGGGTCGCGTGCTCCTCGACGGCCAGGAGACGAAGCCGGGTCGGCGGCTGCGGACGAACCAGGTCGTGATGGCGACCCTCGAATGGGAGCGGGCGCCGGCCAGGCCGATCGCCCCTGACGTCGAGCTCCCGGTCCTCCACGAGGACGTGAACGTCCTCGCGGTGGACAAGCCCGCCGGCCTCGCGGTCGAGCCGGAGCGCTGGCACCGCGAGCTCGGTTCCGTGGCGGGCGCGCTGCTGCAGCGCGTGGAGGAGGAGTCCTTCGAGGCCGAGGGCGGCGCCGAGGACGGCGGCCTCGCCTATCGCCCGCGCCTCGTGCACCGGATCGACAAGGACACCACGGGGGTCATGCTCGTGGCGAAGGACCTCGAGACGGAGAGGGTGCTCCGGCGGGCGTTCGAGGAGGGCGGGATCTCCAAGAGCTACCTCGCGCTGGTCGAGGGCGAGCCCTATCTCGACGAGGGCGAGGTGATGGTCATCGAGCAGCCGATCGGGCCGGTCCTCAAGAAGAGCGGCCGGATGCGGGTGACCGCGGACGGGAAACCCTCGACGACCCGCGTCACCGTCGCCGAGCGTTTCGACGGCTACACGCTGGTGCGCTGCGAGCCGGTGACGGGCAGGACCCACCAGATCCGCGTGCACCTCGCCCACGAGGGCTTCCCCCTCGTGATCGATCCATTCTACGGCCGGAGAGCCGCCATGAAGCTCTCGGAGTTCAAGGCGAGCTACCGGCCGAAGCGAGGCATGCCGGAGAAGCCCCTGATGGACCGGCTCACCCTGCACGCCGAGCGCGTCGTGCTGCCCCCCGTGGGCGATCGCGCTGAACCACTGGAGATCACGTCGCCGCTCCCGCGCGACTACGAGCGCGTGCTCAAGCAGCTGCGCAAGGTCCGTCCTCCGCGGCGGCGCTGAGACAAGAGGAACACAGGTTGAAGCTCAAGGTCCGTCCGTCCGACTTCAAGGTCACCGAACGCCTCGCCGAGGGGGTTCTCCAGGACCAGGGACACTTCCGGGTGTACCGCGTGCGCAAGGAGAAGGTCACCTCGCTCGAAGCCGCCACCGAGCTCGCCGCGGCGGCCGGCGTCGCGCCGGCCGACGTGGGCATGGCCGGTCTCAAGGATCGCCAGGGGGTGACGACGCAGTTCATGACCGTCCATCACGGGCCGAGCGTCAGCGTCGAGCGTCCGGGGCTCTCGATCCGGCAAGCCGGATTCGCGGGGCGTGGTCTGACGTCCGAGGACTCGGAGGGGAACGACTTCCAGATCGTCGTGCGGGACCTCGGGCCGGCGGAGCTGGATCACGCGCGCGAGTCCCTCGAGGCGGTGCGGACGAGCGGCCTGCCGAACTTCTTCGACGGACAGCGGTTCGGGAACCTGCGGCACGGTCAGGGGTGGATCGTGCTCGATCTCGTCCGGGGCGACCTCGAGGGTGCTCTGAAGCGTCTCGTCGCGAGTGCCTCTCCGTTCGAACCGCCCGCCCGTCGTCGCCTCAAGGACGCACTCTGGCGCAACTTCGGCGACTGGGGGGCGTGCCGTTCCATCGCGGGCAAGCTCGGCCGCTACCACTCGGTCTTCGAGCACCTGCGCCGCAACCCGGACGACTTCGAGGGCGCCTTCCACCGCGTCGCGACGCGCGAGCGTCTGATCCACCTCTACGCGTTCCAGTCGCACCTGTTCAACCGCGCCCTCGCGCTGCACGTGGGCGAATCGGCGCCGGAGCGGATCACCCTTCGCGGCATCGAGGGCAAGCTGCGGTTCCCCCGCCACGAACTCTGGCTCCCCGACTCCTGGGACGGCGGGCTCGTCATGCCCGGTGAGCGGCTCCAGGGGGTGACGGACGCGCGTCAGCGCGACCTCTACGCGCAGGTGCTGGACATGCTCGGACTGCACCCCGACGAGCTCGTCCTGCCCGACGTCCCGGGGTTCCAGCTCAAGCCCGAGGCGCGCGCCGCCGTGGTACGACCGATCGGGCTGCGCATCCGCCCCGCCGAGGAGGACAACGAGTTCCGCGGCCGGCGCATGCTCCGCCTCGAGTTCGGGCTCCCGCGCGGCTCGTACGCGACCCTCGTCGTCCAGCGCCTGATCGGGCCTGCGTCCGGTGACGGTGACGGACCTCCGCGCCGCCAGGGAGGCTCGCGCCGAGCAGGTGGGGGCGCCTCCCGCCGCCGCGGTGGCGCGC
>CBFIJG010000148.1:0-6212 GCA_965662915.1 Planctomycetota bacterium | reverse complement strand
CCTGTCCTCGCCGCGCCCCGCGGCGTCCGCCGCCGCGCCTGCCCAGCCCGCGGGGGGCGCCTCCTGTCCGCTGCGCGCGAGCTTCACGCCGGTCAGGACGAAGTGGCCGTCCGCGGCGTCGGAGAAGGCGCCGCTCCCGTCCGGGAGCAGCGTCACCTCGATCCCCGTGACCCGCGAGAGCTCGCCCGGGTCGAAGCGGATGACGTACTCGTCCTGCGCGGAGCGTGGCGCGCGCCGCTCGACCACGCCGTCCTCTGCGAGGTGCAGTTCGTGCCCCTCGATGCTGTGCGCGCCGAGGAGGCGGGGAGGGACGAATCCGCGGGGGCCGTCCATGGCGTCCCCGCGCTGCTCCAGGTAGGGCCCGCGTGCCTCTTCCTCCACGCGTGCGCGCCAGCTCCGTGCAGCCTCGTGCTCCGCGCGTGCGGTCTCGAGCGGAGCCTCGGGGAGTTCGGGCACGTAGTCGAGGAACGGTCCCGCGCTCCCGCCCGCCTGCCCCGACTCGTCGATGGAGTCGAAGAAGGCGGAGAGCGCGTAGTACTCCGCCTGGGAGAGCGGGTCGTACTTGTGGTCGTGGCACTGAGCGCAGTCGAGGGTCAGCCCGAGCCAGACCGTGCCCATCGTGTTGACGCGATCCCGTACATAATCCACGCGCGACTCCTCGGGGTCGCGGCCGCCCTCGCCGTTGTGCATGTGGTTGCGGTGGAAGCACGTCGCGAGCACCGCGTCCGCGTCGTCCGGGGCGACGAGATCGCCAGCGAACTGCAGCTCGGTGAAGAAGTCGAGCGGCATGTTCTCGCGGAAGGCGCGCACGACCCAGTCGCGCCAGGGCCAGTTCTGACGGATCGCGTCCTGCTGGAAGCCGTCGGTGTCGGCGTAGCGCGCCGCGTCGAGCCACCAGTGCGCGAGGCGCTCGGCGTGGGCGGTGGAGGCGAGCATCTCCTCGATCCAGCGCTCGAGGACGGCGTCGTCCGCGGCGGCCGCCACCTCCTCCGGCGTCGGGGGCAGGCCGCGCAGATCGAAGCTCAGGCGGCGGGCGAGCGTCGGGCGCGCGGCTGGCTCCGCCGCGGCGACCCCCTCGGCCTCCAGCACGCGCGCGACGAGGGCGTCGATGGGATGCGCTGCGTCCTCGGGGAGAGCCGCCTTGCGGGGCGGCGTGAAGGACCAGTGCGTCTGCCAGGGCGCACCCGCTTCGATCCAGCTGCGGAGGACCGCCTGCTCCTCCTCGTTCAGAGGCGCGACGTGGGAGTCCGGCGGGGGCATCCGCTCGAACTCGAACTCGCTCCGGATCCGCGCCCACGCCTCGCTCGCGTCGACGTCCCCCGGGACGAACACCGCGTGCGCCCCCTCGGGCGTGTCGAGGCGCAGCTTCGCCTCGCGTTCGGCCTCGTCCGGGCCGTGGCAGGGGAAGCAGCGCTCCGCCAGGAGGGGCTGGACCTCGCGCGCGAAGTCCGGCGCCGCCGCCGTCTGGGCGAGGATCAGCGCAGGGAGCATCGCTCCAGCCTAGGGGACGGAGCCGAAGACGACCTCCGGTTGCCCCAGGCAAGGCCCGCAGCCTTGCCTGATGTGCCTGGTCGAGCGTGCTGTTCGCCGGCGCGCCCCGCGGACGGAGCCCCGACGGGTCGTCGTGGCGTGTCTACACTGCAGACATGAACAGACGAAACCTGCTCCAGGCGGGACTGGCGGCCACGGCCGCCGCCGCGGGATCCGCCAGCGCGCTCGCCGCTCAGGAGGGCTCCGCGAAGTCCTCGAGCTCACCCTTCAAGCTCAAGTACGCGCCGCACTTCGGCATGTTCAAGAACCACGCGGGCGACGACCCGGTGGACCAGCTCAAGTTCATGGCCGACGAGGGCTTCACCGCGCTCGAGGACAACTGGATGGCGCGGCGTCCTCCCGCCGAGCAGGAGCGCATCGGGAAGGCCCTCGGGGACCTCGGCATGACCATGGGCGTCTTCGTTGCCCACGCCACCTTCCAGGAGCCCACCTTCGCGTCGAACGACGCCGAGCTCTGGAAGGGCGTGGAGCAGCAGCTGCGCACCTCGGTGGAGGTCGCCGAGCGAGTCGACGCGAAGTGGTGCACGGTCGTCCCCGGGTCGCTCGCCCGGAAGGCGCCGATGGAGTACCAGACGGCGCGCGTCGTCGACAACCTCCGCCGCGCCGCGGACATCCTCGAGCCCGGCGGGCTGACGGCCGTGCTCGAGCCGCTCAACGCGTTCACCGATCACCCGGGCTGCTTCCTCACGGGGATCCCGCAGGCCTACATGATCTGCCGGGCGGTGAACCGGCCGTCGATCAAGATCCTCGACGACCTCTATCACCAGCAGATCACCGAGGGGAACCTGATCCCGAACATCGACCAGGCCTGGGACGAGATCGCCTACTTCCAGGTGGGCGACAACCCCGGCCGCAAGGAGCCGACGACGGGCGAGATCAACTACCTGAACGTCTTCCGCCACATCGCGCGCAAGGGGTTCGACGGGATCGTCGGGATGGAGCACGGGAACAGCCTCCCGGGCAAGGAGGGAGAGCGCGCCCTGATCAACGCGTACCGCTCCGTCGACGACTTCTGATCCGCCGCTGGGTCTCGGTCGAGGATCGAGGAGGCCCCCGGCCCGGCGCGCGCGCCAGGCCGGGGGCCTCCTCCCGTTCCGGGCGAGCGCGCGCTCAGCCGTCGGCGAGGTCGAGGCGCACGTGGCCCTGTTCGAAGTCCGCGCGCGTCATGGCCTTCGCGTCCATGGCGCGGATCGCCGCGACGATGCCGTGCACCGCCGCCAGGACGTCGCCGGTGTGCCCCGTCTCCGAGACGGTGTGCATGTTGCGGATCGGGAAGCCCACGGACGTCGTCGCGGCGTCGTGCCCGGCGAAGAACGCCGCCATGGCGTCGGTCCCCGTGTCGCGGCCGACGACGGACATCTGGTAGGGGATCCCCGCCTCGCGGGAGGCGGCCTCGATCAGGGAGTTGAGCTGCTCGCTGACGATCGCGCCTGTGGCGAGGGTGAAGCCCTCGCCCATGGTCGTCGTGGTCATGCGGCGGCCCTCGATCCCGGGAGCGGCGACGTAGTCGTGGCTCACGTCGACCGCGATGACGACGTCGGGGCGCAGGTGGCCGGCCAGCACGCGGCTGCCCATCCGTCCGATCTCCTCGTGACTCGCCGCCGCGGAGAGAAGGCGAACGTTCTCCAGCGCGTCGCCCTCCGCGATCAGGCGCGCGACCTCGGCCGCCACGAAGACCCCGAGCCCGTTGTCGAGGTAGGCGCCGGTGAAGGAGTCCGCGCCGATCCCGCGGCGGATGGGGCGGTCGAGCAGGATCGGGTCGCCGTCACGGATGCCGAGGGCCTCGACCTGGGCCTTGCGATCCTCTCCGGTGAGGTGCAGCTCGAGGTAGAGCTGCTCCTTGGTCACGCCCTTCTTGCCCGAGCGCGTCTCCGCGTCGGCGAAGTGGATCGCGCCGAGTGCCTCGACCGTCGCGCCGCGGAGGACCCTGCTGCGCGCCGGATCGATCGGGTCCCGCGAGAACACGAGGACCTCGTTTCCGAGCAGAGTCATCGGCAGGAACGAGTCCGAGTCGATCCACACCTTCCCGTCGTCGCCGATCCGGCGGACCTGGCAGCGGATCTTGTCCGCGTGACCGACGATCATGACCGAGAGCTTCTCCTCGTCACCGGGCGCGGAGTCCGCCACGAGCGACGCGTTGCCGGCGTAGCGGTGGACCGCCCATCCGTCGGGCATGAAGGAGCGCAGGCGGGGCTCGAGCACCCCGAAGGTCATGGCACCCTCGTAACCCACCGGGCTCGGCGCGGCCAGGAGGTCGCGCATGAAGGTGAAGGTGTCGTCGGGCATCGGCGCGGCCCAGGGGCCCGCGGGCGTCGTCTCGTCGGTCATGCATCGAAGGATAGCCAGCGAGGCGCCGTGATGGCGCCGCGGCGGTACGCTTCCCTGCGTGATCCAGCGCCCCTCCCTCACCGCGTGCCCCCTCGACTGCCCGGACGCCTGCGGGATGGAGGCGCACGTCGAGGAGGGGCGCGCGACGCGCGTCGCCGGGAACCGGGACCACGCCTGGTCGAAGGGGTCGCTCTGCGGAAAGACCGCGATCTACGCGGACCTCGTCGACGCGCCGAACCGCCTGCTGACGCCGCTCGTGCGCGGAGCGGCGGGCCTCGAGGCGGCGACATGGGACGAGGCGCTGGCCGTCATCGCGCGGCGCATGGAGGGGATCGACGGGGCGGACGTCCTCTCCCTGCAGTACGCCGGGAACATGGGGCTCGTCCAAAAGGCCTTCCCGGTGCGCCTCATGAACGCCCTCGGCGCGACGTTCCACGACAGCGGCGTCTGCGACGCGAGCGCGGAGCGCGGCTTCCAGCTCGTCATGGGCCGCTCCGTCGGGCCCGACCTCGACGTGGAGATGGGCCCGGACCGCTGCGACGCGTTCGTCCTGTGGGGGAGCGATGCGAAGCGCACCTCCCCGCACCTGATGCAGCGCCTGCGTCGACTCTGCGACGCGGGCGTGCCCGTCGTCGTGATCGACATCTACCGTTCGGAGACGATCGCGAGGGTGGAGGAGTGGGGCGGGAAGGGGCTGCTCCTCGCGCCGGGGAGCGACGGCGCCCTGGCCCTCGGGCTCTGCGGCCTCGCCTTCGAGGAGCGCGCCGTCGACCTCGCCTCACTGAAGGCGCGCTGCCACGGCGCGGCGGAGTTCCGCGCCGAGGTCGCCGGCGCCTGGCCCCCGGGACGGATCGAGCGAGCGACCGGGCTCGACGAGGCCGCGGTGGACTCCCTCGCGCGGCTCCTCCTCGGCGCGAGGGCACCCCTCATCAAGGTCGGGATCGGCTTCGCGCGCCGCCGCAACGGCGGAGAGAACATGCGCGCGATCGCCTCCCTCGCCGCGATCCTCGGCGCCGAGGACCGGATCTTCTTCCAGACCGGCGGTCACTTCGATCTCGACGAATCCGTGATCCGCAGGCCCGACGTTCACCCCGAGCCCGGTCGTGGGACGGTCAGTCAGGTCGGCCTCGGCCGTGCGCTGGATGAGGGTGCCTTCCGAGCAGCGTTCGTCTGGGGACACAACCCGGCGGCGACCCTGCCGGACGCGGGCCGCGTCCGCCGCGGCCTCGAGCGCGACGACCTGTTCGTCGTGGTGCACGAGCTCTTCATGACCGAGACCGCGCGGCGCGCCGACGTGGTGCTTCCGGCCACCGCCGTGGTCGAGCACTCCGACGTGTTCAAGAGCTACGGACACCGCACGCTGCAGGTGGGCTGGCGCGCGGCGGCGCCGCGTGGTGAGGCCCGGAGCAACGTGGCGTGTTTCTCCGCGATCGGGCGCGCGCTCGGTTTCGTCGGCGAGCAGGGATTCGGGGACGGGGTGACCGGGCCGATGTTCGAGGCGGACGAGGACGTGCTCGTGGGCGCGCTCCTCGCGCAGAATCGCTCGCGGTTCTCGGGCGACGAGTACCGCCGCGTCGTGGCCGGAGATCCCGTCAAGCTCGCGCCCCTCGTCTTCGAGGATCGCGGGACGCCCTCGGGCAAGGTCGAGCTGGTGAGCGAGACCGCGGCGGCCGAGGGCGGGGGCCGGGTGGCGACCTTCACGCCCGACGATGGCGCGGGGATGAGCGGGACGTTCCAGCTGATCTCGGCGCCCTCGACGGCGACGCACAACTCCACCTACCTGCACGTCGCGCGGCATCGTCAGCGACTGGGCGAAGCCCGCGCCGTGATGCATCCGAAGGACGCGGCGAGCGTCGGGGTCGAGGACGGCGAGCCCGTGCGACTGAAGAGCGAGTACGGAGCGCTCACGCTCCCGGTCCGTCTCGACGAGGACGCGCCGCGGAAGTCGGTGCGGATCGACGGCTTCGTGGACGAGGAGCAGGTCCCCGAGCGCACCTGCGTGAACGTCCTCACGAGCCCCGAGGTCTCCGATCTCGGCGGCGGGAACGTGCTCTACAGCAACCGGGTCGAGCTGGAGCCGGGCGGCTGAGGCGGTCGAGGGCGCCGCGGGTCAGCGGGCACCGAGGGTCGGCCGCCGCAGCGCGAGCGCGGCGATCACCGTCGGGACGGCGAGCGCCGAGAGCGCGAGGACCCCGTGGCCGAAGGTGCCCGTGACGTCGGCCGCGGCCGAGAGGGCGTAGGGCCCCGCGGCGGACCCGGCGACCGCCGCGGTCCCTGCCAGGCCGCGGATCGCGCCGTGGTGAGCGCGGCCGAAGTACCGCGCCAGGGTCGGC
>CBFIJG010000147.1:0-6274 GCA_965662915.1 Planctomycetota bacterium | reverse complement strand
CGGGGGGCTCGGGCGGCTCTGGCGTGGGGGGCGGGTTCACCTCGACGCCACGCTGCCCTACGCGCGGACCGAGACCGGTGCGGGTCACGTGACCTTCGCGACCGGGTGTCTCCCGCGCACTCACGGGGTCGTCGGCAACTCCTTCTGGGACCGTCTCGAGGGTCGGGAGCGATACTGCGTGGAGGACAGGAGCGTGTCCCTCGTGACCAGCGGCGGAGTCGTGGAGACCACCGGGCAGCGGTCACCCTCCACCATCCTCGCGCCCCGCCTCGGCATGCTGCTCCAGCGGCTCGACCCGGCGGCGAAGGTCGTGGGGGTCTCGTCGAAGGATCGGGCTGCCATCGGGATGTGCGGGGACGCAGAGGGCTTCGCGCTCTGGTGGGACAAGGGCCGCGGCGGGTTCGGTACCTCGACCCACTACTGCCAGGAGCTCCCCGCGGCCGTGACCGAATGGAACGCCGGGTGGGAGGCACGTGCGCGCGCCTTCGACTGGGAGGACACGAGCCCTCTGGAGAAGGTCGGTGGGGATCATGGAGCGTGGGGGACCGCCGCCGACGAGCGAGCGGGTGAGCGCCCCCTCGGCCGTCTCGGCATCAAGATGCCCTACGCCTTCTCTCCCGAGATCACGGCCGCGGCGCTGGCGGGGCTCGCGTACGAGACCCCCATGGCGGACGGCTTCGTGGCCGACCTCGCGGGCGAACTCGTGCCCGAGTTCGAGCTCGGGCAGGACGACGCCGTGGACCTCCTGGCGGTCAGCTTCTCCGGCTGCGATACGGTCGGTCACGCCAACGGCCCGTACAGCCGGGAGGTCACCGACCTGCTGTTCCGCCTCGACCGCTCGCTGGGGGCACTCTTCGAGGTCCTCGACTCGAGCGTCGGCGAGGGTCGCTGGATGGCCGCGCTGACCGCGGATCACGGTGTGCTGCCGCTGCCCGAGCACCTGCAGTCGCTGGGGCTCGACGCGCGCCGGGTGAGCGGGGCAGAGGTCCGCGCGATGCGCGCCGCCCTCGTCGAGCGAGCGAACGCACGCCTCGGCGTGAAGCTCCGCGTGCGGTCCGCGTCCGGCGGGCTGCGGCTTGACGAGGCGAAGCTCGCCAAGACCGAGGTGACCCCGGAGCGCGCGCGCCAGGTCCTCGTCGAGGAGCTGCGCGCCCTGCGCGGCGCGTACCCCTGGATCGATGACGCGTACTCCATGGACGAGGTCGCGGCGTTCGCTCCGGGCCAGCTGGGTGTGCGCGCGATGGTGGCGAACACGTTCCATCCCGATCGGACACCTGACGTCATCGTCGTCCATGCTCCCAACGTCCTCGTAGGGGTCGGCAAGGGGACCAGTCATGGGTCACCCCATCAGTACGATCGTGACGTGCCGCTCATCTTCTACGGGCCTGGCTTCGAGCCGGAGCGCGTCTCCGGCGCTTGCGGCAGCCATGACGTCGTGCCGACACTGCTCGAGGCCGCGGGGCTCGAGACGGACGCGGCCTTCGACGGCCGTTCTCTCCTGGGTGGGCCCGAGCCGGGCTTCATCGAGGAGGCGACGCCAGCAGGCGAGGCCGAGCGCGACTGAGCGGGCCTGGGCCGAGGGCTGATGCGCCGCCCGGAGCCCCGTCAGGACGTGGCTGCGTCGTGAATGGCCTGGAGCTCGTCGAGGACCCCCGGCATGTCCTCGAGGCGCACCATGTTCGGGCCGTCCGACGGAGAACTGTCCGGATCGGGGTGGGTCTCCATGAAGAGCCCGTGCACCTGTCCGGTGGCCACGGCCGCGCGAGCGAGGAGCGGGACGAGCGTGCGGTCGCCGCCGGTGCGGTCGCCGAGGGCGCCGGGGCGCTGGACCGAGTGGGTCGCGTCGAAGACGACCGGGTGACCGGTCTCGGCCATGTCGCGCAGCCCCGCCATGTCCACGACGAGGCGGCCGTAGCCGAAGCTCGTGCCGCGCTCGGTGAGCATCACGTTGGCGTTGCCCGAGTCGGTCACCTTCGCCGCGACGTTCTTCATGTCCCAGGGCGCCAGGAACTGGCCCTTCTTGACGTTGATCGCCTTGCCGGTCCGCGCGGCGGCCACGAGGAGATCCGTTTGCCGGCAGAGGAAGGCCGGGATCTGAAGCACGTCCGCGACCTCTGCGACCGCGGCGCACTGCTCTGGGAGGTGCACGTCGGTCACCACGGGGACGCCGATCTCCTTCCGCACGTCGCTCAGCCAGCCGAGGCCCTCGTCCATGCCGGGACCGCGACCGCCGCCGAGGCTCGAGCGATTGGCCTTGTCGAAGCTCGCCTTGAACACGAAGGGCAGACCGCGGTCCGCCATGGCGTCCTTCAGGGTGCCGGCGATATCGAGGGTCTTCTGGCGCTCCTCGAGCACGCAGGGGCCGCAGAGGAAGAAGAGCGGGCCCTCGCCGAGGCGGAGGCCGGCCACGTCGATGGCGTGAGAGGTCATGGGGTCGTGTCGGCGGGGGGCCGCGGCGCGAATGGTAGCGCCGCCTCCGCGCGGCGGGGCCCGTGGGGCCCGTGGGGCCCGGGGAGGCTCGCTCCGCCTTCCGGGCGGGGGTAGAGTCCGGCCGATGCGGACCACCCTCGTCACCGGCGCCAGCGGCTTCCTGGGCGCTCACGTCGTCGCAGCGGCCCTCGCGCGCTCACGGAGTGAGGCGACCCTCGCCGACCCGCTCGGGCCGCCGGTCGTGGCCCAGAGCCGGGGGCCCGCGCTCCTCGCGCCTCGCTTCGGGCAGGGGCCTCGGGACGCCGCGGAGTGGGTCGAGCGAGATCTCACGGGCGAGGGGGCCGTGGACCTCCTCGAGGCGGTCCGCCCCGAGGAGGTGATCCACTGCGCGGCCATGTCCCGGACGGCGGCCTGCGAGGCGGAGCCGCAGATGGCGGCCGAGCTCAACGCCCGCGTGCCGGGTGCCATCGCCGCCTGGTGCGCGGCGCGCGGGGCGCGCCTGATCCACGTCTCGACCGACCTCGTGTTCGGCGGGATGGACGCGCCGGCGGGTGGGTTGGAGGAGACGGCGGAGCCCGCGCCGCTCTCGGTGTACGGGCGAACGAAGCTCGAAGGCGAGCAGGCTGTCCTCCAAGCCTTCCCCGAGGCCACGGTGGCGCGCCTCCCACTCCTCTACGGGAACTCCGGCGGCCGGGGGCTGGGAGCCAGTGATTCGCTGCTGGAGGCGATCGAGCGCGGTGAGAGGCCGCGACTGTTCGTGGACGAGTGGAGAACGCCCCTGGAGGTCAGCAACGCAGCCGAGGCGCTCGTGGAGCTTCTGGAGTTCGATCATGGGGGCGTGCTGCATCTGGCCGGGCCCGATCGCGTCACCCGCCATGAGCTCGGGCTCGCGGTGATGGCTGCCATGGGCCTGGAGCCCGCAGCGGCCCGCGCTGAGATCGAGGAGGCTCGCCAGGCCGATCTGGACGCCGGAGCCCCGAGGCCCCGGGACGTCAGCCTCGACGCCCGCCTCGCCGCGCGGCACCTGGAGACGGGCCTCCACGGTGTCGAGGCGGGAATGGCCCGCGCCGTGGCCCCTTGATGGCGCTCACCGGTTGACCTGGGGGGGGCGCATCGATGCCATGGGCGCCCCATGGAACTCTCCGACAAGTTCAAGCCCCAGGACATCGAAGGCCCCCTCTACGAGAAGTGGGAGGCCGCAGGCTGCTTCCAGCCGCCCGCCGAGGGCGAGGGGAGCGGGAAGACCTTCACGGTCATGATCCCGCCGCCGAACGTCACCGGCGTCCTGCACATGGGCCACGCGCTCAACGGCACCATCCAGGACATCGTCGTCCGTCACCGCCGCAAGGCGGGCTTCGACACCCTCTGGGTACCGGGGACGGACCACGCCGGGATCGCGACCCAGGCAGTCGTCGAGAAGAAGCTCTACGCCGAGGAGCAGAAGACCCGCGAGGACCTCGGGCGCGAGGCGTTCCTCGAGCGCATCTGGGACTGGAAGGAGGAGCACGGCAACATCATCCTCAAGCAGTTCCGGAGCCTCGGGTGCTCGTGCGACTGGACGCGCACGAAGTTCACGATGGACGAGGATCTGTCGCGCGCGGTGCGCGAGGCCTTCGCCGAGCTGTGGGAGCGCGGGTTGATCTACCGCGGCGCGCGGCTCGTGAACTGGGACTGCGTGCTGCAGACCGCCGTCAGCGACGACGAGATCGAGTACGTCCAGCGCAAGGGCAAGCTCTGGCACCTGCGCTATCCCCTCGTGGACGACCCCGAGACGCACCTCGTGGTCGCGACCACGCGCCCCGAGACGATGCTCGGCGACACCGGCGTCGCGGTGCACCCGGACGACGAACGCTACAAGGCGCTGGTGGGGAAGAGGGTGCGCCTGCCCTTCGTGGACCGCGAGATCCCGATCGTGGCTGACGACTCCGTCGACCCTGAGTACGGCTCGGGCGCGGTGAAGATCACGCCGGGCCACGATCCCGCGGACTACGAGCGCGGCCAGCGCCACAGCCTCCCGATCATCAACCTCCTGGAGAAGGACGGGAAGCTGAACGAGAACGGCGGCCCCTTCGCCGGCAAGTCCCGCGAGGCGGTCCGCAAGGAGCTCGTGGCCCAGCTCGACGAGATGGGCCTGCTCGGCGAGGTCGAGGACATCGTCCACAACGTCTCCACCTCGGACCGCTCCAAGTCGCCCATCGAGCCGCTCGTGAGCGAGCAGTGGTTCGTGAAGATGCAGGAGCTCGCCGCGCCAGCCATCGGGGCGCTCGAGGAGGGCACCCTCGAGTTCCGGCCCCAGCGCTGGGGCAAGGTCTACCTCCACTGGCTGGAGAACGTGCAGGACTGGTGCATCAGCCGCCAGCTGTGGTGGGGGCATCGGATCCCCGTCTGGTACGACGAGGACGACGTGGCCGTCGCGAGCGTCGAGGAGCTCGAGATCGGCGCGCCCCATCCGAAGACGGGCAAGCCGATCGTCCGCCAGGACCCCGACGTGCTCGACACCTGGGCGTCGTCGTGGCTGTGGCCGATCGCGACCCTCGGGTGGCCCGAGCAGGGCGCCGCGGATCTCGCGCGCTTCTACCCGACGCAGTTCCTCTCGACCGCGTCCGAGATCATCTACCTGTGGGTCGCCCGCATGGTGATGGCCGGCTACGCGTTCATGCCCGAGGACATGGGCAAGGACCGAAACCCCTTCAGCACCTGCTACATCCACGCCACCGTGCTCGACGGGAAGGGCAAGCGGATGAGCAAGTCGGCGGGGAACGGGATCGACCCCCTGGACCTCATCGAGAAGCACGGCGCCGACGCCGTGCGCTACTCGCTGATCCTCCTCACCAAGGAGGGACAGGACGTGCGCCTCGCCGAGGATCGCATCGATCAGGGCAAGCGCTTCTGCAACAAGGTCTGGAACGCGGCGCGATTCGTGATGATGAACCTCGCGGGCGAGCGCTCGGACGCGCCGTCGGCCCGCTTCGAGGACCGCTGGATCCTGTCGCGCCTCGCGCGCGCCATCGCTGAGGTCTCCGGCGATCTCGACGCGTACCGGTTCAACGACGCCGCGACGAAACTCTACCGCTTCTTCTGGAACGACTTCTGCGACTGGTACGTGGAGCTCTCGAAGCCGCGGCTGACCGGCGACGACGAGGCGTCCGCCAGGGATGCGCGCGCCACCCTCGTGCGCGTGCTCACCGACAGCCTCGGCCTTCTCCACCCCTTCACGCCGTACCTCACCGAGGCGCTCTGGGAAGCGCTCCACGAGACCCTCGGACAGGAGGCGTCCTCGATGCTCTGCACCTCGCCGTGGCCGACGGGGGAGGGGCTCGCCCTCGACGAGGCCGCGGAGTCCGAGATGGACACGGTCCAGGATCTCCTCGGCTGCGTGCGGCGGGTGCGCGCCCTCACCATGGCGCCCGAGCGCAAGCGGCTGCCGGTCACGGTGAACGTGGCCCGTGACGACGTGCGCGCGACGCTGATGAGTCAGGCGGAGATCGTGAAGGCCCTCGGGCACATCGGCGAGCTGGTCATCGCTTCGGAAGCGCCGCAGCCTGCCATGAGCGCCGTGGCGGTGGCAGGGCCGATCGAGGCCTACGTCGTTCTCGGCGAGGGCGTGGACTTCGCGAAGCTCAAGACCGTGCTCCAGGGCCGCGCGGAGAAGGTCGGCAAGTCGCTCATGGGCACCGAGAAGAAGCTCCAGAACGAGGGATTCCTGGCGAAGGCCGACCCCGAGCTGATCGAGGCCGAGCGCGCGCGGCTGGAGGAGCTCAAACTCGAGAAGGAGCTCCTCGAGCGCAACGTGGCGAGCTTCTGATCCGCAGCGCGAACAGCGCGTCGGACGGCGGCCGGCCGG
>CBFIJG010000146.1:0-6307 GCA_965662915.1 Planctomycetota bacterium | reverse complement strand
CACGCCGCAGGTCGCGGGTGCGGACGGCGACGGTGATCGCCCTCGGGCCGCGGCGCGGCGTCGGGCGAGCGCGAGCGCCACCTGCGGCGTGGCGCGGGAAACGACGGCCTAGCCGGTGACGTCCAGGCGACCGCCCTTGCCGGTCAGCTGGACCTCGGCGGCGGCGGCGATGAGCCGCGTGTTGGCGTCGCCTCTGGCGCGTTCGCCGTCCTGCTCCATCTTCATGACGGAGACGTCGAGGGCGGCGCGTGCGGACACGGGCGCGGACATCGTCGTGGGCGCGGTGACGGGTTGGACTCCGATCATGCTCGTGGCAGCGGAGCGCCGCGGCGGACGGAACGAACCGAAGCGGCGAACTCGTCGGAGCCTCGGGGATCGCGCCATGCCGGGACACGGAGCGTACCGGGCTGAGGCGCCCTCCCGGTCCGGGTCACGGAGTCCAGGTCTCCATGCGCTCTCGCAGCACGGCGAGGGGCAGCGCGCCGCTCCCCAGGATCGCGTCGTGGAACGCGCGCAGGTCGAAGTCGGCGCCCAGGCGCTCTTCGCACTCGGCGCGGAGCGCGCGGATCTCGAGCTCGCCCGTCTTGTACGCGAGGGCCTGTCCGGGCCACGAGATGTAGCGGTCGACCTCGGTCGTGCACTCGTGGATGGAGAGGGCGGTGTTCGAGGCGAGGAACTCGATGGCTCGCTCGCGGCTCCAGCCCTTCCAGTGGATGCCCGTGTCGACGACGAGGCGCGCTGCACGCCACATCTCGTAGGTCATGCGCCCGAACTCCTCGTAGGGGTCGTCGTAGATCCCCATCTCGATCCCGAGCCACTCGGTGTAGAGGGCCCAGCCCTCGCCGAAGGCCGTCACGTAGGAGTTGCGGCGGAAGGGGGGGAGGTGCTCGAGCTCGGCGGTCAGCGCGATCTGGAGGTGGTGGCCGGGGACGGCTTCATGGAGCGAGAGCGCCGGGAGGGCGTAGAGCGGTCGGCTCTCGAGGGCGTAGGTGTTGACCCAGTAGGTCCCGGCGCGGCCGCTGCCGGGCGCCCCGCGGACGTAGCGGCCGGAGGTGTACTTCGGCTGCGATCGCGTCCGGGACGGGCTCGACGCCGTAGGGCTGGCGCGGGAGCAGGCCGAAGTAGCGCGGGAGGAGCGCGTCCACGTCCTTGCAGATGCGCGCCGCCCGGGAGAGCAGCTCGCCCGCGTCGCGCGCGTAGAAGCGCGGATCGCTCCGCATGAAGGCGAGGAAGTCGGCGAAGCTCCCCTCGTACTCGAGGGACTCCACGAGGGCCTCCATGCCGGCCCGGATCCGCGCCACCTCCGCGACCCCTCGGGCGTGCACCTCGTCGGGGGTGCGCGGCAGCGTCGTGTAGCGCCGCACGAGGAACCCGTAGTACTCCTCGCCCGCGGGCAGGCTCCGCGCGGCGAGGTCCTCGCGTCCGGCCGGGACGTACTCCTTCGTGAGGAACTCGAGGAAGCGGCGGTAGGGAGGGACGATGCTCTCCTCCGCGATCGAGACCGCCTCGGCGCGGAGAGCCTCGCGTCGCTCCGCCGGGATGGACTCGGGGAGCTCGTCGAGGGCCCGAACGAAGGGGTGCGCCTCCGCGTCGACGAGCACGCCGCGCAGCTGCGCGGGGAACCCGAGCATCACGACCCTCGGGAGGACCCGCCCGGCCCTCGTGCCCTCGCGCATGTTCGCGATCTGCTGGTCCATGTAGCGCGGGAACGCGCGGCAGCGGGCGAAGTAGTTCCGGACGTCCTGCTCCGAGTCGAGCCGCGTGGATTCGGGCAGGCGCGCGAAGGACGTGTGGAAGCCAGAGTCCGCGTTGAGCGGCGTCTGCCACTCCCGGAACTCGTGGGAGCCGACGCGATCGAGGAGCTCCGCGCGCAGCATCGAGCGCGAGACTCTCCGCTCGACGTCGAGGGCGTCAGGGTCGATCGTTGCGAGGTCCGCGAGGAAGCCGCGAGCTCGTTCGGCCCGCTGCTCCTGGACCCCGGCCGACACGTCGGGGAGGAGGTGGTCGAAGGCGTGCTCGCCGACGGAGCTCGCCAGGAGCGGACTCGCCGCGAGCCGATCGGCCCACTCGGCCTCGAGCAGCGCGTCGAGCCTCTCCGCCGCGGAGGGGACCTGGGCTGTCTGGGGGAGGAGCAGGAGCGCGGCCGCGAGGATCGTCATGGGGGCACCGTAGGCCGGTCCGGGTCCCGCGTCATCCCGCCGGCGCTGCAACCGCGATCGCACGGCCGCAGAGGAAGCGGGCAGGGCGAGAGCAGGGCCGGCCACTCCGCTCCGACCACGAGGACCGCGTCGCCCAGCGCTGCGATGCGCCGGTTCCGCGGCGGGAAGTGGTGCTGTCCTGGAGGGCTGCGGGGGGATCCTCCACGCAGCCGGACAGCCGGAGATGCTGGCGCGGCTCCGCGCGAGGGAGGACTGGATCCGGCTGGACCTGGGGACGCCACTCTCCGAGGACGCCGGGAGGGAGCGAGAGCCGTTGCTTCAGCGTCTCGGGGAGGAGCTGGGGCCGGCGGGCCCGGAGGCGGTGTGGAAGCTCCGGGAGGTCGGAGCACCGGAGCCCCTCGTCGAGGGCCTCGAGGCGGTCCGGTGAACGGAATTGCTCGCTGTTCTTCGCGAGGCGGGCCAAGCGCTCAGGGGGCGTCCAACCCCTCTCGACGTTCTCCGGCGGCACACTGGCGCCGCGCAGCACCTCGTGGCTCGAGGCGCCAGGACGCCCGAGTCCCCCCGAGGCTTCAAGCGAGCGCGATCGGCTCCAGGGGATTCCTGTGAGCGCCGTCAGTTCCTGAAGCTCTGGCACTCGGCGCAGAGGCATTCCGCGTCGATCAGAACGCCCTCGCCCGTGCTCTTCTCGTTGGCGGCGTAGCCCAGCGCAGCGACGATGGCCTTGGCCTCCTCGCTCGTGGAGTCCTCGGCGAACCCCCCGTCCAGGGGGCCCTGTGAGAGCCACTCCACCAGGGCCCCACGCATCCGCTTCGCTCGCGCGGCCTCCTCGGTGGTGAGATCGTTCTCGAGGTCCGGGTCCACCCTGGCGTTGTAGAGCTCGACACCATGCCGAGGCGCGAGCGGCGGCTGGGTCCACCTCAGTTCCCTCAGCCGCAGGAGGAGGAACCACCCGTCGAGCTCCACTGCAGCGGCGAGGGCGTGCGCGCCGATGAAGAAGCGCGGCTCGCTGTCGAGTTCCGCGCGGACCGATTCGTCCAGGAGCGAACGGCCAGGGAAGTCAGCGGCGTCCGGGACCTCCGCCAGCTCCAACAGGGTCCTGGCCACGTCCAGGTTGGAGACCCGGCTCGACAGGATCTGGCCGGATGGGATCCCCGGGCCCTTGAAGAACAACGGGACCTTCAGGGTGCTGGGGTAGAGGGTCTCGTGGCTCCAGTAGCTCTCCTGGTCCCCGAGAGACTCACCATGGTCGGCCGTGAAGGCGATCGTCCCGTTTCGCAGTCGCTCGCGTCGTTCGAAGAGCCCCTCGAGGAGCGAGTCCACGTAGGTGACCTCGGTCTGGTAGAGGGCTCGGATGTACTTCAGGTCGCGGATCTTCCTGTCCCACTTCGCCTGCATCTCCTCGGGGAGCGGGGGAAGGCGCTCGTCATAAGGATCGCCGTCGTAGTAGCGCTTCACGAGCTTTCCGTGAGGCCGGTAGGGGCCGTGCACGTCGAACAGGTGAAGCCAGAGAAAGACCTTCTCGCCGGGGGCCGCGTCGAGCATTCGCTCCGCGGCCGCTATGGTCTGCGCGCCGTCGCGCGGGTAGAGGCCGTGGGGGCCGTTGCACCTCTCGAATCCCTGGCCGAGGCCGCTACGGTGCGGTACGAGGTGCGGCGCCGAAACCGCGGCGAAGGTGCGATAGCCGGCCTCACGGAACGCCTCCGCCACGGTGAGCGCACGGGGAGACATGGGCGCCAGGTTGCCGTAGATGGCGGTGTCCCTCAGCGGCAGGCCGGTGAACATGGACGTGTGCGAGGGATTGGTGATCGACGTGACCGAGGTCGCGTCCATGAACAGGGTCCCCTCGGCGGCGAGACCGTCCAGGAAGGGCGTCCGCGGCCCGCCCGCATACCCGATGTAGTCGCCGCGCTGCGTATCGGAGGTCACCCACACGACGACGCCAGGGCCCCGTGCGTGGCCCCCGTCGGCAGGAGGAATGGCACGAGGCACAGTGGCGAGAACCCCTCCCTCCGAGTCGGTCAGGACACGGACCTCGAGTTCGTCCCCGAGATCCTCCTGCTCGATGCGCACGGAGGTCCACTCCTGACCCAGCGAAGCCAGCTCGATGCGCCGTAGCTCCTCGCCTGCCCGGCTAGCGATCACCGTGGCGGACCGTTTCTCGCCCGCCGGTCCCACCGGGGCCGGGGCGATCTCCAGCGCGAGCCCCTGGCTCCCCGGCGGCAGCAGTGCCCGCCCCCGAAGAGGGTGCCCGGGGAGGGCCGCGTAGCATGACCTCGAATCATCGCCGACCGCGAGATGGGCAGGGCCCTCGGACGGATCCGGGAGCACGGCCTTCGGCGCCTCTCGGAGCAGCTCGATCTTGTAGATGGCCGTCTCGTGCGTGAATCGATCGAGGGCGATCGTGATGACGTCCGTGCGATCGGTCAGGTCGCGGAGCGGCGCAAGGTCGATCTCCACGGGGCCGGGATCGGTGAGGGTCTTGATGGGGACCTCCCGATAGGGGGTGCGGTTCCAATAGCCTTCTGCGGTCTCGCTGCCGACGGCGACTCTGAGGAAACCGATGGTCTGGCACCAGATCCGCACCCGCTGGTACTCGGCCGGCACGTGCTCGTGGGGGATCTTGATCTTCGCAGAGCCGCCGCCCTCGATCAGAACGAGCGCTCGGCCGAACTCGGGCACGTCCCTGAGCTGCCTCTTGCTGGGGTCAGGAGTCTCCACGGTCCACTCGTCCAGCCGGTCCGGGGGAACGAACGCCGTCGATTCGCTCGCAGGGGGCTGGCCCCACTCCGTCTCGGGCACGAGCTCCACGTAGACCGCCTCGGCCAAGCGCGATGAGGAGGAGCCTGCGCCCGCCGTCGACTTCTCCCCCGAGCAGGCCGCTATCGTCATCGCGAGACCGATCAGGAGCGGGGCGAACGGAAGCGTGCGACCTGGGCGTCTAAGAGGCATCGGAGCGAGGGCTGGCCTTTGCAGGTGAATAGGCTCGGGAAGTCGAATCGCGACCCGTCCGAGAGCTGTGCGCCGGCGCCCGGTCACGCGGGAGCAACGCTGAAGACTCATTCCCCGGCGCTCGGGGTCCATCCGGAGCGTCGAGGATACGCTCTTGGCTCAGGTGGGCAGATGAAGCGCGCCGATTTGACATGCCTGCGTCTCAAGGCCGTCCATGCTCCCCGTTGGATCGAGGCTGACGGGTGAGTCCGGGCGCGAAGATGACGACCACAGGGGCCCGCTACGAGCCGCCCCCACTCGCCCGGCCCCGCCCCCAGCGCGAGCTGCTCGCTTCGACCTCCCACCCTCCCGGCTGTTCGGCGGCGACGCGGCCGTCTTCGCTCCGCCGAACGGCGTCGGCGCGCCCGTCGCGGCCTTCGCCCGAAGCGGCTCGAGCGTCAGGCCGCCTTCGCGATCTCGCGTGCCGCCCGGTCGGATCACGACGCCGGCGGTTGCAACCTCTCCGCGCGCCGTGCGATCTTCCCCGGGCATGCTCGTCGAACTCAGTCTCCAGGACCTCGCGCTCTTCGAGCGCGCGGCGCTCGAATTCGGTGGTGGCCTCAACGCGGTCACGGGGGAGACCGGCGCGGGGAAGAGCCTCGTCGTCGATGCGCTCGAGCTCCTGCTCGGGAGCCGCGCCAAGGCGGCCATGGTCCGCAAGGGTGCGGAGAGGGCGCGGGTCGAGGGGCGCTTCCTCCTGCCCCTCGAGGGGTACGGCGATCTCGTCGCCGCGTGGCTCCGGGATCATCTGCCCGAGGCCCTCGAGGAGGACGCGGAGGGCGGCGAGCTCGAGCTGATCCTGACGCGCACGATCGGCCGCGACGGACGCTCTCGGGCCCACGTGAATCACCGGCCCGTGACCCAGAAGCTGCTCAAGGAGCTCGCCGGTCGCCTGGTGGAGATCCACGGACAGAACGATCACCAGCGGCTCTTCGAACCCGCGGAGCAGCTCCGGCTGGTCGACGCCTTCGGGGCCCTCGCCGGCCCGCTGGAGGGTTACCGCGAGCGGCGCACGCGCTGGCTCGGGCTGGCGGAGGAGCTCGAGCGTCTCGAGGGCGCCGAGTCCGAGCGGCTGCAGCGGATCGACATGCTGCGCTTCCAGGTCGCCGAGCTCGTCGAGGCGGACCCGTCGGCCGACGAGGCGGCGGGGCTCCGCGCCG
>CBFIJG010000145.1:0-6388 GCA_965662915.1 Planctomycetota bacterium | reverse complement strand
CGCGGTACCGCGGCGGCGCTGGCCGCAGCGGGCGTCGAGGGGGTGAAGGTCCACCACCTGATGGTCCTCGAGAAGACGCAGATGGCGCACCAGTGGCGCAAGGGCGAGCTCTCCGTGCTCGAGCCAGGGACCTACGTGTCGTGGCTGGCGGACTTCGTCGAGCGGCTCGGGGAGCGCCAGGTCCTGCACCGCATCACCGGCGACGCCCCCGACGGCAAGGAGCTCGCGCCGCGCTGGGGCGTGGCGAAGAACGTGGTCCGCGAGCAGCTCCGCGAGGAGCTCGAGCGCCGCGGGACGCGACAGGGCTCGCTGTCCGGCGCCTGACCCTGGACGGACTGGTGGGGCGAGCGGCGGGCGGCGCTCGACTCTCCGCGCTCAGGCGAGGCGCTGCCGCAGGTAGCTCGCGCGTCGCTTGTCGCGCTCGGAGGTGTCGAGGAGGTCACCCTCCTCGCCGGGCGCCGTCAGCACCTGGATGTGCCCGCGCTGGACGTGCAGACCGAGCTCGTTGAGCAGATCGAGCCTGGCCCCTTCGAAGAGACCCGACTGGACGCCGAAGCGAATGTTCGAGAGGTGCGCGAGCGCGGTCTCGGTCGGCATCGCGCGCGAGGTCTTGAGCATCCCGAAGGACTGCGCGATCCGATCGCGGACGGCGGCCTCCATGCGCTCGATGAGCGTGGACCGCATCCGCCGCTCGAACTTGACGATCTCGGGCACGAGCGCGCGGAGATCGTCCACCAGCTCCTCCTCGGAGCGGCCGAGCGTCACCTGGTTGCTGATCTGGTACAGGTCGCCGGCGGCGCGGCTGCCCTCGCCGTGCATGCCCCGGACCGCGAGTCCGGTCCGCTGCGCCGCGGAGAAGACCTTCTCGAGCTCCTGCCGGACCATCCCGAGCGCCGGGAGGTGGAGCATCACCGAGGCGCGCAGCCCGGTGCCCACGTTCGTGGGGCATCCGGTGAGGTAGCCGAGCTGGGGAGAGGTCGCGAACTCCACGCGCTCCTCGAGGTAGCGGTCCAGGATCTCCGCGCGCTGCCACGCGAGATCGAGGTCGAAGCCCGCGGCCATCGCCTGGAGTCGGACGTGGTCCTCCTCGTTCACCATGACCGAGACGGTCTCCGACTCGCCGAAGGCGACCGCGCGGCCGGGGGCCGTGGAGTTCTCGTCCCGGGGGAGCAGGTCACGGCTGATCAGGTTCCGCTCGAGCAGGAGCAGCCGCAGGACCGGGGGCGCCTCGCTCATCGGCACCCAGCGCGTCTCGCCGTCGATGCGGGCGTCGAGGAGCGCGGTGCGAAGCTGTCCGCAGAGCTCCTCCGCTCGCTCGTCCTCGATCCGCGACATGAACGGGATCCCCTTGACGTTCCGGGCGAGCCGGACGCGGCAGGAGACCACCACGTCGGACTCGGGTCCCTCCGACCTCAGCCAGGAGCCCACGTGGCGGGCGAGGACTCGGCAATCGATCGGGGAGTAGGCCAAGGGTCGAGGACGGCGGAGAGAGGCTGGGGCCGGCCAGCGGAGGGGCGGCACGGCGCGGTAGCGGCGTTATAGCCCACCTCGGCGAGGCGATGAACCCTGATCCTGCCCCGCAGCGGGACGCCCCCCCGGATTCCCCTGTCGGTGCCGTGCGCTTCGGCGCCGATATCATCGGGAGCAGCGCGTCGGGCGGCGCTTCGGCCCCGCCCCTGCCTCGCGCGGCGTCCCCCATGTCCCTCCTCGACCCGGCCAACATCGTCCTGGCTGTCCTCGCCGGCAGCTTCGTGCTCTTCCTCACGGGCGCGCTGCGCTACGAGGTCACGGCGCTCGGCGTCGTCGTGGTGCTGGTCCTGACCGGGTGCCTGGACGTCGAGGCCGGCTTCAGGGGCTTCTCCTCCAGCGCGGTCGTCCTGATCGCGTCGATGTACGTCTTCGGCCACGCGTTCACCAGGAGTGGACTCGCGGAGGCGCTCGGACGGCGGCTCCTCGGGGGCGACGGAGCGGGCGGTGGCCAGGAGCGAAACCTCGTCCTGCGCATGACGGCCCTTTCCGGGCTCCTCTCCAGCGTCCTCTCGAACACGGGCGTGGTCGCCACGCTCATCCCGGTCGCCAACTCCGCCAGTCGCAGGGCGCGCGTGCCGCTGTCGAAGCTGCTGCTCCCCCTCGCTTTCGGGAGTCTCGTCGGCGGCCTCGTCACGGTCATCGCCACGTCGACCAACATCGCGATCGACGACGTGCTCGCCTCGCGAGCCGGCGAGGAGCGCTTCGGGCTCTTCGAGTTCAGCAAGCTCGGACTCCTCCTCGTCGCCGTGACCGCGGCCTACTTCCTGGGTCCGGGGCGCTGGCTCCTGCCCTCCTCCAGGGTCGAGGAGTCGCTCTCGGATCGCTACCAGGTCCCGAAGTTCGTCACCGAGATGCTCGTCGAGCCCACGAGCGAGCTGATCAATCGCAGCGTCTCCGACGTCGACGTCTTCCAGCGATTCGACGTCAGCGTCCTCGGGATCGTCCGCGCGGGAGGCGAGCGACCGGTCCTCGCGCCTGGCCCGTACAACCGGATCAGGGCCGAGGACACGCTCATCCTCCAGGGCTCGCCCGACGACATCCTGCGGCTGTCCGAGGTCCTCCCGCTGCAGCAACGCACGTCCGTGGCCGCGGGTGACACGCGGCTCTACTCGGACGACGTCCGCCTCGTGGAGTCCGTCATCCCGGCCGGCTCCGCGTACATCGGCCAGTCCCTCGCGAGCTCGGAGTTCCGGACGAAGACCGGGCTCAACGCCCTCGCCCTCTCGCGCCACGGGGCCCTCCAGCTGCGGCGGCTCCAGGACACCCCGCTCGAGATCGGCGACACCCTGCTGATCCAGGGACACCTCCGCGACATCGCGCGGGCCCGCCGCGAGCGCGAGGTGCTCATTCTCGACGAGGTCCAGGCGCCCGTCGCTGGCCACAAGAGCTGGGTGGTGCTGATCACCCTCCTGCTCGTCCTCCTCGGCGCGGCGCTGACCAGCCAGCCGCTGGCGATCCTCGGGCTCGCTGGCGCCATGGCGCTGGTGCTGACGCGCGTCGTCGCCCCCGACGAGGTTCCGCGCGTCATCGACTTCAAGGTGATCGCGCTCGTCGGCGGGATGCTCGCGCTGGGCGAGGCCTTCCACCAGCACGGCCTCGACCTCAGGGTCGCCGGCTGGCTCGAGGGGCTGGCGGCTGACGGCTTCTCCCCTCACGTCCTCATGGGCGTGCTGCTCGTCGCCACGATGCTCCTGACCCAGGTCCTGAACAACGTCTCGACCGCGGTCATCATGACCAACGTCGCCCTGAGTCTCTCGTCCCAGCTCGACGTCTCCAGCCGACCGATGGTCATGGCCGTCGTCGCAGGCTCGAGCCTCGCTTTCCTCTCCCCCGTCGCCCACCAGGCGAACGCCATGGTCATGGGGCCCGGCGGCTACCGCTACTCGGACTTCTTGAAGGTCGGTGCCCCGCTCGCGGTCCTCACCGGGCTCGTGTCCCTCGCCGTGATCCCGATCTGGTGGCCGTTCTGAGCGCGGCCATCCGACGGGTCTAGAGGATCGACTTCCCCAGCGCGGAGAGCGCGAACTCCTTGGCTGCGATCGACGTCTGGTTGCGGTCGTCGAGGATCGGGTTGATCTCCACCATCTCGAGGCTGAGCAGCTTCCTGGACGCCGCGGCGAGCTCCATCACCGTGTGAGCCTCGCGGTAGCTGATCCCTCCGGCGACGGGTGTCCCCACGCCGGGGCAGACGCTCGGATCGGTCCCGTCCACGTCGAAGGAGAGGTGGAACCCCGCCGTGCCGCGGGTCACGTGCGCGATCGCTTGCTCCATCACGGACCGGATGCCCTGCTCGTCCACCTCCCGCATCGTGAAGCAGGCGACGTCGCTGTCCTTGACGTTCATCGCCTCCATGCTGTCCACGCTCCGGATGCCGATCATCGCGACGCGTGAGGACTCGACGAGGGGCACGAGCCCGCCCAGCTGCGTGAGCGCCTGCGGGCCCTGTCCCGTGATGGCAGCGAGCGGCATGCCGTGCACGTTCCCCGACTCGGTCGACTCGGGCGTGTTCATGTCGGCGTGCGCGTCGAACCAGATGACCCCGATCCGCTCGCCGCGGCCATCGAAGTGATCCGCGACGCCGGCGACGGTCCCGACGGCGATGGAGTGATCCCCGCCCACGACCAGCGGGAAGTGCCCCTCGGCCATGGCCTCACCGACCATGTCCTTGAGCGTCCCGCAGGCCTCGGCGATCGTCGGGAGGTACTTCGCCCGTGCATCGACGGGCTCCTGGCCGCGCGGGTCACCGACGGGCACGTTGCCGCGATCGACGAACTGATGGCCGAGGGCCCGGACGCCCTCCTCGATCCCTGCGATGCGGAAGGCGCTGGGCCCCATGTCCACGCCGCGGCGGTTGCCGCCGAGGTCCATCGGCACTCCGATCAGCGAGACGGTCTTCTGGTCCATGGAAGGTCGCGGTGGGTGGCGTGTCGAGCAGGGGATCCGGGGCTTGGCGCGCGCGCGAGTTTGCTCGATGGACACCGCGCGGTCACCCGTTGCGAACGGGAAGTGAGGGCCTGACGCCGCGCTCCGCGGCTAGCGGGTCCGAGCGCCGTAGGCGCCGAGGATCGCGCCACAGAGCGCGGGCAGCTCGGCGCCCGAGGTGGTCCCGAGCGCCCTCTGGAGCTGCTCGACGGCCTGCTCGCCGCCGATGCCTCCGACCGCGTATCCGATGCGACGAATGTCCTCGTTGGTCGCGCCGACCGGCGGGTCCAGGAGCCAGGTGATGAGCGTGCCGAGCCCGTAGGCCTGCGCAACGACCCCGCAGGCGAGGACCGAGTAGTCGAAGGAAAGGTTCCAGACCGATGCGCGGAGCAGCGGCTCGGGGGCGCGATGGCCCTGCATGGTGAGCGCCACGGCGAGCTCGAGGTTGATGTCCGGTGCGCGCTCACGGGGGAACAGGCGCGCGAGGACCCGGAGGTCGTCCTCGTTCGGGGAGACCCCCAGCGCCTGGGCGCCGCGGAAGGCCTCGACCGTGAGCGGATTCAGTCGCGGGAGCTCGCGCCGCAGGGCGTCGGTGCTGACCGGGCGCCTGCTGATGAGCAGGATGCTGTCCGCCGCGGCTCGATCAGCCCCCACGAGGGAGCCGTGGATGGTCTCCAGGAAGGTCAGCACCTCGGGGTCCGGAGCGCAGCGAGCGAGGACCTCGAAGAGGAACGAGGTGGCGCGCGGCTCACGGTCCTCGGGCGCCGTAGCCAGGAGTTCGACGGCGTGGGTCGCCGCCTGAGGGCTGCCCATGCGAATGAGCGCCCCCGTCGCGTTCGCCGCGATCCAGGGGTTGGGGTCGTCGAGCAGCTCGCGGAGGCGCGGAGCGAAGGTGATGATCTCGGACGCCCCCGCGACGTAGGCCGCCTGGGCGCGCAGCTCCATGTCCTCCCCGTCGAAGGCCTCGATGAGGATCTCCTCGAAGCGCGAGTCGGCCTCGTAAAGCAGGCCGGCCGCCATGAGTCGAACGAGCGGGAACTCGAACGGAAGCGCCGCGGCGAGCGACCGCGGGAAGTAGGGCCGGAGCTCCTCGTGCAGCACGGTCGTCACGAGCCAGCGCCACTCCTTCCGGCCCACGGGTCGCCAGACGCCCGTCTCGATCATGAGCTCGACCTGGGCCGGCATCAGCTTGGCCGCGGTCCCGATCCGGCCGAGCCCCTGGCCATCGAGCAGGATCTTCAGGACGTGGTCCTTGGCTCCCTCGACTCCGAGCTCGGCCACGAGCCGCAGGGTGAGCGCCTCGAGGAACACCTGACTCTCGCCGAGTTCCTCGAGCAGGAGCTGGCTCCAGAGCTGGCCGTCGATGACGCCGTAGTCGCGAGCGGCGTCCCAGCGCAGGCGGTAGTAGCGCTTGAACGCCGTCGGGATCGCAGCCCCCTCCGGATCGACGCGGTGGGCGAGGACCTGGCGGGCCGTCCCCGCGAGCTCACCGTCGCCAGCGGCCAGCTCCGCCACGGCTTCGCGGGCGCGGGGATCACCGAGACGGATGAGCGCGACCACGGCGGCCTGGGCGACCGCCCTGTCCGCGTCGTTCACCAGGCCGAGCAGGATCTCGAGCCCTTCGCCCACTCGGGCGGCGCCCAGTTCACCGAGCCCGTACGCGGCGGCCGCGCGCTCTTCGGAGAGGCCACCGAGGGCGGTCTCCTCGATCAGGACCGTGCGCCCCTTGAAGGAACCGGAGGCGCCGAGCGCGAGGAGCGCCGAGGTCCGGCCGTAGTCGCCGGGCGCGAGCTCCGAGAGATCCTTGCGAGCGCTCGCCTCCGTCGACCGATCGAAGCCGATCCGGCCATCGCGGGCAACCCAGTCGACCTCGGCGCCGGCGCGGGCCTGCACCGGACGCTGGGCGGCAGCGGGCGCGGCCAGGGCCAGGACGGCG
>CBFIJG010000144.1:0-6554 GCA_965662915.1 Planctomycetota bacterium | reverse complement strand
GAGGGCCGCGCGCGCGACGCCGACCACCGAGCCGCCGCGCAGGATCGCGAGGCCGAGGGCGATCGTCAGCGCGCCCATGGTCGCGGCGAGGGGCACGAGGAACTCGATCCGCTGGTGCGTCCCCAGCGTCGCCATGGCGGCGCTCGCTCCGGTCAGGGTCGCGCTCAGGGTGAACAGATCCAGGAGCCGGGAGAGCAGGAGGCCCACCACGCCTCGCTCGGGGTCGACGCCGATCCGCCGCAGGTGCAGGACGAGCGTCGCCTCGCCGATGCGCCCCGGCAGCACCTGACTGTCGAGGATCCACGCCGCCGACGAGGCGGTCAGCCCGCTCACCGGCGGGGGCTCGTCGCCCATCGCCCGCAGCAGGCCGGCGAGCCGGACGCCGCGCAAGAGGTGGATCGTGGCCTGGATCCCGAGCACGGCCACGAAGGGCCAGGGCCCGCAGCTCACCAGGGCGTCCGAGATGTCGTCGCCGCGCGCGCCGCCCCACCAGAGGAGCAGCGCGACCGCCGCGAGGGCGATCACGAGGGAGATGGCGATCCTCGCGGAGGGTCTGGTCATGGGCTCTCCCTCCCCGGCGCGCCCCTCAGGGGATCCCGACGTAGGTCCCGCCGGTGTCCTCGGCGAGCCAGCGCAGGATCTCGAGATCGAGGCCGACCGAGACCGCGTGGATGACCACGTTGCGCGTCGCGTTCATCTCCTCGACCGCCTCGCGGATGAGCTGGGGATCGATGATGTCCCCGACCGAGGGCTCCCCGTCGGAGAGGACGAAGATCGTGTCCACGTCCTGATCCTCGAAGGCAGCCTCGAGCCCGCCGAAGAGGTTCGTGCCGCCGAAGGGGCCGAGGCGGCCCACGTACTCGAGGGCCTCCTCACGCGTGGACTCCTTGGAGGCCTCGACGCCGTCGGGGATCCACGTCTCCACGCCCGCCGAGAAGGGGAGGATGTTGAAGAGCGCGTTCTCCTCGAGGGCCTCGATCGCCTTCGAGAGCTCGGCCTTCGCCACCTCGATGCGCGGCTTGCCCGGCTCGTTCACGTAGCGGCCGCGCGTCGGCTCCTGCATGGAGCCCGAGACGTCGATGACGAAGGCGACGCGCTGCGACTCGATCCGGATACCGAAGAACTCCGCGCCCGAGACAGCCTTGAGGCGGCGCTCCTCGGCCATCGCGAGCAGGCTCTCGACCTCGGACTCGTCGATGATCTTCGCGTCCTTCCCCTCATTGTCGAACCAGCGCTTCCACACGGCCGCGCTGCCGCCGAAGGGCTCGCCCGTCAGCCGGAACAGAGTGTCACCGAACTCGATCGACATGCGGCCGCTCTCCGACTGCATCTGCGCGACGATCGGCCCGAGAAGCGTGACGTCGCGCTGGTCCTCGAGGGCGCGCAGGGCGATCAGACGCGTGGACCAGTCGGGGTGCGAGAGCCGCTCGCGGAAGAGGTCGACGGTGTTCCGGCGACCGAGGCGCCGGATCTCGTTCAGGGCCGCGTTGCGCAGGTCGAGGTCCTCGTGGCCGCCGTACTCCTTCAGCCGTTCGACCCAGGCGTTCTCGCCGTCGTAGATGAAGGAGAGGCCGCGCAGCACCGCCTGGCGCACGTCATCGTCCTTGGTCTTCGTGAGGAGCTTCTCGAGGTCCTCGATGGAGTCGCGGTCCTTGCGCGTCGCGAGGGCGTCGATGGTCGCGATCGCGACCAGGGGGTCCTTGTCCCGGATGCCCTTGCGGATCTTCTTCGTGAGCTTGTCGTCGCGGATGTGGCTCGTGGCGCGGATCGCGAAGGCCTTCTGGGGGCCCTTGCCCTTGCCGACGAGCTTGAGCAGGAGCTTGTCCACCTTCTCGTCCTCGAGGCCCGAGAGCAGCGCCGCGATCTCGTTGCGCAGCACCGCCTGGGTCGTGGGCTTCTTCGCGATGTCGATGAGCTTCTTGGCCGCCGCGCCGCCGCGCTCCTTGACGATGACCTGGGCGGCCAGGGCGCGGTCCGTCCCGCGGAAGTCGGGGCGCGAGATGAGCGCGTCTGCGAATTCGAGGGCGCGCTTGCTGCCGCGCCGCGCGAGCTCCTGGAACGCCGTGCGCGCGATCGGCGCGGTGCGGCTGTTGCCGAGGTAGCGCTGCACGGCCTCGGCGAGGTCACCGTCCTCCATCGTCGGCATGATCGCGCCGAGGGCGGTGGCCTTGAGCTGGATCGTGGGCCAGACGATCTCCTTCTTCTCCTCGGGAGGAGTCTCCTCCTCCCCCTTCTTCTTGCGCCGCCTGCGCTTCTTCTTGTCGTCCTTCGCCTGGCCTCCGCCCGCCTCGTCGATCGCCTGGCGGCTGGTCCGGTCGTAGATCTTGCGGTACCAGACCAGGTCCTCCTCCCCGCCGAGGCGCACGTGCAGCTCGAGGGCCCGCTCGCGGATCTCGTCGGCGGCCGGCGCCTCGACGATCAGGCCGAGGAAGGTCTTGCCGTGCTCGCGACAGCGCCCGAGCGTCTCGATGGCCGCAACGCGGAGATCCCGGCTGCGGCCCTGGGTGGCGATGTTCGCGAGGTGCTCGAGGGCGGGCTCGTAGGCGTCCTCCACCTCGTCGAACCGGGCGAGCCGCACGAGCACCGCGCGACGCATGTAGATGCTGCCGAATCGGTCGTAGGCCCTGAGCAGCGCCTCCATCGCCTCGCGCGTGCCCATCTCGGCGATCGTGGCGACGACCTCGGGATCCACGTCGTCGCGCTGCCCTTCGATCCTGGCCTCGAGGTCACGAAGCGTCTCGTCGTCCGCGCTGACCGCCGCGAGAACGGGCGCCGGGGCCGCCACCACGCCGGCAGCGGGGACCAGGGCGCAGATCCAGAGGGCAGGAACGCGGAGGAGGCTCTTCATCGATCGAAGCTGTCAGGGAGGGTTTCGTGGGCGGAGCGCAGGCGGGACTTCTTGTCGATCAGATCGGCCACGAGCCCGAGGGTCAGGGTCTGCACCGTCGCCACGAACAGCAGAACCGTCTTGTCGCCGAGATTGGGGGCCAGCTCGCCGTTCGGCCCGCGTGCGTCGAAGAAGAAGTCGTAGACCAGCGAGCCCATGAGCGCCACGGAGAGCACGGCGGTCAAGGGCAGGAAGACCTTGAGCGGATTGAAGTAGACGACCGTCCGGATGATCAGCGCGAGGAACCCGAGAGTGTCCCTGATGGGTCGGATCTTGGAGGAGCCGGAGCGCTGGGCGTAGTCGATCGTCACGTAGTCGACGCGGTGATGATTCGTGAGCGACGACAGGGTGATCGTGGTCGTGAAGCTGAAGCCCTCGGGGAGGATCGACTCGTAGCGCAGGACGAGATCGCGGCGGATCGCGCGCAGTCCGGAGTTCAGGTCGGGGATCGGGGTCCCCGCGAGGAAGGACGCGATCCAGCGCAGGAAGGCCTTGGCCGGCTTGCGCTGCCAGGGGATGTGGACGTCCGCGCCCGTCCGGGCGCCGACCGCCATGGCCGCGCCCTGGTCGACCCGCTCCACCAGGTCGACGATCCGATCCTCCGGATAGGTCCCGTCGGCGTCGGTGATGACGATCACGGGGTGGCGCGCCGCCCGGATCCCGGTCTTCAGCGCCGCCCCGTAGCCGCGGTTCATGGGGTGAGCCATGACCGTCAGGGTCGAATGCTCCCCCTTCAGGCGCTCGAGCACCTCGCCCGTCCGGTCGGACGAGCCGTCGTTGACCACGAGCAGCTCCGTGGGCCGGCCGAGGTCCAGGGCCACCAGGCGCCGGACGACGCCCTCGATCCCGTCCTCCTCGTCGAAGGCGGGGACGACGATGGTCACGCCGCTCGCGGCGGCACCCTGCGCGTGTTCGGGATCCTCGGCCATGGGGAGTCCCAGGCTATCCAACGCGGAACGTCGAGGTCACGGGGCGCGCCGGTTCCTCGGGCGCGCCTCGCGCAAGATGCACCGCACCGGGCCGCGAACGCGGTCGCGCGCGGCGCCGGCCTCAGGCCCCGAGACCCGACTCCCAGGCGTCGAGGCGCTCCGCGAGCTTGCGGGCCATGCCGGTCAGCGCGAGCTCACGAAGCTCGGGAGCCTCCAGCCAGCGCGCGCTCTGCGAGCCAGGATCCGTGCAGGTGGCGCGCCGCACGCTCACCGTGATGCGGTGCTTGGTGATGCCGTGGCGCATCGTCGTGAGCTCCTCGGCGGGCTCGAGCCGGTCACCGAGCCCGCCCGGCAGCTCGTCCTGGAAGAGCCCGGGGCCCTCGACCTCGACGGTCGGGAACTCCCACATCCCGGCCATCAGGCCCTCCTCGGAACGCTGCACCACGAGCCAGCGGCCGTCTCGCTCGGAGAGGTAGGTCTCGAGGCGCACCTCCACCGGCGGCCGTCTCGGCTTCGGCCGGGGCAGATCGTCCGCCACTCCGGCGGCGCGGCCCGCGCACCACTGCCCCACCGGACACGACCCGCAGCGCGGCCCGCGCGGCGTACAGACCAGGGCCCCGAGCTCCATCAGGGCCTGGTTCCAGACCCGCGGCGGCACGCGATCCTCCTCGCGCGCCACGAAGTAGCGCGCGGCCGACCACGCCGCGCGCATCAACGGACCGCTGCCGCGTACGCCGTCGAGGTGGAAGAGGCGCGCGAAGACCCGCTCGACGTTGCCGTCCACGATGGGCTCGGGGAGGTCCAGGGCGATCGAGAGCACCGCGCCCGCGGTGTAGGGCCCGACCCCGGGCAGGGCGAGCACCTCGTCGGGGTCTGTCGGGAACACCCCGCCGTGCTCCTCGTCGATGACCCGCGCCGCGGCCTGCAGCGCGCGCGCGCGACGGTAGTAACCCAGGCCCGACCAGGCCTCGAGGACGGCCTCGTCGGGCGCTTGGGCGAGGGCGCGCACGTCGGGGAAGGCCCGGAGGAAGCGCGGCCAGTAGTCGAGCACGACTTCGACGCGCGTCTGCTGGAGCATCGCCTCGCTGATCCAGACGGCGTAGGGATCGCTCGTCCTGCGCCAGGGCAGGTCCCGCTGCTCGTGGTGGAACCACTCGGCGAGTGCGCCGCGGATCTCCCGCGCCACTTCGTCGCCGGGCGCTTCGAAGGCCAGGTCGGAGGCGGCCGCCCGCGCCATCAGAAGAGGACGCGGCTGCGCAGGGTCCCCGGGATCGCGCGCAGATCCGCCTGGAGCGCGAGCGCGGCCTCGCGCGAGGCCTCGACGTCGGTCACGACGTAGCCGACGTCCTCCACGGTGCGAAGGAACTGCGCGTCGATGTTCGCGTCCCCCCGGCCGATCACGTCGTTGATCGCCCCGAGCATGCCGGGCTGGTTCTCGTGCACGTGGAGCAGTCGGGCGCCCGCGCGCTGGGGCGGAAGGGTCACCTCCGGGAAGCCGACGGCGGAGAGCGTCGAGCCGTCGTCGCTGTAGCGCAGCAGCTTCGCCGCCACCTCGCGCCCGATGCCGGCCTGGGCCTCCTCGGTGCTTCCGCCGATGTGAGGCGTCAGCAGCGCGCTGTCCACGCCGACGAGCGGAGACGCGAACGGCGCCTCGCGCGAGGCCGGCTCCTCGGGGAAGACGTCCACCGCCGCCCCGGCAAGGTGTCCGCCGACCAGCGCGTCGCGCAGGGCCTCGAGATCCACCACCTTCCCGCGGGACGCGTTGATCAGGACCGCGCCCGGTCGCATGCGGAGGAGCTCGCGCTCGCCGATCAGCCCGATCGTGTCGGGCGCGTCCGGGACGTGGAGGGTCACGGCGTCGCTCCGCTTCAGGAGATCGTCGAGGTCCCTGGCAGGCTCGACGTTCCCGAGGGGCAGCTTGGTGGTCACGTCGTGGTAGAGCACGCGCATGCCGAGCATCTCGGCCAGCACGCCCACCTGGCTGCCGATGTGTCCGTAGCCGACGATGCCGATGGTCTTCCCGCGCGCCTCGTGGCTCCCGGCGGCGGACTTCTGCCAGTCACCACGGTGGCAGCCCATGTTGCGCTCGGGGATGCGCCGCAGGAGCAGGATCGCCTCCGCGATCACGAGCTCCGCCACGCTGCGCGTGTTCGAGTAGGGCGCGTTGAACACCGGCACGCCGCGGCGCCGCGCGAAGCCGTGGTCCACCTGATCGGTCCCGATGCAGAAGCAGCCGACCGCGACGAGCTTCTTCGCCTCCGCCAGGACCTCGGCCGTGAGCTGGGTCCTCGAGCGAATGCCGATCACGTGGGCCGGGCGGACCGCGGCCACCAGCTCGTCGCCAGTCAGTGCCCGCGGGTGAGTCTCCACGTTCCCGTAGCCCGCTTCGCGGAAGGCCTCGGCGGCGGTGTCGCTGATCCCCTCGAAGAGGACGACGCGGATCTCCGAGCGCGGAAAGGACGGCTCCGTCATGACCCGCGCAGGATGCGTTATCAGCCGCCGCGCGGTTAGTGTCTTCCGACGTGAACGGGACCGGTCTCGATGATCCGCGCGGTGGCGCCGCAGGCCCGCGGGGGGCCCTCGCCTCCGCGGCGCTCGGCGCATGGGCTTCGGAGCTCGTGCGGATGGCAGACCTCCATCCGCTGGCCGCCCTGGCCGGGGGGATCGCAGCGCTCATCCTGAGCTCACGCCGACGGGTCGCGCCCCGGTGGGCGCTCGCCGGCTCGGTCGCCGCCTGC
>CBFIJG010000143.1:0-6699 GCA_965662915.1 Planctomycetota bacterium | reverse complement strand
CCGAGGCGCGCTCGAGCGTGCGCAGGAGCGCCGCGCGACCGCGATCCGCCGGCGTACTCGCGAGGGCGAGGGCGCCGTTCCTGGCGACCCCGCCAGGCCCCGGCCGCCGCAGGGGCGAGCCACGGAAGGCCTCTGCGAAGAGCGCCTCGCGTCCCTCGACGGGTCGTTCGCCCCACGCGAGAAGACCCTCCAGCGTCTCGCCTGGCGCGCCGGCGTCCGGGCCGAACTCTGGCCGCAGGCCGAACCGCTCGGCCAGGTCGGGGGCCTTGGATCCCCAGGGGCAGACCTCGGAGCAGACGTCGCAGCCGAAGGCCCAGGGCCCGAGCCCCTCTCGCACCTCGTGGGGAACGAGGCCGCGGTGCTCGATCGTCGCGTAGCTGATGCACAGGCGCGAGTCGACGACGCCGGGCTCGAGGATGGCGTCCGTCGGGCAGGCATCGATGCACGCCGTGCAGGTCCCGCAGGAGCCGTGGGGGACCGCGTCGGAGGTTGGCTCGAGCTCGACGTCGAGGACGAGCTCGGCCAGGAAGAACCACGGGCCGAAGCGCGGATGAAGCAGGTTGGCGGCCTTCGACGCGAAGCCCAGGCCCGCAGCGGCGGCGTGGCTCCGCTCCAGGAGCGGCGTCGCGTCGACGAAGCCCGGGCCGGGACGCGCGAGACCCTCGGCCTCGAGCCTTCTGCGCAGCTTGCGCAGGCGCTTGCCGATCAGGTTGTGGTAGTCGCGGCCTGCGGCGTAGCGCGCGATGCGCCCTCCGCCGGGGAGCTCGACGGGGTCCCGCGAGTGACCGAGCCCTAGGGCGAGGAGGGACCGCCCTCCCGGCCACGCGCCCGGAGGATCGAGGGCCGCGGCGCGCCCCCTCTCGAGGTAGTCCATCGACCCGTGGCGGCCCTCGTCCAGCCACGCCTCGAAGCGGGCGGCGTCGGGCGGTGGACCCCAGGGAGCGATCCCCGCGAGGTCGAACCCGAGGTCGTGGGCGATCTCCAGCACGCGCTCCCTCGAGGGATCGCCGGGTGAGGGCCGGCTGGATCCGGAGGGGGCTTCGGGGCCTTCTCTGGGTTGCATGGGGCGAGCGGGGAGTCCGCGCAGCGTCGGCGGCGCGTCGCTCATCCTGACCTCCTCGGCTCCGTGATTCACGGCGCCAGCGACCGAGCCCGCGGCCGCGTCCGCCCGCCAAGGCGCCTCGACGGCCGGGGCGGGAGGCGTGAGGGGCCTGGAGCCGCAGTTCGACGGGGTGTAGGGGGATCGTGTCTTTCTCGCGTTCGGGCACGCGCCGGGTCCCGGCTGCTCCACCCGTCCAGCAATCGCCTGTTCGACCCAACCAACTGTGGACGCTGAACTTGTGCGCTCTTGAGCTCCAGGGAGTGCGGAAGCCACACACCTCGCTCCCCTCGAGGCGAAACCTGCTCGCCGAGCGTCCCTAATTCATGAGCCAGAACGCCACCGGAGCCTCTCCGGCCGGAACCCCTCGCTCCCGCTCCCTCCGCCGCGCCCGAAAGGACGCAGAGAGCCTCTGCGGGTTGGAGTCCACGCCGCGACGCCCGCTCAGGGGTTCCAGCGCCGCGGCTCCGTCCCCCGACCGAGCCCGCGGGAACCGACCCCGGGAGTGGCCGACCGATCCCGTCGTCGTCCAGACCACGCTCCATCTTCAATCCTCCGCTGGCGCATCGATCCCCGAGAGGGGCGGCGCGCCCGCCGCTCGTGTCGCCGACCTGCACGAGGCCGCCGCTCCTCACGCGGACGGCCGCATGGACCCCGGCGTTCCCGTTGCGGCACAAGAGTGCTCCCCGTCGCGAGACGACGAGATCGATGCCGCCCAAGGTGGCGACAGATCGTCGGATCGCACATACGATCGGGAGACCGTTCATTCCTCCATGCAAGTCTCCGATCTCCTACGCCAGAGCCCGCTGAACGCCAGCGGTGGCCGCGAACGCCTCGCGGGGCGTATCGCGGAACTCGGACGCGGGGAACTGGATCGGGGAGATCGGGAGCGCGTGGCGCGCGTCCTCGCACGCGCAGACGCGACCGCCGAGGAGGTCCGCGACGGCATCAGCACCGCTCTGATGGACGCGTTCCGCAAGCAGACGGGTCGCGGAGTCTTCGGGCTCCTGTACGAACTGAACGCCGGCCATCTGCTCGTCCAGGTGTCGGGCCGCCTCCGTCGCTACGGCAGCAAGGCGGATCCGGGTGACGTCCTCCAGGAGGTCTTCTTCAACGTCTATCGCTATCCGCACCGCTTCGACGCCTCGCGTGAAGACGCGTTCCGGGTCTGGACTGCGATGATCGTCCGGAACACCGTGCTGAAGCACATGCGGTCGCGCTCCACGGGCGGGAGCCGCCAGGAGGTCGCCTTCGAGGACCTCTCCGATCAGCCCGTTGCCGACGGCGTCACGCCCCTCGGCGGCGTCCTCGAGGGGGAGGCGAGCGCGCAGGCCGCCCGCGCCTACCTCACCTACCTGCAGCTCTACATCGAGTTCTACTCGATGCTCTCCGACCGCGAGCGGCGTGCACTGCACCTCGTCGAGGTGGAGGGCGTCAGCTACCGCGAAGCCGCTGCGGACCTCGGCATCAAGCTGGAGAACCTGAAGATGGTGATCTTCCGCGCCCGCCGGAAGATCCACCGCGCCATGCGCCGCGTCTTCGACGGGCTCACACCCGACTGCCGGCCCGCCCGCGTCGGCACGGTGTCGCAGCTCGGCGCGCGCGAGGCGAGATCTCGTTCCGGGGCGGCCGGCGCTGGCCGCACCGCGCGAAAGCGGGAACTCACCTCCGATCCCGAACCGTCTGATTCGTAGCCACCAAGGTGCCCGGTCACTAGACCTCGCGTCATATGCCCCCCGACCCCATGATCCCCGAAGAGCCCATCGAGCCCCGCCCCGCCGGCGACGCGCACGCGTCGCAGGGCGACGACGCGTCCGCCTGGGACTTCCATGCCTGGGAAGGTCCTGGCTGGAGCCAGGTGGGGGAGCTCTCCGAGGCGCAACTGAGCCTGCAGCAGGACCTCTCGTGCCTCGTGGACGGCGAGCTGGACGAGGGGGCGGCTGCCCGCGCCATGGTGATGCTCGAGGAGGACACCGAGGCGCAGTCGTTCTTCGACGACATCCGGCGCTTCGCGCGTCACCACCGCGATCTCTCCGAGCCCCAGAGGCTGGAGGCGCGCGTGGCGATGCTCGGCGCGACCGAGATCGCGCGCGCCGCCGAGAACATCGACCTGGCCCATCGCCTCGCGACGATCTTCTACCAGCTCGGCAAGGCCTACACCCTCGCCGCGGTGGATCCCGAGGCGTTCCAGGAGCGCGTCTTCGAGCGCGCCGTCCCCGTCGATCAGACCAGGACGCGCGGCCGGGGCTTCGTCGACGGCGTCGTCGATTCGGGGCGCGCGGACGAGACCGCCGGCGCGGTCGGCAGCGACCTCTGGGGCGGCCGCGATGACTGGACGCGGGCGCGGCACATGCTGAACGGTCGCCTGGAGCAGATCGCGGACCCAATGGAGAAGGGCCGTCGACTCCTCGAGCAGGCCACCGAGATCGACCCGAGCCACGAGGAGTCGCGGATCTATCTCGCGTACGTGCTGTCCCGCGAGGGCAAGACCCTCCGGGCCGCGGCGCTCTATCGCGATGTCTTCGACACGGCCATGTCCCTCGAGAACCGCGGTCACGCCGCGATGCAGCTCGGGCGCCTGCACTTCGCCGAAGGTGCGGTCCGCGAGGCCCTCGTCCTCTGGCGCTGGATGACCGTGTCCGGTCTCGCCGGTGCGGACCATCGCTTCAACATCGTTCGTTTCAACATCGGCATCGCCTACGCGAGCCTCGGACTCGACGACCGAGCCCTGGCCTCGTTCCGCGTGCTGATGGACCGGCACATCGGGGCGGAGCAGCCGCCCGCCCAGCTCGCACGGCTCTTCGTCGAGAACGACGACGCCCGGGCGATCTTCGAATCCCGACCGGGGTTCGTTGAGAAATTGACTCAAGAGGTCCCCGAACTTCTCGCGGGGGCTTCCTGACGGACTGAGTCGACGCGCGATCGCCGCGCACGGATCTATCAAAGATGAAAGACCTCATCAGCAACACGAGCCTCGCCTGTCAGACCCTCCAGGGGTCCAAACGGATCGCGCTCGCGTGCATCGCGGCCCTGCCGCTCTCGCTCGCGATGGCCTTCGACGGCATGCCTCCCCCGCCGCCCAACTCCGGTGGCGGGATGGTCGACCCGACGGTCGGCACCCTGCCCCTTGGTGGGCCCGGCGCGGGCGACTTCGATCAGACCATCACGCTGCGGGGCCAGACGGAGCTCTTGCGCGCGGCCGTGCTGGACGCCGGGGGGGACGGCTTCGTCGAGGTCATCGACATCGGAGACGGCACGGCGTGGGCTCGCTTCTGGGGAGACGTCCGCGTCGAGCTCTCCACCGCGATCCTTCCGTCGGTGAGCGTCGGCCTCGTCGGAGGCTTCGAGGGCAGCGGCATGCACTTCGCGATCGGCGGGGAGCACGGCTTCGGTGAGCTGCGCACGCTCGAGAGCGGGTACGAGCTCCCCCTCGAGCTCGGCCGCGCCGCGGCTGGCGGCCTCCTCGACAGCCCGCTGCACCTCCACGCGATCCACCGCAGCGGCGTGCGGACGACGACGACATTCGAAGTGGGCATCGACGGCGAATCCGTGGTGATCCACCAGGACGTCTGATCCCGGCCTCGGGGGACGGCATCTCCTGATCGAGGACCTCCGGCCGGCCGTGCGCCTGACGGAGGTCCTCGCGTTGAACGCGGAGCCGCGCGTCCTCCATGGAGTTCGGGTCCGTCCAGGTCGTACCCTCGCGGACACATGGCCACGACTCCAGCGCACGCCAGCTCGCCCCTGGTCCTCGCCATCGACGCCGGGACGACCGGCGTGACGGCGATCGTCTTCGACCTCGAGCTCCGGCCCGTCTCCCGGGCCTACGCCGAGTTCCCCCAGGGCTTCCCGTCGCCGGGCCGCGTCGAGCATCGCGCCGAGGACATCCTCGCGGCGGTCGACGACACCGTCGGACGGGCCCTCGACGGGGCTGGCAGAGCGCCGGTGGCGGTTGGTGTCACGAACCAGCGAGAGACGCTCTTCGCTCTCTCCGCAGCGACGGGGAAAGCGCTCGCTCCGGGCATCGTCTGGCAGGACCGCCGGACGGCGGCGCGCTGCGCGGAGCTGCGGGAGGCCGGCCACTCCGCCGAGGTGGCGGCCCGCACCGGGCTCGTGATCGATCCCTACTTCTCGGCGACCAAGGCGGAGTGGCTGATCGCGAACGACGAGGACGTACGCGCGGCGGCGGACGCCGGGGATCTGCGGTTCCTGACGGTCGATGGGCTCATCGTCCATCACCTCACGCGCGGAGAGCGCTGGGTCACCGACCCCACCAACGCGTGCCGCACGATGCTCTTCGACATCGGCGCGCGCAGCTACGCCCCGTCGCTCCTCGAGCTCTTCGGTGTGGAGGAGGCGTGCCTGCCCGAGGTCGTCCCCTCGGGCGGCGCGTTCGGAGAGGCTCACCTGCCGGGCGCGGCGGGGAGGGTGCCGATCCAGGGCGTGCTCGGGGATCAGCAGGCCGCGCTCTTCGGCCAGGGCTGTTTCGAGCCCGGAGCGATGAAGACGACCTACGGCACGGGCTGCTTCCTCCTGCTCAACACGGGCGCGAGGCGGGTGGACTCCTCCGCAGGCCTCTTGACGACCCTCGCCGTGGACGGGAGCGGCGAGCCGTGTTTCGCGCTGGAGGGCAGCGCCTTCGCAGGGGGAACCGTCGTCCAGTGGCTGCGCGACGAGCTGGGCATCATCGACGACGCGGCGGCCTCCGAGGAGCTCGCGCGTTCGGTCCCCGACACCGGAGGTGTGGTGCTCGTCCCCGCCTTCGCGGGCCTCGGCGCGCCGCACTGGGATCCGGGCGCGCGCGCCGCGCTCCTCGGCCTCACGCGAGGGTCGTCCAGGGCTCACATCGCGCGCGCGGCGCTCGAGGCCATCGCTCATCAGTGCGCCGACCTCGTCGAGGCCCTCCGCGAGGACTCGGGCGAGTCCGTGGCGCGGATGCTCGTGGACGGAGGCGCTGCGCGGAACGGCCTCCTCATGCAGCGGCAGGCGGACTTCGCTGCGCTGCGCGTGGTCCGGCCGGGCGAGGTCGAGGCGACGGCGCGTGGAGCAGCCGCGATCGCCGCGGTGGGGGCGGGCTTGATCGACGCAGCGGGCCTCAGTCGCGCGCTCGCGGCGGAGTCGCGGGTCTTCGAGCCCGACGGGAACGGCGTCGCGATCGAGCGCACTCGGTGGCGGGACGCGATCGCTCGCGTGCGGAGCGGTCCGTCCAGCGCCAGCTGAGCGCGGGTCGAGGTCGCGCGGAGCCGCGCTCCTCGGGGAGCGCGGGGGGCAGAGGAACGGCCCGACGCGGCGCGGATGCCGGGGCGTGACCCCTGCGGGCTCCGCAGCACGCTAACCTCCCCGCCATGGACGGCGCGGAGGAGAGCGTGCCCGAGGGCATCATCGCGGTGACCGTCGGGGATCCCGCGGGGATCGGACCCGAGATCCTGCCGGCGGCGATGGCCGCCCTCGAGGGCCGCGCGCGACTCCTGGCCGTCGGTCCGGCGAGCCTCGCGCCCTCCGGGGTCACGCTCGTGGCGTCGCCGGCCGAGCTCCCGATGGGCCCCGCGGCGGCGTGGCTCGACAGCGGCGCGGACGATGACGTACGCGCGCGTCGCCAC
>CBFIJG010000142.1:0-6704 GCA_965662915.1 Planctomycetota bacterium | reverse complement strand
AAGCTCAGGGAGACCGGAGCGACGGGGCCGGGTCCCGGGCCCTGCACGGCGACCCGGCCGGTCTGCGCGCGCAGTCCGGCGGGGACGCCGCCGTTTCGGGCCGGACGGTCCACGGCGCCCGCGACCGGCGCGAGCCGGCAGCGCTCGGCCCGTCCGGCCAGCGCGCCGCCCGGCGCTCGCCTCGATGCGCGCCCGGAGCGAGCGCGATCCCCATCCTGCGTTGCCTACAGGCAGTCCTGGAAGAGCGTCTCGTCCAGGGTGCCGTGGGCGTCGAGGGCGTCGGCGACGCGTCCGATCAGGGACTCCGCGTCCTCGCGCTCGAGGAGCGCGCTCACGTCCCTGAACCAGCGCTCGATCAGCGGCGTGCGGCGCTCGGGATCGGGCGAGCAGACCGCTGCGCAGCGCTCGACCTCGGCCCAGTCGCCGTTCCACGCCGCGCGGATCTCGTCGGCGTCCGGATCGAGCTCGTCCTCGTATCGCGCGAGCTCCGCCAGCGGGCCCGCGAGCGCAGCGCGGCCGCTGCGCGCGGCGACCTCGGTCGCCGAGCCAGAGGCCCAGGCCACGGTCACGCGCCCCTCGAAGGCGTCGTCGTCCGATTCGAGCGTCACCTCGCGGACCTCTCCACCGAGCAGGTGGGCAATCACCGCGTGGCCGGCCTCGTGCCACGCCTCGCGCTCGGGGGCGCCGGTGCGGTCCACGGCGTCAGGGGCGTCCAGACTGATCGCTGCGGAGGGCAGCGGGGACGGAGAAGACGCCGCCGCCGGCAGCGGCCAGCTCGAACCCCTCGACCGAGCCGGGGTGGTCGAGGTGGACGAGGACGGTGCCCTGCGAATCGAGCTCTGCGAGCACGGTCTCCTCGAGAAGGGTCGAGACCCTGTGTCCGCGAGCGATGGTCCAATCCGCGGGGACGACGAGGTGGAAGTCGACGTGGACGAGGTCCCCGACGCGGCGCAGGCGCAGGTCGTGCATGTCCTGCCAGTCGGGCTCCCGGACGCGGTTCACGGCGGCGACGACCGCGGCGTAGTCGGCCTCGTCGACCTCGTCCATGAGGCCGGCGATTCCGCTGCGGACGAGGCGCGAGCCGATGACGAGCAGGTGCACGCCCACGACGGCCGCCACTGCCCAGTCGAGCCACTCCAGCCCGGTGATCCACGCGAGCACCAGCCCCGCGATCACGCCGGCGCTGGTCCACACGTCCGCGAGCACGTGCTGGCCGTCCGCCACGAGGATCTCGCTCCGCTCGCGCCTTCCGGTGCGCACGAGGTGGAGCCCGAGGGCAAGATTCAAGGCGGTGGCGGCCAGCGTTCCGAGGATGCCGAAGGTCAGGTCGGCGATCTGGTGGCCGTTCAGGAGCCGCTCGACGACGGTCACCAGAACGAGCACGCCAGACAGGGCGACCAGCCCGCCCTCGAAGCCGACCGAGAAGCTCCCTGCCTTGCCGTGGCCGTAGGGGTGATCCTCGTCGGGCTCTTTCTGGCTGTACTTGAGCATCGCCAGCATCATGGCCGTGGCGAGGAGGTGGACGATGCTCTCGATCGCGTCGGAGAGGACGGCGGTCGAGTCGCTCACGACCCACGCGCCGACCTTGAGCGCGAGGACGAGCACGCCGACGCCCACGCTCAGGCGCGCGGCGCGTCTCAGGACCTGGTCGCGTTCAGCCATCCAGCAGGAGGAGACCGAAGAGCTGCGCGATGATCCAGTGGCGGGCCCGGGAAGTTGCAGCGAGTGGCGGGCCGCGCTGGGGCCTCGACGTCAGCCGGAGCCCAGGGCCCTCGCGAGCGGGCACAGGGAGGGGTCGACCGCGTCTCCTCGCCGATAGGCGTCGAGGAGCTCGCGGGAGCGCGAAGCCAGGAGCCTGCGCACCTCGCGCCTGCGGCCCTTCACCTTTTCGATCTTCATCGAGTCGTAGGCGGTCGTGCGGTGGCGCATCCAGGCGATCGTCGCGGCCTCGGCCCGGCGCTCCACCGGGATACGTGCGGTGCGGGCCACGGTCCCGCTGCCGACCGGGGTCGCGTGGAGCGCGATGGCTCGCGCGAGGGTCGCCTCCAGCTCGTGGTGGCGAAGATCGAAGCCGAGGAAGGCGCGCACCGCCCCCTCGAAGGTCTCGACGTAGGCCTCCTGCGCTCGGGCTCGCCGCGCGCGGCCCTGATCGAGCCTCCGCCGGTAGCGCGGGTCCGCGCGCTCGGCCTCGAGGTCCTGGGCGATGGAGTCGATGGTCGCGGCCGGTGCCCAGACGCCGAGGCTGACCATGCGCCGTCGCCGCTCGACCTTCACGATCCAGAAAGGTCCGGCCTTCTTGACCCTGCGCGTCGCGGCGGCGTCCCCGGGCTCCAGGAGGGCCCAGTCCGCGGGGACCCGCCGCAGGGCACCGCTTCGGTCGATCACCGTGCGCCCCTCGGGCCCGGGCCGGACCTCGAGCGACCCCTCCTCGTCTCCTGCGTTCGCGGCCGGCACCATGGCCGGGGAGGGTAGCGCGCCGCGCGTTCCGTTCCAGGGACGGGCGCTCTCCCGGCGACGAAGCACTCACCGGAATGCGGGCCCGGGCGGAGGGATCCGGGGCCGCGCGATGGAGCGCGCGTCGGGAGCGGATACCATCCCGCGATGACCAACACGGCCAAGCGTCGCTGGAGCCGCGAGCTCGAGAACGAGGTTGACGGGATCGCCTTCGGGCCCACTGGCCCCGTACTCCTCCACGGATACGACCCGCCCGCGGGCGGCAAGTGGATCGACGACGTGATCCCGGGCAAGCTCGGCGCCTTCGACCGCGCCACGGGTGAGCGCCTCTGGCTCGCCCCCTGCGAGGTCGGCTACGGCCGCGGCTTCGGTGCCGGCGTCGGACAGCAGGGGCAGGTCCTCGTGCTCGGGCCGAGCCAGGGTGGTCACCGGATGGTGCGGATGGCCGCCGCCGATGGCGAGCTGCTCGAGGCCGCGGACATCGAGCCCTTCGACGACGCCGTTGTTCGCCCCGACGTCGTCGTCTGCGCGAACGCGCGGACCGTCTGGGGGATCGACACGCTCGATCTCCAGGAACGCTGGCGGTACGCGCGGGAGGGGGAGCGGTACCACGGCATCGCCCGGGACGAGGGCAGCGTCTTCGTGACCGTGTCGAATCCCGAGACCGGCAAGTACGGAGTGGCGCGTCTGGACGCCGACACTGGGCAGTTCGACGGCTACATCGTCGCGCCGTCGTTCCCGGTGATCCGCGATCTCGACTGCACGGGCAACACCGTCGCGCTCGTGACCGCCGATCTCGAGACGATGCTCGAGGACGCCGATCGGATGGAGTTCATCACCCAGCTCGCGCAGCACCCCGACGAGGGGCCGCGGGACACCCTGAGCCTGGTGGCGCTCCGAGCCGACGGCGGGCCCGGCGAGGGGCCGCTGTGGTTCCGGATCCTCGAGACCAAGCCGGTCGATGATCTGCCCGACGTCTCGATCACCGGGGACAGCGGGAAGCTGTACATCGAGCGCCGCGCGCTGCTCGCGGCCGTGGACGCAGTCTCGGGCCGCCCCCTCGGCGACTGGACGGTCCCCGGACTCGACGAGAAGATCGCCTGGACCGTGGTCGATGGCGCCGGGCTCCTCGCGGAGGAGACGCGCGTCTCGGTCTTCGAGCTCCCGGCCTGATCACGTCTCGCGCCGGGAGCTGCCCGGGAGACACCCGGGAGACGCCCCCGAGCGGGTGTCACGAGCGGCGGGATATCGCGGAGGTAGGGGGGGCATCTCCCTCGCTTCGCCGCTTCGTTCTCGCGTGGCGCGTCCCGACCCCACGGGCACGGGGGAATGTGGTATCCCATCACTGCGCCGGCCCGCCACGCGGTGAGCCCGCTGCGCATGTTCCGAGCGGCCCCCGCACTCACCTGGCGGTCGCTGCCAGTTCCCCACACCAGAGACGAGCGTCGCGCCACCCGCGACCTCACTGCCCTCCGGCGCACCGCGCGCGGAGCGGCCCCCGAACCCGTGACTGCTCAGCCCATCCTGGAGACCCTCGCGAAGGAGTTCTCCACCGACGTCCCGTCCGTCCAGGCCGTTTTCGAGATGCTCGACGCGGGCCTCAGCGCACCGTTCATCGGTCGCTTCCGACGCGCGCGCACCGGCGCCATGTCCGAGGTTCACGTTCGTCGCGCGCAGCGTCGCCGCGAGGAGCTCGAGGAACTCGACCGCCGCCGTGGCACGATCCTGCGAGCCCTCGAGCGCATCGAGGACCTCCCGGCGAAGGCCCTCGAGGACGTGCGGTCGTGCATGGACCGCTTCGAGCTCGAAGACCTCTACGTCCCGTACCGGCGGCCCGAGCCCGAGGTCCAGCTGGCCCTCGATCGCGGCCTCGGGACCCTCGCCGATCTGATCGTCGAAGCAGTCCCGCGCGAGAAGCGGCCGAAGTCCGCCGCGCCGAAGAAGGACGCGCCCGCCGACGAGGCCGCTCCCGACGCGGCTCCGGCCGCCGAGGTTCCCGGTGCAGATGAGGGCCCGGCCGCGGAGGCCGCGCCGGAGACCTCCGTCGAAGCGGCTCCTGCGGACTCGTCGAGCGAGACGACGGCCGAGCCGGCGGACGATGGAGCGGGAGAAGACGGTATGGGCGATGTTCCCCAGGAGCTCGCCCACGACGCGGAGCTGCCCGAGGGAGCGAAGCCCGCGGAAGAGGCCGCCGCGCCTGCCGAGTCGTCGGACGAGGCCCCCGGCGCCGCGGACGACGCGACTGCCGCAGACGCACCGGCGGAGGCCGAGATCGCGCCCGTCGTCGACGCGGAGGCCGCGACCGAGGCTCCTGCACCGGAGGCTCCCGCATCGGACGCCCCCGGCGAGGAGACCCCGGCGGCAGATGCTCCCGCGGCGGAGACTTCCTCCGGGGACGCGCAGGCCGCAGGGACACCGGCTGCGCAGTCCGCTCCGGCGCCCGCCCCCCCGCCCGAGCCCGTCGTCGTGACTCCGGAGCTCTCCAAGCTCTGCGCTCCCTTCGTCGACCCCGACAAGGGCGTGCACACCGAGTCCGAGGCCCTCGCAGGCGCAGTGCGGATCCTCTCGGACCGCGTCGGTCGCGATGCGCGGCTGCGCGGTCACGTGCGCCGCGTCATGCGCAAGAAGGGCATCCTGCGCGTCCGCGCGATCGTGGACGAGAAGAAGGCGGGGCGGCACAAGAACCTGCTCAAGCTGAAGGCGCCGCTGCGCCAGCTCCAGGGGCACAAGCTCACGGCGATCCGTCAGGCCCAGAAGGAGCGCGTGATCAACACCTTCATCGAGCTCGAGCCCAAGGAGGTCATGGGCCGCGTACGCACCACCCTTGGCAAGCACACGCGCCCCGAGTTCGACGCGCTGCTGGACGACCTCGCGCGTAAGGCCCTGGCCCAGCGGCTGCTCCCGGTCGTCGAGGAGGACATCCGCCTCGAGATCAAGGAGCGCTGCGACGCCGAAGCGCTGCGCTTCGTCCAGTCGCATCTCCGCCAGCTCCTGCTCACGCCGTTCTTCGGACGCGTTCCGGTCGCTGGCCTCGACGCCAGCGCCAAGGGCGATCTCACCTTCGCCTTCCTCGACGGGGACGGCCGCGTCCTCGGAGACTCCAAGGTCGAGGTGGGGGAGAAGGACGAGGCTGCGCTCGGCGCCGAGATCGTCCAGCTCCTGCAGGAGCACGGCCCGGAGGCGATCGCGGCCGGATCCGGGAAGTCCGCGCGCGCTGCGGCTCACCGCGTTCGGACTGCGATCCGCGCCGCCGGTGGCGAGTCCACCGTGATGGTCGTCAACGACGCGGGCGCGACGAGCTACGCCAACGGAGCGCGGGCGCGCGTGGAACTCGAGGGCCTCTCGATCGGCACGCGCCTCGCCGTCAGCATGGGCCGCCGCCTGCAGGACCCGATGGCAGAGCTCCTGAAGGTCGATCCCAAGCAACTCGGCCTCGGCCCCGAACAACGCCTCGTCAGCAAGGCGAACCTCAAGCGGGTCCTCGACGAGGCGGTCGCCTCGGCGGTCGCCTTCGTCGGCTGCGACTTCGACACGGTGCCGCGCTCGGTCATCGAGCACCTGCCGGGCCTCGACGAGGAGTCGGCGAAGCGGCTGGCGGACAAGCGTGACGCCGGAGAGATCGAGTCTCGCGAGCAGATCCGGGCGGAGGGCATCCTGACCGAGGCCCAGTGGGCGAGCGTCGCGGCCTTCCTGCGCATCCGCCGCTCGCCGGAGCCCCTCGACCGGACCTCCCTGCACCCCGAGCAGTACCAGCTCGCGCGCCAGCTGCTCGAGAGCGCCGGCGGCAGCGTCGAGGATTCCCTCGGCCGGCCGGGCGCCACCAAGGGACTGCGCCGCCAGAACTTCGAGGTCGACGAGTTCACCTGGCGCGATCTGATGCGCGAGCTGAGCTTCCCCGGCCGCGATCCGCGCGGTCGCAACCGGGCCCCCGAGTTCATCTCGGAGAACACCGATCCGATCCGCCTGCAAGCGGGCCGCGTCATCGAGGGCATCGTCACCAACGTGGCCAGCTTCGGCGCGTTCGTGGACGTCGGCCGCAAGCAGGACGCGATGCTCCACATCTCGGAGATCGCGACCCGCTACGTGCGCGATGCGCGCGAGCTGCTCTCGATCGGCCAGTCGGTCCGCGCGCGTATCGTGGACGGCAGCTCGTCCCGTATGGCGCTCTCGCTCAAGGACTTGCCCTCTCCGGAGGGGGAGAGGGGCGGCGCAGGCGGCGGGCGCCGGGGCGGCGGACGACGCTCACGGCG
>CBFIJG010000141.1:0-6793 GCA_965662915.1 Planctomycetota bacterium | reverse complement strand
TGGCTCGTCCGCGCGACGCGGCAGCTCGACGTGCTCGAGAGCCACGGCGCCGGGCTCGATCGCGACTGGATCGGCTCCGCGAGAGGCGGGATCAGCGCCCGACGCACGACCATCGAGGGCGCGCTGGCGCCCGGCCGGGCGGGCCGGGACCACACCGCCCCCCGTCGCCCGGTCCCCTTCGAGGCAGCCCCCAGGGCCACTCCGCCCGAATTGACTCTCATCGACACCCACCGCATCGCGGGGATCGAGCGCAGCGCCTCCGACCCCTTCGGCCGGGGCCTCTCCTCGGGGCTGGCGGGCCTCGGCGACGGCGCGGTGCTCGTACAGGGCGCCCCGGGGCTGCTCCTGATCGAGCCGAGGACCGTCGCAGGCGGCTTCCGGATCACGCGCGCCCTCACGGGCGAGGCCCTCGGGATCGGGCGCGTCTTCCCGCGCGCTCTCGCCTCCGCCGGCGGCTGGCCTTCCCTGCCCGCGACCGACGGAGTCCACGTCGCGCTGGTCGCGGGCCGGGCCGAGCGGCCGAGGGCCTTCCTCGACCTGAAGCTGGCCCCCATCGGGAACGCACTGGGGGTCGTGGTCCGGGGCGGCGCCGAGGGCGCGATCCGCCCCCGCTGGGTCCTCCGGGACGGGCGCGTCCTCATGGATCCCACGCCCTCGGCGGGCCCACGGTCCCCCGACCAGCTGGCGACCCTCAGCCGGGTTCAGGACGTCCCGGGATGGGACATGGGCCCAGGCTGGGAGTGGCAGCCCGGGCCGGTCATCGCCGGCGGGACCATCTACGCCCTGGCGAGGGGGCTCGGGGACCCGCGGAGCAGCGAGGGGGCCGATCGCGCCGACGAGGTCCGCCTCTTCGCGCTCGACCTCGACTCGGCCGAGGTCCTCTGGAGCCGTGAGATGACGAGCGAGCGCGGACGCAGCGAGGATCGCGGGCGCGGTGACGCGGCCGCCTTCGCCGTCACGACGATGCCCCTGGGGATCCACCGGCCCACCGGGACCCTGTACGTGGGCACGAACGCCGGCCTCGTCTGCGCCTTCGGGGCCGCCGAGGGGCGGCTGCTCTGGGCCCTGCGGACCCAGCGAGGCGGGAGCACCCGCGACGGCTGGGCGGGGTCCCAGCCCCCGATCGTGGTCCTCGGGAGCGGCCGCAGCGCGGCGCCGGGGGCCCGTGATGCCGTCTGGATGACGCCGCTGGGCTCGGAGTACGCCTATTCCTTCGTGGCCGGGCCCTGGCCCCTCGGCGCCGCGAGCCCCTTCGCCGAGCGGCCCCGCCCCCGCCGCGGGGCCCTCTCCATCGCGGCGGTCCACCCCCCCGCCCAGGCCGGAGCAGGCGCGACCCTGGCCCTCCTCGGCCGGGACGGGCGCTACGACGCGATCCTGCTCGATACGCCCGGCGAACCGCGCATCCCGGCCACCTACCTGGCCCCTTCGGAGCGGTTCGGCGGGCACGCCGCGCAGACCCCCTTCGGCCTGCTAGTGGCGGGGACGGGCGAGCTCGTGACACTGGACGGCGGGCAGGGCTACGGGATCGCCGGGGCCGCGCCGCTGCGCAGCCGCGGCGCGGGCCGCGGCGGCGACGTGTTCCCCTGGCAGGGGCGCGTCTACGTCGTCGGGCGCGACACCGTCTGGATCCTCGAAGCGGCGCGCTGAGCGGCGCGCGTGGTTCGAACGCTCGTCGGCGCGACCCGATCGCTCCGACGCGGCGTCGCCGGGCGGAGTCGAGCTGCGACGGGAGGGTGTAAAGCTCGCGTCGCACCATCGTCCGCGGTGCCGTCACCGCTACGTTGGAGCTGTGGAAACGGTGCCGATCCTGGCGCCCAGCACGTGATCCTCGCGCGGGATGCGCCTACGAGATCATCGGAGGGCTCGTTCTCGCGTCGGGAGGGCTTCCTCCGTATCCACGCTCGCCCGCGGGCCGAATCCCCCCTGAAGCCCCGCGACGCCCCCTCCGCCCATCGGCGGACCCCGCTCGATCCGACCCCATGCTGAACGAAAAACTGAACCGACTCCGCGACGTCCACGGCCAGATGAAGGCGGAGCTGCAGCGCGTCATCGTCGGCCAGGAGGAGGTCCTCGATCAGCTCCTGCTGGCGATCCTGACCCGCGGCCACTGCCTGCTCGTCGGCGTCCCCGGCCTCGCCAAGACGCTCATGATCTCGAGCCTGGCGAAGACCATGGATCTGTCCTTCAACAGGATCCAGTTCACGCCGGACCTGATGCCCACCGACATCACGGGCACCGAGCTCCTGCACATCGACCCGGAGACGAGCGCGCGCTCCTTCCGCTTCGAGGCGGGACCGCTCTTCGCGAACGTCGTGCTCGCCGACGAGATCAACCGGACGCCGCCCAAGACCCAGGCCGCGCTGCTCGAGGCGATGCAGGAGCGCCGGGTGACCTCCGGTGGCAAGACCCACGAGCTGCCCCAGCCCTTCTTCGTGCTGGCGACCCAGAACCCGATCGAGCAGGAGGGCACCTACCCCCTGCCCGAGGCCCAGCTCGACCGCTTCATGTTCATGGTCCAGGTGGGCTACCCCACCGCGGAGGAGGAGCGCGAGATCCTCAAGCGCACCACCGGCGGCGCGATGGACGAGATCAGGAGCGTCGTGAGCGGCGAGGAGCTCGCGGAGCTCCAGGCCGCCGTGCGAGAGGTCCCCGTGTCCGACACGGTCTTCGACTACGCGCTCGCGCTCACCCGCAGCACCCGCGTTCGCGGCGGTGAGCCCCTCGGCTTCATCAAGGAGAACGTCACCTGGGGCGCCGGCCCGCGCGCGAGCCAGTTCCTCATCCTCGGCGCCAAGGCCCACGCCGCACTCGACGGCCGCGACGCGGTCTCCACGGCCGACATCAAGGCCATCGCGAAGCCGGCGCTCCGCCACCGCATCGTGACCAACTTCACGGCCCAGGCCGAGGGCATCACCTCGGACGTGCTGATCGACCGTCTCGTCGACGAGGTCGACCCCGGCCGCGCCGTCGGCGCCGGCCTCCCCGGCGTGAAGGGCGACGCCTGAGCCGCGGCTTCCCTTGGCGCGCCAACTCGGAACCCTCGATCCGGCGGTCCTCGACCGCCTGTCCGGCCTCGAACTCGTGGCCAGGCGGGCGGTGGAGGGCTTCATGTCGGGCATGCACGCGTCGCCCCAGCGCGGCAGCTCCGTCGAGTTCGCGCAGCACCGCGCGTACGCGCCTGGCGACGAGCTCCGGAAGATCGACTGGAAGGTCTTCGCGCGCTCCGACCGCGTCGTGGTCAAGGAGTACGTCGAGGAGACGAACCTCTCGGTGAATCTCCTGGTCGACGCCTCCGAGTCGATGGCGTTCAGCTCCCTCGACTGGAGCAAGTTCGACTACGCGCGCTGGGGCGCCGCGGCGCTCGCGCACCTCGTTCTGAGCAAGCGCGACACCGCAGGGCTGGTGGTCTTCGACGACCAGATGCGCACGAAGGTCCCCCCCGGCAACGGAACGCCCCAGGAGATCGCCGTGCTCACCGCGCTCGAGCAGGCGAAGCCGGACGGTCCCACCTCGGTCGGGAGCGTGCTGCAGGGCCTGGTTCCGCGCCTTCGTCACCGCGGGATCACCGTGATCTTCAGCGACTTCTTCGACGACGCCGACGCGATCCTCGAAGGGGTCCGCCGTCTCGTCCACCAGGGCCACGAGCCGATCCTCTTCCAGATCACCGACCCGCTCGAGACGAGCTTCGACCTGGACCGCCTCGTGAAGCTCAAGGGCCTCGAGGGCGCCGGCGACCTGAAGATCGATCCGAAGGCCATCCGCGACGCCTACCTCGAGGAGATCCGCGCCCACTCCGCGGACCTCGCCCAGCGCACTCGCGCGCTCTCCGTCGACTTCGTCCAGGTCTCGAGCGTCGACCCGCTCGACGCCGTCCTCTCGGCCTACCTCGCGCACCGCCAGGCGCGCGCACGCGGCGGAGCCCGCGGGCTCTGATCCGCTCCGAACCGGCGATGATCGAAGGCTTCCAGAACCCCGGATTGGCGATCGGCGCCGCGCTCTGCGCGGTCCCGCTGATCATCCATCTCCTCAACCGTCAGCGGCACCGCCCCCAGGAGTGGGCGGCCATGCGCTTCGTGCTCGCCGCGTACAGGAAGACGCGGCGGCGCGTGCAGCTGGAGAACCTGCTGCTGCTGCTCGCGCGCATGCTCGCGGTGGCGGCGCTCGCCTTCGCGGTCGCGCGCCCCTTCGCCTCGGGCGACAGCCCCCTCGCCGGTCTGCGCGAGGAGCGACGCGACCTCGTGCTGGTGCTCGACGGCTCCGCGTCCATGGGACTGCGCGGCGAGGTCAAGACCGTCCACGAGGAGATGATCGAGCGCGCGGCGTCGCTGATCGAGGACCTCGACGGACCCCGCGGCGATCGGGTCCGCGTGGTCGTCGCCGGCGCGCGGCCCCGGGCGTTCCCCGTCACTGACCCCGAGGACGCGGCCGCGATCCTCGACACCCTCGACCGTCCGCTCGACGAGGACTGCGATCTGGCGGCGGCCTTCGGCGTCGTGGCCGACGCTCTGGAGGACGACCGTGACGTGGGCATGCTCGGCGCGGTGGACGTGCGGCTCCTGACCGATCTGCAGGCCGAGACCTTCTTCGATCGCCGCAGCGCGAGCGCCGCGGCGAAGCAGGACTCCGGCGACGCCCCGCCCCCCGCCCTCGCGGAGCAGGTGGCGCGCCTCGACGCCCTCGAGATCAAGGCCGTCGTCGAGGACCTCGGCGTGCGGGCCCTCCGGCCGAAGAACCTCTCCGTCTCGAGCCTGACGCTGCTCGGGGATCAGCCCCGCGCGGGCGTGCCCTTCGACGTGGCCGTCGAGGTGTCGAACCACGGCGACGACGAGGTGCTCGCCGAGCGCGTGGCGCTGGCGGTCGGCGGCGAGCGCCTCCCCAGTCAGCGCGTGGACGTGCCGGGCCGCGGCACGGCGGAGGCGATCTTCACCGTGGTGCTCGCGACCCCGGGGCACCACGCCCTCGAGGCCTCGCTGGAGGGCGACCGCCTCGGCGTCGACGACCGGCGCGCCCTCGTGGCCCTCGCGCCGCGTCCGCTGGAGGTCCTGCTCGTCAACGGCGCGCCCGCGGAGCGGATCGAGGACGACGAGCTCGGGTACTTCGGCGCGGTCCTCGAACCGCCCGACGACGGCCTCGGCGGCGGCCCGCAGGTCAGCCCCTTCGTCCTCACCGACCTCACCGCGGCCGAGCTCGACAGCCCCGACTCCCCCATCGAGCGCGCCGACGTCATCGTCCTCGCGAACGTTCCGAGCATCTCCGCCGCGGTGGCCGAGCGCCTGCAGGATCGCGTCGCCGCCGGCGCGGGGCTGGTGATCTCCCTCGGCGACCGGCTCGGCGATCTCGGGCGGTGGTCCGAGAACCTGTGGAACGAGGACGGGACGGGTCTGCTCCCTGCGCGCCTGAGCCGGGTGGTGAACTCGGTCCGCAGGACGTCCTACCACCGGGTGCTCTCCTTCGAGGAGACCCACCCCGCGCTGCGCTACTTCAGCGACGAGCTGCGGCGACCGCTCCTCACCGAGGTGCCGATCTACGACCTCGTCCAGACGCGCGGCCTCGCGCCGAACGCGCGCGCGCTCGCGGTGCTCGACGACCCGGCTGGCAGCCCGCTGCTCGTCGAGCGCCCCTACGGCGACGGCCGCGTGGTGCTGTTCACGAGCACCCTCGACAGCGCCTGGAACCGCATCCCGGATTCGGGGAAGACCTTCGTGCCCTTCGTGCTCGAGCTCGTCCAGCACGTGGGCGCGCGCCGCACCGAGCGCCGGAACGTCCCCGTCGGCGATCCCGTCACCGTCACGGTCGACGGCTTCCCGCGGAGCGCGATGCTGCTGCTCCCCGGCGGCGCCCAGCGGCCCATCGAAGGCGACCCGCGCGAACGCGACGACCGGCGCTGGGACCTGCCCGAGATCCCGGGTAACCAGCTCGAGCGCGCCGGCGTCTACACGGTGCGCGCCGAGGAGCTCCTGCCCGAGCCCATCGCGGTCCAGCTCGCGGCCAGCGAGAGCGATCTCGCCCGCGCGACCGCCGCCGAGGTCGAGGCCATTCACCCGGCCCTCGTCGTCGCGCGCGGGGGCGCCGACTCCGACGAGGAGGTCGACGCCGCTGCGAGCTCGGCCGCCCAGGGTGAGCTCTGGCGCTGGCTGGCCATGGCCGCCCTCGCGTTCCTCGCCTTCGAGTCCCTCTGGGGCGCGTACATCGGCAGCCGCCGCAGGAGCGTCGCCTGATGTCGCCGCTCACCTCCATGCTGCTCGCGCTCCAGGACGCGCTGCCCGACGGCGCGATCGAGCGCGGCTCGGACGCGATCGAGGAGACCTGGCGCTTCCTCGAGATGCCGGCCATGTGGATCGTGGCCCTGCTGATCGTCCCGGGCAGCCTCGCGATCGCCGCCATCGCCTACTCGCGCGAGTCCCTCTCGAAGCCGATGCGCTGGACCCTCGTCGGGCTGCGCACGCTCAGCTTCCTCCTCCTCTTCGCCGTCCTGTTCCGCCCGGTGTTCGTCCGCCAGGAGCAGAGCGTGATCGCGCCGGAGGTCCTCTTCCTGTTCGACGGGTCGGGGTCCATGGCGCGCGAGGACGGCTACGTCGGCGACGACGAGGCCCGCGACGCGGTCCGCGCCCTGACCGGCGAGTCCGCGGACTCGGTCTCGCGCATCGAGCTCGCGGAGGCGGTCCGGCCCCGGCTCCTCTCCGCCGCGCGCGAGGCGGGCTACGTGCCCCGCGCCCTCCGCTTCGCGGACGACGTCACGCCGCTGGCCGAGGGCGCGCGCCTCGACGCGCGCGGCGCGTCCACCGCCATCGGC
>CBFIJG010000140.1:0-6803 GCA_965662915.1 Planctomycetota bacterium | reverse complement strand
GGGGGGGGGGGGGGGGGGGGGCCCCGGGCCCGGGCCCCCCGCGACGTTCTCCAGGAGTCTCGAGCGCTGGTCGGAGCCGCTTCCCGGTCCCCGCTCCGCTCAAGAGCGAGCCCTGGAGATCGCGACGCATGCAACGGACGAGGCGCTCCACCCCACCCGGGATGAAGCGCCTCAGTGATGTCGTAGCCGTAATCGGATCCGCTCCTTCGCGCCCAACCTTGTGCCGACCGAGGTGGTGTGGACCTCGTGCGATACCGGACGCTCGAAGCGAGCCCACTGCAGGTGATACGTCTTCCATCGCCGGTAAGGCAACGGTTCAGGAGCAATGCGCGCGAAAAAATTCGCTTCACCGCGTGATGTCGATCCGATGCAACCAACGTCGCGCGCGCTCGCCATCGATGTCGTCGAAGCGCGCGAGCGCGATGAGTTCGCGTTCCGCGAGCGCCGCAATACGAATCACTTCCGCGCGCTGATCGCCGACGTCGAGCTCCTCGTGAACGCGCCGGAGCATCAGCTCGGTGCGCGCGAGCCAGGCCGGATCCGGGCGCGTCGCGATCCACCGCTCGAGGTCGATGAGCCCGCTCCATTCTCCGCGCTCGACGCGGAGCCGCGCCCACCACATCGAGGCCAGGGAGCGATCGTCGGCCCGCGCGCCCGGCGCGGTGGCGACGTCGCGGTAGAGGCCGAGCGCCTCGTCGACGTGGCCTTCGCGCCGGAAGCGCGCCGCGGCCTCCAGAGCCCTCCTGGGCCCGCGCCAGGGGGGGTCCTGGGCGGGTGCGCGGACGCCGGAGGCGTCTTCTGTCCGCATCCTCGGCGGCGGAAGTCCCGAGAGGAGGGTCAGCGAGATCGCCGCTCCTGCGATCCAGGGCACCGCCGCGATCGCACGGATCTGCACCGCCCGGCGGCCGTGCTCACTCCCCATCCGCCCGGGTCGCGGGGTGGCCCTCGGCGCAGATGGAGGCGAGCGCGACGTCAGCGCCGGGCTCCGTGAGGATCTCGCGTTCGGTGACGAACCGCTCGATCCGTCTCCGCAGCCGGCCCCGCGCGCGGTACAGCCAGACCTTCGCGGTCTCGGGACGCGCACCGTGCTCAAGTCCGATGTCCTTGACGCTCCTGCCCTGGAAGTAGCGCGCCGAGAGGACCTGACGGTCTCGCAGGGACAGCTCACGCCAGACGCGAGGGAGCACGCGAGCGACCCGGTCTCGCTCGTACCTGCCGCCGGCCACGTCGAGCAGGACCTCCGGCTCGAGCCCCGAGGGCGGCGGAGTCGAGGCCACCAGCTCCTCGGCGAGGACGTCGTCGATGGGGCGCGCCGGACGCGCCCACGACCGGCGCAGGTGGTCACGGGCCACGTTCCTCGCAACGTGGATGAGCCATGCGTCGGGCCGATCGAAGCGCTCGACCGCGGCGCCGGAGAAGAGCGCCCGCACGAACGTCTCCTGGGAGAGGTCGTCGGCGAGGTGAGCGTCCCCGCAGCGCAGCTGCAGGAAATCGCGGGTCCTGGCTCGGAGCGGATCGAGGATGCACCAACGGAGATGGACGCGGAGGTTCGCGCGGGGAGCGGCGGTGTGGGTCATGGGGCCTGGGGTGTGGGGCTTTCGGGCTGACACATCGCCCGACGGACGGCACCCGACCTCGTCACGGTCCCGCCACGAATGTGGAGAGACGCCCCTCTCTTCCTGGAATCGGGATCCGGTGAAAGCACGAGGGGCCGGCCCTCCAGGTGGAGAGCCGGCCCCTCGTGCCGGGCGAATCGCTGCGCCGCGCTCAGTTGCGGCGGTTGAAGGCCCGGGCCTCGTTCGCCCAGCGACTCTCCCTGAAGCGGCGCTGCACGTAGACGAACAGCCTGCGGGACTTGGCCGCGGAGCCCTCGCCGCCGATCTCCTGGAAGCAGCGGCCCGCGTAGAAGGCGGACTTGGCCACGTAGGCGTACTCGAAGCGGTAGTTGACGACGACGCGCATGAAGGCGAGCTGGGCCTCTGCGAAGGCCGCGGCCGCCTCGTCCCGGCTGTCAGCCGCCTCGGCCCGCCGGAAGAGGGACTCACCGAGCGCGGTGTAGGCGGCAGCGAGGGTGCGGTCGAGGGCTCCCTGGCCGCCGACCACCTTCCGCAGGGCCTTTTCGGCCTCCGCGAGGTCGCCGCGGACCACGAGGGACTCGGCGCGCGCCACAGCGGCGAAGTTGGAGACCGTGGGGAAGGCGGCCGCGGCGCGCACGATGCTCTGGAGCTCCTGCTCGAGCGCCTCCCCCTTGAGGGTGGGGTTGGTCAGGATCTTGCGCACGTCCGCCTCGAACTCCCAACGCTTCGGGAGGCCGGCGCTGCTGACCATCGCCTTCAGGGCGTCGATGGCGCCGCGCGCCTGCTCCACGTCACCCATGCCGAGGAGCGCGTCGATCTTCTCGACCATCGCCATGGGCACGTAGCGCGACTCGGGGTGCTCCGCGACGAGCTTGTCCGCCGAGGCGATCATCGAGGGCAGCTCTCCGCCGAGCTTGTAGAGCTCGACGAGGCGGTAGCGCGCGAAGGCAGGCGCCCAGGGGTACTTGCGATCTCCCTTGCCGGCGACGTTCTCCAGGTAGACCTCCATGCCGGCGACGGCGGCGGCGAAGGCCTCGTCGTCGGCGTCCACCTGGGCGGCCGCGACGTCCTCGGGCATCTGCGTGTACTCGATGGACAGCACGAGCTCCGAGGCGACCTCCTTGGCGTCGCTCTTCTTCTTCTTGCCGTCCGGGATGTACGAGACCGTCTTGACGCCCTCGGTGAGGATCTGGGCGTCGTTGATGATCGAGCCGTCGGACAGGTAGATCTTGTCCGCGCTGGCCGAGGCCGCGATGGCGAGGCCGAGGAGGGCGGACAGGGACGGCTGGAGGAGAGCGCGCTTCATGGAGGGCTTGTAGATGGGTCCCGCTCGGGGGTGACGCTGCGCGACGTAGTTCGGTTCGGCTGGCCGAGAAGGCGGTCCAGCGGGGGACGCCCGAGGAGCTCGTCGGGGCCTGCGGAGAGGCTCCCTGGACCGGCGCGCGCCGCTTTTGGGGGCGCTGAAGATGGGCGAGGTGCCCCTCCCTGTCAAACCGTGGAGCCCTCTCAGTGGCCCCTGACCTGCCCGACCGGGGCGCGGGGGCTCCGTGGAGCCGGCTGAGGGGTGCAGGGGGAACGCACCGCCGCCGAACGGGTTCAGCAGCACATGGCCGCGGCGACCTCGTCCGCGGCCTCCTGGCCCACGAGATCGGCGGCGACCGCCAGCGCGAACTCCATGGCTGTTCCGGGCCCCTGGCTCGTCAGGAGGACCCCGTCCCGCACCACCCTGCGGGCGGTCACCTCGGCGCCCCCCTCGGCGAGCTCGGCCTGAACGCTCGGGTGACTCGTCACGGCGCGGCCCTCCACGAGGCCCGCCCGGGCGAGGACCAGCGGCGCGGCGCAGACCGCCGCGGTGAGCCGTCCAGCCTCGAAGCCGCGCCGCACCAGCTCGAGGACCCGCTCGTCGTCGCGCATCGCGTGGGTACCTCCGAGACCGCCGGGCAGGACGACCGCGTCGAAGTCCTCCGCCAGCACGGCGCCGAGGTCCACCTCGGCGCTCACGGTGACGCCGCGGGAGCCCGCAACGGGCCCCGGACCGTCGAGGCCCGCCAGCAGCACCTCCACGCCCGCGCGCCTCAGGACGTCGACGATGATCACGGCTTCCATCTCCTCGAAGCCTGCAGCGAGGGGAACCAGGACGCGCTTGCTCATGGGACGAGTGTCGCCCCTCGTCGAGCGTGACTCCAGAGCTCGCGCGCCGCTCTTCAGTCCATCGACGCGGCGCGCGCTCCGAAGGCGACCTCGCCGAAGAGGGCGAGGTTGCCGAGGAGCCAGGCCAGCTGCCAGCGCTCCGCGGGGCGCCTGACGACGTCCGCGAGGGTCTCGCGGCGCACGATCTCGCCCAGGAACTCCGAGGACATGAGCCGCGCCGTCACGGGGGCGGACCACCGATCGAAGGGCAGCGGGAAGGACGCCTTCGGCCGCGACAGCACCTCCGGCGGGACCAGGTCCGCGAAGGCGCGACGGAGCACGAGCTTGGAGCCACGAGCCTCCGGTGGGCCGTCGAGGGAGAACTTCTGCTCCATGGGCAGCCGGTCCGCGAAGGCCGCGACGTGGAGGTCGGCGAAGGGCGTCCGGCCCTCGACGCCGTGACGCATCGTGGCGGCGTCGAGGCGCTCGAGCAGCGCGGTCAGGTTGCCGATCCGCTGGAGACGGAGATGCGCCTCGAGGCGCGTCGCCCGGGGGCCGGCCGCGAGCCGCTGGGCCTCGAACTCGCGCTCCATCGCGCCGATCAGGAAGCCGGACGCATCCGCGAGCTCGGGGCGCAGAGCCTCCTCCTGGGCCGCCGGGCCGATCCAGGACGTCGCCTCCAGGTGGAAGCGCGCGCTGGAGAGCCCGTGACCGTCACCCACGGCGAGCCCAGCCGCCTCGTGAGCATCGAAGGCCGTGAGCACGCCGTCGTAGCCGCCGAAGAGCTCGTCCGCGCCCTCGCCCGTCAGCGTCACCACGGCGCCCGAGGCGCGGATGGCGCGGCTGATCTCGGAGATTGCGACCTCGTTCGGGGTCGAGAGGGGCTGCGCGAGGTGCGCCACGTGCTCGCGCCATTGCCGCACGAACGTGCCCCGATCCACGGGCACCGCCTCGTGGGACGTGCCGACGCGCGCGGCGACGAGGCGCGCTGCGGCCGGGTCCGGCCCGATGTCCGCGCCGTCCTCGTGACCGGCGGCGCACCAGGTGGCGAGGCCCTCGGCTCCGCGGGAGGCCGCGGCGAGCTGGGTGACGATCGCGCTGTCGAGCCCGCCCGAGAGGAGGGCGCACAGCGGCCGGTCCGAGACGAGGTGAGCGCGGACCGATTCCTCGAGGAGAGCCCGGGCGTGGTCCCGCGCGTCCTCGGCGTGCTCCACCTGGGCTGCGAAACGGCCCGCGTCGGCCACGACCTGACCGCCGCGCCAGGGCGCCTCCAGCTCCACACGAACGACCTCCCCGGGGCGGACGGAATGGACGCCCGAGAAGAGCGTGCGGCCGAAGAGCGAGCGGCGGCTCGTCGCGAGGTAGGCGGAGACCATCTCGAGGTCCGGGGCCGCCGTGACGCCGTCGAGTTCGAGGAGGGCCGCCGGCTCGCTCGCGAAGGCGAAGGCCCCCTCGGAGGTCACGGTGTGGACCAGCGGCTTGATCCCGAGGGGATCGCGCGCGAGCCAGAGAACCCCGTCCCGGACGTCGAGCAGCGCGAGCGCGTACATGCCCCGCAGGCGATCGAGGGCCCCGATGCCGCGCAGGCTGAGGAGCCAGAGGAGGGTCTCGGCGTCGCACCGGGTCTCGAAGCCAGCGCCGCCCGTCGCGGCTTCGACCTCCGGCCCGAGGGCTGCACGCAGGGCCGCGTCCTCGTAGAGCTCGCCGTTGTACACGAGGACCCAGCGACCGCAGGGGCTGACCATGGGCTGGGCCGCGCCGGGGGCTCCGGGATCACGGACCGCCAGGCGGGTGTGTCCGAGCAGCGCGGCGCCCTCGACGTGCACGCCGCGGCCGTCGGGGCCTCGGTGGTCGAGGCGCGCAAGAGCGCGTTCGAAGGAGGTCCGCCGCTCCTCCGCCCTGGCTCCGGGCGGGCCGATCCAACCGAGCAAGCCACACATGCAGTGGCTATCGGCCTGCGCGGGCCGGGAGTTGACAGCCGAAAGGGATCGCTGGCCGCCGGGGTGGACGCGCTCGACCCTTCCGCCAGCGCCCTCTGGCTCAGCCGCGCCGCGGCCGGGCGACCACGACGATGTGGAAGCCCAGGAGGGAGAGCCCGGGGATCGCGCAGAGGACCCGGTCCAGGCCGATGAAGGCGCGGGTGATCAGATCGGAGCCCGGGATGAACCGCAGGATCCCGAGGTGGTCGGGAAAGCCGGCGAAGACGTAGGCGAGGACTCCGAACTTCTTGGTCCTGAGGACCTCCATCCCGGCACGCTCGGTGAGCTCGACGATCCCGCGACGGGTGAAGCCCTGGTCGCCCACGTCGAAGTGCGGGCTCTTGCGGTACAGGATCGCCCGGGCGAGGCGGATCAGCGGGTTGTCGTTGCAGGGCTCGCTCATGACGAGCAGGCCGTCCTCGGCGAGGACCCCCCGGCAGGACTCCAGGAACCCGAGGTGGTCCCGCATGTGGTGCAGGCTGCCCTTGCAGAAGACCGTGTCGAAGATCGCGCCCCGGAACGGCATGCGCTCGGCGTCGGCGGTGACGAGGCGGGCGTCCGGGACGTACTGTTCGCTCACCTGGAGCATCTCGTGGGAGATGTCGAGGCCCACGGCGCCGAGGCCCTCGCCGGGCCCGTCTCCCCGGGGCCGCTCCTCTTCGAGCTCGGCGAGGAAGAAGCCGGTCCCGCACCCGATATCGAGCAGGCGGCGGGCGTCGCGCGGGGCGTGGCGGATCATCTCCGCGTGCCACTCCTGCTGGAACCGTCGGCTGAACGGGAAGGAGTAGCGGAAGGCGTACCGCGGCGCCAGAGCCCTGTGGAGCTCGATCTGGGCGGCGGCGTTGGCGCGGGAGACGTCGTGGGAGGCCATGGACCTGGCGGGCAGCGCGCGAAGTCTACCCGGCGCCTGCTGCCGAGGCGCCGTGGTTCGGAGCGAGGCTCCGGATCTCCCGCCAGCGGAGCCAGGACGTCCGACCTGCACCGCCCGGGCCGGAGCCGCTCCTCACGAGACGTCCCTGCGAAGGTTCACCGGTCGCGCGGAGCGACCGAGATCACGGTCGGAGGCCCGACCGCCCCCGCCCGGCCCACCGCGCGGAGCGCCGCGCGCGTCGCGCCC
>CBFIJG010000139.1:0-6876 GCA_965662915.1 Planctomycetota bacterium | reverse complement strand
CGGAGGCCGGGCCGGCCAGGGCTGGCCCGCCGAGCAGGGCGAGGGCCATGAGACCCGCCGCGACGGGCGTCAGGCGGAGCAGGCGGGAGATGCGGGGACTGGTTCGGTCGGTCATGGCGATCGGCGGTGGGGAGTCGTACGCCTGTCCTTCACCAAATGGTGTGCCGACCCCCGGGTCCGCTCCCATTGAAGGGCCAACCCCTGCCAGGAGGCAAGGAAGCCGTCCTGGGGGCCGCCAGACCGCTCGCAGGACAGCGCAAAGGCACGGGGCGTCCTCCCGGGAGGACGCCCGGGTGCCCTCGGTGAGGCCCACCTGCGCGGGCCTCGGGCTACCGACGATCCTCGGTGCGGCCCTTCGCCTCCTCGGGGACAGCCTGCTCCACGGCGCTCGCCTCGAGGGTGCGAAGACCGGTTCGCGGGCCGTCCTCATCCCGCGCGAGGGCGATGCGCAGCCGCGCCGGGCCGATCGTCCGGCGCTCTTCGCCGAGCCGCTCGAGGTGTCCGAACGCCTCCTCCATGGAACCGGCTCCCTCGCCGGCCTGCACCACCCAGCAGGAGGAGCCCTCGACCGGGACCCAGCCCGCCGGTGCGCGATCCTTCTGCTGTGACCCGCTGCGTGGCATCCGGAACTCGAGCGCGATGACGCGGCGCTCGGAGTCGAGGCGCAGCGCGGCGCTCTCCTCGAGTTCGAGCCCGGCGGCCTTCATCCTCCGATCGAGCTCGCCCCAGCGAGCGGTGAGAGCGCGGGAGGCGCTCTCGATCCCGATGGGGGCGGGCAGCCGCTCGACGAGCCCGAAGGCGCGATCGGAGACGCGCATGCGGACGGGCGCGTCCTCGCGCTGGCCGATCGCCATGCCCATCAGGTCCGGCGGCATGAACCAGGGATCCCCGAGGACCCAGCGATCGTCGGCGTCGGTGACGGTCTCTCGCCAGATCCGGCGGTCGCCAGCCCAGAAGTCGAAGGTGTCCGGCCACGCGCGGCGGCCGCGTTCCTTCCACGTGATCTCGCGAAAGCTCGCCGAGGCGCGCCCGTCGGGCCCGTAGGCGGTCATCGTCCTCGGCCGTCCGGTGTCCTCGTCGAGATCGGCGATGAGCACGCCCAGCGTGCGGACCTTCGCGGTGCGCGTCCGGCCGGCCCCGACGAACTCGAGCTCGTCGGGCCAGAAGAAGACCGCCCGCCGGAGGGCCATGTCCAGCTCGGTCTCGACGGCTCCTGGACCGGTCAAGACGTAGCCGGGATCGGGCACGCTGCGCTCGCGGCTCACGTCGCGGCCGAAGAGCGCGCGCCCGAGCTGGTAACGCTCGACCCGCCCGTCAGCGCTCACGAGCTCGATGCGCGTGCGCGCCGGGAACGCCGCGCTGAGCAGGAGCTCGTGGGGGCGCTCGGGAGCGGAGTCGAAGATCACCTTCGAGGTCGCGCGCGCTCCGCGCATGCCTTCGAGGCGCGTTCGCGCGGGCGCCGCGTCCAGCGCGGCGCGCAGCGCCTCTCGCGAGGTGGGCCCTTCGACCGCGTCGCTCTCCGGGAGGGGCGGCGTGTCCTGACGGGCCGCGAACGCGGGGGTCGCAGCTGCCGCCAGGAGCAGCAGGGCCGGGATCTTGCGCGCGTCCATCGCCCCACCCATAGCACAGGCGGGCGCCGCACGGAGGGTCAAAGCTGCAGCCGGCCCTTCGCGGCGCTCTCTCGAGCGCGGGGCGCGGCTGAAGCTCAAGGCAGGCTGTTCGCGTACTTCAGCCAGAGCTCGACGTCGTCCCCGTAGTTCTTCCCTGCGAGGCGCTGGAGGTCCTGGAAGACGTACGGACGCACGGAGCGGGGGTCGACGTGGGGGAGGGAAGCGACGAGCGCCCGGACCACCGGGCCCTTGGCGGTGATCTCGATCGACCCGAGGTACGCGAGGGAGCGGCTCGCCGCCCGCGCCACGTTGGACGAGGGGTGGGGGAGGCGCTCGGAGAGCGCGAGGATCGAGTCGGTGTCGAGGAGCTCTGCGAGGAGCAGCGCGCTGTTCATCACCACGCCGGGCTCCTCGTCCCCCAGGCCGGACCGGGCGGCGCCCGTGACCGCCGCGCGCGCCTCGCCCTGGAGGTGTGCCACCCGGATCGCGCGCAGGGCGCGTCCCGCGTTGACCCGCACGCTGGTTGGCTGCGAGCGATCGGACATCTTCGACGCGATGTTCTCGACGGGCGTCTCCGGGTGCCCGAGGACGGACAGACCGAGCAGGGCGTTCGCGACCACCTGATCGTCGCGGTCGAGCAGGGCCGCGAGCAGCGGCGCGAGGGCGTCGGCGGTCCCGGTGAAGCCGAGCGCGGTCGCGGCGATCTGACGGTTGATCACCGGGCCGGTCTCGATCTGCTCGACGAGCCCCTCGAAGGACTCCTGCGCCCGGTAGCGGATGGCCTCCTCGAGGTACTGGACGCGCTGGCCGTCCCTCACCTCGTTCCCCGTCAGGACCATCGAGTTCCACTTCTGGATCGAGCCGTCGAGCTCGGCCAGGGCGAAGCCGATGGCCTGCTGCTCCATCGTGAGGGGGGTGTAGGGCTCGATCTCGGTGGGGCCCGCGACCTTGACGGAGGGGCCGTCGCCGCGGGCGATCGCGGACTTGCTCTTCCCGCCGGAGGCGCAGGAGCCGAGCATGGCGAGCACGAGGGCCGCGCTGGCGGCGGTGAGGATCTGAGGGGTCATCGCGTTTCGAGATCGTGGGGAGCCGGTACGCCGGAGCGATCCGACGAGCGGCGGACGGGGATCTTCCCGGCGACCCGGGCGAGGTTCCGGCCGGGGAGCCTCGCTCCTGGGCATTCGGGGAGCGCACCGCCGGAGTAAGCCCGCATCCGGCGACGGCCGGGCCGGGCCCAGGTGTAACCTCCTGCGCCCGTCATGTCCGTCCACATCCTCGATGCCATGGCCCGCGAGGGCTTCGAGCAGACCACCGCGGTCCATCATCGGGCCTCCGGCTTGCGCGCGTTCCTGGGCGTCCACGACACGGTCCGGGGCCCGGCCTTCGGTGGAATTCGTCGGCGGGCCTACCGCGACGAGCGCGAGATGCTGCTCGACTGCCTGCGCCTGTCCCGGGCCATGACCCACAAGGCCGCCCTGCTCGACCTCCCGGCGGGGGGGGGGAAGATCGTCCTCTGGGACCGCGAGGACGTGGACTGGAAGCAGGCTTACCGGCATATCGGCGAGGTCGTCGACTCCTTCGGCGGCCGCTTCTACACCGGCCCCGACGTCGGCACGGGGCCGAACGAGCTCGGCGAGGTGGCGCGCGCGACTCGCTTCGTCACCGACCCGGGGGAGCAGGGCCCGGGCGAGCTGGCGGAGGCGACGGCCGAGGGCGTCTTCCAGGGCATCGCCGCCGGACTGCGGGCCCGGTTCGGCGAGACGGACTGGGGACAGCGAACGGTGGTGGTCCAGGGACTGGGAGCGGTCGGCGCCCTCGTCGCGGGCTGCCTCGTGGCCAAGGGCGCCGAGGTCATCGGCGCGGACATCGACGAGGAGCGCGCCCAGGAGGTTGGAGCGCGGCTGGGCATCCGGACGGTGGACGCAGCGACGGCCCTCGACGTGCCCTGTGACGTGCTCAGTCCCAACGCGCTCGGTGGCCTCCTCCACGACCTGTCCCTCTCCCGGCTCCGCTGTCGAATCATCGCCGGCGGTGCGAACAACCAGCTCGCCCGCGCCCTCGCGGGGGACGAGTTGTTCGACATGGACATCCTCTACGTACCCGACTTCGTCATCAACTCGGGCGCCCTGGTCCGCGGCACCATCTTCCACCTCGAGGGACGGCGCGAGCCGGTCGAGGCGATCGGGCTGCGGATCGGCGCGGCGGCCGCGGAGATCCTCGAGGCGGCCGAGGCCGAGGGAGACGCTCCGGCGCGGGTCGCCGTCCGGATGGCCGAGCGCCGGATCGCCGCCTGGCGCAAGGCGGCTGGTTCGCCGGTGAGGGACTGAGTTCGTCTTCGCCGGTTCCCGCTCCGATGCGTCGAGCGGCGCGGTCGGCGCGAAGATGGGAGGGAGGCGGAGCGTCTCCGTCCCCGATCCCGTCACACCCCGTTCCTGCGCCGAGTGCTCCATGGCTGACATCACCCTCAAGGGCAACCCCTTCCACACCTGCGGCGACCTCCCGGCCGCGGGCTCCCCGGCCCCCGCGTTCACTCTCGTGGGCCAGGACCTCGCCGAGGTGAGCCTCGGGGACCACGCCGGCAAGACCTGCGTCCTGAGCATCTTCCCGAGCGTGGACACGCCGGTCTGCGCCGTCTCGGTCCGCACCTTCAACGAACGAGCGAGCGCCATGGAGGGCGTCGTCGTCCTGAACGTCTCCGCCGACCTGCCCTTCGCGCAGAAGCGATTCTGCGGCGCGGAGGGCGTCGAGAACGCCGTGACCCTCTCGACGTTCCGGAGCTCGTTCGCGGACGACTACGGCGTGCGGATCACCGATGGTCCCCTCACGGGGCTCTGCGCTCGCGCGGTGGTCGTCGTGAACCCGGCGGGCGAGGTGATTCACTCGGAGCTCGTCCCGGAGATCGCTCAGGAGCCGGACTACGACGCGGCCCTCGCCGCGTGCACCGGCTGAGAGCGGCCGGCGGGGGAGGTCGGTCAGACCTCTCCCCTGCCGCCTTCCTCTCATCCAGGCGCGGGGCCGCGACGAATCACCCCATATGAAGCGCCGCACCATCGCCGCACTGCTCGTGGTCGGTCTCCTCGTGGGTCTCGGATCCATGGGGGGTTGCTCATCGCCCATCCCCAACCGCGTGCCCCTGGGCGAGGTCTTCCCGCGGGTCGAGGCCGAGCCGCTGGACGCTTCGAGCCGCGACGACTGGGAGACGATTCCCGACGACTTCGCGGGGAGCCCGCTGCTGCTCCTCGTGGGGTACGTGCAGGGCACCCAGTTCGACATCGACCGCTGGCTCTTCGGGGTGCTCGACGCCGACCTCGACGTGACTCTTCGCGAGGTACCGGCCGCGCGCGGAATGGGGGCGCGCATGGCCTCGGGGTTCATCGACTCCGGTATGCGGCGCGGGATCCCCAAGGCGGAGTGGGGAGCGGTGACGACGACCTACGGCGACCGGGCGGAGAGCATCGCTCGATTCACGGGGACGGAGCGGCCTCGGAACGCACGCGTGCTCCTGCTGGACGGTGAGGGAGTGGTGCGCTGGTTCCACGACGAGGGCTTCTCCGCGGCGACTCTGATCGAACTGCGCGGCGTGATCGAGACCCTGCGCGGCGCCGCGGCCAGCGGCGACTGAGACAGGGAGGTCGCGCAGCGCTCCGTTCGGCCCCCGAGACCTGCCTGAGGAGGTTCGCGCCCGGCGCGTGAGCGCCCGCGCGCCCCCTCGCAGGGAACGTCGAGCCGGGTCGCTACCATCGGGGCATGACGACCCTTCCCCTCCTCCTCGCCGCCCTCGCTCCTCAGCAACCTTCACTCGCCGAGGCCTTCGAGGTCCCCGACGGCCTTGAGGTCACCCTGTGGGCCGAGTCGCCGGCGCTCCACAACCCGACCGCCATCGACGTCGACACGCGCGGACGTGTCTGGGTGGCGGAGGCGGTCAACTATCGCCAGTGGAGCGGGCGGAACCCGGGGATGCATCGCGACGGAGGCGACCGCATCGTCATCCTCGATCGCGCGCCCGATGGTGAGGTGAGCTCGAAGGTCTTCGTCCAGGATCCCGAGCTGACGGCGCCCCTCGGCATCGCCGTGGTGGGGGACAGGGTGTACGTCTCGTGCTCCCCGAACCTGTTCGCGTACGTGGACGAGGACGGTGACGACGTCCCCGACCGCCGCGAGACCGTCCTGACGGGCTTCGGCGGCTTCGACCACGATCACGGGCTGCACTCGGTGGTCCCGCACTCCGACGGGAAGCTCTACGTGGCCGTGGGCAACGCCGGACCGCACGTCGTGACCGGACCCGACGGGCGGACGCTCCGGTCCGGCTCCCTCTACTCGGGTGGAGGCCCGCGCCAGGCCGACAACCGGCCGGGGCTCGTGAGCGGGGATGGACGTGTCTGGACCGGCGGGCTCATCCTGCGGATGGACCACGACGGCTCGAACCTGGAGGTGCTCGCCCACAACTTCCGGAACGAGTACGAGGTCGCGGTGGACGCCTTCGGCGAGCTCTACACCGCCGACAACGACGACGACGGAAACCGCTCCTGCCGCACCACGTGGGTCATGCCGGGTGGCAACCACGGGTTCTTCAGCGCGGAAGGCAGCCGCGCGTGGCAGGCCGACCGCCGGCCCGGCCTCAGCACTCAGGAAGCCCACTGGCACGCCGCGGACCCCGGCGTCGTTCCGCCCGGCTGCATCAACGGCGGCGGAGGGCCCACGGGTGTCTGCGTCTACGAGGGAGCGCTCTTTCCCGAGCGTTTCCACGGCGCTGTGCTCAACTGCGACGCGGGCGCGCGCGTGGTGTACGCCCACATGCCGCGAGCGAAGGGCTCGGGGATCGCGCTCGAGCAGGACGTGCTGATCCGCGCCGCGCAGGACGCCCGGGGTGAGACCGGCCAGTGGTTCCGGCCGAGCGACGTGGCGGTCGGGCCGCAGGGCGAGGTCTACGTGGCCGACTGGTACGACCCCGGCGTCGGCGGACACGCAGCGCGAGACCGCGAGGCCTACGGGCGGATCCTGCGGGTCGCGCCCCGCGGCGCCGATCGATCCCCGGCCGAGGCCGTGGACATGACCTCGTTGCGCGGGGCCGTCGGGGCGCTCGGCTCGCCGGTCGTCTCCGTCCGAGAAGCCGCGCGCCAGCGCCTGCTCTCGGAACCCGCCGCCGCCGCGCGAGTGCTCGCCGCCGCGATCGGGGAGGTGCGGGGGCGACGCGAGGAAGGCGAGGCCGCCGCCCTCGCGAGGCGCCAGTTCGTGGCTCGTGCTCACGCGGTCCTGGCTCAGGCGG
>CBFIJG010000138.1:0-7187 GCA_965662915.1 Planctomycetota bacterium | reverse complement strand
CTTCGCCACCTGCTTCGAGTCCCTCGAGCACGTGGAGGAGGACGGCGCGCTCCTCGAGACCCTGGCCCGCTCCCTCGCGCCGGGGGGGCTTCTGTTCGTCTCGGTCCCCAACGAGGAGACCCTGCCGATCGCTCACAACGCCGCGTTCTTCAAGTTCCACGTGCGCCACTACCGCACCGAGCAGCTCGTGGAGCTCGCGGCGTCGAAGGGGCTCGCTCTGCGGGCCAGGACCGGTCAACACGCCTACCGCACCGCCGGGCCGCGCGCCGTGGAGCCGCTCTCCGAGGATCGCATGGGGCTGGATCCGGCCATCCCCGACCCGCACTTCATGGTGCTGGCCTTCGAGAAGATCACGCCCGAGAGCGTGGCGGCGTCGGGCCCCGCGGACGCGCTGCGCCTGGACCTCGGGTGCGGCGAGAGCGGGCCCAGGCCGGGCTTCGAGGGGGTCGACATCCGTCCCCTCCCGGGCATCCAGCACGTCACCGACATGTTCGCCCTGGACCAGCGGTTCGCGCCGAACTCCGTCCAGCAGCTCTACAGCCGTCACGCCTTCGAGCACCTCAGCTTCGAGGACGGCGAGCGGGCCATGGAGTGCTGGGCGCGGGTGCTCGCGCCCGGCGGCAGCCTGCACATGCTCATCCCGGACATCCGCTACCACATCGCGCAGTTCCTCGAGGAGGACCCCACCGCTCCCTCCGCGGCGAACCCGGCGTGGACCGTGCACGAGCACGCCTGCGCGGGCTTCTGGGGCTGGCAGCGTGAGACCGGGACCGTCTGGGACGTTCACAAGTCCGGCTACGACTTCGCCATGCTGCGGGCGCTGCTCCTGCGCCACGGCTTCGAGGACGTGGTCCGGGTCGACGACGACCCGTGGCACCTGAACGTGATCGCCACGCGGCCCGGAGAGTGAGGGGTCGACGCTGGCCGTCCGCGGTGGGGGGAGTCGCCCTCGGATCGCGTGCGGAGCGGGCCAGGGAACGTGCGGTCGCCACGCGGCCGCTTGTGAAGAGCAGTCCCGCGGCGGCGAGGGATCGTCCGATCCAGCGTCTGCTGCCGGAAGCGCGCGCAATGGCCGTGGGGACCGACGTCACCCCACGGGCGTGAACGGCCCATGATCGCTGCTCCGCGGATCGGCGGGATTCATGCCGCGGATCCAGGCGCTAACGTGTCCGGCATGGCAAAGGACGAATCCGGCTCATCCGACGAGGTCTCTGGCCTCGAACACGGACCGCAGCCCATCGGTGCGCTGATGCGCGAGCGGGGCCTGGAGTCGAAGGATCTCGTGGCGGCCTCCGGGGTCCAGCTGACCCACAAGATGGTGGCCCGTGCGGTGAGGGGGCGGCAGCTGACACCCAACGCGGTGCGCAAGGTGTTGCTCGCCTTCAACGCGGCCGCCGAGGGGACTTTGGGCCCGGACGCGCTCTTCACGTACGTGACGCCGAAGGGACAGATCGTGAGGCCCTGAGAGGACGGGAGCTCGAGGCTGGCAGCTCGCCGAGGCCGCGGGGGGCGGGTTGCTATGTTGGAGCGCGCGCGACGGAACGCGCCCCCGCTCGCCCCGATCTCCGTTCTCGCCATGACCGAGTCAAGACGTCACCGGTTCCTTCCCTACCTGTTCGAGTTCATCGTGGTCGTCCTCGGCGTCACGGTCTCCTTCGGCCTCGACGGCTGGCGCAACGATCGTCAGCAGGCCCGGCGCCACGAGCAGGACGTCCGCGCTCTCCTCGCCGACCTCGCGCGCGACGCGGACCGGCTCGGCGAGGTGGAGGCGTTCATCGAGGAGGGGGAGGCCGCTCTCTCGAAGATCCTCCGGATCACCGAGGCGCATCGGCGCGGGACCATGGCGTTCCCCGACTTCGCTGCGCAGCTGGCGGAGCTCGGCACGCCCTATCGATACGGCACGTTCTTCATGAACAACTCGACCTACAAGTCGTTGCTGTCGAACGGGCGCCTTCAGCTCTTCCCAGAGGCGATCAACACCAAGCTCAGGGACTATTACGAGTACGTCTCCAAGCGCGTGGAGGACAACAACGACATCGTCGACGAGATCACCCTCCGCTACTACAACGAGGACCACCCCTGGGTGAACTACAAGCACGGCGCCGAGGCCCTCGCCGACCTGGACATCGCCCACGAGGTCTCGGGCGAGATCGACAGCTACTTCAGCGGCCCTGGCGTCCGGGAGCACTACAGCCAGCTGTCCTTCCTCCACGGGACCCTGTCCGTGTACGACCGCGTCGTGACCCACGGCGGCCAGGTCCAGTACTACGAGGGGCTCCGCGCCGAGCTGGCGGGGGTCATCGAGGCCTACGCGGCGGAGCGGTTCCGCTGAACTCGCGGGCTGGCGCAGCACGGAACCCGCCCGTCAGCGCGGCGCTGCCGGCTTCACCCGTCCTTCGGAAGTGCGACGCTCGCGGCGACCTGGCCCTTCTCCAAGCGCACTTCCTCCCGGCATCACACGATCGTTGCGAGGGATCGCCTGAACCAGCGTCTGCTCCCGGGGGTGCGTGCAACGGCCGTGGGAAGCGATGTCATCCCACCGGCGTGAACGAGCCACGCTCGCTGCTCCGCGAGGGGGTTGGATTCATGCCGCGGATCCAGGCGCTAACGTGTCCTGCATGGCACAGGATGCATCTGGTTCATCTCACGAGGCATCCGGCCTCGACGCGACGTTCGGCCTCTGATGGGGAGCTAGCCGGCGCGCGATGAGGTCGGCGTCGGCCGCAGACGCAAGACAAGCGGCGAAGCCTCGAGGACCGAGGAGGCGGGCACAGGAGGTTCGAGCTGCGGCCCTGCTCACCCAGGCCCGCTGCGCACCACGAGGCCGGAACGCGCCGGCCTACGGCTTCAGGCGGAGGCGGCCGACGTAGTTCAACGAGGTCACGTAAACGTGGCCTTCGTCCTCGTCGAAGCAGCAGTTCGTGATCGGGTCCGGGAGCTCGACGGTCGCGATCCGCTCGCCCGCCGGTGAGATCACCAGCAGGCCGCCCGGGCCGCTGGTGAAGATGTTGCCGCTGGAGTGCATCTTCATGCCGTCGAACCAGCCGTTCTCGTCGTCCCCGAAAGGGCCGTCGTAGAACACGCTGCCGCTGCCGTCGGCCGTCGAGAAGCGCCAAATCTCGCGCTTCTGCATGTTGGAGCTGTTGACGTAGAGCCATGCGCTGTCGGGAGAGAGCGCCATGCCGTTGGGCAGCTCCATGACGTCGCTGAGGAGGTCGAGCTCGCCCGTCCCCGGGTCGAAGCGGTAGATGCCGGACCTGTCGAGCTCGCGCCCTTCCGCCACGAAGATCATCTTGCCTGCGGTCGGGTCGCTGTTGGCGATGTCGAGGAACCCGTAGGGAGGGTCCGAGAAGTAGACCTCGCCCGACGGCGCGATGGTCAGATCGTTCGGGCTGTTGAAGCGCTTGCCGCCGACGTCCGCGACCAGCGATGTGATCGACTGGGCGTTCGCGGCGTCCATCGACATCTTGGCGAGCTGACGATTGCCGTGCTGGCAGAAGACGATGTCGCCCGCGGCGTCCACGGCGGCGCCGTTCGAGCCGAGCACGCCACCTGCGAAGAAGGGCGCAGCCCCGGTCTGGCCGCTGGCTTCGAGCAGGACCTCGTGGCCGCTCGACTCTGACCACGTGTACATCTTGTTCGCGGCCACGTCGGAGACGACGAGCTGCGCCTTCGCCGGCACCCAGACGGGGCCCTCGCCGATCGTCAGGCCGTCGAAGAGGATCTCCAACTGCAGCTCGTCAGGCAGGAATGACCGAGCTGCGTCGCCGGCGAAGGCGACCGCGCAGAGAGTCGTTCCGCGCGCGGCGGGCTCGTCCGGCACGGTGCTGCAGGCAGGGGAGAACAGAAGGGTGAGGCCTGCGAGCGCGGCGGCGGGTCTGGCGAGAGTGGGCATTCGTTGGTCCTTCGAGCGCAGCGGGTATCGCCGCGCAACAGCGGGAGCACCTTAAAATGGATCCAGGCGCAGATCGCGCTTGTTGTCGCGAACTTCACACGCCGTCATGCGAGACGACGCGGGATCACGGCCGGTTCTGGGTAGAGGAGGTTCAACCTGCGAGGGCGAGAGGTCCAAGCTGACAGTCCGCCGTGGAGGGAGGGGGCCGCGAGGCGACTGCGGGGCGCGAAAGGCAGCGGAGGCGCCTGGGCGTTGACGTGCGGAGTGTCCTGATCGTCGCCGGAGAGTGGGGATCACGCGAGTGGGGGGACTGTCGCGACGACACCCAGCCCCCCCCGCGGGGCGCTGGACAAGCCGGGGAGAGACCGTCCGTCTGTTCAGGCGGACGACAACACCCCTCGCGGCGACGGCCACGGCGAGACGCTCGATCGCCTCGCCGCGAAACCCGAGGCCGACCGCCTCAAGAAATGACGTCGCGCAGCACCCGCGCGGGCTCGACGCCCGTGAGGCGCAGGTCCAGCCCGCGGAAGTCGTGGCTGAGCGCCTCGTGGTCGAGGCCGAGCAGGTGCAGGATCGTGGCGTGGAGGTCGCGCACGTGCACGACGTCCTCCACGGCCGCGTAGCCGAGGGGATCCGTGGCGCCGTACCGGCGGCCCCCGGGGATCCCGGCGCCGCCCATGAGGTAGGAGAAGCCCCGGATGTGATGGTCGCGTCCATCCCCCTGCCCCATGGGGGTCCGACCGAACTCGCCGCCGAAAAGGATCAGGGTGTCCTCGAGCAGCCCCCGCCGCTTGAGGTCGGTCACCAGCGCGGCGCTGGCCTGATCGACCTCCTTGGCGGTGATCTCGATCGATCGCTCGACGGCGCCGTGGTGGTCCCAGCCCCGGTGGTAGACCTGGATGAAGCGGACCCCGCGCTCCGCGAGGCGGCGGGCCATGAGGCAGTTGCTGGCGTACGACCCGTCGCGGCCTTCGGTGCCGTAGAGGTCCAGGGTCTCCTGGGTCTCGGCGGAGAGGTCCACCAGCTCGGGCACGGCCGCCTGCATGCGGAAGGCGAGCTCGTACTGGGCGATGCGGGTGAGCGCCTCGGGGTCGTCGGTGCGGGCCGCGCGCTCGCCGTTGAGCTCGGTGATGGCTCGCACCACGTCGCCCTGCAGGTCGCGCCCCACCCCGTCCGGGTTCTTCACGTAGAGCACCGGGTCCCCGACCGAGCGCAGCTCGACGCCCTGGTAGCGGGAGGGCAGGAAGCCGGAGTGCCACTGGCGTGCGGCGATGGGCTGGGACTGTCCCCCCTTGCCGACGGAGCTCAGGACCACGAAGGCCGGCAGGTTCTCGTTCATCGACCCGAGCCCGTAGTGCACCCAGGAGCCCATGGAGGGCCGCCCCGGGAGCGTCGTCCCCGTGTTGAACAGGGTGTGGGCCGGGTCGTGGTTGATCTGGTCCGTCTCCAGGGAGTTCAGGATGCAGAAGTCGTCGATCACGCTGCCCAGTCGCGGGAAGCGGTCGCAGATCCGCTGGCCGCTCTCCCCGAACTCGCGGAAGGGGAAGCGAGGGGCGAGGCAGCGCAGCTCGCGCCCCTGGAGCTGCGCGAGCTGCTGGCCGCCGGTGAACGACTCGGGCATGGGCTGCCCGTCGAGCTTCGTCAGCTCGGGCTTCTCGTCGAAGGTCTCGAGGTGGCTCGGCCCGCCCGCCATGTACAGGTGGATGACCCGCTTGGCGCGCGCCCCCGGACGCGTCTGCCCGCCCAGCGCGGCGAGCGCGGCCTGCCCCATGCCCGCGGCGGCGCCCGCGAGGAACGTTCGCCGCGAGAGGTCGAGGGCCGAGAGCTGGTGGAAGGGTAGCTTCATTCGCGCACGATGGTCTCGTGGAGGTTGAGGACCACCCGGGCCGCCGAGGTCCAGGCGGCGAGCTCCGCGGCGGGAAACTCGGTCGACGCCGGCGAGGCGCCCACGGCCACGAGGGCCGCCGCGTCCTCGGGGTGCTGTTCGAAGTCGGCGCGGTGCTTGCGAACCAGGGCCACCATCCGGGCTCGCTCGGAGTCGGTGGGAGCGCGCTGGAGCACGCGCTCCCAGAGGGCGGTCATCCGGTCCTCGGCGGAGGCTCCGGCGTCCGTCAGCACACGCTCGGCGAGGACCCGCGCGGCCTCCACGTGGATGGGGTCGTTGAGGAGGGCCAGGGCAGCGAGAGGCGTGTTGGAGCGCGCGCGCTCGGAGGTGCACCGCTCGCGGCTCGGCGCGTCGAAGGCCGCGAGGCTCGGGTGCACGAACTGCCGCTGCCAGTGCCCGTAGAGTGCTCGCCGGTAGAGGTCGGGCCCGTCGGAGGCCTGGTAGGTCCTGCGCGGGAAGTTGAGGTGCGACCAGTACCCCGCCGGCTGGTACGGCCGGACGCTGGCGCCGCCGACGCGGCGGTCCAGCAGCCCGCTGGCGAGGAGCGCCCCGTCCCGGATGAACTCCGCGTCGAGACGGAAGCGGGCCTGGCGTCCGAAGAGCTCGTCCCGCCGGGCGGCATGCTCCTGGATCCCGGAGGCCTGCTGGTAGGTGCTCGACGTGACGATCTCCCGGATCAGCGCGCGCAGGTCCCAGCCCGACTTGATGAACTCGAGGGCGAGGAAGTCGAGGAGCTCGGGGTGGGTGGGCGGCGTGCCCTGCACGCCGAAGTCGTCCAGGGTCGCCACGATCCCGCGCCCCATGAGCATCCGCCAGATCCGGTTGACCACGACGCGCGCCACCAGCGCGTTGTCTTCGCTGACGAGCCACCGCGCCAGGTCCAGGCGATCCGGTCGCTCCTCCGCGAAGAGCGCGCTTCCTCCGAGCACCGTGGGGACGGCCGGGAGGACCTCGTCCCCGGACTCGTCCATCCAGTTCCCGCGGGGGAGCACCCGGGTGACCATCGGCTCCACGGCGCGGGTCTCCAGGACCTGGGGGATCTCGGACTCGAGCGCCGCTCGCCTCGCTGTGAGGGCCGCCTTCTCCGCGCGCTCTCCGTCGAGGAGGTTCGTCCGGGCGCGGTGCGCGGCGCGCACCAGCCTCGCCTCCTCCGGAGCGCGCTCTTCGGCCGAGGCGGCGAGGATGCGCCGCATGTCAGGGCTCAGCGGCTCCTGCTCCGCCGCGCCGACCGTCAGCCTCCAGCGCCCCAGGAGGTGCCGGCCGCCGTGCAGCTGGGCCAGCTCGACCTCGACCCTCGAACCGGGGCGGACGGCGCCGGGCGCTGCGAGGTCGAAGATCGCCTCCGCGGGCTCCCCGTCGCTGCCCCGCATCACCGCCCAGCCCGCGCGCCCGAGGGCCCCGTCGTGG
>CBFIJG010000137.1:0-7235 GCA_965662915.1 Planctomycetota bacterium | reverse complement strand
CGGTCGATCTTGTTGACCATCACGAGCGCCTTGAGCTTGTGCTCGAAGGCCTTGCGCAGCACGAAACGCGTCTGTGGCATCGGACCCTCGAAGGAGTCCACGAGCAGCAGCACCGCGTCCGCCATGTTGAGCGTGCGCTCCACCTGGCCGCCGAAGTCGGCGTGGCCCGGCGTGTCGACGATGTTGATGCGCGTGCCCTGGTAGCTGATCGCCGTGTTCTTCGCGAGGATCGTGATGCCGCGCTCGCGCTCCTGATCGCCGGAGTCGAGCGCGCGCTCGGCCACCATCTGGTTCTCGCGGAAGGTGCCGGCGTAGCGGAACATCGCGTCCACGAGGGTGGTCTTGCCGTGGTCGACGTGGGCCACGATGGCGATGTTGCGGATGGTCGTGGAGGCGGCGGTCATGGCGCGCGATGGGGGCCGGGTTCCGGGGCCCCGCGGGGAAGGGTCGATGGGGCGGCCGCAGGACGAATGGGTCCTCTCTGGCCGACTTCGAGCGCGCAGAGGGTACGGACGCGACCCTCCGGGTGACACAACGCGGGCCTGTTCCTGCGTCGGTGTCGCTGACTGGAACCCGGGCCCGGGGCCCGCGCGGCCGGCCTCGACCCGAGGGAGCGTCTCCCGTGCGCGCGGCCGCCGCGGCGCGCCCTCGACTCCGGCGGCTCCTGTCCGGAGCGCGGCCGGCCGCCCTAACTCTCGATGAGAACCTTCTGGATCCGGTCCAGGAGGTAGGTCTTGAGGGTGCCCGTGCGGATGCACTCCGCCTCGAGGTAGCTCTTCTTGTGGCGCTCGTAGAGCAGGCGGGGCATGACCGGGAGCGAGCTCGGGACGCTCGACTCGGCGCCGCCGTAGAGCAGGGTCACCTCGCCCTGCTCGCGCACCGCCTGGGCCAGGGGGCGGAGGCGGGGCTTCATGCGGGCGGGGCCGGGCACGAAGCCGGGGATGGTCACCGGGCTGCCGCACTGGGCGAGGAGCTCGGCGGCGTTCGTGGTCTCGGCGCGGCGCGCGCACTCCTCCAGGACCTGCCAGCACCAGACGGAGTCGGCCAGCGCGCGGTGGTGCTCGCCCTCGTCGAGGTCGAGGTGCTGGCACAGGGTCTCGAGCTTGTGGTCCGGCGACTCGGGGATGTGGCGCCGGGCGAGCTTGAGCGTGCAGAGGAACGGCGTCTTGGGAACGGGAGCACCGGTGCGGGCGTGCTCGAAACCCAGGACGCGCGCGTCGAACCCGGCGTTGTGGGCGCAGAGCCACGCGTCGCCCGCCCACTCTTCGAACTGCTGCAAGGCGCTGCCCGCCATGGGGGAGCGGCGCACGTCCTCGTTCGTGATGCCGTGGATGTCCGTGGCCTCGGGCTCGATCTCCACGAGCGGAGCCACGAGGGTCTCGAAGGTGTCCACGACCTCGCCGTCCTCGACCTTCACCGCGCCGAGCTCGAGCAGGTGCGGTGCGCCGCTCAGGGTGGCGGTCTCCGTGTCGACGACGACGATCGAACGATCGAGGGGCATGGGTTCGGGGGCGGGGGCGCGGAGGCGCGGGCCGCAGGGGCTCGCGCGGAAGGGCGGGGACCCTATCCCCACGCTCCCCGCTCCTCAAGGGCGGGAATCCCGCGGCGAGATTTGCCCTCTCTGGCGGTGCTCAGAGCGGCATGCAGGTCCGATATTGGACTCGTGGACGCACCCCCGACCGACGCAGCCGCGGCCTCGCGGCCCCTGCTTCTCTTCGACGGGGAGTGCGGCCTTTGCGCGCGGTCGGTCCGCTTCGTGCTCGCGAAGGAGCGCGGACCGGAACTTCGCTTCGCTGCGCTCCAGTCGGACGCCGGGCGCGCGGTGCTCGCCCGCCACGGGCTCGGCGAGGACCTCTCGACGGTCGTCTACGTGGACGCCGAGGACCGCGTGCACCTGCGCAGCGGGGCTGCGCTGAGGATCGCCGGCAAGCTGCGCCGGCCGTGGTCCTTCGCGCGTGCGCTGCTCGTCGTCCCCGCGTTCCTGCGGGACGCCGTCTACCGCGTCGTCGCGCGCTACCGCATGGCGATCTTCGGCGGCGCGGAGGCGTGCCGCCTGCCGCGGCCGGGTGAGGCGGAGCGCTTCCTCGCCTGAGGGCGCGCGTCAGTCCTCGAGCTCTCCGAAGGAGGGCAGGCTCCGCAGCACGTCGAGGTCGGTGTTCCGGGTCAGCTCGCCCCGCAGGTAGTAGCCGCGGTCGCGTGCGTTGAAGAGGAGCTCGAGGGCCCGGTCGAGATCGTCGGGGTCGGCCAGCAGGCAGAAGACGCAGGCCGCGTGGTAGGAAGCGAAGCCGTCGCGCGGCGCGAGCTCGAGGGAGTGATCGACCTCCGCGCGCGCCTCGTCGGCGCGCCCGAGGCGGGCGTAGAGCATCGCCATGTGCAGGCGTGCGTCGAGGTCGTCGGGCACGCGCTTCACCCTCCGACGGCCCGCGGCCACGCCGCTGTCGGCGATTTCCAGCGCCTCCTCGTAGCGATCCAGCCGCATCAGGACGTTGTAGAGGTGGTCGTAGGACGCGATGTGGCCGGGCTTCAGTCCGATCGCGCGCTGGAGCACGCCGGTCGCGCTCTTGAAGTTGCCCTCGCGGGCGTAGACCGAGCCGAGCAAACGGTGGGCGAGCCACTCCTCCTGGTCGCACTGCATGGCGAGGCGGTACTCGCGCTGTGCGTCCTCGAGGTGGCCCGACAGATGGTTCGCGAAGCCGAGCGCGGTGTGGGCGAGGGCGCTGCGATTCTCCAGGGTCAGCGCCTTGTCCGCGTTCTCGCGCGCGTCGTCGAGGAAGGTGGGGTCGCCGTCCCACAGCAGGAACTTGCGGACCATCGCCTCGCCGAGCACGGCGTAGGCGTCGGCGCAGTAGCGGTCCATGTCGATCGCCTTGCGCAGCAGGCTCGTCGCCGTGATGACGTGCCTGGAGCGGCCGCGGTGCAGCACGTCGCGGGCGCGCTCCGTCAGGGCCTTCGCTTCGTCGGTGCGACGGCCGGGGCGCGGGCGGGCGGGAGGCTGGTTGGCCCGGGCCAGGCGCGAGCGCAGGGCGCGCATCGACGCGCGGACGAGCTCCTCCTGGAGCGCCCATTCGTCGGCGTCCTCGGCGGTGCAGCGATCCGTCTCGGACTGCGGCCGGCCACCGGGGTCGGTCGTCGTCGTGACGTCGAGGATGCCCTTCGTCCCGTCCACGGCGAGGGTGGCGTCGATGACGTAGTCGTAGATGACGCCCTCCTCCTCCTCGAGCTTCACGCGCAGACCCTTGTTGCGCGCCAGGGCGGCGGCGAGGTCCTTGCGCAGGCCGCCGGCCATGACGCTGCAGGAGTCCGGTTCGGCGCCGCCGCAGGAGAAGGGCTGCAGGAGCACGCGGCCCGAGAGGGACACGGCGCGGCGTGTGCCGGTCCCGGCGACCTCGATCTCCACGCTGCGGAGCTCGGCAAGGGCCTCGGAGGCGTCGCCGAAGCGCTCGGCGGGCTCGCCGCGCATGCACGCCATGACGAAGTCCTCGAGCGGCGCCGGGAAGCCCGGGCGCACCTCGCCGGGACGGCGGCGGGGCGGGCCGTCGAGGATCGCCATGCAGACCTCGGGGAACGAGTCCCCGGGGAAGGGCAGCTGCCCTGTCATGACGTGGTAGAGCACGGCGCCCAGCGAGAAGATGTCGCTGCGGGCGTCGAGTTCGTCGCCGCGCACCTGCTCGGGGCTCATGTAGAGCACCGTTCCCACGAGCATCCCGTGCTGGGTGATGCTGCTCTCGTCGGCGGCGCGCGCGATGCCGAAGTCGAGGAGCTTCAGGTTGCCGTCGTCCTCGAGCAGGATGTTCGCCGGCTTGAGGTCGCGGTGGATCATCTCGCCCTGGTGAACGACCTCGAGCGCGGAGCACAGCTGCAGCGCGATGCGCAGGCACTCCTCGTAGCCGAGGGTCTGGTCCTTGATGATCTTGTCGAGGGTGCGGCCCTCGAGGTACTCCATCGCGATGTACGACGTGCCCTCGAAGCGGTCGTACTCGAAGATCGTCGCGATGTGCGGGTGATCGAGCTTCGACGTGTTCTTCGCCTCGCGCTGGAACCGCTCGTCGGCCTCGGGATCGATCTCCGCGTGCGCGCGCAAGATCTTGAGAGCGACGGTCCGGCCCAGCTTCGTGTCCACCGCGCGGTAGACCTCGCTGAGGGGGCCCTCACCGAGGCGGTCCGTCTCAGGGTCGAAGTCGAAGTGGGCGAAGCGCATGGCGGGCTGGGGGAGGGAGGTCGGGAGCCCCCGCGAAGGGAGCGCCCTGGCCGCATAGGGTCACGTCCTTCTTACGGACGAGCGGGGCAGGGGTTTCGTGTGTATGGAGTCGCGGAATCCCGGGCGCAGCGCCCCGGTGCGATCGTGCTCCGGTCGCGAGGGGGAAGTCGGTGCGTGGGATGGCAGAGCCGACGGGCGGGTCGGCGGAAACCGGCAGTGATAGGCATTTGAGGCGATCGAGCCCCTCTCCAGCGCTCTGAGGCGGTGATTTCCTCGTTCGGCGGGCCCCATCAGGCTGCGCCGGTCGCCAGGATGCCCCGATGGATCACCCCGATGGAAGGGTTTCGGGAGGCACCGGCGAGGATTCCACGCCCGGCGCGGCCCCGGCCCCGCGCAAACGCCCCTCGGGCGCCCTGGAGCCCTTCGTGCCCTGGGACTTCGAGGCGCTCCGGCCGCCTCGCTCCCGCTCCGCCGATCACAACGACCACCGCCTGGCGGCCCGGCGGCGGCTGGAGGCCGTCGCGAAGGCCCTCGCGACCCGGTCCAAGAAGGAGGTGAAGCTCGAGGTCAGGACCTCGATCCACAACCCCTTCCCGCCGGTGAACGGGGGGCGCGTCGAGCGGCTGTGGGCGTACGCCACGCGGGCGAAGGCGGCGAAGACCAAGCTCCGCCGTACGATCGGAGCCGACCTCGCGAAGGACCTCGACCAGGCCTACCGCAACGGCTACCTGTGCGCGGCGCTCGAGGCGGACGCGCTCGAGGTCAGCTTCCGGATCCACCAGGACGGTTGGTTCGACGGCCGCAACCTGGTCAAGCGCACGCAGGCCGAGGGACTCCGGCCGCTCCTCGAGCTCCTCAACGAGCTGGAGGGCTTCCGGCTGCAGCTCGCGGACTGGAAGGGGGAGTGGATCTGCGGCGAGCTCTCGATCGAGCGCCTCGAGGAGTTCTTCAAGTACTACGAGCCAGGCGAACACCTGTTCGCGGTCCAGCGTCGCTGGCCGGCGCAGGAAGCGATCCGCGAGGCCGTGCTCGCGCCGGAGGTCCCGGACCTGATGGTCGACGAGATGTCGCGCCTCGTCCCGGTGTACCGCTACGCGATGTGGTCCGACGAGAGTGACTTCCTGTTCTCGTCCTGAGTCGTTCTCCGCGCGGATGCGTCCCAGACCGAGCGTTCGGGCCGGACAACGTTCAATTCCCGTCCGTGGGCTGGATACCCGGCGAGATGGGGCGATATTTGAGGGCTGCGTCGGTCTCCGACCGGAGCAGGGAAAGGGACCTCTCGTCGCCCGCGGCACTCTCAGGGTGTTGGCAGGCATCCGCCGCCCGGCCTGGCAGGGCCGGACCGACCATCACGGTCGGTGGTGATGGAGGTTGGCAGTGATGGTGAGGGGAGTCGCGAGAGCGGCTCCCCTCCCTTTCTTCCGGGTCACTCGAAGGCGCCGACCATGGCGTAGCCGACGCGCCAGACCGTCTCGATGTAGCGCGGGCCACCTGCCGCGGGCTCGATCTTCTCGCGCAGGCGGCGGACGTGAAGATCCACGGTGCGAGCGTCGCCGCTGTACTCGTGGCCCCAGACCTGGTCCAGGAGCTCGGCGCGGCTCCACGCGCGGCCGGGGTGCCGGACGAAGAAGGAGAGAAGCTCGAACTCGCGCGGCTTCAGCCTGAAGTGCTCCTCGCCGCGGCCGGCCTCGACCCGATCGAGGTCGACCCAGAGGTCGAGGTGCTTCACGAAGCCACCCGATGGGGACTTCCCCGTCCGCCGCAGAAGCGTCCGCACGCGCGCCACGAGTTCGGGCATGTGCGGAGGCTTGGTCATGTAGTCGTCCGCGCCTGCTTCGAGACCTTCGATCACCTTCGCCTTCGAGCCCGGCGCCCCGAGGAGCAGGATCGGGATCGACCGGCCCTCGGCCCGCAGCCGCCGGCAGAGCTCGACGCCGTCGCCATCGGGGAGGCGGGACTCCAGGACGAGGAGGTCGTGATGGCGGTGCAGTGCGTCCGCCGCCATGGAGAGGTCGAGCGCCACCTCGGACTCGAGCCCCACCGAGCCGAGGGCGTCGAGCAGGTCCTTGCGCAGGTCGAGGTCGTCCTCGACCAGGAGGAGGCGGGGAGGGAAAGCGGACATCGCGGCGGGGCGGGCGCAGGCGGCTTTCCGCCGAGGAAGATCGGAAGCAGGGCCGCGCATCGCATCGTAGCCAGGACCGTGGATTCCGCCCGGCGCTCCCCTGCACGGGACCCGTAAACTCGGGCCTCCGATCGCCGGGAGACTCGTGCTCCCTCTCCTGCCACGTGGATCGAACATGACGGAAGAGACCAACACCGAAGGCGGCGCCGAGACGGCGCTCGAGCGCTCCCCCATGGCGGCGTGGAAGAAGGCCGTCGTGGCCCTCTCCCTCGTGCTCGGCATCGTGGGCGCGGCGTCGGGCGGCGCCTCGTCCGGCCGCTCCGCCTCGACCCCGGACGCGTCTTCCGCCTCGATGTCGGCCTTCGACGGGGAGGACGTGGCCGGCCCCGGCGCGCTCGGCGCCTCCTCGCTGACGGCCGCCGATCCGGAGTCCTCCGCGGCGAGGAGCGCGGGTGGCGGCGCGCAGCCCGACGGCTTCACCGCCAGCGGCTCGGCCGGTGGAACGACCATCATCGGTGACGGCTCGACCCCTCCCGAGCCCGAGACCGCTCCCCTCTGGGCGCCCTTGCTCGCGAAGGGCGGCCTCAGCTTCTTCGTGGCCTTCTGCGTGGGTTACGCGCTGCGCACCTTCCTCAAGGGCACGATGCTCGTCATCGGCGGCGTCGCGCTCGCGATCTTCGGCCTGCAGAAGGCCGGGATCGTGGGGGAGATCGACTGGGCGGTCGCCCAGGGCTACTGGGACGACCTGACCGCTGGCGTCGGGCGGCAGTTCGAGAGCCTCAGGGCCTTCATCACGGGCAGCCTCCCCTCCGCGGCGTCCGCTGGCCTCGGCCTGGTGGCGGGCTTCAGGCGCTGAGCCCGCGGAGGCTCCGCGGCGGCGGGGCGTCGGGCCGACACGGCCCACGGCGCTCGCGC
>CBFIJG010000136.1:0-7249 GCA_965662915.1 Planctomycetota bacterium | reverse complement strand
CCGACGGCCTCGCCACCGATGACCCGTCGGGCGCGGACCGGCTCCACGCGGCGACGGACCTCGCGTCGCGCGGCGTGCCGATGACCCTGGCTGCGCTCCCGGGCCTGGAAGGTGATCTGCGCGCCGTGGGGCTGGACCTCGCCGCTCCCGCGCGCGTCGGGCGCGAGGCGATCGCCCTCGCCCGTCTCGTTGGGGGCGGTCAGGTCGTACGCGTCGCGCTCCTCGAGGGGGACGCCGAGCTCGCGAGCCTCGACGACCTCGCCGTGGACGGCGATGTCGTCCTCCCGCTCCCCTTCACCCCGCGCGCGCCCGGGTTCCTGGACCTGCGCCTCGCGGTCGAGGTCACGGACGGTGTCGATCCGCGCGGTGGCGATCTCGTGTTCGAGCGCTGCGTGCCGGTGGACGATCCGCTGCGCGTGGCGTACCTGGGCGCGCGTGTGCAGGGCGCGCCAGCGCGGCTCGGCGAGCTGCTCGGCGACGGCTTCGAGATCACCCCGGACGGCGTCGAAGGGGCGGACGTGGTCCTCCTCGACGACCGGCCGGCGAGGTCGGTCCCGGCCGAGCGGCAGCAGAGCCTCGCGAACGCCGTGGCCGAGGGCCGCGCGGGCCTCGTCATGGCGGGCGGCGAGGCGTCCTTCGGACCAGGCGGCTACCACGAGGAGCCCCTCGAGGAGCTGCTGCCGGTCGAGTTCGTCCAGAAGGAGGAGAAGCGCGATCCGAGCACGACCCTCGTCGTGATCATCGACACCTCGGGATCCATGGGCGGCAACCGGGTCCAGCTCGCGAAGGAGGTCTCACGCCTCGCCATCCGGCGCCTCCTGCCCCACGACAAGGTCGGCCTCGTCGAGTTCTACGGGGCCAAGCGCTGGGCCGTCCCGATCCAGCCGGCCTCCAACTCGATCGAGATCGAGCGGGCGCTCAACCGCCTCGACGCGGGGGGGGGCACGGTCATCCTGCCGGCGATCGAGGAGGCCTACTACGGCCTGAAGAACGTGCGCACGCGCTACAAGCACGTGCTCATCCTGACCGACGGCGGCGTCGAGACCGGCGCCTTCGAGCCGCTCCTGCGCCGCATGGCGGACGACGGCATGAACGTCTCGACGGTCCTGATCGGGCCCGACGCCCACTCCGAGTTCCTCGTCAACATCGCGAACTGGGGCCAGGGCCGCTTCTACTCGGTGCCGAACCGCTTCAACCTGCCGGAGATCCTGCTCAAGCAGCCGGCGAGCGCGAAGCTCCCCGCGTACCGCCCCCAGGCGACCGCCGTGCGCGCGCGCGGCGGGCCGAGCTGGTGGGGGGAGATCGAGCGCGGCGCGCTCCCCGACCTCGACGGCTACGTCGAGACGCGCGCGCGGCCGGGCGCCGAGGTGATCGTCGAGACGGCGGAGGAGAACCACCCCGTGCTCGCCACCTGGCGGTACGGCGCGGGACGCGTGACCGCGATGACCACGGAGCCCACGGGCCCCGGAACGGAGAGCTGGTCCCGCTGGGACGGCTACGGAGAGCTCCTCGGTCGCGTCCTCGAGCGCACCGCCGCCGACGACGCGGCGCCCTTCCGCTTCTTCGCCGCGCGCGAGCCCGGGGGAGCGCGCATCGTCGCCGAGGCGACGGGCGACCCGCGCGCCGCGGGGACGCCTGAGGCGTTCCTGATCGAAGGCGACGAGGAACGCGAGCTGGATCTCGTGCAGGTCGCGCCCGACCGCTGGCAGACCCACGTCGAGTGGCGCGGCGAGGTGGCCATGCGAGTCGAGGGCCGCAGCGCTGGCAGCGCGCCCCGGCGCCTGGTGCTCGGAGCCACGGCGGGCGGCGCCCGCGAGCTGCAGGTGGCGCCGGAGGCGCTCGACGCGCTCGCGGAATCGCTCGGCGCGACCAGGGCGAGCCTCGAGGCGCTCGGCGCCACGGGCGTGCCGATCGCGGAGCTCGAGGAGCCGGCGCGCAGGCGCCTCCGCGAGTGGGCGCCCCTGCTGGCGCTGCTCGCGCTCCTCGCCTACCTCGGCGACGTCGCCTACCGCCGCTGGCCCCGCGCGGCCCGCGTCTGAGCCGCCGGAGCGGTCCGATCAGCGGGCCGGCGCGAGGATGACGTGCTCGGCGGCCCAGGGCGCGTCGCCGATGGTCACGCGCACTCCCAGGCGATGCTCGCCGCGAGGCAGCAGTAGGGCTCCCTCCAGCTCGTGATCGAGCCGCGCGCGACGGTCGTCGATCACGACGTCGGAGGCGGCCTGCACCTCGCCGTCGATCATCACCTCGACGCGCGCGGTGCCCGGGGCCTTCGGCCCGCCGCGGGTGCGGACCCGAACGGTGAGTCGCCGGTCCGAGGCGCTCGAGAGGTGCCACTCGCCCGCGGCTCCGTAGCCGCCGCCGATGGGCCGCCAGTCGTTCCTGTTCAGCTCGTGGGACGGCTCGACGTCGAAGTCCACGACGATGGGTGGCGGCGTCCCGAACCCCTCGTGATCGATCGCGTCCGCGAACCACTCGCGGTGGGCGCGGAGGAGGGAGGCGGCGATCTCGGGCTCCGCGGAGAAGAGGTCGGCCTCCTCGCGCGGGTCGTTCTCGAGGTCGAAGAGCGCGAACGCGCTGTCGGCGGGCGGCGTCTCGCGTCCGAACCCCGAGGCCCGGAGGAGCTTGTACCGCTGGCCGATCACGGCGAAGTTGTGCTCGGCCACGCGCCGGTCGCCGCGGTGCGCCTGGATGTGGAGGAGTCGATCGGGCCACTCCGCGGCCGTGTCCGTGAGCAGCGGCCAGATGCTGCGTCCGTCCTGATCCTCCACGGCGGGAGCGTCCACCCCGGTCGCCTCGACGAGGGTCGGCCAGAGGTCCACGTGGGCCGCGATCTCCGCGCGCCGCAGACCGGCCGGGACCACGCCCGGCCAGCGGACGAAGAAGGGCGTGCGGATGCCCCCCTCGAACACCTCGCTCTTCATCCCGCGCATCTCGCCGACGTAGCGGCGCATGTTCGGGCCGTTGTCGTGCAGGTAGACGACGATCGTGTCCTCGGCGAGGCCGAGGCGCTCGATCGCGTCGAGGAGGCGCCCGACGTTCTGATCGACGTTCTCGACCATGGCGAGGCAGCGCGCGAGGCGATCCGCCTGCTTCGGGTCGTCGAGCACGCCGGACAGGTCCCGGCCCGCGTACTTGGCGCGCAGCTCCTCCGGCACGTCGTGGAAGGGGCCGTGGGGGGTGTTCGTGGCGACGTAGGCGAAGAAGGGCCGGTCCGCCGCCGCGCTCTCCTCCATGAAGCGCACGGCGTGCTGCGCGTACACGTCCATGCAGAACCCCTCCGTCTGCACGGGGACGCCGTCCTCGAACAGGATCGCGTCCGTGTAGCGCCGCCGGTTGTCGATGTGGTCCGCGGGCTGGGCGAGCCCGCCGCCGCGGTGACAGAGGACCTTCTCGAAGCCCTGGTCCTGGGGGCGCATGGGGTGGTTGTCGCCGAGGTGCCACTTGCCGAAGAGCCCCGTCGCGTAGCCCGCGTCGCGCAGGACCTCGGCGATCGTCACCTCCGCCGGGGCCATCATCGCGCGGCCGCGGTAGGTGTCGATCGCGCGGGTCCGCACGCTGTTGCGGCCCGTCATGAGCGCGGCTCGCGTGGGCGTGCACACCGGGCTCACGTAGAAGCGCTCCATGGCGGCGCTCTCCGCGGCGAGGGCGTCGAGGCGCGGCGTGTCCAGGACCGGGTTCCCGTGGGAGCGGAGATCGCCGTGGCCCTGGTCGTCCGTGAGGATCACGAGGACGTTCGGGTGCGCGTTCGCCGCGCGCTCCGTTCGTGAGCCGGTCGCGTGGCAAGCGGACAGGAGAACGGCGAGGAGGAGCGGTGCGTGGCAATGGTCCATGACGTCCTCGACCGTAGCGGATCGCGTGCGAGCGCGATGGGCCCTGCCCGGACGCTGCCCGGGTGGCCTCGCGACGGCGACGCGTGCTCTCCCGCCCGGCTCTCCCGGCCCTGCCCGTGATCGGCCTGCGACGGCATACAGCGTCCTTGCCCGGAATCGCGGCGGTGCCGCTGCTCAGGCGGCGCGGATGCCTCAACATGGCGGGCCGCCGGCGCTTCGCCGGCGCGATCTCCCATGCTTCTCCTCGAGCTGCTCCTCGCCGTTCCCGTCGCCTTCGGTCCACTGCCCGCTCCCGTCCAGGAGCCGGCGCCCGACCCGGACGTCGAGGCGCCTGAGCGGCTCGACCCGCGACCCGCGGCGCTCGTCGACGCGCTGGTGCAGCGCGGGCCCGGCGCGGCCGAGGTGAGGGCCGCGGCGCCCGCGATCTTCGACGCGATCATCGCGGCCCACGGCGATCTCGGGCTCGCGGACAGCCACCTCGCGGGCATCGTCGCGAGCCCGGCGGAGCCGGCCGTCCGCAGCGCCGCGCGCCGGCTCGGTGGCCTGCTCGCCTGGCGCTTCGGTGATCTCTCGGCGGCGGCCGACGCCTTCGCCGAGCTCGCGAAGGACTCCGGCGATCTCGACGCGCGCCTGACCCACGCGCGCCTGCTCGACGCGGACAGCCGCTCGGACGAGGCCCTCGAGGCCTACGGCGCGCTCGTCGAGACCGGCGGCCTGGACGAGCAGGTCGAGTCCCAGCTACGGCTGCGCATGGCGCTGATGTCCATGGAGTCCGGAGGCGAGGAGCAGAAGGACGCCCTCGCCGACTTCGCGCGGGAGGAGGGCCGGCCGGTCGAGCTGCGCAATCGCTGCGCGATCGTGCTCGCGCTGCTCGGCCGTCCCGGGGACGCGGCGGATCTCTACGTCGTCCCCGATCTCCTTCCGGCCGAAGCGGAGATCTCGGAGCGCAAGCGTCGGGTCAAGGCCGCGGCCAGCGGTGAGCTCCGGGTGGCCGAGTGGGCCCTGCGCGCCGAGGACTGGGCGCGCGCCCAGGGCGCGGCGTGGCGCGCCGTGCATCTCTCGCCCGTGGCGCGCGAGCGGCGCTACGGACTGACGCTGCTGGCCGAGGCCCACCGCGGAGACGACAGTCTCGGCGCGCTCCTCGAGCGCTTCGCCGCCGAGCGCGAGGGCCTCCCCGCCGAGGCGCGCCGCGCGTGGATCGAGCTCCTGCGGGAGACCGGGGCGTCCGGCGACGCCATCGAGATGGTCGAGGCGGAGGGCGCGGAGGTCTTCACGAAGGACGAACGCCGGCGTCTCCTCGAGATGTATCGGGAGGCGGGCCGCGAGGACGACATGGTCGCGACCTTCCGGGAGTGGATCGCGGCGGAGCCCGACGAGCTCGTGTGGCGGTCGGGCCTCGCGCGCCACTTCCTCGAGGCCGGCGACCGCGGCGCCGCGGTGGACGTCTGGGAGCAGTGGTTCGCGCTGCCGGCCGCCGGCGAGAGGATTCCTGCGCGTCCCCTCGACGTGGCGGACTCCCTCGAGTCCCTCGGGCTGGACGAGCTGGCGCGGCGCGCGGCGGAGCTGGAGATCGAGACGGGGGACGAGGCCGAGTCGGCCTTCCTCTTCCTCTACGACCTCGAGCGCGACCGCGGCCGCCTCGACGCCGCTCGCGACGTGCTCGACCGGCTCGACGAGCACGCCGATCCGGGTTCACCGGTGCGCATGCCGCTCTCCGACTGCCTCGAGCGCCTGGGCGAGCTCGAGGAGGCGGTCCGCGTGCTGGAGGGCGTGCGCATCTTCCGCGGCGCCGCGAAGGCGGGCGAGGACCTCGAGATGCGCCTCGCGTGGCTCTACTCCGAGGTGGGCAGCGAGGACCGCGCCCTCGAGCTGTGGCGCGATCTGTGGACGCGGATCAAGTCGATCCCGCGCCGGCGTTTCGTCGAGGACCGCCTGATGACCGTCGCCGCGCGCCTCGGCGTGCTGGCCGACGTGGCGGTGGAGCTCGAGAAGAAGCTCTACGAGGGGGACGCCACCCAGAAGGACACGGGGCTACTCGTCCGCCTCTACACGAAGGTCGGCGACGCCGTCAGCGCGGCGGAGATCATCGACGAGTTCCTGCGCCGCTCCGGCGGGACCGAGCTGGAGGCGCTGACGGAGAAGGCGCGCATCTACCTCGCCTGCAACGACTACTACCACTACGAGAAGGCGGTCGCGCGCCTCGTGGCCCTCGACCCCGAGGGCCGGCCGGACTACTACCGGCAGCTCGCGATGAGCCAGCTCGAGCGCGGCAAGCCGGACCAGGCGCGCGCCACGCTGATGCGTCTGCAGGAGCTGCCGGGCGGCGACGACAGCGCGGCCGAGTTCGAGGCCGGCGTGCTGTCGCTCTCGGGGATGCGGCCGGAGGCGATCGCCGCGTACCGCCGCGGGCTGGCCGCGCATCCCGAGCGCATCGACAGCTACCTCCTGATGGCGAACCTCCTCAAGGAGATCCGCCAGGCGGACCTCGCCGTCGGGATGTTCCAGCACCTGGCGGAGACCGCCGAGCGCGACGATCTCTTCACCATCGCGATCGACGGGCTGCTCAACATGCTGGTCGACGCGCCGCCGCGGCCGAAGATGGTTCAGTGGGCGCGGCGCGTGACCCTCGAGCGCCTCGCGTCGAAGGAGGACCGACCGTACCTCTACCAGCTCCTCGCCGATCTCGCCGAGGAGACGAAGGACGACGATGGGCAGATCGCTGCCCTCGAGAACAGCCTCGCCTCGGCCGGCCCCCGCCGGGCCTCCGTGCTGCGCGAGCTCATGGACCTCTCGAAGCCCGCGCGCGGCTCCTTCGGCTCACCCGCGCGTGATGGGAACCGCGACCAGCAGCTGGCCTTCGGCCGCCGCCTGGTCGGGCTCGGCGAGCTCGTCCCGCCCGATGTCTACCTCGACCTGGGTGACGCCTTCCTGGAGGAGGGGGACGAGGGAGCGGCCGCGCGCACCTTCGACCTCACTCGCGAGTTCCCCGACGGCGAGCTGTACCAGGCGGAGTCCGCCCAGCGCTTCGAGAAGGCCGGGTTCGTCCAGCGCGCCCTCGAGCGCTACCAGGCCGTTCTCGCCGCGAGCCCCACGGACGTGCGACTCCTGGCGAAGGTGGGGGAGTTGACCGAGTCTCTGGGCGACGACGCCGCGGCGCTGGCGCTCTACAGGCGCGCCTTCGACATCCTCCTGTCTCGCAAGACGCTCTACGAGGGCGGCGCGGACGAGGAGGACGACGAGTCCTTCTACTTCGCCCGCAACGTCGACGAGTTCGATCAGTCGATCGAGCGTGTCCTCCAGGGGGTCCTGGCGACGCTCGCCGACGACGCGGCCGTCGCGGAGTTCCTCGCCGGCGAGGTCCGCGCCATCGAGCTGGACCTGGGCGCGGCGCGCGAAGCCGCGGCCGCGGATCGCGCGGC
>CBFIJG010000135.1:0-7377 GCA_965662915.1 Planctomycetota bacterium | reverse complement strand
CCGCAGCCTCGGCGCCGCGTCCGGACGTGCGGCCCGGCGAGGGCCCGCGGGTCGAGTCCGTGGCAGGGCTGACCGAGAGGATCGACGCGGCCTTGAAGGGGTTCGGCCGGGTGGCCGTCGAGGGCGAGATCAGCCGACCGAAGACCGTCGCTTCCGGGCACGTCTTCTTCACGCTCAAGGACGATCGCGCGGCTCTCGACGCCAAGATCTGGCGGAGCCAGGTGCCTCGCGCCCTCGGAGGCCTGAAGCTGGAGGACGGCGCGCGAGTCGTCTGCCACGGCTCGCTGGACGTCTACCCGCCCTACGGCAAGCACAGCCTGATCGTCGACCGGGTGGAGGCGCGCGGGCTCGGTGCCTTGCTGGCGGAGCTCGAACGACTGAAGGCCCAGCTGCGGGAGGAAGGGCTCTTCGATCGGAAGCGTCCGCTCCCGCGGCTCCCGCGCGTGGTGGGCGTCGTCACGAGCCGCGACGCGGACGCGTGGCGCGACTTCCTCCGGACGCGCTCGCTCCGCTGGTCCGGGTTCCCTGTGCGACTCGCCCACAGCCGTGTCCAGGGCCAGGCCGCCGCGCGGGAGATCGCGGGCGCGATCGAGCACCTCGATCGCAGCGGGGTCGACGTGATCGTGGTCTGCCGCGGAGGCGGCGCGATCGAGGACCTGTGGTGCTTCAACGACGAGGTCGTGGCGCGCGCGGCCTTCGCGGCCAGCGTGCCCGTCGTCAGCGGGGTCGGTCACGAGACGGACACGACCCTCATCGATCACGTCGCGGATCATCGCGCTCACACGCCCACGGACGCGGCACAGACGGTGATCCCGGATCGGCGGGCGCTCGAGGATGCGCTCCAGCGGAGCTCCGCCTACCTCGGCGATGCCGTCGAGCGAGCTCTCGAGCGGCGTGAGGAGCGCCTGGCGCGGGCGGGCGCGGCTCGTTCGCTGCGGGACCCCGCGGTTCTCCTCGAGCGGCGGCGCGCACAGACGCTGGAACTCGGCCGGCGCCTCGGGGGCGCGGTGGCGGCGCGGCTCGAGCGCGGAGCATCGGCGCTGGAGCGGGCCGGGTCGCGCCTCGAGCGTGGCGGACCTCTCGCTCGGGTCGGCCGCGCGGAGGAGCGCCTTCGGGCGCTCGCGAAAGCCCTCGCGAGCGCGCTCGACCGCGGACTGGATCGGCGCTCCGAGGCGCTCACACGCGCCGCCGCGGACCTGATCGAGGCCGGCGACCGTCGCGAGCGTTCCGCGGAGGAGCGGCTGCGACCGCTCGCGCGGACCCTGGCCGCCGTGTCTCCCCACGCCGTCCTCGAGCGTGGCTACTCGATCACCCGGCGGGCGGACGGCTCGGTCGTGGGGAACGCGGGGGAGCTGGCTCCCGGTGAGCGCATCTCGACCCTCCTGTCGAGCGGTGAGGTGGACTCCGAGGTGACGGACACCCGGCCAGCCGAGGGCGCGGAGGAGCGGGCGTGAGCGGCAGCTTCGAAGGGCTGTGGGTCGTCGTCGTCAACTGGAACGGCGGCGCGGAGGACAACCTCCGCTGCCTGCGCTCCGTCCTCGCCGAGGGCGTCCCGGCGCAGCGCATCGTCTTCGTGGACAACGCGTCGTCCGACGGGTCGCGGGACTTCGTGGCTTCTGCGCTCCCCGGGTTGGTGCACCTCGACAACGGGTCCAACCTCGGCTTCGGCGAGGGAGCCAATGGAGGGGCGCGGCACGCGCTCGCGTCGGGCGCGCGAGCGGTCGCGTTCGTGAACAACGACCTTCGCTTCCCGGAGGGACGCGGCGTGCTCCGCGGGCTCTGCGCGGCCCTGGACGGCGACGAGGGCCTGGGCTTCGTCGGGCCTCGAGTCCTCTTCGACGACGGAAGCGGCCGTGTGTGGTGCGCGGGCGGGCGCCAGGACCATCGTCAGAACGTCTCGACGCTCCTGGGGAACGGAGCGCCCGACGGGCCGGAGTGGCGCGCGACCCGGGACGTGGATTACGTCGTGGGCTGCGCGCTCGTGGCCAGCGCGGCCGCGCTCGAGGACGTCGGACTCTTCGAGGCGAGCTACTTCGCCTACATGGAGGACGTCGAGCTCGGGCTGCGCGCGCGCCGCGCCGGCTGGGGCGTCCGGGTGTTCGGCGAGCACGCGGCGTACCACGCGCCCTCGAGCGCCACCGGCGGCGGGTACGGCGCGCGCCGCAAGTGGATGCAGGCGGTGAACTCGGTGCGATTCCTGCGTGCCCACGGGAGCGCCGGTCACTGGCTCCGCTTCGTCCTCTTCGACGTCGCCAGCCTGCCGCTTCTCCTCGTCCTGCGAGCTCCACGGGGAGAGGGGCGCGCGGTGCTCGCCAAGGCGAAGGGCATCCTCGACGGGCTCAGGGGCCGGCACGTCACCGCGGACGCGATCGAGAGCGGCGGCGGCTGGCTCTGGTGAAGGCGCGGCGTTCTGTCGCTCTATCGAGACGGGGATCGGGTTCGAACGCTGTTTCGACGGCCTCGTGATGTCTCCGATGGGGAACACGCGGCGGACACCGTTACTCTAACCCCCGTGCGACAAAGGTTCCGCCGGGGCCGAATCGCGCTCCGCCCCTCGTGGCTGGACTCCCTTCCAACCCTTCCCCAGATTCGATGGTTTCGGTGCGACGCAGGTCGTCGGCCCTCCCGCGCGCCCTGGCGCTCGTGGGTTTCGTGGCCGCCGCTGCCCCCCTTCTGGCCCAGGAACCCCAGCCGGTCATGGGTCAGCCCGTCCCCGGGCTGACGCCCGCCGAGCGGGCTCGCTTCGACGCCGGGCTCGTGGCCTTCACGACGCCGGTCCTCCAGTCGGAGGGCGCCGGCCCGATCTTCAACGAGGTCACCTGCGCGGGCTGCCACAACGTCCCGGCGATCGGCGGGTTCGGGACGCGGCGCGTGACGCGCTTCGGCATCGCGGCCTTGAACGGGGCTCCGTTCCAGTCCCTCGACGGATTCGGCGGCACGCTCCTCCAGGATCAGTTCTTCGACATCGGATGCCGTGAGACCGTGCCGGTCCAGGCGACGGTGACGGCCGAGCGGGGGACGCCGATCCTCTTCGGTCTAGGCCTGCTCGAGGCGATCCCCGAGAGCGTGCTGCTCGACCGCGCCGCCAACCAGCCGTTCGGCCTCGCGGGCCGGGTGCACCTGGTGCAACCCTTCGAGGATCCCACCGGGCCGCAGCGCGTCGGCCGCTTCGGCTGGAAGGGAGGCATCGCGACCGTCGAGAGCTTCTCCCTGGACGCTGCGCTCAACGAGATGGGGCTCACCAGCCCCGAGCTGCCCTTCGAGAACGCGCCGAACGGTGACCTCGCCCTGCTCGCGCAGTGCGACACCGTCGCGGACCCCGAGGACCTCCCCGACGCGTCCGGCGTGCGGCGGACCGAGCGCTTCACCGACTTCCAGCGGCTCCTGGCCGCGCCGGCTCAGACCCCGCGCTCGGGCATGACGGGTGAGGCCGTCTTCGGGGCGATCGGATGCGCCGGATGCCACGTGGGTCGCTACACGACGGGCAACGCACCGGAGGCGGCCCTCTCGGGCCAGCTGGTCCAGCCCTACTCGGACTTCCTCCTGCACGACATGGGCCCCCTCGGTGACGGCATCGTCGAGGGTGACGCCACCGAGACCGAGATGATGACGCGCCCGCTCTGGGGCCTCGTCCAGCGCAACGCCTACCTGCACGACGGGCGCGCCCTCGGCGGCACCTTCGCGGACAACGTGGAGAGCGCCATCGCCGAGCACGGCGGGACCGCTGCTCCCTCGGCCGCGGCGTACCAGGCGCTCGGCCAGCAGGACAAGGACGCGGTCATCGCCTTCCTGACCTCCCTCGGGCGCGCGGAGTTCGACTGGGACGTGAACAACACGATCGACGAGTTCGACTGGTTCTTCGTCGAACCCTTCGCCACCGGCCCTGCTCCGGCGACGCCGATCACGCCGGACGACCCCGGTGCGATCGCGGACGTGGACCAGGACGGAGACTTCGACCTGGTCGAGTTCGGCAAGCTCCAGCGCGTCTGGACGGGACAGTGAGCGAGGTGATGACCATGAACAAGAGCTTCCTCCACTCCGCGATCCTCCTCGGACTCGCCGTGGGCGCCGCGGGCCAGACGACCCTCCAGCTGGAGGTGACGACCGGACAGGGCCCGGTGGCGTACGTCGTCCCCGGCGCGACCGTCGACTACGAGGTGACGGGTCTGCTCGGCGGCGACGCGAGCCAGGGCCTCTGCATGTTCGCCTTCGACGCCGCCTTCGACGGGGGCCCCCTCGATCCCATGGCCGCGCCGTCTTCGGGCACGCTCCAGGAGTTCGTCGCGCCGCGCGGCTTCAACAACCCCGCTGGCTTCGGCGGGACCGCCGATGCGGGCGGTCTGCTCCAGGTGGGCGGCGCGATGAACACCATCGCCAATCAGTTCGCGCCGACGCCCTCGGGCATCGTCCTCACCGGTGTCGCGGACGGCGCCCCGGAGATCCTCGCCACCGGGTCGGTGACCGCGCCGGCGACGGCGGGCACCTACACGCTCTCGCTCTCGGGTGGCTTCGCGAACGCTCTCGAGGGTCAGGCGCCTGCTGGTTTCTGGCGGGTGCGGCCCGTGGAGGTCCTCGCGCCAGCGTCGCTCACGATCATCGTGCTCGACTGCGGGACGCAGTCCTACTGCACGGGCAAGGTGAACTCCGGCGGCTGCGTCGCGACGATCCAGGGTTCCGGTCAGGCGTCGGCGAGCGGCAGTGGTTCGCTGACGCTCACCGTCTCGGACGTCATCAACGACCAGTTCGGGATGTTCGTCTTCGGGCGTGATGAGGCGCAGACGCCGCTCTTCGGCGGCACCCTCTGCGTCGCGCAGCCGCTCGTGCGGATCCTGGAGCCCGGGACCTCGGGGGGCACCGGAGCCTTCGGCACGAACTGCAGCGGCAGCTTCAGCCGGGTCGTCGACGCTGCGTTCCTGGCGAACCAGGGACTCATGCTCGGCGAGACGGTCCACTGCCAGTGGCTCTACCGTGACCGCTTCGCGGCGGACGGCACGACCGTCGGACTCTCCGAGGCCGCGCGCTTCACGGTCTGCCCCTGATGACCCGGCGCCGGCCCCTCTGCGCGGTGCTGGCCGCCGCGGCCCTCCTCGCTCCCCTGGCCTCCGGCCAGGAGGGCGGGGCGGTGCCGGACGGCCTGACGCCGGAGAGGGTCGAGGCGTTCGTCGAGGGCAAGGCGGCGTGGCTGGAGGCGCTCGGTGACTTCGTGGACGGGCGCGAGGCCGGCCCCCTGGGCGCGGGCGTCGTGTTCACCGCGCCGGTCCCGTCTTCGGACGAGTGGATCGAGTCGGAGGTCGCCGGTCTGCTGACGGTCCGCTCCTACGGCGCCGAGCGGGCCGCGACCGATGCAGATGCATGGCGGGGCCGCTTCGTCCGCGGCGAGGTCTTCCCGGGCGAGTGCGAGGTCAAGGTCAAGACCATCGGCGCGCGGCAAGACGCCGGCGGCGTGATCCTCGACCTGCGGGTCGAGGTGCGCGGCGTGGAGGAGCTGGGACTTCCGCCGGTCTGGCAGGCGACGGCCCAGGCGCGCGCTTTCTTCGACGTCGACGGGCGGTGCATGAAGCTCGAGCTCGAGTCCTTCGAGCGCTCTCAACTCGACGAACCCTACTTCGTGGAGCGCACCGCCGGCGTCTTCGCGGGGGAGCCCGAGCTGGCGGAGCTCCTGGGCGTGGGCATGGATCGCCTCGCGACACGCCTCGACGACGCCGCGCTCTCGGCCTGGTTCGGCCATCAGGGGATCGCCGCGGGCGACGTCAACGGCGACGGACTCCCCGACCTGTACGTGGGCATGCCGTCGGGCGTCCCGAACCTCCTGCTGATCCAGGAGGAGTCCGGTCGTGTCCGGGACGCTGCTGGTGAGCACGGCGTCGCGTGGCTGGACGACACCAAGGGGGTCCTGCTCCTCGACATGGACGGCGACGGGGACGACGACGTCGTGAGCGCGCTGGGCCCCGTGATCGTGGTCCAGGAGAACGCCGGCGAGGGACAGTTCCCCGTGACGGGGATGCTGCGCGCCCCCGACGAGGCGAGCTTCTACTCCATCGCGGCGGCGCGTCTCGACGGGGACGAAGTGCCGGAGATCTTCGGGACGCGCTACGTCTCGACGCGCTACGGGGACGCGGTGCCCGTTCCGTTCCACGAGGCTCGCAACGGGCCGTCGAATCATCTGTTCCAGTGGCGAGGGGGGAGCTGGTCGGACATCACCGAGAAGGCGGGGCTGGCCGGGGCGGGCGGCCGCTTCAGCCTCTCCGCGCAATTCGTGGACGCCACCGGCGACGGCCGCCTCGACCTCTACGTCGTGAACGATTTCGGCAGCAACCAGCTGTTCGAGCGCGACCGCGGCGTGTCGTTCCGGCCCGTCGATTCGCCCGTGTGCGATCCGGGGGCAGGCATGGGGGCGAGCTGGGGGGACGTCGATGGAGACGGGGACCTGGATCTCCACGTCACGAACATGTACTCGTCCGCGGGACGGCGTCTGGCGTTCCAGGAGTCCTTCGGGCAGGAGCTCGGGGAGGAGGCGAGGCGCCGCGTGCGCGGGCTGGCCTCGGGGAACGCGCTCTACCTCTCGGACGGGAAAGGCGGCTTCGAGCGGAGCGGGGGCGCGCGCATCGAGATGGGCCGCTGGGGCTGGGGCGGGGTCATGACCGACTTCGACCGCGACGGCCTCCTCGACATCTTCGTGCCGGCCGGATTCCTCACCGGGCCGGAGCCCGGAGACCTCTGAAGCGAGTTCTGGCGGCGCGTGGCGCCGCAGGACGTGGAAGGTGAGGGCGCGCAGGCAGCGCGAACGGGCTGGGGGAACATCGCCCGCTCGATGGAGCGCGGTGTCTCCTGGAGCGGGCACGAACGGAACCGCGCGTGGCGCGCGGTCGGCGACGGGACCTTCGTGGACGTGTCCGCGATCGCGGGCCTGGACCACGTGGACGACGGGCGCGTCGCGCTGCGGTGCGACTGGGACGGCGACGGGGACGAGGACCTCTGGGTCAGGTCGCGGAGCGGTCCAGCGCTGCGTTACCTCGAGAACCAGCAAGGGACCGGGCGCACCATTCGCGTGGTCTCGAAGGTCCTGGTGAGCAGCGTCGACGTGGACGTCGAGGATCGCAACGGAGTCGAGCGACAGCTGAGGCTCGTTCGTAGCTCGGGGACCGATGGCTACCTCGCGTCGTCCCGCAGCTCCCTGGCGGCGCCGCTCGGGGACGGCGACAAGGTCATCGGGATCAGCTACACCCTGGCGAGCGGCCACGGCGGAGGCATGCGCAGCAGCGGCCACCTCGGGGATTTCTTCGAGCTCACGCCGGACCGTGGGTTCCTGAGCGAGAGAGGCGGAGAGCCCGCGCGAGAGGTCGATCTCGGCCGCGGGGAGCTCGAGCGCGCGCCGCT
>CBFIJG010000134.1:4945-7515 GCA_965662915.1 Planctomycetota bacterium | reverse complement strand
GAGGAGCAGCGCGGCGATCGTCGTCGCGCCCGAGAACACGGCCGCCGCCGTCGCGGCGCCCTCGCCGAGCACCGTCAGCGGCGCGAGCAGGACCGCGAGGGTCGCGGGGTAGAGGTACTGGCTGTCGGGCACGGCCTCGCCGTCGAGGACGGACGCGGCGGTGCGCCAGTAGGGGCCGAGCAGGTCCTCGAAGAGCGCCGCGTTGAAGTCGATCGACGCGTAGAGCGTCGACGGGTCGCCGGCGAGGAGCGCGCTTCCCGCGCGGAACATCGTGAGTGCCGCCATCGAGGCGAGGGCGGCGGCGCAGGCCGCGGTCCAGGCCCGCGCGGTGCTCGTGTTCTCGGACGGCTCGCTCATGCGCTCCCGATCTTCTCGTAGATCCACGCCCGGAACCACGCGGGGCCCGCGCGAAAACTCCGCGCGTCTCGCTCGAGCACCGCCCGCAGGTCGGGGCGGTCCGCGAGATGCGTGCCGTGATCGTGGATCGGGTGCATCGCGTTCCGCGTGAGCAGCGAGCAGCCGCCCAGGGGGATCAGGTGGTGGAGCCGCTGGAGGGGGGAGAGGAGCCCGTAGACCACCGGCCGGAAGTCGGCGATCGCGAAGCGCCCGCCGGGAGCGACGCGACGGATGAGTGCCTCTCGCACCCAGGGCATCCGCACCTCGTCGAACACGTTGAGGAAGTGCTCGGCCACGACGAGGTCGAAGGCTCGCCCCGCGGCCGCCTCCTCCCAGTCGCCGAGGACGAGCTCCACGTCCGCTCCGGCCCGCTCGATCCGTCGCCGCGCCAGGCGATACATGGCGGGGGATCTCTCGACAGCGAGGACGCGAGCGCCGCGCTCCGCGGCCAGGACCGCCGTGCGGCAGGAGCCCGGACCGGGGATGAACACGCTCTCCTCGGGGCGAAGGCCTTCGAGGCACCAGGCACGGGTGCGCCAGATCGCTCCGCCGCTCCAGAGGGCCGTCGCGAGGTCGTAGACGGCGGCCGCGCTGCGGTAGAGGTCGTCTTCGCGGGTGAGGGGAGGCGCCATCTTCGTGCGGTGATGGTAGGAAGCTCACCCGGGGCGACGACGGAGGGGAGCCACGAGAATCCCCGGCTCGTCGAGAGCCCCGGGTGGACGTCCTTGCCCCTGGACGTCCCGTCGCCGATCATCTGACCACGAGCGCCTCACCGCCCCTGGCCCGTCCGCCTCCCGGGCGTCCGGACCCAGCGCGCCCTCTCCGCCGCGGGTGCGCACGATCCCTCTCGCTCCGCTCCTCGGCGCCCTCACGATCACCGGCCTCGTGCACGACCTCGTCTCCCGCATCACGGAGGTGACCCCATGACCGGCCACGACCAAGAGGACCAGGCGCACGCCGAGCACGACTTCGAGGGGCCTCTCCAGTCCGGGACGCGGAAGCTGACCCGAGGGTTCCTCGTCGCCTCGGCGCTGCTCTTCGTCGTCGACTTCTTCGTCAAGCGCAAGACCCACTTGGGGGCCGAGGAGATCCCCGGCTTCTACGCGGTCCACGGCTTCGTCGGCTGCGTCGTGCTCGTGCTGGTGGCGAAGGAGATGCGCACGGTCGTCGCGCGGGACGATTCGTTCCACGACGGTGACGATCGATGACCCTCTTGCCGGGCTCGAGGGGGCCGAGTTCCACATGGGCAGGAGCGCGGGTCCCGACGGGATCATGACCAAGACCTGGCCCACGGGCGTCATGATGGGGTGGGTGGCCGGCTTGCTGATCGGCGACCTCATCCTCCACCACGTCCGGAACGCGTTCCGAGCAGCGAGTGGGCCCCCCGGCCCGCGACGCCGCCGGGGCGCCTCCTTCGCCGCACCATGACCGCGATCCTCATCGTGGCGGGGCTGACGCTCCTCGCCTCGTTCCTGTGCAGCCTCTTCGAGGCGGCGCTGTATTCGATCACGCCTTCTCAGGTCGAGCTCCTGAAGAAGGAGGGCTCCAGCGGAGCCGCGCGGCTCGCGCGGCTCCGCGACGACGTCGAGGAGCCGATCGCGGCGATCCTCACGATCAACACGATCGCGCACACCATCGGCTCCGCCGTCTGCGGCGCGATGGTGTCCGCGCACTACGCCGAGTCCGCGGACACCGCCCTCGCGATCTTCGCGGGCGTGTTCACCTTCCTCGTGCTGAGCGTCACCGAGATCGTCCCCAAGAGCCTCGGCGTGCGCTACGCGAGGACCCTGGGCCCGCTCGTGGCCGCGCCTATCCAGTGGATGGTGTGGATCAGCTATCCGATCGCGAGGCCCTCGAAGATGGTCATGCGCTGGCTCACCGGTGGCGGCGAGGAGAGCGCGCCGAGCGAGGAGGAGATCGTGCTCTTCTCCGAGCTCGCCATGGGCGCCGGCGGGGTCCGCAAGGAGGAGCACCGCTGGCTCGAGAACGCCCTGCGGCTCGACAAGGTCACCGCGGGCGAGCTGCGGACCCCGCGCACGGTGGCCTTCACCCTCGACGCCGACGCGACGGTGGGGGAGGCGACGGCGAACGAGGCGGACTGGGTCCACAGCCGCGTCCCACTCACGGAGGGCGGCGACGTGGACCGCGTCATCGGCGTCGTGTTCCGCCGCGAG
>CBFIJG010000134.1:0-4846 GCA_965662915.1 Planctomycetota bacterium | reverse complement strand
GACTGGGTCCACAGCCGCGTCCCACTCACGGAGGGCGGCGACGTGGACCGCGTCATCGGCGTCGTGTTCCGCCGCGAGGTGCTCCAGGCGGCGGTGGACGGCCGCGGAGACGCGCAGCTGCGGAGCCTGGTGCACGCTCTCGACTTCGTCCCCGAGACCATGCCGGCCCACGAGCTGATGGCCGAGTTCATCCGGACCCGTCGCCACATGTTCGCCGTGGCGGACGAGTACGGCGGCTTCGACGGTGTGGTCACGCTCGAGGACGTCGTGGAGGAGCTCATCGGTCAGGAGATCGTCGACGAGTTCGACGTTCATGAGGACATGCAGGCGGCGGCCCGGGCGCAGGCGAACGAGCGCGAGGGCTGATGCCGACGCCGGCCGCGCCCGCTCCAGGATCGCGAGGCCCGGCGGGCGACGCGGGTGAGACCGATTCGAAGTGGAGCGCGAGGCGAAGCCCGGAGATCGGTCGCAACGTCAAGCGCATGTAGGTGCAAGCGTCGCGCTGTTCGTTCCTTGACGATGGGGGAGCGTTGCCGCAGAGTTCGATCATGAACAGCGCCGACCTCGCCAGCGCGCCTCGCGCAGAAGCTCCGGGTCGGGCTGGATTCGGCTGACGCGTGCCTGGAGTGGCGGCGTGACCGAATCGCGCGCTCGAGGTGCCTGAACGTGGCCCCGACGCGCCCTCCACCTCGACCGATTCGTCCGCCCCACCCTCGTCCGTTCGCCAACTCGGTTCCGGAGGGCTCGTCGGGACAAGCAGGTGACGGATTCGACTCAGCGTGAGGTGGACGGGCCCCAGGATCCCGATCGTAGGGACGTCCTGAAGAAGGGCCTCGCGGCTGCGGGCGCCGCCGGCCTCGGCGCGGCCGGTGCCCAGGCCGCGCCCCAGGCGCGCGACGGGGTTCGCGAGGATCTCTTCATGCCCGAGGAGCACTGGCGGGACCGCATCACCGCTCCCGACGACGGCAAGAAGTACGGCTGGATCGTCGACACGCGCAAGTGCTTCGGGTGCCACGCCTGTGAGGTCGCGTGCAAGTCGGAGAACGACGTGCCGCTCGGGAACTACATCCGCCAGACCGTCTACCACGACCACCAGCGTTCCAGCGGCGCGGTGGCGCGGATCATGGCGCCGATGTCCTGTCAGCACTGCGAGGACGCGCCCTGCATCAAGGCGTGTCCCTGCGGCGCGCTGCACAAGGGCGCGGGCGGCTCGGTCCAGGTCAACTACGACAAGTGCTCGGGCCACGCGAGCTGCAAGGACGCCTGCCCCTACGGCGCCATCTACATCGACCCGGTCGCCAACCAGGCGGTCAAGTGCCACAACTGCACCCACCGGCTCGAGAACGACATGGATCCCGCCTGCGTCACGACCTGCCCGAGCGAGGCCCTCGTGTTCGGCGATCTGAACGACTCCGGGTCCAAGATCTCCCGATTGAAGGCCGAGCTCGAGGCGAGCGGAGACCTGGAGCAGCTGCGTGAGAAGAAGGGCACGAAGCCCCGGACCTGGTACGCGACCGATGAGAACCACCGCGTGACGGAGTGGGAGTCGAAGATCCCCGGGGAGGGACAGAGCTATCACCCCGACGCCTACTCGGTGTACGAGTGGCAGGAGTCGACGCCTCCCCACGAGCGCATCGATCATCCCGCCGACGCCGCGCGTGCCGAGGGCGAGGAGGAGTCAAGATGAACCGGCCCGATCCCGCCGCACCGTCGCGCCGCGCTTTCCTGCGCCTGGGCGCAGCCTTCTCCGCCGGCCTCGCCGGCTGCGCGTCCACCGGCGATGACGAGGGCGCGCCCGCTGGTGAGCAGCGCTGGACGGGCCGGCCGCCGACGGACGAGGAGAACCTCGAGGTCTGGCGCGCAGGCGCGGGCGACCCCTACGAGGCCAAGGCTCCGGGCGTCTGCCCGCTCCCCGGCCCCAACAAGAAAACGCGCTTCCCCGACCCGGACAAGTACAAAGACGTCGAGCGCATCCACGGGATGTGTCAGCTGTGCTCGACGGTCTGTGGAATCACCGGGATCGTCAAGGACGGGCGCATCATCAAGGTCGAGGGCAACCCGAACGACCCGAACTCCCGCGGCAAGCTCTGCGCTCGCGGCCAGTCCGCCCTGAACCACCAGTACCACCCCGAGCGCCTGCTCTACCCCCTCAAGCGCGTCGGCAAGCGCGGCGAGGGCAAGTGGAAGCGCATCTCCTGGGACGAGGCCCTCGATGAGGTGGCCGGGAAGCTCCGCGGCGTCCAGGAGAGCGGTCGCCTCGAGGAGTTCGCCTTCCACCAGGGCCGCAGCCGCACCAAGGACGCGGTGGCCAACTTCCTGCGCGCCTTCGGCACGAACACGCACCTGAACCACCGCGGTCTCTGCTCCGCGGCGCGCCGAGCGGCGAACCTGACCTATCTCTTCGAGTCCGACTGGGACCTCGGGGACTACGAGCGCTCGAAGTACATCCTGAACTTCGGCTCGAACATGTTCGAGGCCCACCAGGGGCACATCGCCGGCGCCCAGCGCGTCCAGCGCGGCCGCTTCCTGAACGGCGCCAAGCTCGTCACCTTCGACGTGCGCATGTCGAATACGGCCGGCAACTCGGACGAGTTCTTCATGCCGAGCCCCGGCACCGACGGCGCCGTGGCCCTGGCCATGGCCCACACGATCCTCTTCGAGGAGCTCTACGACGAGGAGTTCCTCAACAAGTGGACCAACGTCACGGTGAAGGACCTGAAGAACGAGATGAAGGACTACACGCCCGCCTGGGCCGAGTCCGTCTCGACGGTCCCCGCCGCCGACATCGTCCGCATCGCCCGCGAGTTCGCCGCGGCCGCGCCCGCCGCGACGACGATGTGCAACCGCGGCTCCTCGGCCCACGTCAACGGCTACTGGAACGACCGCGCGATCATCCTGCTCAACGCCCTCGTCGGCAGCGTCGGCCAGAAGGGCGGCTTCAACTGGATGTGGACCGGCGGCTACGACAAGAAGCGCTTCGCGCCGCCCAAGGGGCCGTCGAAGCCCAAGACGCCGTCGATCCTCGCCGACCCCCCGGAGTTCGCCCTGACGAACGTCTGGAACACGATGAAGGTGGGGGAGATCGTCTACTGGTACCTCAAGACGAAGCGCGCCAAGATCCAGGTGTACATGACGTACAACCTCGACTCGCCGCTCACCTGGCCCGAGACCGACGTCACGCGCTCGGTGATGCTCGACGAGGAGGCGATCAACTACCACGTCTGCATCAACCCGTTCTTCAACGAGACGGCGTCCATGGCCGACCTGGTCCTCCCCTGGGCCACGTACATGGAGCGCTGGGACGTGGACGCGCGCGGCGCATACAACCTCAAGCCCTACCTCTCGATGCGCCGGCCGATGGTCGAGCCCCTCGGCGAGGCCCGGGACATCAGGGACATCTTCCCCGACATCGCGAGGCGCGTCGGCGGCGAGATGGCGGAGAAGTACCCGTCGCAGCCGACGCCCGAGTACATGGAGGAGTGGGTCAAGGAGGTGCCCTACGACTCGAGCGAGGACGCCTCGCCGATGGCCATGCTCGAGCGCGTCGGCGCCTTCGAGGACCCCGACGAGGCTCCGTTCTTCGCGCCCTTCGAGCGTCCGCTCGGCGAGAAGGACCTGGAGGGCGCGGAGCTCGACCCCGAGACCGGCATCTGGACCAAGGACGGCAAGGGCATCGGGATCCAGCAGGACGGCCGGGCCGTGCGCGGCTTCCGCACGCCCAGCCGCAAGATGGAGATCTACTCCGAGTTCGTGGTCAAGACGGGCCGCAACGAGGACACGTCGGAGCTCACCGCGCTCGCCAACTCCAAGGGCAAGAATCGCCCCGGATACCACAAGGGCAACGAGTACGACATCCACCCCTGGCCGAAGTTCAGCCCGATCGACGAGCACCAGGACATGCGTGACGACCAGCTCGTCATGACGTCCTTCAAGTGGAACGTCCACAACCACGGACGGACCGCGAATCTGAAGTGGTGCTCGGAGATCGTTCACTCGAACCCGGCCTGGATCCACCCCGACACGGCGAAGCGCATGGGCCTGGAGAACGGCGACTTCGTCGAGCTGACGGGCCACCGTTCCCTCTATCTCGCCAAGCTCACCCCCGGCCTCGGCCTCGGCAGCGGCGAGCTCGAGAAGAAGCTCCGCATCCCCGTGTGGATCACGCCCGCGGTGCACCCCAAGGCGCTGGCGATCTCCAACTCCCTCGGCCACTGGGAGTACACGAACGTCGCCCGGGCCGAGCGCGGCAACGACGGGCTCGGCGACCGCGCCGAGGGCATGGACACCACCGGCTACCGCGACCCCGACTGGGAGCGGAACATGTGGTGGCAGGACGACTCCGGCGGCGACCCGGGGAAGTGGGTGAAGAACCGGGGCAACGGCTGGGCCCAGAACGCGGTCCTGCCCATCGCGGCGGACCCCATCTCCGGCCAGCAGGCCTTCCACAGCACGGTCGTCAACGTCCGCAAGGTCACGTGAGCGAGCCCCGTCACGTCGCCGGCGAGGAGGTCCTCGCCCTCGCCGGCGCCGCGCGCCTCTTCGGCGACCTCCTCCTGGTCGAGCTCGACGACGCGCAACTCGAGGCCCTCGGTGCCCCTGAGCCTGCCGCGCTGCTCGCGGAGCTCGGCGTCGAGGTCCCCGCGGCCTGCGGCGCGGCGGCCATCGACGAGCTCGCCGCCGAGTACCACGCGGCCTTCCTGCGGCCCGACGGCGGCGGCGCGCCGCCCATCGCGTCCCTCTGGACGGAGGGGCGCTTCGAGGGGGACATCGCTCGTCGGACCCGCGAGCTGGCGGAGAGCGCGGCGCTCGAGTTCGGCGCCGAGGCCGCCAGGGGAGCGCCGCGGGA
>CBFIJG010000133.1:0-7731 GCA_965662915.1 Planctomycetota bacterium | reverse complement strand
CGACGGCCGCCGCCCCCGCTTCTCTTCCCGCCCGACACGGTCCTGCCCTCCATGCTGCACACCTCCCTCAGCATCGCCCTGCTCGCGGGCACCGCCGACGCCCCGGCGCCTCGCCCGCTCACCGACCTCATGCCGTCCGAGGCCATGGCCGTCATCGAGGTCGGCGACCTCGGGGCCGCGCTCGCGACCCCGGTCGAGGAGCGCGGCGACTGGCTGCGCCTGCTCATGGACGAGCGCTTCACCGCGCCGCTGATCGAACTCGCGGAGCTCGGGGACGACGAGGAGCTCGTGCGCGGGATCGGCGCGGTCCTCGCCGACGTCCGGGGCGGCGCCGCCGCCTACGACGCGCTGGACGGCGGGCTCGTGTTCGCCGCCCTCGAAGTCGACGAGGGCTTCGGGCCGGCTCTCGAGGCGATCCTCCAGGGCGCCGGGCTGGAGACCCACCAGCACGAGCTCGCGGGCCTGACCGGCTTCATGGACACGGAGGACGCGGACGCGGCCTCGTTCGCGGCCTTCACCAGCGGGACCCGCGCCTACCTCGCCACCGGCGCGACCGGCGGGCTCGCCGATCACGTCCTCGGCATGCTCGGCCGGGCGAAGACGCCGGAGGACCGCGAGCTGTGGTGGAGCGACGCGGACCGGGGAGGCGTCGACGCCCTCGTCGGCGTGCACCTCGACCTGTCCGCGCTGCCGATGGGGATCGAGCTCGAGATGCTCTTCCAGAGCGTCGCCGACGCGGCCTACGTCGGCCTCGAGATCGGCGACGGGCGCGACGGCGGCGTCGTGATGAGCGCCAGCCTCGTGGGCGGCGAGACCAGCGACGCCTTCGCGGACTGCTTCGCCGGAGAGGCGGACATGGACCTGCTCCTCGCCGCGCCCGCCGGGGTGCGCAGCGCGCAAGCGGTCCACTTCGACCCCCTCGGCTTCCTCGACGCCGTCGTCGCGCTCGTGGACGCCATCGAGCCGAGCGCGGGCGCCGGGGAGATGATCGAGGCCGCTCTCGAGTCGGCGAGCGGCTTCATCGGCCTCGACGTGGAGGAGGACCTGCTCGGCAACCTGACCGGTCACATGTTCGCCTTCCAGTGGCTGGACGACGTCGAGGGATACGTCGCCATGGAGGACGCGGAGGAGCCGCTCCCCGAGGATTCGGAGGCCTTCGCGGACACCTTCGTGGACGCGTTCCCCGTCATCGGTTTCGGACTCGAGGACGAGGAGCCCTTCATCGAGCTGCTCGAGCTCCTGGAGCCCTTCGTCGCGAGCACCGGCGGGGAGCTGACGGACGAGGACGACGCCACGACCCTGCGCATCGCTCCCGAGGACGTGGCGTTCGAGATCCTGCTGCGCGCTGGTGACGGCTACCTGATCGCCGCGGCGGACGCCGGACACCTCGAGCAGGTCGTGGGCCGGCTGGGGCGCGAGCTGTACGACGGCATGGTCGACGAGGCCCTCTTCTCCAGCGTCAAGGAGTCCGTCGGCGGCGCCGGCGTCGCGGTGATCGACCCGACCCTCTTCACCGAGTTCTTCCTGGCCGCGCTCGCCTCCGCGGACGTCCCCGAGGGTGAGCTCGCGGTCTTCATGGACATGGTCGAAGCCGCCGACGAGCACATCGGCGGCGCCTGTCTCTCCGAGGGCTGGATGAACGCCCGCTCCGTCGGCGGCAAGTTCCTCACGCGCTGATCGGATCGGTCTGCGACGCGGCGCGGTGCTCCCGCTCGGGGGCGCCGCGCCGCGTCATGTCCGGGACGAGGACTCCGCCCTCAGCCGCGCATCTGCTTGAACTGCTCGAAGGGATCGGTCGACGCCGAAGGAGCCTCGGCGCCTGGTTCCTGGGGCAGGGGCGCCGGCGGGTGGGGCCGGTCGCCCGAGGCATCGGCGGCGGGCGTCGGCGCGGTCGCCTCGCTGGTGCGCGAGAGCATCTCGGGCGACCAGTGGATGCCCTTGGCCGCGAAGGCGGCGACGAGACCGTCCTTGTCGACCGCCTTGATGTAGGCCTCGTCGGGCTCGACCTGGCCGGTGTGGACGAGCTCGGCGAGGCTGTCGTTGAGCAGGCGCATGCCCTGCTTGCCCCCCATCTGCATCGTGCTGGTGATCTGGTGCGTCTTGCCCTCGCGGATGAGCGAGCTGACCGCGCTGTTCGCGATGAGCACCTCGAGGGCCGCGACGCGGCCGCCGCCCTTCTTCTTGCAGAGGGTCTGGGCGATGACGCCCTTCAGCGAGGCCGACAGCATCGTGCGGATCTGAGCCTGACGATCCGCCGGGAACTGATCGATGATCCGGTCGACCGTGCTGGCCGCCGTGGTCGTGTGGAGCGTGCCGAAGACGAGGTGGCCGGTCTCCGCGGTCTCGATGGCGATCTCGATCGTCTCGAGGTCGCGCATCTCGCCGACGAGGACGATGTCCGGATCCTCGCGGAGCGCGGCCTTGAGCGCGCGCTTGAACGACGCGGTGTGCCCGCCCACCTGGCGCTGGTTGATCAGGCACTTCTTGTCCTTGTGAACGAACTCGATCGGGTCCTCGATGGTGAGGATGTGGTCAGAGCGCGTCGCGTTGATCAGGTCGATCATCGCGGCGAGGGTCGTCGACTTGCCGCTCCCGGTCGGTCCGGTGACGAGGACGAGTCCCTTGGACAGGTAGCAGAGCTCGCGCACGGCCTCGGGCAGGCCGAGCTGATCGCAGCTGAGGATCTCCTCGGGGATCACGCGGAACACGGCGCCCGGCCCGCGGTTGTCCATGAAGAGGTTGACGCGGAAGCGCGCGAGGCCCGGCAGCTCGTACGCGAAGTCGGTGTCGCTCTCCGCCTCGAACTGCCGCCAGTTCTTGTCGGGCGAGACCTCGCGGAGGATCTGCCGCATCTGGTCGGGCTGGATCTCGGCGCACTCGTTGATCGGAACGATGTCGCCGTGCAGTCGGAACTGCGGCCTCGTTCCGGAGGTCATGTGGAGGTCGGAGGCTCCCACCTCGACCATTCGATTGAAGAGTGCGTCGATCCAGGCCATCGTGCTCCGTCCGCGCCAGCGGATGGGACAAGGACATCGCGGGCCGGAAGGAGGTGCGCCCTGGTGGGCGCCGCACTTCTAGCGGCCAGCAGAGAAGCTGTGAGTTCGAGAACGGTTCAGCGAGACGCCCGGACGGGCCGGGCGCGCCGATGGGTCCATCGGCCAGATCGCGCCGGACCCTGAGCCGATACCCTGGCCCCCATGCAGGTCCCTCCCCGGCGGTCCGGAGCCGCCCGCCGCGCGGCCCCCTGGGCCCTCCTCGCGCTCCTCCTCCACGCCTGCTCCGAGGCCGAGCCACAGGCGGAAGGGGCCCTCGCCGTGGGCCCCTGGCGCGCCGTTCTCTCCTCTCCAGGGGGGCCCCTCACCTTCGGGATGGAGCTCGCGCAGGAGAGGTCGGGAGACCTCCGCCTGACGCTCGTCAACGGCGAAGAGCGCCGCGACGCCGGGCTCGTCCAGCGCGACGGCGACGCCATCTCGGTGGAGATCCCCCCCTACCGCTCGCGCCTGGTCGCGAAGGTGACCGACAGCGGTCAGGGCCTCGAGGGGCGCTGGGACCGCGACCGCGGAGCCGGCCACGAGCAGCTCCTCGCCTTCGCCGCGGTCGCCGGGCCCGGGCCCGATCGCGGCGACCTCCTCTCCCCGGAGGACGCCGACGCCCTGACCGGACGCTGGAGCGTTCGCTTCGTGGACGACGAGGACCTCGCGGTCGGCGTGTTCGAGGCGCGCGCCGACGGCACCGCGCGCGGCACCTTCCTCACGACCCTCGGCGACTACCGCTACCTGGACGGACGCTTCGAGGGCGGCCGCCTCCACCTGTCGTGCTTCGACGGCGCCCACGCCTTCCTCTTCTCGGCCGCGCTCGAGGGCGAGACCCTGCGCGGCGATTTCTGGTCGCGGGACAGCTACCACACGACCTGGACCGCGACGAAGGACGAAGGCGCGGCCCTGCCCGACGACTTCGCGCTGACGCGCTGGACGGGCGGCGAGGACGCGCTCGCCTCGCTGAGCTTCCCCGACGTCGACGGAACCACGCGCCGCCTGGACGACCCGGCCTTCGCGGGCGACGCGCGGCTGCTGGTGGTCTTCGGCAGCTGGTGCCCCAACTGCAACGACCTCTCCGAGTACCTCGTGGAGCTCGACGCGCGCTACGAGGGGCTGTCGATCCTCGGGCTCGCCTTCGAGTACGGCGACGACCTCGAGGCCCAGCGAGCCGCGGTGCGCGACTACCTGGCGCACCACGGCGCGAGCTACCCCGCGCTGGTCTGCGGGACGGTGAACAAGGAGAAGGCCTCCGCGGCGCTCCCGATCCTCGACCGCGTGCGGGCGTACCCCACCACCGTGTTCATGGACGGTCAGGGTCGTGTGAGCGCGGTCCACACGGGGTTCAGCGGCCCCGCCACGGGCGAGCGCCACCAGCGCCTCCGCGAACGGTTCGAATCCGAGATCGAATCGCTCCTGGGACGCGCTGGCGCCGGAGCCACCCCTTCCCCGGAACAAGGGGGTCGTTGAGCCCCGCGGCCTCGATCTACAATCTGGGTCCCATGTTCGCGCGCCACTGGATCCTCCTGATCGCCGGTCTCCTCGCCGCTCCGAGCTTCGTGCTCGACGCGGCGTCGAAGCGGGCCGCCGCCGCCGCCGCCGCGGTCGACGTGGAGGAGGTCGCGCCGCCGAGCGACGGGAAGGTCGTCGAGGTCTCGATCCTCAAGCTGCGCGCCGCGCGGTACCGGCCGGGCCAGCCCCTCCCGAAGTGGATCGCCGACCTCGACGGCAAGCGCGTCCGCATCTGGGGACACATGGCCATCGGGACCCTCGAGGGCCTCGAGACCTTCGAGCTCGTGCCCGAGTCGTGCGAGTGCAACCGCTCGAAGCTCAACCACTTCGTGGACGTGACCCTCACCGAGGGGCAGACGCGCTTCATCCCCGGCCGCATCACCCTGGAAGGCACCTTCTACGCGGGCGAGAAGGAAGAGGACGGCTTCGTCACGAGCCTCTACCGACTCACCACCACCGAGCTGCCGCGCTGAGCGCGGCGGCGACCAGCGGCCCAGCTCCCCACTCCGCGGCCACGGGCGCGCGGCGATCAAGATGATCCTCCGCACCCTCGCGCTCGTCGGCGCGCTGCTCGCCACCTCCGGACTCGCCGCACCTCAGGAGGACGCGCCCCGGCGGCCCGCGCGTCCCCAGGACGTCGAGAAGATCGACACCTTCATCCGCCACGCCCGCACGGGCTCGGCGGTCATCCGGCCCCAGGCCGCCCAGCGCCTCGTGCGCATCGGCGCGCCCGCAGCGGCGCGGCTCTTCGAGCTCTCCGGGGACAGCACCGAGGAGCTCGCCCTGATGGGCACGGCCCTGGTCGAGGTGCTCGGCCAGTTCGACCACCCCGAGCTGCGCGCGAAGCTATGGCCGGCGCTCGAGGACCCTGGCTTCCCCTGGCGCCCGGCGGCCGCGCGATCGCTCGCGTGGGCTCCGACCGGCGACGAGTGGGCACGCCTCGAGAGCTATCTCGACGACCCGATCGCGCCCGTGCGGCTCGCCGTCCTCGACGGGCTCTTCCGCATCAGCCAGCTGGAGGGTGAGGGAGCGGAGGCGAAGGCGCTTCAGGCGCGCCACAAGCGCGCCTTCCTCGACCACGCGGTGAGCGCGCTCCACGACGAGAACGACGTGGTCCGCCGACGCGCCGCGGTCCTGCTGGACGCCCGCGGCCACGGCCGCGCCCTCGCCTGGATCGTCGAGGAGCTCGAACGCGTCGACGCCTTCTTCGACCGGCCCACCGGGCTCACCGCGCGCTACGACGCCATGAACATGCTCATGGAGCGCGGGGTGGACCTCGGGGAATACGTGCCCGAGCTACCGTCCTCCGCGCCGGCGGGTCGGAGGAGCAACGCCGAGGCCCTCGCGCGGATCCGCGCGGAGGTCGCGACCCGGACCGAGCTGATGGATGCCCGCCTCCCGGAGGCGCTCCGCGGCCTCGTCCCGGCGGAGCTGCCCGCGATCGCCCGGGCCGGCGCGCAGGTGGGCGGTGCGCTCCTCGGCCTCGAGCTGAAGTCGTGCCGCAAGGGGGAGTTCTACCTGCGCTGGACCGAGGACGATCAGCTCGTCGTCGGCTACGGCAACCCCGCGCGCATCCCGCTTCCCGAGGGCACGACCGCGCGTCTCGTCGCGCTCTCCAAGGAAGCGCAGACGAAGGTCGGCGCCAAGGTGTACTGGGGTCGGCCCGGATGCGACGTGGAGAGCTACCGGATGCCGCGGGCGACGGGCCCCGCCGACCTGCCCCAGCAGCTCATCGTCTCGAAGGACGAGCGGCCCGCCGCGGGCCTGCGCCCGGCCGCCCTGTCCGAGCTCGGCGCCGCGCTCGCGGCGTCGATCCCGATGGACGCCGCCCTCACGGCGGCCGACGTGCGCACCCGCGAGCTCGCCCGGCGCGTGCGCGACTGCTTCGCCTCCATCGGCGGCGCGATCGGGGACTGACCCCGGGCGCTCACTCGCCCCCGTGGGCGGGAACGCGAGAGCCGTCGCACCCGCGTGACGCAGCGGGGCCTCGGCGACGCTCCCGTGCATCCTGCGCCGCACCCCGGAGTGACACGGGGCCCGGTCCGCGTTCGGGTCGACCTCGTGATCGGCTCGGAGGAGCATGGGCTCGCCCGTCATCACCGCGAGAGGGGCCGGATGGGCGCGGCGCCCGACCGATTCCGGGATTTCCCATCGACGGATCGAAGCGCCCGGCGACTCAGTTGACGTGCTGCCCGTCACCCTCGTCTCCCGACCCCCTACCCTCGCCACATGAGGTCGCGAGCGTTGATGCTGCTCAGCCCCGCGGGGCCGGCAGGGGCCGCAGGAGACCCCGGCGCAGGTGCGCGGGCGATCGCGGAGCGCCTGGAGCGGGCCCGCCAGGGCGACCGGACGGCCTTCTCCGACCTGATCCGGATCCACCGGCCCAGGGTCCAGCGCGTGGCTCTGCGCCTCGTGGGCAACCACGAGGACGCCGAGGACGTGGCCCAGGAGACCTTCGTGCGCGCCTGGCGCGGCCTCGACACCCTCCGCGAGGCCGACCGCCCGGCCGCCGCGTTCTCCTCTTGGCTCCTCGGCATCACCGTCCACCTCAGCCGCGATCTCCAGCGCGCCCGCGGGCGGCGCCCCGAGGACGCCGCGGCGTCCCTCCTCGACGGCGAGGGGCGCGACCAGCTCGCCGACAAGGGGCGCACCCCGAGCGCACTCTCGGCGGAGGCGGAGACGCGGCGGCGCGTCGAGCTCGCCATCGCCGCCCTCCCGGAGCGGCTCCGCGTGCCCTTCGTGCTCCGCGCCCTCGAGGGCCAGAGCTACGACGACGTCGCACGCATCACCGGCGTGCGGGCCGCGACCGTCCGCACGCAGATGGTCCAGGCCCGCCGCGCTCTGCGCCGCATGCTCGGCCCGCTGCTCGACGAGGAGGACGCCCGATGAGGCCGCCTCGTCCCTGCCGCCAGTGGCGCGAGCCGCTCCGCGAACTCGTCGACGGTCACGCCTCCCTCGAGTCGGTCGCGGCCATCGAGCGTCACGCGGAGACCTGCGCGGGCTGCGCCGCGGAGCTCGAGGTGTCTCGCTCCATCCGCGGTCTCCTCGGCGGGGCGTCCGAGGGCGAGCTGACGCGCGCCGGCGAGGACTCTTTCATCGAGAGCGTCTTCGCGCAGATCGACGCCGGAGCGGAGCCGCGCAGCGCGGCCGAGGCGCTTCCGCCGCGACGCCGCGCTCCGCGGAG
>CBFIJG010000132.1:0-7760 GCA_965662915.1 Planctomycetota bacterium | reverse complement strand
CCCTCGAGCGTGCCCGGCGATCGCTGCGAGGCGACGTCGGCGGGACCTGCGAGCCCGCGCGCCTCTTCGTCGGAGGATCGCCCCTGGGAGCGGCGCTCCTGCACGCGCACGGCGGTCGGGCCGACCTCCGATCTGCTGCGAGCCGCGCCGCGGCAGCGTCGGGCCTGTGCGCCGGGGTCGCGAGCTCCTCAGCGGCGCCTGGAGCATCGATCGCGGTGCTCGTCGCGGTCGCTGCCGAGGGCCTCGCCATCGCGCGCCAGGCGGGGACGGGCGAGGCCGTGCACAGCGAGCTCTACGACCTCGTCGGGCGGAGCAGCGCCGGGAGCGAGGTCACGGCGGTGAGCCCGGACCGGAGCTGGATCCCACGCTCCCCCATCCCCCGAACGGGCCAGGAACTCACACGGACGCCCACGGGCCGCGAAGAGGCGACGCTGGAGACGCTCCGCGAGGAGCTCACCATCCTCGAGACCGAGCGCCGGCAGCTACGGCGCCGCGACACGCAGGTGCGCACCCTGCTCGAGCGCGACATCGCGACCGTGCTCCGACGCATCGAAGAGCGCGAGAGCGAGGCGGACCGCCTGCGCCGCGTCATGAAAGGAGAGGCCGTTTGACGCTCACCGCCCGCCGGATCGGCTTCGCACTTCTCGCCGCCTCCGCCGCATGGCTGGCCGCGAGCGCCCTCGCAGCCCACCTGGTCAGCCGCCGCCCCCGCGCGCCCTACGACGAGTCGCTGCCCACCGTCGAGTGGGCTGCGGTCGAACCAGTCGCGCTCGAGGCCGCGGACGGCGCCCGAGTCCGGGGCCATGCCTTCGTCGCGGGCACCGCCGATCGCACGGTGGTGCTGCTCCACATGAACCAGGCCGACCGCGGCGCGATGGAGCCCGCCGCGCAGATCTGGGCCCAGCTCGGCTGGAGCTCGATCGCCATCTCGTTGCGTGGTCATGGCGACGCGGAGGGCAAGCGCCTCGACTACGGCCTCGTCGCGCGCCAGGACGCGGCCGCGGCGGTCGCCTGGGCACGCGAACGATTCAAGGGCCCTGTCGTCGTCCACGGCGTCTCCCTGGGCGCAGCCGCAGCGCTGCTCGCTGCGGAGTCCGACGGCACGCTCGCGGACGGCTACGTGCTCGAAGCGCCCTTCACCTCGATCGGCGCCGCGATCCACGACAGGACCGCCATGCGGCTCCCACCGGTGCTCGACCGCCTGGCAGCTTCGAGTCTCCTCGCAGTCGCGCCGCTGTTCCTCCGTGGAGCCACCGAGAACGACCCGCTACGCGCAGCGCGATCGATCCCGCCCGGGACTCCCGTCCTGCTACTCGCCAGCACCATCGATCGGCGGGCTCCGCTCGAGAGGGTGCGCCGATTCCTGGAGGTGCTCGGCCCCGCCACGCGCCTGGAGATCGCCGCCGTCGCTCACGCGGCGTGGCAGTCGAGGCCGGATCTGCTCGAACCGGCGCTCAGGCGGTGGGTCGAGGCGAGCGGGCTCTGACGCACGCGTCAGTCGATACGCCCGGCGCCCTCGAAGGCCTCGCGCCAGTGGGTCCGGCAGAGGGACACGTAGGTCTCGTCACCGCCGATCTGCACCTGGTCCCCGTCGGTCACGACGCGGCCGTCCTCGTCCCGCCGGATCACCATCGTGGCCTTCTTCCCGCAGTGGCAGATCGTCCGGATCTCGCGCAGGTCGTCGGCGATGGCCAGGAGGCTCGCCGAGCCGGGGAAGGGCTCCCCGCGGAAGTCGACGCGCAGTCCGTACGTCATCACCGGGACGTTGAGCTCATCGGCGACGCGGCTGAGCTGCCAGACTTGGAAGGGGCTCAGGAACTGAGCCTCGTCGATCAGCACGCACGCCAGCGGTCCCCCCTCGAGATCGGCCTGGACGAGCTCGAACAGATCGGCCTCCGGGCCGTAGATCCGGGCGTCCGCGCGGATCCCGATGCGGCTCGCGATCGTCCCGACTCCGTCGCGCTCGTCCACCTGCGCGGTGAGGAGCAGCGTCCGCATCCCGCGCTCACGGTAGTTGTGGTCCGCCTGCAGCAGGATCGCGGACTTCCCCGCGTTCATCGTCGAGTAGTTGAAGTAGAGCTTCGCCACGTCGTTGCTCTCAGAGCGCAGGGAGGAGTCGTGCGTGCATGGGGGGATGGCCGCAGGCGGCCGGGCTCAGGCTAACCGGGATCCGCGAGCCGTCGCAAAGCGCCGCGCGGTCCTCCCCCGCGGTCGTCAGCGCTGGCCCTCGGGCGCCCGCGCGGACAGGACGCCCACCGAGACGAGTGCGCCGCGAGGCGGGATGCTCACGCGCGCCCTCCCTTCGAGCTCCAGTCCCTCGACCTCCAGCACGTACTCGCAGGGATACATGCCTTCGATCGAGAAGCGCCCATCCGCCCCGGTCGTCCCCTTGCGGCTCAAGTTGCGGTTCCTGGCTCCGTAGGCCGTCACGCGCGCGTTCCCCACCGGGAGCCCGTCCGGTCCGACCAGACGGCCCTCGAGGCTCGAGGACGCGGTCAACACGTCGTCGAGGGCGAAGGCCTCGCCGTCCCCAACGGCGATCTCCTGATGGGCACAGAAGTCCTGCCCCTCCTCGCCGCCGCTGCGGGCGTAGAAGATGTACTCCCCCCCGACCAGGCCGCCGAAGCGGAAGCGCCCATCGGCGTCGGTCCGGCCGGTCTCGGTGGAGCCTTCGCCCACGGAGCGGAGGAAGACCAGCAGCTCGTCCGCTCTCCCATCGCTGCGAACGACCCGACCCTCGACCGTGGCCGCGCGCCGGAGCTCGAAGGCCAGCTCGGCGGTCGGCTCCTGGGCCGTGACCTCGGCCTCCTGCTCGCCTTGGATGTACCGCGCGCCCTGCTCGTCGCCCTCGCTCGCAGGCGCCCGAACGTTCACGTTGCCGGGGCCGGAGAGCGCGATGCGGAAGACGCCAGCCGCGTCGGTTCGCACGGTGCTCGCAGCGTAGGAGGCAACGTGAGAGACCAAGGAGGGCATGTTGATCCACGAGAGTGTCTTGCTCGACGGCTCCACCTGGACCGGGAAGGAGCGCTGGAGGACAGGCTCCGGACCGAGACCTCCCGGGGTCGTCGCCTCCATGGCCTCGACGTCGGTGACCCCGGGATCCTCCTCGAGGACCGGATCGATCGAGGTCTCCTCGTACGCCTCGATATCGAGGTCCTCGAGCGCGACGCGCCTCGAATCGAAGAGCGCCGAGCTCAGGACCGGGACGCCGCCGAAGTCGATGATCGTGTCTCCCTGCGCGATCTCGATGTTGATGTCGCCGAAGTCCGTGAAGGGCTGCTCCGCTTCGACGAACTCGCCCGCGAAGTCGTCCGAACCGATCCACTCGTAGGCGACCTCGAGGCCCGGGATCGGCACCCCGCTCACGTCGGTCACCGTGCCGACGATCGCGTACTCCTGCAGGACCACGCGCAGACCGCTGCGCGCCTCTCCTGAGAGCAGTTCGACCGTCTCGCTTCGGCCCCAGGCGATGCGCTCCGACGCGCTGGCGCGCGCGCTGACGAGCCACGCACCCGGGGTCAGCTCCTCGAAGCGGAAGACCCGCTCCGTTCCGGCCTGTGAGGCGCGCACCGGCGCCGCGTCAGCGCCGCCCGCCGGCCACGCCACGAGCTCGATCTCCGCTCCAGGCGGGAAACCGGTCGGGACCGCGAGGACACCCACGAGGCTCGCCGGCCGCGGCGCCGTGACCTCGTCGGTCGGAGCGGCGTCGACGGCCTCCGCTGCCACGCGCACGGGATCGCCTTGCGCCACCGCCGCGAGCTCCGCGCTGTCCGTATCGTCCCCGGGCGGCGCGGCCTCGACCTCGGTGCGCCTCCCGGGCCCGGAGCCGGGCCCCACGAAGCCACCGCCCAGAAGAGCCGGAATCCCGAGGGCGATGAGTCCAGCGAGGCTGGTCAGGATCAGCGGGGTCCTCGAGCGGGTCATGCAGAGACCCTAGCCCGCCGCTCGTCCGATGTGACGTACGAAGCAGCGGCCACACGATTCCCTCGCCGGCTCGGGGACGAGGGCGCCAGGGGAGCCCTCAGAGCTCGACGCGGACGAGGGAGACCACGCCCGCGTCGCGGTCGGTCACGGCGAGGAGCGCGGGCGACGCTCCCGCCGCCGCGGCGAAGTCCAGGTCGCAGGGCGCCCCGCCGCTGGCGACGAAGCCGGCGAACAGCGGCGCGTCCGGCGCATTCACCAGGTGCAGTCCGACGAGCCCCGCCGACTCGAAGGCGGTGGCCACCACGCTGCGCGCGCCGATCGTCGTGCGCGCGAGAGCCCGGGGCCGCATCCCGTAGGTGATCGCGGCGGCGTCCACCGCCGCGGGCCGCGCCTCGCGCGCCGCGTCGGTGAGGAGCCTCGACGAGGTCCAGGTCGTCCGCCGCTCCGGATCGAGGACGGAGATCGACCGGCTCCCGAAGATCGCGAGGCGGTCCACGAGGCCGTCCTCATCGAGATCCGCATCGCGGCTGCTCACGATCAGATCCCCGCCGAAGGGATCCCGCTGCCAGAGCGACGCCCCCGGGAAGACGCTGGTGTCCAGCGCCTGATCACCGGCGCGCACCCGCTCGTCGGGACCGGGGCTGTCGTCCGAGAAGGGCAGGACGCGGGGCCGCCCGCCGTTCGCCGCGACCACCCGCATACGGTCGCCCGCGCCGATGGCCACCAGGTCCAGGGGCTGAGGGAGCCCGATGGCCGGCACGCCGTTGGTCGCGGGAGCCGGCAGACCGTCGGCCGAGGTGTCGAAACGCAGCGGCTCGATGGTCCCGCGGACGAAGAACGAGCCCGCCCGCCCGCCCCGCGAGATCGCGCCCGACGCCGGATCGAAGCTGCCGGTCGCGACGCCGTCGAACCCGTCGTCGAACCCGACGATGATCTCGCGCACTCCGAACATCGTCAGCCCGCTCGGCCGCGCCGTTCCGCCGAACCCGGCCGCGGCGAGATCGATCGCGAGCCGCTTGCGGACCGGGAGGATCGGGACCGCGAGCGCCTCGAGCCCTGCGGGATCGGTGGTCTCGAGCACGGCGCTCACCGCGGCGTAGTCCGCCCCGGAGAGCGCGCGGAGGTTGGTGGCGCCGTCGAGGTCGACGTCGAAGACCGCGCGCAGTCCGCGCGGGCCGGCGCCCGCCTCCAGCACGCCGAGGCCGCCGCCGAAGATCGCGGGGTCGCCGACCGCGAGGCCCTCCACCGCGTGGTCCGCCGCCTCGAGGACGTAGACGTACTCCCCCACCACCGCCTCGGTCGCGACGTCGAACTCGACGACGCGCAGGATGCGCGACGTCGCGGAGTTCAGGTCGTCGGGCCCGTCCGGGTTGTCCAGGGGCATGCGCGGGATCGCGAGGATCGAGCCGCGGGTCGCGTCGAAGGCGATCGCCCCGAAGCCGCCGAAGCGGCGGTGCAGCGGGAAGTCGAGGTTCACGCGCCGTTGCGCGAAGACGGCCGGGAGGGCCGCGGTCCCGAGAGCGGGAGGGGTGCCCTCGGGCACGTAGCGCGCGACGAGCTCGCCAGCGGCGTCGAAGCGCCAGAGCGTGCAGCGGCGGGCGTCCGCCAGCCAGATCTCCCCGGACGCTGTCTCCGTCACGCCTTCGAAGCGGCCGCCCAGGTCGGTGAGCGGCACGGGCGCGCCGAGGAGGTCCACCGCCGCCTCCTCGTGGCCCGCGAGTCCAGGCGCGCTGGATCGCACCCCCGGCCCCCCGGTCACGGGCACGCCCCCTGGTCCGACGAGCGGGACGACATCGAGCGGCCCGATCGCGTCCTGCTCGCCGCGATAGAGGAAGTCGACGACCTCGAGCTGCGCGCCCGCGTCGACGAAGGGCAGCTCGAGCTCGCCGTCGCCGTCGAGGTCCACGGGCGCGAGGGTCGGGCCCGACCCGCTCACGAAGCGGAAGCCCGTCGTGCCGCCGGGGGGCATGACGCCCGCGACCCCTCCCGTCCGGATCACGTCCCCGGCGGGGCTCACCATCAGGCTCGGCGCCTCGGACCATGTCCGTCTCGATCCGGCGATCGCCGTTCCCTGGGAGAGGTCGGCGTTCGGCCGGTCGGGCAGCGCCGTGATCCCCGCGGCGAGCTTGGTCGCGGGGTCGATCGTGATGACCGCGTCGTTCTCGGGGCACGCGACCCAGACGACCGAGGCGTCCGGCGCGATGGCGATGGCGCGCGGCGCGAGGGCCAGGGACGCCTGCGCTCCGGGCGACGGGAAGCGAACGCCCGCGGCGAGCAGCGCCGCCTCGTCCCCGTCGAACGAGGTGAGCGGGATCGGCGTGACGTCGCGGTCGAGCTGGATCGAACCCGCGCCCGCCGGCGGAACCGTGAAGAGGGTCACGTAACCCAGCCCGTCCCCCTGGTCGATGAAGTCCCGGTCGCCCGAGCAGGCGACGGCGAAGAGGGTGCCGTCGTCACTCGCGTCGATGTCCACGGGCCGCACCCCGACGGTCGACAGCGACCGCAGCTCCTGGAGCGTCACGGGGTCCACGAACTGCATTCGCCCGGGGAACTTGATCGTCTGGCCGGACCAGGTGATCGCGACCGGGCCCTCGCGTCCGCAGGCGACGGCGAGCGGCCCGCCCGTCTGGAAGCCGAAGCCGTCGTCGGGGATCGGCAGCGCCCCCACGAACGCGGGCGCAGCGGGATCCGACACGTCGTAGCAGACCACGTCTCCGGCGACCGCGTCGACCACGAACAGCCGCTGCGTCTCCTCGTGGAGCGCGCTCGCGAGGGCGCGACCGGGACCTCCGCCGCGGACTGCGATCGTCGAGAGGAGCACGCCGCTCGCCTCGTCACGATCCGCCTCGACCGCGACGACGACCCGATCGGTTCCCGCGACGCTGCCGTCGCTGCGGAGGCCGGTGACCTCGAACTCGAGCGTCGCATCGAAAGCGGGCGCGCGGAGCACGAGCGTGCCGGGGGTCGCGAGCAGGTCGGACTCGAGCGCGACCTCGGGCCCGGCCGTTTGCCTCCAGGAGAACGTCTGGACGCTCGCCTCCGGCCGCGCACTCGGAACCAGGTAGACCCGGGCGCTCGCCGCCGTCTGCCGATCGCCTCCAGCGCTCACCGGGAGCGGTGCGCTCCCGCCTCCGCCGCAGGCGGCCGCGGAGAGGAACACGAGGAGGAGAACTGCGCGGAACAGCATCGAATACGTGCGGTGCGGGTGCGGTGCGCTCCAGCCCTTCCTGGAGCCCGGCCAGGGAGCCTAGCCCGCGGAGACTCCGGTACGCTCGTGCCCGCATGGAGAACTCGACGCAAGGGCCGGAAGGGCCCCACGCGCCGCCGCGCCTGGAGAACGGCCTGGCGGCCTCGATCGTCACCCCGGCCCTCGTCATCGACCTGGGTGCGGCGCGACGGAACCTGCGCGCAGTGCTCGAGCTCACCGCGGGGCCCGGGCGCTGGCGGCCCCACGTGAAGACGGCGAAGGTGCCCGAGACCATGGCCCTGTTCGTGGACGAGGGCATCCGGCGCTTCAAGTGCGCGACGCTGCGAGAGGCGGAGGTCCTGGGCCGTCTGCTCGCGGAGCGCGCGGGCGGTGACGTGCTCCTCGCCCACCATCTCCACGGGCCCGCGCTCGACCGGCTCGCGGAGATCGCGCGTGAGCTCCCCGGGGTGGCCTTCTCCACCCTCGTGGAGTCGGTGGAGCAGGTCGCGGACGTCCCGCCCGCGGCGGGGATCTTCGTGGACCTCGACCTCGGGATGCACCGCACGGGGGCACCGCTGGCCGAGGCCCGCGCCATCGCCGCCGCCGCGGGCCCCCGGCTGCGGGGCCTCCACGCCTACGACGGCCACCG
>CBFIJG010000131.1:0-7890 GCA_965662915.1 Planctomycetota bacterium | reverse complement strand
GTTGGCCCTGGCCGGCGAGCTCCCGGAGGCCGAGCGCTGGCGAGCGGCGCGGGGGCTCTGCCTGGATCTCTGGACGGGGCGGGTGCGACGGCAGGTCGTCGGCGCCCTCGAGGGTGAGGCCGCCGGGGCAGGTCCCGTGCTGGTCCGGGTCGCGGCCGCGGCGCTCGAGGGGCGGCCGGGGTTCGCGGCGGAGCGGGCCCTCTGGCTGCGTGCTCTTCCGAAGCGCCCCTGAGCGCATCCGAGGGTGCGCCAGGGAGCCGCCCACGGAACCGCCGCGCAGGCGGAGGGTCCGGGGGGCAGGCTCGCTAGACTGGGCCCATGGCCGTGACAGCGATCGATCAACCGGAGGGCGCCATCGACGCCCTGGGGGACAACATCGGCTTCGTCGCGCTGGTGGACCGGATGGCGCAGGACCCCGCGCTGAAGGTCGTCAACAGCGCGCGGATCTCCTACGACAAGCAGAAGGAGGGCTTCGACGAGCGCGACAAGAAGCTCTGCTCGTTCCTCTGGGAGCACGGCCACACCTCGCCGTACCGGCACAGCTTCTACACCTTCCACTGGAAGGCGCCGCTGTTCGTCTTCCGCCAGGCCTTCAAGTACCAGGTGGGGAGCGGCTGGCGCACCTACGAGGTCGAGGGTGAGGAGGTCTCGCTCGAGGTGTTCGACATGATGTTCGACACCGACAAGGGCTGCTCGTGGAACGAGGTCTCGGGCCGCTACGTCAAGTGGACGCCGGAGTTCTACGTCCCGAGCGTGATGCGGGCGAACCCGCCCCACGGGAACAAGCAGGCCTCCGTCGACCTGCCGGCCGACTTCGATCACGCGGGCGAGCGCGAGGCGATGCTGGCCGAGTGCCGCGAGGCCTTCGAGCGCTACGAGGCGCGCATCGAGCGCGGCGTCGCCAAGGAGATCGCGCGGATGATCCTGCCCCAGAGCCTCTACAGCCAGGCCTACTGGACGGTGTCGCTCCAGGGCGTGCTCCACTTCCTCGATCAGCGCCTCAAGCCCGACGCGCAGTACGAGATCCGGGCCTTCGCGCGCGCGATCGCCGAGCTCGTCAAGGACGACCTCGAGCGCATCGGCGTCACCCTCGACGACTGATGGCGACGCCCCTCGAGGGCCAGCTCTCCGACGGGCACTCGTACCGTCGTCTTCGTCCGGATGACGCCGACGCCCTCTCGGCGCTCCGCGAGGAGATGCTGCTGGACACGCCGCTGTCGTTCCTCGGTGCGCCGGGGGAGGACCTCGGTACGCGGCCGGAGGTCAACCGGGAGCGGCTCGGGCACCCCTTCAACCGCGTGCTCGGCGCGCACGACGTGGAGGGAAACCTCGTGTCGACGGCGACGATCGTTCGCGACGACCGCTTGAAGCTCCGGCACAAGGGCATGATCGTGAGCGTCTACACGACGCCGAGAGCGCGGCGCCGCGGGCTCCAGCGGGTGCTTCTCGCGGCGCTGATCGACTACGCGCGCGCCACTCCGGACATGGACGTCGTACAGCTCTCGGTGTCCGCCGAGGCGCCGGGTGCCCGGGCCCTCTACGAGTCGATGGGATTCGTGGCCTGGGGCCGCGAGCCGCGCGCGCTGCGCATCGACGGCGTGGACCGCGACGAGGTTCACATGTCCCTCGTTCTCTGAGGGCGCCGCGAGAGGGGAGCAGAGCCAGCTGCGTTCCCCCCGTCTCGCTCGCACACCGAGCGAATCCCTCCGGCGTGGAGCTGGCTCTCCGAAGAGAACTAGACTGCGAGTCGCGCGGCGCTGCCGCGCGCTCCGAAGGCCTCCCTCGACGCGTCCTGCCCATGACCTGCACCCTCGCCGCCTCGCTCCTCCTCGCCGCGTCGTTCGTCTGCCCGTCGGGCGACGAGCTCCCCGATCCCGACGGGAAGCCGGCGGACACGGAGAAGCCCGTGAAGGTGTTCGTGCTCCTCGGGCAGTCGAACATGCTCGGCTTCGGGAAGGTCGCCGGCGAGAAGGAGGGGACGCTGGAGCACGCCGTGAAGGAGGAGGGGCTCTACCCCTTCCTCGTGGACGACCAGGGCGCCTGGACCACGCGCAAGGACGTGCGCAACGTGCGCGTGATGGTGGCCCGCGGCGGCGGGATGCGCGTGCACGCCAACGACTGGCTCTCGATCAAGGGCAACAAGATCGGGCCCGAGGTGGGCATCGGGCATCGAATCGGCCACGCGCTCGAGGAGCCTGTGCTGATCCTGAAGAGCTGCATCGGCAACCGCAGCCTCGGCTGGGACCTCCTCCCGCCGGGGAGCCCCGGCTACGAGTTCGAGGACGGCGGCAAGACCTGGGTCTACGCGGGCTCCGGTGAGTCGCCGCACCGCTGGGAGAAGGGGACCGAGCCGAAGAGGATCGGCTGGTACGCAGGCAAGCAGTACGACGACGACGTGGCGAACGCGAAGAAGGTGCTCGAGGAGCTCTCCACCTACTACCCGAACGCGACCCGCTTCGAGGTCGCGGGGTTCTTCTGGTGGCAGGGGGACAAGGACCGCTACGACCGCGGGCACGCCGCCATGTACGAGCGGAACCTCCTGCGCCTGATCGATGCCCTGCGCGCCGACTTCGAGGCGCCCGAGGCGAAGTTCGTGTGCGCCAGCCTCGGCCAGACCGAGGAGGGCGCGGACGGCGTCGAGGGGCAGATCCTCGAGGCGATGATGGCCGTCGACGGGAAGAGCGAGGCGCACCCCGCGCTGAAGGACGACGTGCGCGCGGTCTACACGCACCCTCTCAGCCAGGGTGGCGCGTCCAACGGCCACTACGGCGGCGACGCGCGGACCTACATGGACGTCGGCCTCGCCATGGGCGAGGCGATGGTGGAGCTGCTCCGGCTCGACGAGGCGGAGCCCCGGGCGAAGGGACGCTGAGTCCTTCCCTAGAAGCCGCGCCTCGACGCGGCGGGATCGAAGAAGCCGGCCCGGCGCCACTCTCGGGGGATGGCGCCGGGCCGGCCTCGATCCGCAGGCTCCGGCGGGCGGAGCGCTCGGCTCCTCAGAACTCCATGGCGGCGCGCCAGGCGTCCGTGCCCCCGACGACCGGCAGGGTGATCGAGCACCCCTCCAGGTCGAACAGGAGGCGGGTGCCCTTCGCGGGCTTGAGGGTGAAGTCGGCGTCGCTGGAGAAGACCATCAGGCCGATGCGGGCGCCGACGGGGATCACCTGGTCGTCGGGCTGGAGGTCGAAGGCGAGGTCGACGAAGCCGTTAGGCTCCAGGGGCTTCGAGGTCCGGATCGAGTCGGCGTTCTGGGGGTCGGCCCAGCCGCGGCTGATGATGTTCTCGTTGATGGTCGCGCCGTCGATCCAGGGGAGGGAGACGAGCCACACGCTGAGGTTGGCCGCGGGTTTGTCGGAGGCCAGGCGCAGGGTCACCCGGTAGCTGCCCGAGAGGTGCACCGGCGCCTGGAGCTCGGGGGTCGCGAAGAGCAAGCGGTGGGCGCTGGCGCCGGCCGAGGCGAGCTCGGCGCCGGTGATGGACACGTCGTCGGTGACCGGCTGGCGTCCGTTCACGGGGCCGGCGTCGACGAGGCGGCCGACCTGGTTGCCCGGGCCCGCGGGGAAGAGCGTCACGTCCGCGGCGGCGGGGTTGGGCCAGTCCGCGTAGGCGGTGGGGGCGGAGCGCTCGTCGCCCTCGCGCACGATGTAAGCGCGCGGGCCGTCCTCCACGCCGTTCTCCACGCCGTAGAGGTAGCGCGTGAACCAGCGCACCAGCAGGTCCATGGGCGGATCGCCGCCGTGGCCGCCCTGGTGGTAGTAGCAGATCGTCTCGATCCCCTTGGCCTTCAGCGCCTCCCGCACGCGGACGCTGTGCTCGGGCATCACGTTCCAGTCGTTGAAGCCGTGGGCCATCAGGACCGAGCACCGGACCTTCTCCAGCTGGTTGACGTAGTCACGCGCAGCCCACCAGTCGCTGTAGTCACCGGTCACGCGGTCGAGGTTGGCCTCGAGGATCTTCTCGCGCACGTTCTCGTTGCACCACGGCCGGCGGTCCTTCGCGCCGGAGTGCACGAAGTCGTAGAGCACGTCGATGTCCTCACCCATGTAGCCGCCGGGGTGACGGACGAGGCCGTTGGAGCGGTAGTAGTGGTAGTAGGACGTGTTCGGCGCGACGGGGACGATCGTCTCGAGGCCCTCCACGCCCGTGGTCGCGGCCGCGATGGGGAGGGTGCCGTTGTAGGAGGTGCCGATCATCCCGACCTTGCCGTTGCACCAGTCGCAGACGACCTCGTCGCCGCCGACCGGCGCGGTGAAGCCCTTCGCGCGGCCGCACATCCAGTCGATGACGGCCTTGGGCGCGAGGGACTCGTTCTGGCCGCCGATGGTGGGGCAGCCCTGGCTCGGTCCGGTGCCGGGCGACGCGGAGTGGACCACCGCGAAGCCGCGGCGCACGAAGGTGCCGATGTAGCTCGACGAGTTGAGCATGCGCTCCCTCTGGGGGCCGATGTCCGGCGCGTCGGGACGCTCGGGCGGCTGGCCGCCCAGCTCGTGGCGCGGGTCCCAGAAGAAGTCGGTGCCGAAGCCGGCGACGCCCCAGAAGTACGGGCTCGTCTCGTAGATCGCTGCGACCTTGACCTCGCCGCCCTCCGTGACCTTCGGGCGGGTGACGTCCACGTAGACGCGATCCCTGGACCCGTCGCCGTCGGAGTCGAATTCGGTCTCGACCCAGAGCGCCTCCTGGATCCTGTTCCGGCGCCCGCTGAAGACGCTCGCCGGCTGGGCGGCGCCGTCCTCGATGACGAGGCCGGGCGGGAGGTCGTCGGGCAGCGCCGTGGGGGCGGCGTCCTGGGCGAGGGCTCCCGGCGCGGAGAGCAGAGCGAGGGTGGGGAGGAGGAGCTTCTTCATGGCTGAGCGGTCCGCGCAGGATACGCGGCGCCGCCCGGGCCGCGTCCCGCCCACGCCTCACTCCGCTCCTCGCTTACAGGATCGGTGCGAACAGGCGCGCTGCGCGGGTCTTGAGGCGGAACCACGGGCCCTGCTCCGCCAGACGCCCGCGCGTGACCTCCTCCGAAGCCTCGAGGTCTCGCTGGAGCATGCGCTCCACCTCGCCGGCGAAGACCGGGCACTCGACCAGCAGGGAGATCTCGAAGTTGAGGCGCATCGAGCGGTTGTCCAGGTTCTTCGTCCCGACCATCGACCAGCGATCGTCCACCAGCAGCACCTTCTGGTGCATGAAGCCCCTCGAGTAGCGGAAGATCCGGCACCCCGCCTCGAGGACGCGGCCGTGGTAGGACCACCCCGCGTAGTACGCCATGGCGTGGTCCGCGCGCTCGGGCACCAGCACGCGCACGTCGACGCCACGGAGCGCGGCGAGCTGCAGCGCCGACAAGATCTGAGCGTCGAACACGAAGTAGGGCGTCGCGATCCAGAGCCGGTTCTCGGCGGAGTCGATGAGGGCGACGAAGGCGAGGCTGCAGGTCTCGAAGGGATCGGCAGGTCCCGTGGGGAGCGCGATGGCGTGGCCGGTGCGTCCGTCCTCCGTCGCGTCGGGCGCGGCGACCACGTGCCAGGGCCAGTCGGGGACCTGATCGGTCGCCCAGTGCCAGTCCTCGAGGAAGGAGAGCTGGAGCGCGGCGACGACCGGGCCGCGCACGCGCACGAAGGTGTCGCGCCAGGGCGAGAGCCGGGCATCGAGGCCGAGGTACTCGTCGCCGATGTTCAGCCCTCCCACGAAGCCGAGCGTCCCGTCGACGACCACGACCTTGCGATGGTTGCGGAAGTTCAGCTGGAAGCGGTGGGAGCGCCGCGAGGCGCCGAAGGGCCGGATCTCGACGCCCGCGCTCTGGAGGCGGCGGATGAAGCGCCGGGTCAGGCCGTGGCTCCCGATCTCGTCGTAGAGGAAGCAGACGCGGACGCCGCGCGCTCGCGCGGCCTCCAGCCGTGCGCCGAGGTCCCGGCCGAAGCCGTCGTCCCGGACGATGAAGAACTGCAGAAGGACGGTCTGCTGCGCCGCGTCGATGGCCTCGAAGATCGCGGCGCGCGTGGCCTCCCCGTCGACGAGGAGCTCGGCGCGGTTGCCGCTGGTCAGGGGCAGCCGGACGAGCCGCTCGAGGGCGACGACGAGCGGCGCCTCCTCGTCCCGCTCCACGATCATCGACACGGCGGCCTCGCTCAGGGTCTCGACGACGCCGTGGAAGGGCGTGGCCGTCGTGCGCCGGGCGTCGAGGTACCCGTCGTACTTGTGCGGTCCGAAGATCCAGTAGAGGGGCACCGCGAAGACCGGGAGCGCCAGCAGGAAGAAGGACCACGCCAGCACACCCTGGGGCGTGGGGCCGCGCATGAGCGCGTGGATCACCGAGAGCGCTCCCATGACCTCGAAGGCGACGAGCAGCAGTCCGAGGGTCCAGTGGTCGAGCATCGAGGGGCGCGGCGAGGCCGCCCGGACCATTCTGTGTGAACCGGGCCCGCGTGGGCTACGTTTCACGGTCCATGGACCGTGCCAGTCAGAACCAGATCGCCTCGAGGCGCCGCTTCGGCGCCACCGGTGCCCTCGCGGCCGTCCTCGCCGGCGCCGCCGCGGCGACCCTGGCCCTCGCGGGGCCCGCGCCGGTCGAGCCCTCCGCCGGGACCCAGGACGAGGCCGAGGCGGCTCTGACCGCGGCGTTCGCCCGCGCGGGGGTGCTCGTCGAGCGCGACGCCGGCCTCCTCGCCTTCCCCGCCCGCGTCGAGGTCCGGCACGACGCCCTCGAGTACCTGCTCGTCAATCCGCACGGCGCCGTGCACGAGGCGCTCTTCGTGACGGAGACCGACGCCGAGGTGCTGAGCGCGGCCTTCCTCGCGGCGGGTGCGGAGGCTGGCACCAACGTGACCTTCGAGGCGATCGACCCGCCCCCCTCCCGGGAGGAGGTGCGGGCCGGCGCTCCGACCCACGACGTGGAGATCCCCTCGGGCAAGCCGGTGTATCTGCACGCGGCGTGGCGGGAGGCGGCCGGCGCCTACGACGAGAAGACCGCGGCCTTCCCGGCTGAGTCCGTTCACTTCCATCGCCTCGAGGATCTGGTGATCGACCTGGAGCGCGATCGCACGATGCGTCGCCACGGCCTCGTCTGGCTCGGCTCGCGGATGGTCGAGTCCGAGCAGCAGGGCGGGCCCGAGCGCTTCGCGGCCAAGGCGACGGGCAACCTCATGTGCGTTTCCTTCTTCTCCCAGGGCGACACGCTCCTGACGACGGCGATCCCCGAGTGCGTCTCGCAGACGGCGTGGATCCCCAACGGCTGGCTCATGCCGGAGCCCGGTGCGCCCGTGCTGCTGATCGCGAGCGCGACGCCGCTCGAGCGCGTCCCCGACTCCCTGCGCGACGCTCTCCCCCTCGCGCCCGAACCCGCTCGCCAGCCGGCCGAGGGCCGCTGAGACCGCACGCCGTGGAGCGAGCGACGCGCAGGGTGCGTGGGCGGGTGCGCAGGCTGGCGAGGTCCGCGCGACAGGCGGTCCACGCCCGGGCGGTGTGCTGCGGGCTCGGAGCGTCGCTCGTGACGCTCGCGCTGGTGATCGGCGCCGGTCACGGGCTCGGGGATCTGGAGGGAGTCGCGCTCGCCGTTCTCGTCGGAGCGCTCGCGGGCGCTTCCTGGATCGCGGCGGTGCGCGTCGAGGAGGCGAGCATCGCGCTTCGTCTGGACCGCGGGCTCGAGCTCGATGGCGCCCTGCTCGCCGCCTACGAGAACGCGGTCTGGCCGGAGCGGCCGATGGCCGAGCTGGGGGCGGAGCGGATCGTCGACAGGGAGTGCTGGAGCCTGGCGAAGCAGGTGGTCGTGCCGCACTACGCCGGGTTCCTCGCCGTCCCGCTGATCGCTGCGGTCGCGCTCTTGCAGACCGTGGCGGCCGCGGACGCCCGCGGCGCGCGCGCCGATCTCGAGCTCCGTCAGGTCCGCGGCGTGGCGAGCGGCGTGGAGCG
>CBFIJG010000130.1:7692-7937 GCA_965662915.1 Planctomycetota bacterium | reverse complement strand
GGACCGCCGGCGCGCTCGATGGCGCGGCGCATGACCTCGCAGGTCTCGGCGATGCAGCGCTTCGCCCGCGGGTGGGGCGAGATGACCACGGCGTTGCGACCCTTCACCGAGATGAGGGCCTTGTACATCGTGGTCGAGGTGGGGTTCGTCGTCGGGACGATGCCCGCCACGACACCGACGGGGGTCGCCACCTCGTGGACGCCGCTCTGCTCGTCGCGGCTGACGAAGCCGACGGTGCGCTCGTC
>CBFIJG010000130.1:0-7682 GCA_965662915.1 Planctomycetota bacterium | reverse complement strand
AAGAGGTTCTTCAGGATCTTGTAGTGGACGCGCCCGATCCCCGTCTCGTCGACGGCCAGCCGCGCGAGGTCGTGGGCGGCGGCCGCCGCCGCCTCGGCCATGGCCTTGGCGACGCGGTCCGTCTGCTCCTGGCTCCACGACGCGGCCACCTCCTGCGCCGCCTTGGCGCGGGAGACCGCGTCGCGCACCTCTTGCAGCGCGCGCAGGTCGGGATCGATGCCCTTCAAGCCGAGGAATCCGAAGCAGTGGCGCGGCCGCCCGGGGACTCGCCCCGCGCATCACCGCGCCGCCGGATCACTTGGGCTTGACGCCCGGGGCTCCCATCGGGGGCAGGATCTTCGCCAGCTGGTCGTGCGGACGCGGGATCACGTGCACGCTGACGAGCTCGCCCACGCGGCGAGCCGCGGCGGCGCCGGCGTCGGTGGCGGCCTTGACGGCGCCGACCTCGCCCTGGACGAAGAAGGTCACGAGTCCGGCGGACACGCGCTCGTGTCCGGAGAGCTCGACCATCGCGGCCTTGACCATCGCGTCAGCGGCCTCGATGGCGCCGACCAGGCCCTTGGTCTCGACCATGCCCAGCGCCATCGAGCGCTTGGACTTCGCGGCGGGTTTCGTCGCCATGAATCAGGGAATGCGGTTGGAGCCCGGGGGGCTCGGCTGAGGGGGGGCGCCCGGCGACTGGCGCCGGACGGACGGAGGATCAGCGGCGACCCTCGGGGCGAGCAGTCTAGGGCCCCCCCTGGGCCCGGGCAATGCGGTCCAGCGCCGCCGCGCGCTCCCGCACCCCCTCTGCACCCCACGAGCCGGGGTCTGGCGGGCTTCCGGGTCAGGTCGCAGGACCGATTCCTCCACCGCTGTGTGCAAAAGGAGCTGTCCCCGGGTGTCCCCGGCCGCGGCGAGGACTCGCCATCGATGCTCCCAGGGCATCGGATGAGGGGCTCCGCGAGGCATCATGGAGGCATGAGCCTGTCCGGACTTCCAGGCGAAGCCCGCGAGCGCGTCCGCAAGGACGTCCGCGCCACGCTGCAGTTCCACCGCGACCTCGCGCGGGGGACGGTCGCGACGAAGTCGGCGAAGTTCATCGTCTCGCGCGGCGGCGTGACGCCCGGAGTCCCGTCCGCGGAGGGTTTCACCGCGGAGGTCGAGGATCCCGCGGGGCCGGAGACGGTCCACCTCCCCTGGGCCAAGCCCGGGGAGGTGCGGTGCACGTGCCCGACCATGAAGCGCCTCGGCACCTGCGCCCACGCCCTGGCGCTCCTCGAGACGCTCTTCGCCGAGCTGCACCGGCGCGCGCCCGCCGTGGAGCCCGACCCCGAGCCGACGAAGGGCTCGGGCGAGACCGCTTATCTCTCGCGCCTCGAATCACTCGGCGCGCGGCTGACCCGGGATCGCCGCCGCGCCCTTCGCGCGTCTCAGTCCCAGAGCGACCCCTGGGCCCGGGCCGCCCACCGCGGCGAGGAGGTGCGCTACGTCCTGCGCTTCGCGGAGCGCGGAGAGGCGGCGAGCTTCCGGCTCGAGGCGCAGGCTCGCCTGCGGGGAGACGAAGGCTCCGGCGCATGGCGCTCCGTCCCCATGGCCGTCGAGGCCACCTCGGACGAGGAGGCCCTCGCTCTCTTCGGCTCCGAGCACGCCGCCGTCGCCGCCATCGCGAGCGGCGCGCCCGACGCCGAGAAGCTCGTCTCCAGCGCGCTCCACCGCGCCGTGGGCCTCGCCTACGTCAACCGCGTCCTCGCCCCCACGCTCCTGAGCGCCGCAGCCCGGGCCGGCAGTCTCCTCGTCCGCCCCGCGGCCGGCGGCGACCCGCGCCCCCTGGACCTCGAGCTCGACGGGTTCGCGCGCCTCGAGGTCGTGGCCGTCGAGAACGCGCGCGCCGATGCCTGGACCCTGACCGGCCGCGTCGCGCTGCCGAGCGGCGCGATCGTCGCCCTCCAAAGCGTGCTCGCCGTCAGCAGCGACGGCGTGATCGCCGTGGCCCACTCCCCCACGCGCGCGACGCTCGCGATGCTCGACGCGCCCGGGGCCCGCCACGTCATCGAGGAGCTGCGCTCCGCGCCACTCGTCGTGCCCCAGGAGGACGAGTCGGTCCTCGCCGCCATCGCGGGCGTCGCGACCCTCGCGGACGACCGGCTCCGCCAGGCCGCCCATCCGATCCGCCCCTTCCCGTGCCTGCGCGTCGACGCGCCCCTGCACGCCGAGGGTCGGGTCGCCGCGCGCGGCGTCACGATGCGCTGCACCCTCGAGTTCGACTACGGCGGGACGCGCGTGCCCTTCGACAGCGTCGACGAGGTGGTCCCCAGCCTCGACGGACGCGTCGTCGCGCGCGACCGCGCGATGGAGGACGCCGCGATCGCGCGCTTCTTCGATCTCGGCGGCGAGCGCACGGCCTCGGACGTGCGCGCCGAGCACGACGCGTCGGTCAGCGGCGCGCGCTTCGAGGGCATGGTCGGGGTCCTGCTCGACGAGGGCTGGCAGGTCGTCGCGGAGGATCAGCTCCTCAAGGCCGCCACCAGCGTCAGCATCTCCGTCGCCTCGGGCGTCGACTGGTTCGAGCTCGCCGGCGGCGTGACCTTCGGCGACGAGGAGATCCCCTTCCCCGAGATCCTGCGCGCCGCCCAGGCCCGCCGCGGCTACGTCACCCTCGGCGACGGCTCCCGCGGGATGCTCCCCGACCGCTGGCTCGAGCGCTGGCGCGTCGCCGCGCTCGGCGACGAGACCGGGGACGGCACGGTCCGCTTCGACCAGGAGCGCGCCTGGGCCCTGGCCGGCGTCCTCGACGGCGCGGACGAGGACCCCACCGCGAACCTGGAGGCCGACGCGGACTTCCGCGCCCTCCGCGCCAACCTCGAGCACCTGACCAGCCCCGGCCCGCGGGACGCCCCGGAGAGTTTCCAGGGCACGCTCCGCCCCTACCAGCGCGAGGGCCTCGGCTGGCTCATGATGCTCGACGAGGTCGGCCTCTCGGGATGTCTCGCCGACGACATGGGCCTCGGCAAGACCGTGCAGCTCCTCGCGTACCTCGCGCACCGCCGGGAGAACGGTCCGGGTGGGCGCAGCCTCGTCGTCGCGCCGCGCAGCCTCGTCTTCAACTGGCTCGCCGAGGCGCGGCGCTTCGTGCCAGGCCTCACCGCGATCGACTTCTCCGGATCGAACCGCTGGCGCCGTCTGGAGAGCGCGCCGGAGGACGCGCTGCTGGTGACGACCTACGGCTCGCTGCGCCGCGACGCCCAGCGCTTCGCCGACACCACCTTCGACGTGGTCGTGCTCGACGAGGCCCAGGCCATCAAGTCGGGCGACAGCCAGACCTCGCGCGCCGCCAAGTCGATCCGCGCGCGCCGCCGCGTGTCGCTCACCGGCACGCCCATCGAGAACCACCTCGGCGATCTGTGGAGCCAGCTGGAGTTCCTGAACCCGGGCATGCTCGGCGCCTCCTCCGCCCTCGAGCGACTCGGGAGCACCCGCTCGGCCGAGGACCTCCTGGACGAGGGTCGCGACCTGCTCTCGCGCGCGCTCCGGCCGATCCTCTTGCGCCGGACGAAGGAGTCCGTCCTCCACGACCTCCCGCCGAAGACCGAGCAGGTCCTCCGCGCGCCGCTCACCGGCGCCCAGCGCGCCGCCTACGACGGCCTCGCGGATCACTACCGCAAGGAGCTCAGCCTCTCGAAGCGCGAGAAGCGCCGCGCCGAGGACGAAGGAGAGGAGCGCCCGGAGCTCAACGTCCTCGCCGCCCTCACGCGCCTGCGCCAGGCCGCGTGTCATCCCGGCCTGATCGACAAGACGCTCATCCCCGAGCGCTCCGGCAAGCTCGACCTGGTCCTGCCCATGCTGGAGAGCCTCGTCCGCGCCGGTTCGAAGGCCCTGGTCTTCTCCTCCTTCACGGGTCTCCTCGGCCTCGTCCGCACGCGGCTCGAGACGCTCCGCGTGCCCTACCTCCTCCTCGACGGAGCGACCAAGGATCGAGGCGCGCTCGTGGAGCGCTTCCAGACCTCCGAGGAGGCCCAGGTCTTCCTCATCTCCATCAAAGCGGGCGGCGCGGGCCTCAACCTCACCGCCGCCGACTACGTCTTCCTCCTCGACCCGTGGTGGAACCCCGCCGTCGAGGCCCAGGCCATCGACCGCGCCCACCGCATCGGCCGCACGCGCCCCGTCCACGTCTACCGCGTGCTCACGGAGGAGACCGTCGAGGCGAAGGTCGTCGAGCTCCAGGAGTCCAAGCGCGGGCTCGCGGACGACGTGTTGTCGGGGGCGTCGTCGAGCGCGAGCGGCATCGGGCGCGGAGACCTGACGTTCCTGCTGGGCTAGCAGTCCAGAGCCGCGCAGTGAGAGCGGGCTCCAGGAGGTCCTCCTTCAGGAGTCCCCGAGGTCCCGCGGAGCCCCTCAGACGGGATCCGCCTTCTTCCGTGCCGTTGCCCGTGACCGAACCCGCTCCGCCCCGTGTCCTCCCCCGTGGAGGCGCAGAGCGAAGCAGAGGCTACGGCCCCGATCGCCCCCGGAGCCCCCCGCGAGCCCGCCCCGGGCCAGCCAGCGCTCCACCCCGCCGCCCTCCGCCGGGACCGCGCCGCCTCCCCGCTCCACAAGCTCGTCCGAACCCACCTCGCCACCTTCCTCGCCCGCTTCGAGGACGAGCACGGCGGCCGCCGCCTCCCCCGCTACGTCGAGGACGAGTTCCTCGCCCTCCTCCGCTGCGGCGACCCCACCTTCGGCTTCGTCAGGCTCCAGTGCCGCGGCTGCCAGGCCGACCTCCTCGTCCCCTTCTCCTGCAAGGGAAGAGGCTTCTGCCCCACTTGCGGCGGCCGTCGCATGAACGAGACCTCAGCCCACCTGGTCGAGCGCGTCCTCCCCCCGGTCCCGGTCCGCCAGTGGGTCCTGAGCCTCCCCTGGCACCTGCGCTTCGCCCTGGCCGGCGACCCCGCCCTCCTCCGCCAGGTCGCCCGCGCGTTCCTCCGCGCCGTCAGCGCCTCCTACCGCCGCCGCGGCCGCAGGCTCCTGCGCGAACGCGGAGAGGTCGACCCTGGGACCGACGTGGCCCACCTCGTCCCCGGCGCAGTCAACTTCGTGCAGCGCTTCGGGTCCTCCCTCGCACTGAACGTGCACTGCCACGCGCTCTTCCTCGACGGTGTCCACGTCACCCGCGGCCCGACCGGCCCACCGGAATTCCTCCCCGCCCCCGAGCTCCAGCCCGACCAGGTCGTCCCCGTCCACCGGGACGCCATGCGCCGCATCCACCGCGCCCTCCATCGCGCCGGCCGCTCGGACCTCGTCTGCTCCCAGGACGATGAGTCCACCAACGCTGCCTCGGACGGCGACCTCGAAGACCCCTCCTCCTCGCTCCTCCCTCTCCTCCACGCCGCCTCCATCCAGGACCGCGTCGCCCTCGGCCCCGACGCCGGCCGTCCCGTCCCTCGCCTCCGTGAACTGGCCGCCGACCTCCGCCCCGCCTCCCAGGGCCTATCCGATCCCGACGGCTTGACCTCAGACGGCCACGGTTTCTCCCTCCACGCCGCCACCCGGGTTGACGCCGCCGACTCCGAGCGTCTCGAGGCCTTGATCCGTTACGTCGCCCGCCCCGCTCTCGCCCAGGGCCGCCTCGAGGTCCGCGGCGACGGCAAGGTCAAGTGGACCCTGCGCAAGCCCTGGCGCGACGGCACCCGCGCCTTCGTCTTCGATCCCCTGACCTTCTTGGAGCGCCTGGCCGCCCTCGTGCCCCACCCCCGCGAGCACGGCTGGACGTATCACGGGTCGCTCGCGCCCGCCTCCACCCTCCGCGATCGCATCGTCCCGCGGCGAGCGGCCCCGCCCCGAGCCAACTCCCCCACCGGCTGCGACGCCTCCCCCCACCGCCGCTCCTGGGCCGAGCTCTTCGAGCGGACCTTTGCCGAGGACGTCCTCCGTTGCCCCCGCTGCGGCGGCCGTCGTCACCGCATCGCGACGATCACCGATCCGCTCGTCGCGCGTCGGATCCTCCGGCACATCGGCGCCCGCCACGAGCCGCTCCCCCTGGCCCCGGCGCGGCCGCCGCCTCAGGGGGTGTTGTCCTTCGCCTGAGGGCGGAGGGACTGGCTCTCTCCGCAGTTCAGCCGACGCCCCGCGGGGGGTGTCGGCTGGCTGTCGTGGAGTCCACCCTCGCTCTTGCGCGCTTCGCGCTCTCCGGTGAGCCTCTGGGCACCTCGCGTGCCCCTCACTGCGCACGTCCGCTCTCATCCCGACCCTGCCCTCCCCTCGCCGACCCCTTCCTCCGCCGCGAACTGCCAGCTTGGACCTCTTATCCGCCGCGCCTGGAACACAACATCTGGTCATACCTCCTACGCCGTCCGTCGCATCCCGATGTCGAGCGCGTAGCCGGCTACGAGCGACGCCGCATAGGCAAGAAGATCCCACACGTCGAAGGTTCCAGCGGCGATCGCGGGCGGTAGCGAGCCCCACTCGAGGAGCTGCGAGAACTCCCAAGCGAAGCAGCCTGCAAGCACGACGATCACCGTGACTTCACTGCCGTTTGGGTGTTCACGAAACAGCGTTCTGCGAAGCGGCCAATAGAGCGCAACGGGCCCGACGAGATCGGCGCCGTAGCTGGTGAGGAAGCTCCTTGGCGCGTCAGAAGCCTGGACTTGTCCAATCCAGAAGCACGCGGCGAGCAGCACCACGCTGATCCAGTCCTGCACCTGGATCGCCCTTCGGCTGTAGTTCTTCTTGAGGAGCGACACGGAAGGGCACATCGGAGTCGAAGGATCGGCGCGTGAGCACTCGCCGCGGGGCGCACCTGCGAGCGGACGCAGGGTTTTGGTGGCACAGAACACGTCTCGCGCCCATCCGCTTGAGATGAGCGCGAGACGCAAAGGGTAGCCCTCGCGGAATCAGTAGGCTTCGGAGTAGAGGCCGGCTTCTCCGACAAAATACCCCATCCCGGTGGATAAGCGATCCAAACTGCCACTTGGCGGAGCAGCGGATCGTGGGGGTGGTTGAAGGGCCATCGAGCTCACGCTTTGCCCCTGAGGGTGGAGACGGACCCGCCCGCCAGGTGGAGCGCTGGCGCTCCTCTCGCCGCCCGCAGCCCCCTCCGCCACCGGAGAGGCCCGGCCTCGAACGCCGGAGCGGGACCAGGCCGGAACCCGACCGGATCACCGGCGTCGAGCGAGCGGAGCGTCCACTCACCCCCCGGTCTTGAACCAGGGCGAGACCTCGGCGGCGGCCTCGTTGGGGATCGACACCGAACCGGTCCACTGCCCGAGCTCGTCGTGGCGGACCGCCACGGAGTGCTCGCGGGCCCGCAGGTCTCCCTTCAGGGCCGCCTGGCCGTCGGCGACGGTGATCCGGTGCGTCCTCCGCTCGCCGTGCCCCGATACGGTCACCTCGATCACGTCGCCGTCGGGCAGGTTGGGGACGCGGACGATCAGCTCCCGTCCCTCGCCTCCGTGAACTGGCCGCCGACCTCCGCCCCGCCTCCCAGGGCCTATCCGATCCCGACGGCTTGACCTCAGACGGCCACGGTTTCTCCCTCCACGCCGCCACCCGGGTCGACGCCGCCGACTCCGAGCGTCTCGAGGCCTTGATCCGTTACGTCGCCCGCCCCGCTCTCGCCCAGGGCCGCCTCGAGGTCCGCGGCGACGGCAGGGTCAAGTGGACCCTGCGCAAGCCCTGGCGCGACGGCACCCGCGCCTTCGTCTTCGATCCCCTGACCTTCTTGGAGC
>CBFIJG010000129.1:0-7991 GCA_965662915.1 Planctomycetota bacterium | reverse complement strand
GGGAGCGCACGGCGATCGCCGCGGCGGCGTTCGTGTCCACGCGCTCCCCGGGGACGCCGCCCCATCCGAGGCCGAGGCGCGCGGCGATGCGCGCGGGCAGGCGCTCCAGCACGACGACCTCGCCGCGCTCGAGTCGCGCGCGGATGGTGAGAGGATCGGTGCCGTCCAGCCCTCCGCGAGACACCGCGAAGACGGCGCCGAGCGCCGCTAGGAGCAGCGAGACGGTCGCCGTCCACGGGACGCCCTCGCCGCGCGCCTCCGGAACCCGCGCCATCGCCTTGGCACCGAAGTTCTCCACCGCGATCAGTCCCCTCCCCCGAGGATCACCTCGCCGCGGATCCCGCGCCCGGTGCGCGCCACGATCGTGCGCTCGGGCGGACGGGCGCCGGGGAAGACGCTGCGGCCGTCGAGGTCGAGGCGCGCGGGCAGTCCGAGGGCGTCGAGGAGCGTCGGGTAGAGATCGACGAGTGAGACGGGGGTGTCGTCGGCGCCCGCCGGAGCCCGCGCTCCGTCCGCGCCCGCGGAGAGACGCAGGAGCAGCGGGACCCGCAGGTCCGCGGGCTCGAGCGAGGGGAGGAGCCCGTAGCGCCCGTTCTCGCCGAGGGCAGGGCGCCTGAGGCTCGCGACGGCGAGGATCGGCGAGCGCGCCCGACGCTCGACGGCGACCCCCGCGAGCGCGTCGAAGGCGAGCTCCACGGCGGCGACCTCGCTCCGGTGGAGCGCGCGCAGCCGGGCACGGTCCACGTCGATGAAGGACGGCGCCTGCCGCAGCAGCTCGGAGTGCGAGAGACCTGACGTCACGGGACCCGCGTAGGCAGGGTCGAGTCCGGCAGCGCTGGCGTCTCCGTGGAGGTGGTGCGGCGGCGCGGGGTCCGCGAAAGAGCAGACGAGGAGCGCCGGACCTTCCTGGACACGGAGCCACGCCGCGGCCACCCGGCCGACGTCCCCGGCGGTGGCGCCGGCGTCCGTCTCGGCGCCCGGCGCCTCGAGCACGACGTCGAATCCGCGCAGGCGCCCGTTCCCGTCGTCGAGCCGCTCGCGCGCCGCACTGAGATGCAGACGATGCGCGGGGAGGAAGGCGGTCCGGTAGCCCGAGTGCCTCAGCACCTCGGCGAGGGACGGCGGCACCTCCTCGGTGGACCCGCCCTCCGTCGCCCCCTCGCCCCCCGCGGGCGGGAGCGGCGCCACGACGCCGGTGAGCAGCGCGGCGAGGCTCTCCCCCGCCCAGGGGGAGGGCGCGTGAGCGGAGGTGAAGACCACGCCCTCGCGGGCCATCTTCGCGAAGGCCGGGAGCTCTCCGGCCAGGTGCTCCATCCCGACGCCGTCGATGCAGGCGAGGACCACGTCCGGGCGGGGCAAGCCCTCCCCCGCCTCGATCGTCGCCGGCCCTCCGCACGCGGCCGCCGTCAGGAGCACGGCGGCCAAGGTTCGTCCCCCTGCCATGGCGGCACGTTAGGACCTGGGGCGGCTCGATTCGAGCGTGGAGCGCGCCCGAGCCCCACGGAACGAGCGGAGGCCGGCCCCCGGGAGGGGACCGGCCTCCGTCAGGGCCGCGATCGGAGTGATCCCCGCGGCGGATCAGCGCCCGACGAGGGTCACCACGATCTCGATCGTCTCGCCGTCGCGCACGACGCCGAGCGTGACCTCGTCGCCGGGGTTCGCGGAGCCGAGGACCGCACCGAGCTGACGGGGGCCCTCGATGTCCGTACCACCCCACTCGACGATCCGGTCGCCGCCCTTCAGGCCGGCGGCCTCCGCGGGGCTCCCCTCGGAGACCGAGCCCACGAGGATCCCGGGCAAGCGCCCCTCCTCGTCGGCGTTGTACTCGGGCCGGATGCCGAGCCGCACGCGCGCGCGCACGGGGCCGGCGCTCGCCGGCTCCTCGTCCGCCTCGGACTCCGCGGCCTTGTCCGCCGCCTTGATCTTGCGCTGGATGTCACGGCCGCTCATGTACGGGAAGGTCTCGGGGAGCTTCGCGTACTCCGTGGCGATGTCGTAGAAGAGGTTGGCCGCGTGGACCGCCTCGACGCGGTTGATGAGCGGGGACACATCGCGGGACGTGTGGTAGTCGCCGTGGAAGTCCGCGATGATCGAGAAGAGCACCGGGACGCGGCGGCGGTAGAAGCTCTGGTGGTCGCTGCCCCCGCCGGCGCGGCGCTCCTCGACGACCGTCAGCGGCGAGCGCTCGACGATCGGCTGGAGGAACTCGCCGAGACCGTCGGCGGTCCAGGTCCCCGACAGCTTCACCCGGCTGTTGGTCATCCGGCCGATCATGTCGAAGTTCATCATCAGCTTGTGGCTGCCGAGGGAGCCGAGGGGGTTCTCGGCGTAGTGGGTCGCGCCGATGAGGCCCGACTCCTCGGCGCTGAAGGCGATGAAGACGATCGTCCGCAGGTCCGCGTCCGCAGGCGCCTCGGCGTAGTCACGCGCCATGCGCTTGGCGATGTGCAGGATCCCCGCGCAGCCGGTCGCGTTGTCGTCGGCGCCGGGGTGGAGCTTCATGCCGGCGGCGCGGTCGCGGGAGCCGAAGTCGCCCATGCCCAGGTGGTCGAGGTGGGCGCCGATGACGATCTTCTCCTCGGCCAGGCTCCCCTTGCCGGGGAGCACGGCGACGATGTTCTCGGCGCTGAGGGGGCGGCGGTCGATGATCACGTCGAGGTCGAGGTTGCCCCCGAGGCCACCCGCACGCTCGCCCGCGTTGGCCTTCGAGGTGAGCTCCTCGAGGGTCGTCGAGCCGCCGGAGGCCCGCTCGACCAGCCGACGCCCGGCGTCGGTGGACATGTGCAGCACCGGGCCTTCGAACGGCTTCGGCAGCGACACGTTGTTCATGCCGTAGAGCGCGTTCGCGCGGCGGTCCGCGACGCCCGGGGTGTTGATGATGATCACGCCCGCCGCGCCGCGTTCGGCCGCCTGCTCGAGCTTGTGCGCGAAGCCGGCGTAAGGGGTCCAGCCGGAGCGTCCGGCCCGCTTCCAGAGGGACTTGCCCTCGTCGCCGCCGTCCTCGTGGAACGGCTCGAAGCGCAGCATCACCGCGATCTTGCCCTCCAGCGTCTCCCCCTCGGCGTAGCTCGAGTAGTCCTGGTCGTCGTTGCTGATCCCGTAGCCCACGAAAACCATCTCGCCCTTCGCGCTGCCGCCCTCGCCGAGGCCGGTGACCGTGAAGTCGGTGCTCTTGCCGCGCTCGAACCCGAGGCGCTCGCCGCCGCGCTCGAACCCGAGTTCCCCGCGCACGAGGTCGGCCGACTCGCCGAGATCGAAGGGCTGGCGGAAGGACGCCGCCGCCTCGACGAGGCTCGTGCCGTCGGGCTGGACGACCTCTCCGTCGTAGGGCGCCTGCAGGCCGTACTGGCGGAAGTAGTACTCCATGTACTCCTTCGCCAGCTCCATGCCGCGCGTGCCCGGCAGACGGCCCTCCATCCACGGGCTGGCCAGGATGGTGAGGTGATCGTTGTAGATCTGGACGTCCTCGCTCACCGACTGGAGAGCGTCGCGGATCGGCCCGGTCGAGGGCGCCGGGGCGTCGCCGGTCTGGCGCGGGGCGGCGAGGGCGGACGTACCCAGCGCGAGGAGACCGAGCCCGCTGACGGACGCGACGCGTCGCGCGCTGGCGGAGGCGTTGAGGAGGCTCATGGAGGAGGAGCCGGGCGGCTCGAGGGAGGATTCCGTGCGGGGGGAAGGCGCCCGAGCGCGCGCTCGGGCAGCGCGATGGTCGGGCGTGCAGGTATCGTAGGCTCCAGGCACCGCGCGCTCCCAGGCCCGCGGTTGGAGCGAGGTAAGTTCCCCGCGAGGCCCTGCCCGGCCCGCCGACCTGGACCGCGCCAAGGCCTTGCGACAGAACGTCGCTGCACTGCACCCTCCCACCGATGATCCCCGCCCAGCTCCTCGCCTCGCTCCTGGCCGCGCTCCCGCTCGTGAGCCCGGTGAACACCGGAGGCGCCGCGGAGCTCGACCCCAAGGACGGCCCCGACGTCGACCTGCGGGTCGCCATCGAGGACGACGAGGTGCGGCTCGCGATCATCACCAACCTCGCCTTCCTCGACGAGACCTGCGACGTCCAGCGGGAGATCCCGACGGTCCTCGACGAGGTCGAGGCCCCCGCCGCGATGGAGGCCCTGTTCGAGCTCTTCAAGGAGCGCAACGGGATCACCATCGACGGGGCCGTCGTCCAGCCGCTCCCGGCGCGCCTGGAGACGGACTTCGAGGTCGACCCGGGCGACCCGAGCCTCGCCCCCCACTTCGTCAGGTTCGGCGCGCGGGCCGTCGCCAAGACGCGCCTCACCATGCGCTACCCGGTCAAGTCGGCGCCGGAGCGCGTCGGCATCCAGTGGGGTGTGTACCCGCCGAACTACGCGCTGGAGGAGGCCACGGGGGAGGCGCCGCCGATCGAGATCATCTGCCGCCTCGCGGCGAACGGGGTCGAGCGCATCGTCCAGCTCACCGCCGCCGAGCCCGAGTTCATCTGGCACCGCGAGTCCGAGGGCGGACGCGCGCGCTTCGCGGAGGTCCCCGCGCTCGAGCGGCAGGAGGAGCCGCCGTTCCCGTGGCTCCCCGCCGGCGGCGCCGCGGCCGCGATCGTCGCCGCGCTCCTCGGCCCGCGCGGGCTCCGGCGCGGGCTCTTCGGCCCGCTCGCCGTGGCGCTCGTCGCCTACACCGCCGTCGCCCACGCCCGCCGACCCGTCCAGCTGCCGGAGACCGACGAGGCCCTCGCGATCTTCGAGCCGCTGCACGAGAACATCTACCGCGCCTTCGACTACACGGACGAGAGCGACGTCTACGACGCGCTGGCGCAGAGCGTCGAGGGCGGCCTGCTCGAGACCCTCTACGACGACGTCTATCGCAGCCTGGTCATGCAGGAGGAGGGCGGCGCGGTGAGCCGCGTCCAGGAGGTCCGTCACACCTCCCTCGAGGTCGAGACCGTGGGTGTCGATCCCGAGGACGGCCGCCCCGGCTTCGTCGTGAACGCGCTCTGGGAGGTGGACGGGGTGGTCTTCCACTGGGGCCATGCCCACAGCCGCACCAACGAGTACCGCGCGCGCTACGCCGTGCGCGGAGCGGAGGCCGGCTGGCGCATCGCCACGAGCGAGGTGCTCGAGCAGCGCCGCGTGGACGCCAAGCCCCTGGACGACCTCGAGTTCTCGAACGAGAGCGGCTGGAGCGGCTTCGGCACCGAGCCCGCGGACGGCGAGCTCATGGAGGAGTACTGAGCGCGCGTCGCGCGCCCCGGATCCATGGTCGACAACGCTCATCGCGACGCGGGATCGCGCCTTCACGGCGTGCGCTTCCGCTACGGACGCGCGGGGGAACCCGGCGCCTTCCAGCTCGCGGTCGACGACCTCGCGATCGCGCCCGGCGAGGCGGTGGCGTGCATCGGCCCGAGCGGCAGCGGGAAGACCACCCTGGTCCACCTGGCCGCGGGGATCCTGACGCCCGAGGCGGGCGAGGTGCACCTGGGCGGCGCGCGCATCGACGACCTCGCCGACGAGGAACGCAGGCAGCGCCGGGCCCTGGAGGTCGGCCTCGTGTTCCAGGAGTTCGAGCTCCTCGACTACCTCAGCGGTCTCGACAACGTCCTGCTCCCCCACCGCCTCGCCGGCGCCGGGCGCGATCGGATGGCCGCCGCGCGGGCCAGGGCGGAGCAGCTCGCCAGCACCCTCGGCATCGAGGAGGTGCTCGGCCGGGTGCCGCGCCGCATGAGTCAAGGCCAGCGCCAGCGGGTCGCGATCGGCCGCGCCCTCGTCACCGAACCGAGCCTCGTCCTCTGCGACGAGCCCACGGGGAACCTCGACCCGACCACGGCGGACGACGTGCTCACGCTGCTGCTCGCGGAGGCCCGCGGGCGGGGCGCTGCGCTGCTGATGGTCACCCACGACCACTCCCTCCTGGAGCGCTTCGACCGCGTGGTCGACGTACGCGAGCTGGGCTCCGCGGAGGCCGGCGCGTGAACGGACTCCTCTACCTCGCGTGGCGTCACCTCGACGCCCACCGCGGCCGCGCGCTGCTCGTGGTGTCCTGCATCGCCCTCGCGCTGTGGGTTCCCTGGACCGCGTCGCGCCTGGCCGCGCGCTACGACGTGGAGCTGCGCGCGCGCGCCGAGGCGACCCCGCTGGTCGTGGGCGCGCCCGGCAACCGGTACGACCTGACCCTGGCCGCGCTCTACTTCCGCCCCACCGAGCTGGACACGGTGCCCTACAGCGCCTTCGAGGCCCTCGCGGCCAAGGGGCGCGCGCTCTGCATCCCCCTGCACCTGCGCTTCACGGCGCGCAAGGCGCCCATCGTCGCGACCTCGGTCGAGTACGCGGAGTTCCGCGGGCTCGCGCTCGCGGAGGGTCGCGACCCCCTGCGGATCGGCGAGGTGACCCTCGGCGCCGGGGTCGCGGAGCGGCTGGGGCTCGGGACCGGGGACCACCTCTACTCGGACCCCACCGAGCTCTACGACATCGCGCGGCCGCCCGCGCTCAAGATGCGCATCGCCGGGGTCTACGCGGGCAGCGGCACGCCCGACGACGACGCCGTCTTCGTGGACATCCGGACCGCGTGGGTCCTCGAGGGCATCGCCCACGGCCACGCGGACACGGACGACATCGACGAGGAGCTCGTCCTCTCGCGGACCGAGGACTCGGTGGCGGTGAGCGGAGCGCTGATCGAGTACGCGGAGGTCACGGCGGAGAACGAGGCCAGCTTCCACTACCACGGAGACACCTCGCTCCTGCCCCTCTCCGCGGTGCTCGCCGTCCCTCGGTCCGTGAAGGACGCGACGCTCCTGAAGAGCGGTGTCAACGCCCGCAACAAGCGCCTCGCGGTGACGCCGACCGTCGTGATCGACGACCTGCTCGGGGTCGTGTTCCGCATCAAGCGCTTCTTCGACCTCGTCGGCGCCTTCCTGGTGGGCACCACCGCGGCCCTCGTGGCCCTCGTCTTCCTGCTCGCGACGCGGCTCCGGGCCCGGGAGCTCGTGACCCTCGATCGGATGGGAGCGCCGCGCCGCGCCGCGGCGACCCTGGTGGGCCTCGAGATCGCGGCGGTCCTCGCGGTCGCGACGGCCGCGGCGTGGCTCATGACGGCCGGCACCCTCGCGGTGCTCCCCGACCTCGTGGCGAGCTTCTGAGTCGCGGCGCGCCCGGCGGGCTAGACTCCGCGCCATGAAGACACCGCCGCTCGTCAGCGGTCCCGCGCGCGTCGCGGCGATCGCGCTGCTCTCCCTCCTCGCCGCGTGCGCGTCGAACACGACGGTGCGTACGGAGGGGCGGATCGTGAACGACCGCTACGTCCACCCCGAGGGTCTGTTCTCGGTGGACGTCCCCGCGCTCTTCCGCGAGGGCTCGGTGATCGAGGACGAGTACCGCGGCACCGTCGGATCGGTGACCTTCCGCGACGACTACGGCCAGCTCATCCGCGTCGACGTCCTCGCGGCCGGGACGGACGAGCAGCACGCCTACTTCGCGGCCATGGACGCGGCCGGCGACTGGCGCGCCCCGCTCGACGGGACCAGGGACGCCGTGATCGGGACGATGGCGGCGGCGGGCGTGGACGCCACGCTCGTGAGCGAGACGTTCGTGGAGCTCGAGCAGGGCGAGGACGTCGTCCAGGGCAAGCACTACACCCTGCTGCTGCCCGGCGGCAGCTCGATGGTCTCGGTGCGCGGGCTCAGCCGCGAGCGCCTCGACGCGTACCGATTCTTCCTCGCGCTGCGGCGGGGCGATGCGCTCTACACGCTGTCCAGCCAGCACACGATCGGCCTGTTCGGGGACGCGTCCCGGGAGGCGCCGATCAACGACATCCAGGCCAACCACCGCGCCGAGCTCCAGGAGCTGGCGGCGGGGATGACCTTCGGGGGCGCGCGGTGAGGGAGACCGTGGGCACGGCGCTGACCGCGGCGCTCCTCCTCTGCTCCTGCGGCGAGGACCAGGCCACCCGGCGTGACGCGAGCCGGCGCGCGGTCGTCGCGGTGACGAGCAGCCCGGCCGAGTGGCTCGTGGAGCTCTCGGGCGCCG
>CBFIJG010000128.1:0-8003 GCA_965662915.1 Planctomycetota bacterium | reverse complement strand
CGCCGCGCGATGGATCGGCCCGCTCCCCTCGGTGGACGGCGGCCGAGCCCTGGGCCCACCACCGTGGCGCGGGGCGACCGTCACCGGCGCGGTCGAGCCCGCCGCCGTGAGCGACGGGACCGACGGGCTGCGCGTCATCGCGGGCGGGATCTTCGATGGGAACGAGGGGTCACTCGTCGCGGAGCTGACCTGTCCCACCACGGGCGAGAGGGTCGTGCTCTCCGGGGACGCGGAGGCGCACGGGCTCGAGCAGCTCCTCGAGCCCGGCGGGCTGCGTCCGGGTCCGATCGCCGCCCTCCTGCTGCCTCACCACGGGTCTCGCTCGGCCCACCTGGGCCGGCTCCTCGATCACCTCGAGCCACGGGAGGTCTGGGTCAGCGCTTCCGAGGTGCCCGCCGCGGCGGCGAGGGAGTGCGAGCGGCGGGGCATCCTGCTGCGGGTCACCGGCGTCGACGGTGCGTGGACCTGGAGAACGGGCTCGGATCGCCCCGAAGACCGCTCGGAGCCGGGCTTCGCGGATTGAGGGCGGTACATTCGTGACGGGCGGGCAGCACCCTGGTACCCCCGTACGCGGGCGCGCCCCTCCAGCGTCCCACCGCCCCGAGCTGCACCGCCCATGACGCTGTCCCTCGCCCTCTCCGCGGTCCTCGCGGCGGCCTGCCAGGCCCCGGCCGAGGCTGCGCCCCCGCTCGAATCAAAGCTCTCGACCGCACCAGCGGCAGGTGTCCGTGCGCAGTGGCACCAGGACACACCCCCGAGACCTCGCAGGCAGAAGGCGTCGCGGCACGTCATCCTCCTCCACGGCGGAGGCGTCGTCCGCGGTCTCGCACGCCCCACCCCCGACGGCGACTACGAGGTCAAACACGACGGCAGCTGGCGTCCCATCCCCGCCGAGAGGATCGAACGCGCGAGTCTCGAGGCGAGGCTCTTGAGGGAGCACAAGCGACGCATCGCCGACGACGACGTCTCGGCCGCCGACAAGGTCCAGGGAGCCCTCGACAGCGGGCTCCTGAAGGAGGCCTTCGCCCTCGGCGACGAGCTCCTCGCCGAGGACGCGCGGGACCTCGATCTCCGCAGCGTCTGCGCGCGCGCGGCGAGGCGGCTCGGCGGCTTGCCGGAGCGAGGCGCCGAGGGTGAGTTCGACGCGCTGCGTCGCCTCGGCGCGACCGCGGGGCCGATGATGCGAGAGGGCCTCGTTGAGCGAACCGCCACCGCCGCGGCGCGTGCGACCCTCCTCGAGGGATTCAGCGAGGACCTGCGCTCTCGAAGCGCCGGGAGGAGGGCCTTCGCGCTCCTCTGTATGGGGCGGCTCTTCCCGGGCGAGGACCCGCGCGCCGTTCTGCTTCACGCGATCTACGATCCCTCCTCCAGCGTGCGCGTGGCCGCGGGCCGCGCGATCGGGGACATCGGCCCCGGAGCCGTCGGCGAGCCGCTCGTGAGGGGGCTGTACGCGAAGGCCCCCGAGATCCGCGTGCGCGCCGCCGAGGCGCTCGGGAGCGCGCAGTCCGACGAGTTCGTCGAGCCGCTGATGGACCGCCTCTACGTCCTCGCCGCGGCGCCTCGCGGCGGCGGCGCGGGCCGCCCCCCCCACGCCTACGTCTTCATCGGGACCCAGACCGCCTACGTCCAGGACTTCGACGTGGAGGTGGCCGGCTCCTCCTCCGTCGCCGACCCCGTGGTCAACGCCCTCACGACGGGCTCCGTGCTCGACGTCGGCGTCATCAACACGAGCGAGGTCACGATCGTCGCCGAGGCCCGCGCGGTCCGCGGCGCGCTCCAGCGAATCGTCGGCGAAGCGCCGGGCCGAAGGACGAAGGACTGGACGCGCTGGTGGGAGTCCGACGCTTCGGCCCCCTATCGAGCGGCGCGCGCCCCCGCGGACCCGGCCAAGAAGACCGCGACGGACCGCTGACGCGCCCGAGCGCCTCGGGCGGGAAGGAGCACCCCCACCGTCCTCCAACGGCAGGGGTGCGAGCACATCGGCCGGGCGGCCGCGCGCCGCGCCTCTAGCCAACGCACGATGAGGGGTTGCACCCGTCGATTCGGGCCGGGCCCGTGGAATCGAGCCCGAGCCAACGGGTAGCTTCCGGATCCGATGGGACGCGCAGAGAAGGAAGGAGCAGAGGACGACTCGCAGCCGGGCACGGCCGCCCTCGAGGTCACGGGGCTGGTCAAGCGCTACGGCCGGACGCTGGCGGTGAAGGGCGCGGACCTGCGAGTCGAGCGCGGCCAGGTCTTCGGCCTGCTCGGACCGAACGGGTCGGGCAAGACCACCACCCTGTCCTGCGCCCTGGGCCTGCTCCACCCCACGGACGGGACCTGCACGGTTCTCGGTGAGCCGGCGACGGCGCTCCACCGGACCCGGGGGCGCGTCGGCTGCGTCTTCGACGTGCCGGCGCTCCTGCGCGGACACTCGATCGCTCAGAACCTCGCCTACCAGGCGCGACTGCGCGGGCACCAGGGCGGCCGCCGGATGACGGACGCCCTCGAGCGCGTCGGGCTCGGAGGCTTCGAGCAGCGCCGCGCCGGCGGCCTCTCCCTCGGCCAGGAGAAGCGCCTCGCCATCGCGGGCGCGATCATGGGCCGGCCCGAGCTGGTCGTCCTCGACGAGCCCCTGTCCGGGCTCGATCCCATGGGCGTCCGCGGGATGCTCGAGCTCCTGGAGGAGCTCGCCCGTGACGGGCAGACCCTGGTCGTGTCGAGCCACCGGCTCCACGAGATGGAATCCGTGCTGACCCACGCCGCAGTGATCCTCGACGGTGAGGTCGTCCGCCAGGCGCCACTCGAGGAGTACCTCGGCCGGCCCGACAGCTACACGATTCGCGTCCGCGACGCGGAGGCCGCGCGCCGCGCGGTCGGCGCAGTGCGCGGCACGGTCGAGTCCGAGGCGCACGACGGCGCCCTGCGGATCCACGCCCCCGAGGCCAGCGCGGACGCTTTCGCGGCCGCGCTCGTCGAGGAGGGGGCGGGTCTCTTGCACTTCGCCGAGGCCCGGGTCGGGCTCCAGGCTTCGTTCGAGGCGCTCGTCGACGAGCGTCGCGCTGCGCGAGCCGCTGGAGGTGCCGCATGACCGGCTTCTTCCGGGTGCTCCGGGCCGAGCTCGTGCGGATCTGCGCGTCCCGCTCCGCGTGGCTGGGCCTCGCCCTCGTCGCGCTGATCCCGGCCCTTCGCGTGTGGGCCGCGGTCCTCGCGCAGCGCGCGAAGGAGATCGAGCGCATGGCGGGCGGCGGAAGCGCGCCTGGCCTCTCCGAGGGGAACGGCTGGGCCCTGCTCGTCGACGGCTGGCGCGCCGGACTGATGCTCGCGACGGCGCTGCTCCTGGTTCAGTCGGCGCGGGCCCTGGCCGGTGATCGTGAGACCGGCGTCTTCCGCCTCGCCGTGACTCGCAGCGCCTCGCGCTCCGGCGCCGTCGTCGGGCGCGCGCTCATGGGCCCCGTGGTGACGCTCGCGATGGTCCTCGTCGCGGGCGGAGGCGCGCTCCTCGCCGCGACCGCCCTCGGCGCCGACTTCGGTGACCTCGTCGAGGACGACTACACGATCTTCTCGGCCCTCGAGGTCCGCGAGGAGCTCCAATACGCCCTCGTGGGCGCATTCCTGGCGATGATCGCCGTGCATGGCTTCGGGCTGCTGGTCTCCTCGGCGTCGCGCGGCCCGGTCCTCGCCCTCGCGGGCTCCCTCGCGACCATCCTCCTCTGGGACGTGTTCAAGGAGGACCTCGGCGACGCCCGCTGGTTCGTGTTCGCCTCCCACGCCCCCACCTTCGCCGACGGCTCCGGCATGCGAGAGATGGCGAGCTTCGCGCGCGGGATGTCCGACGCCGGGCACCCCGAAGCCGTGCACAACATGGGGCTCGTCCTGTCCCCTGCAGCCTGGATCGTGTCCGTCGTCCTCGCCTGCCTGGCGCTGCGACGGCGCCCGATCTGAGCAGCAGCTCGGCGACCTTGACGTCTGCTTGATCGAGGCGACGGGCACCGGCGCCAGGCGCGTGAAGGATCCGTGCGGAGGGGCGCCTTCACCCTGGAACCGGCCGCCTCCGCCCCCCACGATGGTGGCCGATGATCTCCCTGCCCCCTGCACGGACGGTTCGCCTGGCGCGGGCGATCGCCCTCGGGTCGGCCCTCGTGCTCGCGATGGCCTCCTGCCAGACCGCGCCCGACCGCTCGATCCCCGATCCCCTCCCCGAGACCCTGGGCTGGGCACTCCCCCCGACCGACGGGACGGCCTTCCTCGGACTGGAGGTCCGCGAGAACGACTCGGGCTCGCTCGAGAGCCTCTCCTTCGACCCGGGGGTCCGCGTCCACAAGGTGATCGAACGCTCACCGGCCGCCGGCGCGGGGATGCGCATGGACGACGTCGTCCTCGCCATGAACGGGGTGGAGCTCGCCGTGCCCGAGGACCTCGCGGCCCTGCTCTCGCGCGCTGGCGGCGGGGATCGCACGACCCTCCAGATCAGCCGGGGCGACACCGTCTTCGAGGTCGAGCTGACCCTCGGCGGCAAGGACGTCGCCGACGCGCCTTCCGCCGGCGAGGCGTTCGTGCTCGATCCGGCGCGCTCTCGAGGCGCCTGGGGCACGTCGGACGGAGCGGTGCTCGTGGCCCGCGCGGCGGACGGTCCGGTCGGACGCCTGGACGTCGGCGCCCGCGTCGTCGCGCTGGACGGAGATCCGATCGTGAGCGGGCGCGGCCTCGTCCAGCGCCTCGTCGCGCGCGCGCCGGGCGAGCGAGTCACCCTCACGGTGAAGACCGGCGACAGGGTCCGCGACGTCGAGGTCACGCTGCTCGACGAAGGCCGCAGGACGACGCGGATCTCGTTCCCGATCCTCGCCACCTACGACGCGGCCCCCGACCGCAGCCGCGAGGAGTTCGTGGCCATCGATCTCTATTTCATCTCCCTGTTCCGGTACGCCCGTGAAGGCGGGGAGAAGCGCTGGAGCTTCCTCCGCTTCTTCCAGTTCGCCAGCGGCGTCGGAGAGCTCGACGGATGATCGCCGCGGCTCTGGTCTCGGCGGCGGCGCTCGTCACGGCGGGCGACGCCTCGTACGTGGACGCGTCGGTCCGCGTCGACGGGACGCTCCTGGACTGGACCTTCGTCGACGTCGACGAGGACGGCCGCGAGGAGCTGGCGCTGTCGGCCCGGAACCCACGGGGCGATCGAGAGCTGCACCTGCACAGGGTGCGCGGCTCGTCCGTGGAGCCCGAGCCCTACGCGACGATCCCGGTGCTCGACGACATCGTCGCGTGGACCTTCGCGGACGTCCGGGCCGAGCTCGAGGGGAAGGAGCTCGTGCTGCTCACGCGCCAGGGCGCGTGGTCCTTCGATCCGCGACGGACGAGCTACCGCGGCAACATCGCGCGACTCTGCGAGGTGCAGCTGCTCTACGACGTACCGAGCCCGCGAGCGCTCCCCTACTGGCTCTACGTCGTCGACGGAGCGGCCCCGGGCGGCGATCGGCTCCTCCTGCCCGAGCGCAGCGGCTTCGCGGCCTTCGGGCCGAATCCGCGCGCCAGCGAGGGGGACCTTCCGTGGACGGCTCTGAGCCACTACCGGCGCACCGCCGGCTGGACGCCCCCCGACCCGAACGACAACTCGAGGCGGCGCCGCGAGGCTCAGCGCGAGGGTGAGGAGCGTCAGGCGCGCTTCTCGCTGACGGTCGGCGAGAGGATCGCGCCCTTCCTCGGCGACGGAGCGTCGTTCAGCGTGGTCGACGACGACTACCGGATCCAGGCGCCCGCCCTCGTCGACGTGAACGGGGACGGGATCCGGGACATGCTCCTGCTCGACGGTGAACGGCTCAACGTCTACATCGCCGGACCCGAAGGCCTCCCGGAGCGGCCGACCCGGACCGAGGAGCTCCCCGGCTACCTCGAACACGACGGGGAACGAGCGGCGCTCAGGATCGTGGACGTGGACGGCGACGGAGCCGAGGACGTGCTCGGGATCTGGAGCGAGGACGTCGACGGGTTCGAGAACGCCCAGTGGCGGATCTACGTGATGCGCTCGACCGCCGACCGACTGCTGCCCGAGAAGCCCACGCAGGTCCTGAGATTCGAGGCGGCCGAGCTGCGCGCCTCGGTCACCGACGTCGACGGGGACGGCCGCCCGGACCTCGCGATCCGGCGCTTCGAGCTGCCGAGCGTGATCGAGACCGTCACCGGGCTCGAGTTCACCTACGGGCACCTGATCTTCCTCGGCAACCGTCGCGGGACCTTCGAGCGCAAGCCTGCGCTCAAGCAGGACTCCGTCTTCGACGAGGACAGCGTCCGGACGGTCCTCGCGAACCGCGAGCTCCGGATGGACTGCAGCGGCGACGGGATCGCGGACCTCGTCGAGGTGAACCTCAAGGGGGAACTCGGCGTCCGACGCGTCGTGAAGGAATCGTCCTTCTTCGGCGGCACGACCTGGCAGATCGACGACGGGTACTGGAAGCAGTACGCCTCTCGCGGCTCGGTCTCCTCCCTGACGGTGCGCGACCTGAACGGGGACGGCCTCGGTGACATCATCAGCGCCTCTGACTCGACCCTGACGATCTACCTGTCCCGGAAGCGATGAATACACGCGTCCACCACCGCGCGGGCGCGCTCGCGGCATTCGCTGGCGCGCTCCTGGCGTCCTCCTCCGCAGCCGCACAGCTCACGGACCTCGCATCGGCGCAGCCCGCGGACACCTCTCCCTTCGGCGACACGCGGTTGGAGGTGCCCCGCCGCGGCGTCCTGATGGCGCTCCGCGATCTCAACGGCGACCGGGCGCTCGAGCTCTTGCGCGTCGACGACAAGGGCGTCCTCGCGCGGCGGCTCACCGAGGACGGCACCTACGAGGCCCGCGGCTCGCTCCTGGCCTGGCCGGCGAGCACCGTCGGCTGGGACCTCGCCGACCTCGACGGGAACGGCCGCACGGACCTCCTGCTGGTCGCCGACGGGAAGACGATCCAGCGCACGTCCCTGCTGCCCGAGGGCGGCTGGTCGGAGCCGGAGGATCTCTTCGAAGCTGCCACCTATCTGCCCTCCGGCGTCGCGCGCGTGCCCTTCGCGCGCGACATCGACGGCGACGGTCTCCCGGATCTCGTCCTGCCAGGTCCCGGCCGATTCCACATCCGGCTGAACCGGGGCGCGGCCAGCAGCAGCGGGGCGCTCCGGTGGTCGACCCCGATCGAGGTCGGGTACGAGCCCGAGATCGACTACGAGCTCGGCGATCCAGGTCGCCTCTCCTCGACCTTCGGTCAGTCGGTGCGCGTGCCCTGGTTCAAGATGGAGGACGTCGACGGCGACGGTCAGCAGGACCTCGTCTCCCAGATGGGCGAGCGCGTCTCCTTCCACCTGGCGAGACCCGAGATCGATGCGCTCCCCTCCTGGCAGCTCGACCTGGGCGAGTACAAGACGGCGGTCAGCGCCAGCGACATCGATCTCGACGACCTCTTGAGCGCGGTGTCGGGGATCGCGAAGTGGCGGATCGAGGACCTCGACGGCGAGAGCGCGAAGGACCTCATCATCGGATCGGAGGGCACCTTCAAGGTCTACCTGGGCGCCGGCGCCACGGGGCCCGTGAAGGCGCCTGACCAGGTGCTCAAGGCGAGCGGCAACGTCCTCTACTTCTTCGTCCGCGACGTCATGGGCGACGCGCGCCCGGACCTGCAGATCGTGCGCGGCGAGCGAATCTCCCTCGGGCGACTCCTCAAGTACCTGGTGGTGCCCGGCAAGCTCGACTTCGACGTGTTCACCTACCAGAACGAGGGTGGCACCTTCGCCAGGCGGCCGACCAGGCGCACGACCCTGGCGCTGCGCGTCCCCCGCATCCTGGAGCTGATCAACGAGAGCGAGGAGATCGCGGACGCCATCGAGGCGCAGTGGGACATCCCTGCACGGCGCGTGGACTGGAACGCCGACGGAGCGAAGAACGACGTGCTCGACGAACGCGACGGTGTCCTGATGGTCTTCGCGGACTGCGCGCCCGAGCAGCAGAAGTTCGAGAACCTCTCGCTCTCGCGCGGGCTCGACGGCCTCGTCGA
>CBFIJG010000127.1:0-8206 GCA_965662915.1 Planctomycetota bacterium | reverse complement strand
GTCCGTAGGCCGGCGCGCCCGGCGGCGGCGCGTCCCCCGCGCAGCCGTCGACGCCCGAGCGGAACGGGACGTCCGCAGCCGGCGGCGTCTCCCCGGCGGCCGAACCGTGGCAGCTCGCGCAGCGCAGCTCCTCGTAGAGTTCGCGCCCCGCTGCGACCCGCTCCGGCGTCGAAGCCGTCGGACGGGGCGAGAGGCTCTCCCCCACCTCGTCGCCCGGCACGAGGTACGCCGCGAGATCGCCGGCCTCGGCGCGCGAGAGATGCATCTCGGGCATCAGTCCCGCCGGCCGATGGGCCAACGGATCGTGCAGGAACGCGGCGAGGCCGCGAGCCGTGTACTTCGCAGCCACGTGGTCCAGAGCGCGTCCGCCCGCGGGCATCGGGCCCACGCTCCCGGTCACCGCGTCCGCCGCGCGCGGGCCGTGGCACTGGACGCAGCCGACCTGGTGGTAGAGGCGCTCGCCGCGCTTCCAGTCGCTGGCGACGTCGAAGCCATCGTCGACGGGCGCGAGGGAACGGACGTACGCCGCGAGGGACGCGGCGGCGTCCACGCGCTCGGCGCGCGAGCGACCCGCGAGCACGTCGGGCATGCGCGTGTCCGCGTGCACCTTCCGCGGGGCGGTGAGGAACGCCTCGAGGAAGCCAGGGTGCGATCGCGCGGCGGAGAGGGCCAGGTCCGGCGCCGCGCGCGTCCCCGCAGGAGCGAGTTCACCGTGGCACGAGGCACAGCCGAGGCGCGCCACCAGTTCACGGCCGGACTGTCCGCTGGCCTCGCCCACCGTCGTGGCGATCGAGGCGACGAGAAGGAGAGCTGAGCGAAGCTGCATCACTCACGAGCATAGGGCTCGCCCGGGGGCCCGCCACGGACGCTCCGCGTTCGGGAGAGGAGCGATGAGGCGCGCGGCGGTCCGGGCAGGTGGTCTGGATCACGGCCGCGCGTGACTCCCGGTGCTCCGCTCCTCCCCGGCGCGAGCTCGTCCTCCGGAGGGCCTGGCCGACGTCGTGCGCTCCGCGGGGAACGAAGAGAACGGCCCCGCGGATCGAACCACGGGGCCGCTCTCGCAGTGGTCCGGGCGTCGCGCTAGACGGTGCGCGGCGTGTGGGCGCCCACCTCGGCGCCCGGCGGGAGGATGTAGATCCCGCGCTCGGACTCCACGAGCTCGTCCTCGAACAGCGCCGGGTCGATCTCGACGCCGGGCCGGCTCGCGATCTCGATCAGGTTCCCGTGGGGATCGCGGACGAACATCTGCATCTTCCCGTTGGGCAACGCGCGCACGAGGCCCCAGGGCTCCGTGTCGATGGCGCCCGCGGCCTTCGCGCGCGCGAAGACGCCCTCGAAGTCGGGGACCTCGAGGCAGAAGTGGCCGCGGTACGCGCGCGCATCCGCCAGCACGTTCATGTGGATCTGCTGGCGGTCGTTGATGCGGAAGAACTGCGAGACCATGCCCTGCTCGGGCGTCGGGTCGAGGGCCAGCCCCAGCACGTCGCGGTAGAACGGGACAGCCGTCTCGAGGTCGTCCACGTTGACGTTGATGTGGTGGATGTGCGCGTCGGCGTCCATGGCGGTTCGATCAGCGAACGAGGGGCAGGAGGGTCGCGGAGGCCGTCTCGTAGAGCATCGTGTAGTACTCCTCGGAGAGCAGGCTCGAGCCGTGGTCCTCGATGAACTTCAGCTGCTCGGGGGAGATGTCGACCGGGTTCTGCTCGACCTGGTTCGTCCAGGGCGAGACCGGGGTGCGGTCGATGGGCGCGACGGCCTCCATGGTGAGGGCGCCGTCGTAGCCGATGTCCTTCAGCGTCTCGACGAAGGCCTTCCAGTCCACCGAGCCCATCCCGGGCGCGAGGCGGTTGTTCTCGGCCACGTGCACGTCCACCAGGCGGGACTTCGACGCGCGCAGGGCCGCGTGCATGTCCTTCTCCTCGATGTTCATGTGGAACACGTCGAGGCAGACGCCGCAGTTGGGGCCGACCGCCTCGGCGAGGGCCATGGCCTGATCAGCGCGGTTGAGGAAGTAGGTCTCGAAGCGGTTGAGCGGCTCGAGCGCCATGCGCACGCCGCGCTTCTCCGACAGGTCGTAGACCTCCTGGAGGCCGGCGACGACCCAGCCCCACTCCTCGTCGGGAGTCGCATCGGGGTTCACCTTGCCGACGGTCGCGGGGACGATCGTGAGCTCGGTGCCCTCCAGCTGGTGGACCATCTCGACCAGCGACTTGAAGTAGTCGACGGTGGCCGCGCGCTGGGCGGGATCCTTCGCGGCGAGGTTGCGATCACCGAGCGTGAGGGTGACCGCCCCCCAGCAGCGGATCCCGTACTCCTTGAGCAGCGGCAGGCACTCGCTCGGCTTGTACTGATCGGGCTCGCCGCTGATCTCGATGCTCTCGAATCCGAGACGCTTGATGCGCTTGAGCGTGACCTCGAGAGGCTCCGCGCGCATCCAGTTGTGGGTCGACAGGTGCATGGAGCCATCCTACGCCTTCCTGCCGGATCGGAGATCGTCGTTGCGAAGGCCGCCCGTTCTGCGCGTCGGTCCGGACCAGTGAGTGAGGAGCCGGTCCGGGGAGCACGCCTCGAACCCCTCGCGCGGGTGCTGTCCCCGGGCGCAGCGGATACCCTCGACGCGCGCGGCCGGCATGGCCGCGGGTCCCGAACCTCTCGCCGCGCCGTCGCGGCCCTGCTCCACAATCCTCCGATGGAGATCGCCGCCGTCGAGGCGCGCTGGCTGCGCGCGCCCATCCCCGAAGCGGGCCAGCACACCTCCGACTTCGGCCGCCTCCGCACCTTCGACGCGGTCCTCGTCACCGTGCGCACCAAGGACGGCGCCGAGGGCTTCGGCGAGGCCAAGGCGGCCGTGGGCTCCGCCGGCGACTGCGCATCGCTGGTCACGACCGTCGAGCGCGAGCTCGGGCCCGCGCTGATCGGGCGTGATCCCCGGCGCATCACAGAGGCCTGGGAACGCATGTACTGCGGCCAGCGCGGCGGGCTCGCCCTCGACCGCGGGCGCAGCTTCCCCGACGTCGCGCGCCGCGGCCCGCGTGTCGCCGCGATCGGCGCCATCGACACCGCGCTCTGGGACCTCGCGGGCCAGGCGCACCGCGTACCCGTCGTCGAGCTCCTCGGCGGCGCTTGCCGGGACGCGATGCCCGCCTACGCGTCCGGCGGGTGGGGCGACGTCGACCGCATCGGCGACGAGCTCGGAGCCTTCGTCGAGCGCGGCTTCCGCGCGGTGAAGATGCGCGTGGGCGCGATGGACCGCCGCGTGGAGACGAGCGCGGCCCGCACCCTGGCGGCGCGCGCGGCGCTGGGTCCGGACGTCGAACTGATGGTCGACTCGCACGGCACCTTCTCCCTCCCCGAGGCCAGGCGCTTCGCGCGGATGGTGGAGAGCGCCAACCTCCGCTGGTTCGAAGAGCCCACGCCCCTCGACGACGTCGAGGCCGCGGCTGAACTACGCGCCTCCACGGACATCCCCATCGCGGTGGGAGAGAGCCTCTCCACCCGCTTCGAGTTCCGCGACGTCCTCGAGCGCCGCGCGGCGGACGTGCTCCAGCCCGACGTCGCGCTCGTGGGCGGGATCACCGAGGCGCGCCGGGTCGCCGCCCTGGCGGAGACGGCCCAGGTCGAACTCGCGCCGCACCTGTGGGGCTCGGCCGTGTCGTACCTCGCCGGCCTGCACGTCGCCTTCGCCAGCCCGGCCGCCCGCATCCTCGAGGTCTCCCTGGGCGCCAACCCCCTCCTGCGCGAGCTGCCCGAGTGGCCCCCGATCGTCGAGGACGGTCGGGTGAAGGCACCCGAGGGCCCCGGTCTCGGCTTCCGCCCGCGCAAGGAGCTGGTCGACGAGTGGACGGTCCCGCTGTGACCGGCCCGCGCGTCCTGCTCCTCGAGTCGGTCCACCCCGACGCGCACGCCGAGCTCTCCGCGCGCGCAGTGGTCCACGAGGCCCCGGCGCCGGACGCCCAGCTCAACGGCCTCGAGGACGTCCGCGCGATCGTCACCCGCGGCCGCGGGCGCGTGAACGACGCGCTGCTCGCGGGGTGTCCCGCGCTCGAGGTCGTCGCGCGCGCGGGCGTCGGACGCGACAACGTCGACCTCGAGGCCGCCGCCCGGCGCGGCGTGACGGTGCTCAACGTCCCCGATGCGCTGACCGAGACCGTCGCCGAGCACGCCCTCGCTCTGGCTCTCGCGGCCCGCCGCCAGGTCGTCGCCAGCGCGAACGACGCGCGCGGGGGCCGCTGGGAGGAGCGCGCGCGCTTCTCCGGCGAGATGGTCGCCGGCGCGCGCACCACCGTCATCGGCCTCGGCGCCATCGGCGCGCGCGCCGCCGCGCTCCTGCGCGCCGTGGGCGCGGACGTCACGACCTGGAGCCGCACCCCGCGCGAGGACGAGAACTTCGAACCCGACCTCGCCCGCGCCCTCGACGGTGCTGACGTCGTCTCCCTGCACGTGGCCCTCACCGAGGAGACCCGCGGGCTGCTCGGCGCGCCGCTCCTCGAACGGCTCGCCCCCGGGGCGACGGTCGTGAACACCGCCCGCCCTGCCGTTGTCGACCGCGCCGCCATGCTCGCGGCCCTCGAGTCGGGGCGCGTCGGCGCCTACGCGGTGGACGGCTTCGAGCCCGAGCCGCCCGCCCCCTCGGACCCACTGCTCGCACATCCGGGAGTGATCGCGACGCCCCACGTCGCCGCGCTCACGCGCGCGACCTACCGCGACCTCTGCCTCGCGACCGTCCGCGGAGTGCTCGCCGTCCTCGACGGCGAGGAGCCCTCAGGCGGCGCACAGCGCGTCCGGAGCTGAGCTCCAGGGTCACTCGATCCGCAGGTCAACCCGCGCGCGGCGCCCGGGAACGACCTCGATCTCCTGGACCGCGTCCGCGCGGAACGCGCCGTCGACGCTCGCACCAGCGCTCACGCGGTACCGCCCCGGCTCCATCCCGTCGAAGCGTTGCCGGCTGCGGTCCCGGCGCGACTGCCCGCGACCCAGCGGGAGGCCGGCTTCGTCGAGACGGACCGCCTGGACCGTGAGGCGCTCCCGGCGGCGGTCGGGCGCCCTCTGGACGCGGACCTCGATCGAGCCGGCGCGGCGGACCCGCAGGACGAGATCGTCGCGGATCTCGCCGGGCGCGAGCGCGGGCACCTCGATGGCCTGCGAGCGCACGAACTCACCGTCGATCTGGATCTTCAGCGCCTCGCCCGTCCCGACGCCGTCGAAGCGGAACCGGCCGTTCCGAGCGGTCGTGATGCGGCCGGGCTGGGACCAGTCGCTGTCCCGCTCGAGCTCCCCACCGGGCTCCTCCCGCAGGGTCTGCTCGCCGATGAACGCCCGCGACTCGCCGGCCAGGTCGTCCACGCGGATCCGGACGTTCGCCGCCGGGCGCTCGTCGCTCGCGTAGACGGCCCTGCCGGCGATGGTCGCGTCGGGCAGTGCGAGGACCAGGAGCGCGGGGTCCTCCGAGACCTCCACCTCGAACCATGTCACCATGGCGCGGCGCGGGTGCTGGACGCCCGCCTCGAAGGCGCCGACCGGAACGCCCGGGATGACGAAGTAGCCGTCGGCATCGGCGACGGCCCGGAGCACTCCGCTGCGCCAGTTCGGCCGAAGGAGGCGTGCGTCCTCTCTGACAGCGAGCTCGACGCGGGCCCCGGGCATGGGCGCACCGGCTTCGATCACACGCCCCGTCACCTCGACCGTGGCCCGCACCGTCAGGGCGACCTCGACCGTCCCGGAATCCGGGACCTCCAGGGCCCGGTTCTGATCCCCCCAATGGGTGGGTCTCTGCGGCTCCATGTCGGGGAGCGCGCTGAGCAGCTCGTGGGCGCCGGGCTGGACCGAGAAGAAGCGAGCCTGTCCGGCCTCGTCGGTCCTCGCGTCCATGCGCCCCTGGCCGCGCGAGACCTCGTTGCGCTGCAGGAGCCGCACCTGGACACCGACGGCGGGGCGACCCGCTTCCGTGGTCACGGTCGCGATCACGTCCGCCCCGCGGCCGAGCTCGACCTCCACCAGGCGCTCGCTCCGCGGGGACTCGAAGGGCTCGGCGAAGACGTACCCCTCCGCGTTGACGCCGATCTTCAGGTTCGATTCACCGGCGGGCAACGGGAGGAGCGCGACACCCGCCGCGTCGGTCTCGCCGTAGCGCACCGTGTCGCTGGTCCACGCGGCGCTGTCCCGCCCGCGCCAGCGCTCGAACCAGCGGTCCTTCTCGGCGTCGCACGCGTAGACCCGTGCGCCCTCCAGGGGGAGGCGTCCTGGACCCTTCACGCGCACGGTCAGGACCTCGCCGCGCACGAGCTCGAGATCACCGAGATCGTTCACCTGGTTGGCGCGGACCATGAATCCGCGGACGAAACGATCCTCGAAGCCGACCGAGCGAACGCGGAAGGACATCTCGCGATCCCCCATCTTGCGCGGGCCGCCACGCCAGCGTCGCTGCATGGTCAGGTCGTCGAACCGGAAACGGCCGCCCTCGTGCTCCTGCTTCGGTCCGTCGCCCACCTCCAGCGTGCGCGCGTCGAAGTCGACGCCCTCCGGCGCCCCCTCGGCGTGCGCGACCATGAACCTCTCGACCGGCACCAGGCCCCCGCTCTCACCGCGGACGACGACACGCCCCACGACGACGGTGCGCTGCTCCCAGGACAGCAGCACATCGTCCGCGGGCGCGACCACCTCGGCCTCCTCGACCGCCCGCGACACGTCTCTTTCGCCCGTGATCGGATCCACGACGGCCACGCGCAGCCGATAGATGACGCCGTCGACGAAGGAGCTGCGCCCGAAGGCGCCGGTGCGCGCGTCGATCGGCAGCTCTCGCCAGCGCTGCTCCATGGCGCCCACCTCGCCGCCCGCGGACGCGAGCACCGCGACCTGGAGGCCCTCCGGCACGCCCTCGCACGTCCCCGAGATGGAGACCGCCTGCGTGAGTGTCAGGTCGAAGCCGATGATCGACTCACCGGGTCGGATGTTCCCCTCCGCGCGCGCGGGCGCCATCCCCTCGAGGGCGGCGATGATCCAGAAGCGGCCGGGGCGGAGCTCGTCGCACGTGAACCTGCCGTCCACGCCGGTCACCGCGAAGGCCAGGCCGCGCGTCGGCGCCGCGCGGGCCGTCAGACCGGTGAGGTCGGCCTGACCGAAGGCGAGCTGCGCGCCCTCGATGGGCCGGCCGTCGACGCCGCGGACCGTGCCCTCGACCGTGAGGCCCGGGCGGAGGGTGACGGCGCCGATGTCTTGGGGCAGCGTGGCGCCCATGCGCTCGCCGGGCGGGCGCGCCGGGACGTGGCCGGGCGCTCTCACGAGGAGCTGGAGCTCGCGGGTCGCCTCGAGCTCGGGAGCCGCCGGCGGGAGCGGAACGGTGAACAGGCCGTCGTCGCCAGCCTCCACTGCGGCCACCTGATCCGTGACGGTACGGGGCGTGAGCCCGTCGGCGAGATCGAACGAGCTCGCCTCGAGACCGAGCGGGGTCGAGGAGCGCCGCGTGGTGGCGAGGAGGCGCGCGCCCACCAGGGGCGCGCCGGCTTCATCGACCGCGGCCCCGATCAGCTGAGCCGCGCCGGCACGCTCGACGGCGAGCGCAGGATCGCTGGCCGCGTCGCCAGCGACCGAGCGAGCCGCAGCGTCCATGCGGTCGACCGCGCTGACCGCGCTCGTGATGCGCGCGGCCTCCTCCACGTCGCGTGCGGACGCGCCCCGACGGTCCGCGACGCGGCCCGCGCCGTCGGGCGCGGGCGGCTCTCCGCCGGAGACCACCATGAAGGTGACCAGCAGAGCCGCGGCCGCGAGGACCGCGGCGATGATCTTGGACGGGGAGGCTCGCATGTGGGCCGCTCAAGTTAGGGCGTGGCTGACGCCGGTGTCCGCACGCCGATCCAGTTGACGCACCTCGAACAGGCGAGCGCGTCCGGACGGCGGCGCAGGACCGCTCCTCGCGGCGCCTGTCGATTCGACGCGGACTCGCGAGGGTGATGCGGAGAGGCCTCGGCCCGCCCGGTTCGTCAGCGGCGAGAGCCGCGATAGGCGCCCGTGCGGAAGATCTCGGCGCCCCCGACGCTTCGGGGGTCCCCCAGCGCGCGCAGGCGGCGGTCGAGCCGGGCGCGAAGCGCGCCCAGGGTCTCCGAGTGGGCCGGATCGGAGGCGAGGTTCTCGACCTGGAAGCGATCGGAGGTGAGGTCGTAGAGCTCCTCCGCAGAGCGCCTGCCGAAGCACAGGTCGAAGGCCGCGGGGT
>CBFIJG010000126.1:0-8244 GCA_965662915.1 Planctomycetota bacterium | reverse complement strand
CGGCGGGGCGCCGGGCGGGCGGCGGCGACGGCGCTGGCCGCAAGGGGTCATTGTAGGACCCGGGTGAAGCCGAACAAGCGCCGCCGAAGGAGGGACACGCAAGACCCGGGCGTCCTACATTGCTCTCGGACGGACGCGCCAGCGGAGGCTCCCAGGTGTACGACGAGATCATGATCGGGATCGCGATGATCGTGTCCCTGGCCATCGCCCTGAGCCTCCACGAGTGGGCGCACGCCCTGGTGGCGACCTGGCGGGGGGACACGACGGCCCGGGATGAAGGCCGGCTCACGATCAACCCCCTCGCGCACATCCACCCGGTGATGACCATCGCGCTGCCGGCGCTCCTCTGGTTCGTGCTCCCCAGGATCCTGGGGACCCCACCGATGATCTTCGGCGGAGCGAAGCCGGTGCCGGTCGTCGAGTCCAATCTGAAGAGCCCCGCCCGGGACATGATGCTCGTGGCCATCGCGGGTCCGATCTCCAACCTAGTGCTCGCCGTGCTCGGCCTCGGGGCGCTTCGCGTGATGGAGCTGAACGGGGTCGTGCTCAACGACGCGCTGGTCGCCCGGATGGTCATGGAGTTCGTCCAGTTCAACGTGCTCCTGACCGCCTTCAACCTGGTGCCCATCCCGCCCCTCGACGGGTCCCGCGTCGCGTCCTACCTCCTCCCCCCCCTCCGACCGGTCTTCCGAGGCCTGGAGTTCTGGGGCCTCTTCCTCGTCTTCGCCGCGGTCTTTCTGATCCCGGGCTTCCAGGAATGGTTGTTCGACCGGATGGGCGATCTCTACGCTGCCCTGTCGAAGGGGGTCCTGTGGATCTCCGCCCGTGCGGGCTACTAGCGCGATGGAGACGACACAGGACGTGACCGAGGCGGACGCCGAGAAGGAGCCCAAGGAAGGGGAGCAGGGGGCCGCGACCCCCGGTCCCGAGGGCAGCCGCGAGGACGATTTCACCGTCAGCCTCGACGAGGTCTTCCAGGGCCCCCTCGATCTGCTCCTGCACCTCGTCAAGGAGCAGGAGGTCGAGATCCAGGACGTGCGGCTCGCGGACGTGGCGAACGCGTACATGGACCACGTCCGCGCCCTCCGGGACCTCGACATCGAGGTGGCGGGCGAGTTCCTCTTGATCGCGGCGACCCTGATGGCGATCAAGTCCCGCTCCCTCCTCCCCCGGGAGGAGGTCGAGCTCGAGGACGACCTCGACCCCCAGGACGAGCTCATCCAGCGCCTGATCGAGTACCGACGCTTCAAGGGCGCGTCGGACGACCTCGAGGACCGCTTCCACCGACGTTCCCTCGAGCACCTTCGGGGCTACCGGGGCGAGGTCCGGGACAACGAGCCGGAGAAGCAGCTCGAGCTCGGCGAGGTCACCGCCTGGGATCTCCTCGCGACCTTCTCCAGGCTCATGCGGGAGACGGCCGCCGGGCGCACCCACCGCGTGAAGGGTGACCCCCGCCCGCTGCGCTGGTACGTCCAGAACATCGGCCTCGCGGTCCGCTCGGCGACGCAGGGCGCCTCCCTGCGCTCGATCGTCGACGGCCTCGACGACGTCCCCACCCGCGAGGGGGTCGTCGGCGCGTTCTGCGCGATCCTCGAGCTGATGAAGATCGGCCTCGTCACGGCGCGCCAGGAAGCCCAGGAGGACGACATCGTCCTCGAGTGGGCCCAGGAGCGGAGCGACGAGGACGACCTCGACGACCTGATCCGGGCCTCCCGCTTCATGGACGAGGACGCCGAGGAGCTGGAGGAGGCCCTCGACGACGGCCCCGAGGACGAGGCCGCTCTGGCGGCCCTCGACGAGAGCCCCGAAGCCCTCGATGAGGCCGAGGAGACCCTCGCCCGGGCCCTTCTCGAGCCCGAAGACGCCGCGCTGTATGGCCCCGAAGAGAGCGAGCGGCCGCCCGCCTCGGACGGCGGCGAGCCCGACTGATAACCTCCGCCGATCAAACGCCACCGGGCCGGCCGGTTGAAATGCCTGCCCGCGTCCCCGATGGGTGTGCTGGCTTCACGGCGCACCCGCTCCCGCGGCGAACCGGGTTCCAATCCCCGATTCCGTGCGGGAGGCCGAACACTGATCACCGAGACCCCCTGATCCCCCAATCGAACCTATGAGCGCATCGACCATCGACGTCACCGACGCCAACTGGGACGCCGACGTCCTCCAGAGCGACATGCCCGTCTTCGTGGACTTCTGGGCCCCCTGGTGCGGCCCCTGCAAGGCCATGCTCCCCTACGTCGAGAAGCTCGCCGAGGAGTACGAGGGCAAGATCAAGGTGGTCAAGCTGAACACCCAGGAGAACCAGCAGGTGCCCGCCAACTACGGCATCGTCTCCATCCCCACCTTCCTGCTCATCAAGGGCGGTGAGGTCCAGGAGACCATCGTCGGCAGCCAGCCGCTCCAGGCCATCAAGGCCAAGATCGACCCGCACCTGGGCTGATCCTCCCCTCGGCCTCAGCGCCGGGACGAACGACCCCGCTCCTGGCGAGTGGACCGGGCCCGCGCCCGGCCGCGCCGGGAGCGGGGTCGCTCGCTTCCGTCCCCCCCGCGTAACCTCCGCCCCCATGCGCCTCGTCTTCCTTGGATCCCCGCCCTTCGCGACGCCGATCCTCGAGCGCCTCCTGTCGAGCGAGCGCCACGAGGTGCTCGCCCTCGTGACGCCTCCGGACCGGCCGCGCGGCCGGGGCCGCGCCGTGATGCGCTCCGCGCTGGCGGAGATGGCCGGCGAAGCGGGCGTCCCGGTGGTGCAGCCCGCATCCACCAAGGATCCTGCGTTCCTCGAGGCGCTCGCGAGCTTCGAGCCCGAAGTCCTCATGGTCGCGAGCTACGGGGAGATCCTCCGGAGGGACGTCCTCGAGCTCTGCCCCCACGGCGCCCTCAACGTCCACGGCTCCCTCCTTCCCCGCTGGCGCGGCGCGAGTCCGATCCAGCGCGCCATCGCCGCAGGCGACGCGGAGACCGGCGTCAGCATCCAGCGCATGGTCCTCGCCCTCGACGCCGGTGACGTCCTGCTGGAGAAGCGCACGTCCATCGGTCCACAGGAGACCGCGGCGGACCTGTTCGAACGCCTCAGCATGCTCGGCGCCGACGCCGCCGAGGAGGCCCTCGACCTGCTCGCCGGTGGAGACGCCGTCTACACCCCCCAGGACGACTCCCTCGTCACCCTCGCGCCGAAGCTCACCAAGGACGACGGCCGCATCGACTTCACCCTCCCGGCGGCGGCCATCGCCCGCCACGTTCGCGCCATGACCACCTGGCCGGGCGCCCGCACGACCCTGCCGGACGGCCGCGACCTCGTCGTCCTGGAGGCTCGCCCCGAGCAGGCCGGCGGGGCCGAGACCCCGGGCACCCTGCTGGACGACGCGACCCTCCTCGTGCAGACCGGCGACGGCGGAGCCGTGCGCCTCGCGCGCGTCAAACCCGCGGGCAAGGCCGCGATGGCCGACGACGCGTTCCAGCGCGGAGCGCGCGTCGGGCGCGGAGCGATCCTCGGGGGCTGACGGCGGCCGCGGGAGCAGCCGGTCCCCCTTCACCCCCCGAGCTGCGGCTCGGGCATCGGCTCGGTGCGCCAGCCGAGCAGCTTGCGGAACCTCGGGGCGAAGCCGCGGCCGTAGTCGAGGCGCTTGAAGTCGTCGGGGCCGACCTCGACCCGGCCGAGGATGGGGTGGGTGAGCACCAGCCCGCCGGGAGTCTCGCTCCGGTCGAGGGGGCCGATGAGCGTCGCGCGGGGTCCCAGGTTGCAGGTCCAGCGGCCGGTGGAGCGACGGGTGATGATGCGCGCCTCCCGCGGATCTCCCTCGCCCTCGGTGGGCGGGACGACGTGGACGACGGCGGCGAGCACGTCCGTGGAGATCGCCATCTCGCCGCCCGCGCCGCCGTTCACCACGAGGTTACCGGCCTCGCGACCGACGACGTTGCAGCGCATGAGGTCGCCGTTCCTGGCGAGGAGCAGGTGCGTGCCGGGGTCGTCTCGCTGGCTGCGCGGGACGAGCAGCGCCCGCTGGAGCTTCTCCTCGGTGACGATCGAACGGTCGACGCGCTTGACGCCCGGACGGCCGCCCAGGAGGGCCCGATCACGGGGGTCCATCGCGGCGCTGCTGGCCTTGACCGCGATCTCGGCGAGGAGTAGATCCGCCTTGCGAGGGTCGTAGAGCAGCGCCTTCACCTGATCGGTGCGGAGGGTGACCGCCTCCTCCGAGAAGGGCGTCTCCACGACGATGAGCTCCTGACTCACCTCGACGATCTTGCCCGGGAACGTCTGCCCGTCGGAGAGGAGCACGTCGTGGGGGAAGCGCGCGCGTGAGGCGTGGAAGAGCGAACGGCTCGCTCGCTCGATCCAGACCTGGCCGCCCACGGTGCCGCGGACGGGGGTCTTGAAGCCGGGCTCGCTCCTGAGCACCGCGTAGCCCTCCTCGCCCCGCTCCACGCCGAGGAAGCCGGCGACCATCTGCGAGCCTCCGTCGAAGGACATGCGGAACTCCGCTCCGCCGCGCCCGCCGGGGGTGAGCGGCATGCGCACCTCGTGGAAGTCCTCGAAGGGGACCTCGATGGGGCCCTCGGAGTAGGGCGATCGAAGGATGAAGCGGCCGCGCTGATAGAAGACCCGTCGCACGGCGATCGCCTCGCCCGAGCGCGTCACGAAGCGGCCCTGACCGCCTTCGTGGCGAGTCGCCTGCAGCTCCGAACGACGAGCGCGCGCGAGGAAGGACACTCCCTGGGAGCCGTCGAACGCCGCAGGGCCGAGGGCCGTCTCCAGCCGCCGGGTGACGGGGTCGAAGCCCTGGACCTCGGCGCCGCGGAGCGCGCGATCGAAGCGGACGAGCCCGTCCTCACCCAGCAGCTCGTCCGGGTCGCGCACGTCGACCGACACGAGCTCGACCGGGCGTCCGAGCGCGCGGATCGAGAGCCGCTCGGGAGCGGCCGTCAACGGAACGCGCCCGTCGACCTCGAGGCGCGAGCCATCGAGCAGCTCGACCGAGTCGAACACCAGCGCGTCGGCCCCGTCGAGCCGCAGGCGCAGAAGAGCGCCGCTGTCGTTCGGGAGGGCGGAGGGCGCCATGGCCAGCTCGAGCCCGTCATCGCCCCGGCCGAACAGCACCGGCACGCCGTCCCACGTCTGGAGGGTGACCCCGCCGACGTCGACGCGGAACTCCGCGAGACCCTTCCAACGCAGGTCGATCGACATGTGGTTCCCGGCGAGGTCCGCGGTCCGGGAGGCCACGGCGTCCCGCGCCGGCAGGAGGAGCGCCGCATCCTCCACGCGAGCGCCGCCTTCGAGCTCTGCCCAGTCCTCCCACTGACCCGAACGGGGGACAGGGGCGGCCGGAGCGACCGGCGCCGCGGCAGCAGCGCCGCGGGGACGCACGTCTCCCACGAGCTCGCGAGGCACGGTGATGTCCCCGAGTTTCGCGCTGCGGAATGTGACGCTCTCGCCGATCACGCCGGTCAGCTCTCCCAGGTAGCGCTCGGCCCCCACGACGGTCATCACGTCGTTCGATGTGAGGTCCGGAGCAGGCTCGTCCTCGAGCAGCTCCAGCCTGCGCACCTTCGGGAAGTCGACGGCCGCCGGTCCCCCGAGTCGATCGCAGTCGAGGATCAGCTCGCCGCTCTCGTCCACGGAGAGGGCCCCCGTGTAGACGCGCTCGTCCGCGAAGGTGACGCGCGCGCGGGATTGCGCCCCCGCCGGTCCGGAGACGAGCACGGCCGCCGAGGCCAGGAGAACGAGACGCCGTCCGGTCATCGCTCGTAGACCGGGAGCAGCGTGAAGTCGAGGGCCGCGCTGAGGAGCAGCATGCCCGTCTGGTACTGGGGCCCGTGGTAGCCCCCGCCGAGCGTGATGCTGCCGTCGTCGGCCTGGCGCGCGATCAGGTCCCGGGTGTTCTCCACGCTCCATTCACGCCAGGCCTGGTAGTCCGCCTGGAAGAGCGCCTGGGAGACGTAGTACCTCGTGTAGCAAGGGTGCCCCCATCCGCCGTCGGGCCCGTTGCGGCTCACGACGATCTTCTTCGACGCGTTCTTGTACGCATCCTCGCTCCGGCGCTTCGCGACGGCGAAGACGAGGGCGCAGATGCTGGAGCGCGCTTTCGACTGGCCGAAGCTGCCGATCCCGGAGTAGCCGACGTCACCGTTCGACGAGGTCATCGTCGAGAAGTAGTCGAGCGCCTTGTCGATGGACTCGTCGGGCACGGCGATCCCGGCGTTGCGCGCGCCGAGCAGGCCCATGAGCACGGCGCCCGCCGCCGAAGTGTCCGCATCGTTGGACGATGGCGAGTAGCGCCAGGCGTTGAAGGGGTTCCTCTTCTGGCTCGTCACCGCGCAGCGAACCGCGAGCTCGAGGGACTCGCCTATCGTGCGCCGGAGTCTCTTGACCTTCGTGACGAGGATGCGGTCGTCCACGGCGCCGTAGCAGTCGGCGAGCGCGAGCATGGCGAAGCCGTGCTGGTACATGCCGCTGCCGAGCTGGCCGGTGGACTTGTTCTGACTCTGGATCAGCTTGCCCACGCCGCGGTGCACCGCGTCGGCGTAGCGGCCGAAGTTCGGGTCCTCTCCCGACGCGAGGAGCGCCATCACGCAGATGCCGGTGACGCCGGCGTCCGCGGAGAAGCCGCCGTCCTTCCCCTGGTGCGCCATCAGGTAGGCGAGCCCACGCTCGTACATCGAGCGGTGCGCCGGGAGGATCGGCGAGCCCTCACGCACGTCCTGGGCGGACGCGGGGAGCGCGGCGCCGAGGCAGAGGAGAGCGGCACGGAGACGACGGAGCATGGATCAGTCCTTCCTCACGAGCCCGAGCTCGGCGCGCTGGGCCCCGGTGAGCACCTCGTCCAAGGCGGCGCACATGCGGCGCCGCGAGGACGATCCGCGGCGCGGATCCTTGCCCTCGACGAAGCGCAGCTCGCGCCACACGGCCAACGGATCGAGGGCGCCGAACGCCCTGGGTCGCGCCGCGTGTTCGCGCTGGACGAACGCACGGAACGCGACGCGTAGAGGCTCCATCTGCGCGACGCCGAGGCGGAGCCGCTGGTCGAGGTGAGCGAGGATCAGATCGACGCGCGCGTCGATGAGCGCGAAAGGGTCGTCCGCATACAGCGGCCCGGGCGCGGGCGAGGACTCGCCGCTCTTCGCGCGCCGCCGCGCGACGAGGGCGCGCCAGAGCTCGGAGTCGTCGGGACGGGTGAGCGTCTTGAAGAGGCTCGAATCGCCGAAGCGCATCGGCCGTGAGCCGCTCCGCCGCGCCTCGCGGCCGAGCATCGCCGCACCGCGCGCGAGCCCGGGCACCTCGCCCCACTCCCAGCCGTGGAAGAGGCACAGCGCAGCCGCCTCGAGGGTGTAGTCGTCCTCGGGGTAGCGTCCGCGCCCGAGGGCCAGGTCGTCCCCGGGCGCGTCCGCCGGCGGGGCGACAGGCTTCTTCGCCCCGCGCATCCTCAGGAGGGTCACCGACTGCACCGGCAGGAGCAGATCGCGCACCTTGCCCCCGGTCACCAGCTCCTCCACGAGATCCCCCGCTGCGACCTCGGCGCCGGTGGGCGCTCGCTCTTCGATCCAGCTCTCGATCGCCCGCCGGACCTTCGCCACCTCGGGAGCGCGCAGGCGCGTCTCCGTCGCGAGCAGCACGGTCGCGAGCTGGATCGCGGCCTCGACGGTGCGCTCCCGGCGGCCGTTCTCCGCCGCCCGCCACTCGTCGCGCTGCTCCTCGGTCCACGTGGAGAACACCTTCGCTCGCCAGATCTCCCCGGCCACCAGGCTCTCGGTGAGCCGCCGAGCCCAGCCCTCTTCGACGTCGTCGAAGTCGGTGAGACGGCGCTCGAGTTGCGCGTTGCGCTCCCCCGCCAGGGCGGCGCGCGCAGCCCCTCCGACCTCCGGCCCGAAGCAGCGCTGCACGTCGTCGAGCAGCAGCTCGAGGGCGTTGTCGATGCGCGCGATCTCGCGGCCGTTGCGCTTCGCGAGCGCCGGGTCGTCCGCCTGCACGGAGGTGCCGGGCGCTGCGACCCCGAGGGCTCTGGCCGGCGCATCGAGCGCGGGCGCGCGGGCCGCCAGGGCGAGGAGCCCGGCGCCCGCGAGGGCAAGGGCACCGTCGATCACCGGCCCTCCAGGGCGTCGAAGTAGCGGCCCAGGACCTCGATGAACTCGGCCGGGATCCTGGAAGCGGTCCGCGAAGTCGAGCGGTCGACGTCGCGCTCCTCGACCTCCTCCTTGGCGCCGATCGCGCGGCCCGCGAGGGCGAGCGCGCTGGTCGCATCGGTGCCGCCG
>CBFIJG010000125.1:0-8362 GCA_965662915.1 Planctomycetota bacterium | reverse complement strand
CGCGCGGCCGGCGAGGGCGTCGGCGCGGGCGCGGCCGTCGTCCATCTTGGCCTCGAAGACGTCGCTGAGGGCGTCGATGCCGTCGGCGCCCGCGAAGGAGCCGTTGATGCGGTCGCCGAAGGCGTCGCCCAGCTCTTCGTTGGAGGTGAGCAGGTAGGTCGGAGTCGACTCGAACGCGGGGTTCATGCGCACCTGCTGGACGACCGCATCGGCGGTGAGGTCCGGCATGTCGTCGCCGACGAGGATCGCGTCGACCCCGGCGAGCTGGCTGAGCATCACGATGCCCTGGGTGCCGGAGCCGGCGTGCTGGCCAAGGACGTTCTGAGCGGCGAGGGCTTCGACGAGGCCCGCGGCGCGCTGAGCGTCACCGTCGATGATCGCGGCAACCTTCACGACGCGGCGACCAGCGGCGCGGCCGAGCATCTCGACGACGTTCCCGCCGGCGGAGGTCTGGGAGCGAACGGCGATGTGGGCGAGCGCCACGGCGGCCTCACCCTGCATCGACAGGCCGCCGCCGCTCAGCGCGGCGTTCAGGCCGGCGGTGGGCTGCCCGGCGATCGCGCCGATAACGGCCGCGAGGCGGGCGCCGGTGGCGGCGTCGCCCGAGGCGACAGACATCTGCAGGGCGCGGTCGAGGGCACCGAGGCCGGCGCTCTCGACGGCCAGCATTCCCTCGGCCGCGGCGGCCTGGAGGTCGGCGACGTCCTGGCCGGCGGCGGCGAGGGTGTCGAGCTTGGCCGCGATGTCGACGCTCTCGCGGGCGATCCCGGCGGCGGCGTCGGTGGAGGTCGGGTCGAGGGCGAGGGCCTTGTAGAAGCAGTCCTTCGCGAGCTCGTTGTTGTAGATCGCCGCGGGCACGTCGGTCCCGGCCAGGCGACCACCGTCCATGGACCAGACGACGTCGCTGAGCGCGCTGTCGAACAGCACGGAGGAGCTGCGGGCGTGGTAGGCATTGCCCTGCGTGAGGAGCGCGGTGGCGGCGATGCCGCTCGCTCCGCAGCGGGCGGCGGCCTCGGCGGCCGCGCCGCGGACGCTGTCGGAGGCGTCACTCTCGGCGGTCGCGAGGAGATGCGCGCCGGCGCGCGGGTCGGCGATGAAGCCGAGGGTCATCGCGGCGTTGCGACGCTGGGTCTCGCTGCCGGACGCGAGGGCGGCGACGAGCGGGAGGACCGCCTTGTCGCCCAGGCCCATGAGACCACCGACGGCGGTGCGGACCCTCTCGGGGTCGTCGTCGTCGGCGAGCAGGTTCACGAAGCGCGGCGCGGCGAACTCGCCGTGGGCCGCGGCGATCGCGTTGATCGCGCCGATCCGCGCGACCGGGTCGCTCGCGGAGAGGTAGGCGCTGACGGCCTCCTTGATCCGGTCGTCGTCGCGCTCGAGCTCGCGGCGGCCGGCGCTCGCGCGCTCGAGGAAGCGCTTGGCGATGATCGTGTACTGCTCGCCCTCGGCCATGAACGACGTGAGGACGTCGGCGTCGGCGGAGAGGTAGGCCTCGTACACCTCGGAGGCGTCCGGGTCGCCCGCGAGGATCTGGCTCATGGCGTCGAGAGCCTCTTGGTTGCGGCCCTGCTTCCACAGGTCGATGGCCGCGTTGAAATCGTCCGAGACGTCCCGGAGGGAGGGCGCGGCGTTGGCGGTGGCGGACGCGGCCAGGACGGAGAGGGCCAACTGGCCCAGGAAACGCGATCGGCTCATGGCGGAAGAATGACGCCGGCGGTCGGACTCTCGGGGGGATGGAGGGCGCGGCCACCGTCCGACCTCGCGGTGCAGCGAGGACGTGGACTGGGGGGAGGTCTGTCGTCTCCCGCGGGCGTGCGCGTCGCGGGAGGGGGACGGATGATAGCGGAGGGAGGGGGTCGGTCAAGGAACCGAGCGCCTGTGCCCCCGGTACCGCCCGGGAAGCCAGCGGCTACGGGCGAGCTTCCCGGAACCTCAGCGGACCCGCGAGTCCCCGGGAGGGGCCGGACTCCACTTCCCCAGCACCCGGCCCGCGAGGGCCCCCGTCGCCGCGGGGGAGGTCGAGGGCTCCCCCACCGCGAAGCGGGCTCCGAGCGCCGCGAACGCCAGCGCCTCCCGGGCGTCCGGATCGACCCCGATGCTGCTCGTCGGCGTCCACCGACGCGCGCTGGCGGCGGCGCTCGGCGCCCCGATGCCGCGCTGCCCGAGCTCGTCGTCGAGAGCCGCCCCCAAGGCGGCGTTGTGAGCTCCACCGCCCCCGACGGCCACCTGGAGGCCCCCTGGATCGCCGTCCAGGCCCCAGTTCTGCAGGGCGTCCGCCGCGGCGCGAGCCACGAAACGCGCCGCCGTCGCGAGGACGTCGGCGCGGGCGAGATGGCTCGCGTCGGCGAGGACCCCCTCGACCCAGACCTCGCCGAAGGTGTCACGCCCGGTGCTCTTGGGCGGAATCGCCAGGAGGAACGGGTGATCGAGCAGTCTCTCCAGGAGCGCAGCGTCCGGGCGGCCCGTGAGCGCGACGCCGCCGCCGTCGTCGAACGGGCGGCCGATGAGGCGCCGCGCGAGTCCGTCGAGCAGCGCTCCTGCCGGTCCGGCGTCGAAGGCCCGCGCGGGCTCGCCCCCCTCCCCGAGGACGGTCCAGTTCGCGATTCCCCCGAGGTTCAGCACCGCAAGGGGCCGCGGAGCGTCTCGAAACAAGACATCGTCCACCAGGGCCACGAGGGGAGCGCCCTCTCCTCCGGCCGCCACGTCCCGGGTCCTCAGGTCGGTCACGGCGCCGCACCCCGCGGCCTCGGCGACCTCGTCCCCGTCCCCCAGCTGGAGGGTGGCTGGTCCCGCTGGCCCCACGCCGTCGTGGTGGAAGATGGTCTGCCCGTGGCTCGCCACGAGGTCGAGGGGCCCGGCTCGGGCCTCGGCGGCCACGCGCCGGGCCGCGGCTCCGAATGCCCTCCCGAGGTCCCTGTGGAGGAGCGCGACGGCGCCCACGTGACCCGGTCCCCGCTCGAGGGCGGCCCTCACCCGCTCGCCCAGGCCCTCGGGGAAGGGCTCGGTCGTGAAGGCGAGCTGCTCCAGCCCCACGAGGCGCGTCGCCCCCTCGAGTGAGTCGTAGCGCGGCGCGGCGACGGCGACGTCGATCCCGTCGGCGGAGGTCCCCGACAGCACCCCCGCGACGCGGCGGGGCGGACGGCGCAGGGCTTGGTGGGGATCGTGCATCACGGCGGCGGCTCGCGTTCGTGGCGCGGCCGCATCGCTTGGCATGATGACACGATGGCCGAGTCCACGCGCAAGACGGTGCTCGTCGTCGACGACGACGGCGACATCCGCGAGACCCTCGAGATGACCCTCCGCTACGAGGGGTTCGACGTATGGACGGCGCGCGACGGCAAGGAGGCTCTCGCGCGGCTGGCCGCCGAGGACGCGGCGCCCGCGGCGATCCTCACCGACCTGAAGATGCCGGAGGTGGACGGACTCGAGCTCCTCGATCGGGTCATGGAGCTGCCGGACCCGCCCCCCGTCGTGCTGATCAGCGGCCACGGCGACGTGCCCGTGGCGGTCGACGCGATGCAGCGCGGCGCGACGAACTTCCTGGAGAAGCCCCTCGAGCAGCACCGCGTCATCGTCACCCTGAACAAGGCGATGCGCGAGCGCGACCTCGTGGTCGAGAACAAGGGCCTCCGGCGCAAGCTGAGCGCCGGCTTCGAGCTCGTGGGCGACTCCGAGCCCATGTCCGACCTGCGCGCCTCCATCGAGCGCGTCGCGCACTCGGACGCCTCCGTCCTCGTGACCGGCGAGAACGGGGTGGGCAAGGAGCTCGTCGCTCGCAACGTGCACCTGCTCGGCGACCGCGCTTCGGGTCCGTTCATCACCGTGAACTGCGCGGCGATCCCGGCCGAGCTCGTGGAGTCCGAGCTCTTCGGACACGTCAAGGGGTCCTTCACGGGAGCTCACGAGGACCGGGTCGGGCACTTCGAGGCTGCCGACGGGGGAACGCTCTTCCTGGACGAGGTCGGCGACATGCCGGTCGCCGCCCAGGCGAAGGTCCTGAGGGCGCTGGAGACCCACGATGTCATGCGCGTCGGCGCGAGCCAGACGCGCTCCGTCGACATCCGCGTCGTGGCCGCGACGAACGCCGACCTGAGCCAGGCCGTCGAGGACAAGACCTTCCGCCTCGATCTCTTCTACCGGCTCAACGTCGTGCCGCTGCGCGTCCCCGCGCTCCGCGAGCGCACGGGCGACATCGGCCCCATCGCGCGCCACCTCCTCGAGCGTCAGGCCGAGCGCATCGGCCTGAGCCCCGTCGGGCTCGCGGACGACGCCGTCGCGCTCCTCCAGGCCCAGGGCTGGCCCGGCAACGTCCGGCAGCTTCGGAACGTCCTGGAGGCGGCCTCGATCTTCGCGGCGGACGGGCGCATCACGGCGGCCGAGGTGGCCCGCGTTCTCGAGAACGGCCCGGCGATGTCTCGCCCGGACGCCCCTGCCGGCGCCGCGGACGACCCCTTCCGCGGCCCCTTCGACGCTGCCACCTTCGAGCAGTTCAAGAACGAGGCCGAGGCCCTGTTCTTCAGCACGCGGCTCGGCCGCAACGACGGCAACGTGAAGCGGACGGCCGAGGAGCTCGGGATGCAGCGCAGTCACCTCTACAAGAAGCTGGACCGCTACGGGCTCAAGTAGGGACGGATCCGGGGACGGACCGTCGCGCTTGAGCGCACCCCCGACCGAGGGTCCAATGTCACCTCTCGCGCGAAGTGAGATCGGGAGGCCGCCCGGTCCCTCGAGCCACCATGGTCGACGTCAGCCAGCCCCCCTCCACCGCCGCCGACGAGGCGCGCCCGCTCCCCGACTTCTCGAACGTCGAGGAGACCTTCCGTCACCTCTCCGACGGGGAGCTGCGGCAGACGCGCTGGCTCTTCTCGCTCATGGGGAGCCAGTGGCTCACCGAGCGGCTCTCCGGACTCAGCGCATGGGCCGTTCGCTGGCGGATCCCCGGCGCGACCTGGGGCGTCAAGCGCACGATCTACCGCCAGTTCGTCGGCGGCACGGGCCTCGACGACGCGCTCCCGCGCATCGAGCGTCTCCACCGCCGCGGGGTGAGGAGCATCCTCGACTTCGGGTCGGAGGCGAAGTCGAGCGAGGAGGACTTCGAACGATTCAAGGACGAGGTCCTGCGCGCGATCGACTTCTGCGCCGGCACGACCGCGGCGAACTCCGTCGTCGTCAAGATCACCGGCCTGGCGCCGGACGAGGTCCTGGAGAAGTACAACTCATGGGGCGAGTTCGACGCGGAGGACGCCGAGGACCCGCGCATGGAGGAGCTCCACGGCCGACTCGACGCGATCGCTTCACGCGCCGCGGAGAAGGGCATCCAGCTCTACGTCGACGCGGAGGAGAGCTGGTTCCAGAACACCATCGACCGGCTCGCTGACGTGTTGATGGAGCGTTACAACCGCGGGAAAGTCGTCGTCCTGAACACCTTCCAGCTGTACCGCCACGACCGGCTCGCCTTCCTCCACGCGAGCGACGAGCGCGCCCGCTCGAAGGGCTACCTGCTCGGCGCGAAGCTCGTGCGCGGCGCCTACATGGTCAAGGAGTCCGAACGCGCGACGGCGAAGGGCGAGCCCTCCCCCATCCAGCCCGACATCGAGTCGACACACCGCGACTTCGACGCCGCGCTGCGCTACTGCGTCGAGCGGCACGAGCGGATCTGCACGACGATCGGCAGCCACAACGAGGCGAGCACGCGGCTCGGCTGCGAGCTGATCGCAGAGCTCGGCATCCCGCGGGACCATCCGCACGTCGGGTTCGCGCAGCTCCTCGGGATGAGCGACAACCTCACCTTCAACCTCGCGGCCGGGGGCTACAACGTGGCGAAGTACATGGTCTACGGCCCGGTGACGGACGTGCTCCCCTATCTCGTCCGGCGCGCCCAGGAGAACTCGTCGGTCACCGGCGAGATGGGCCGCGAACTGCGACTGCTGGAATCCGAGCGCGATCGGCGCAAGGCGGCGCGGTGAGAGCGCGGGCAGGGGAGCTGCCCCGGCGCGCGTGAATCGAGGTCCTTGCGCAGGCGCGCTGAGACGGCTCCCACGCTTCGTTCATCGACGCCTCCCTCGGCCCCGGACAGGGACGTGTGGACATCGTCATGGCGGTGCGTTCCCCACCGCAGCGCGATGAGCGGGGACCGGACGCGAGCGGTCAGCGCGAGGGGATCGCGAGCTCGGTGCCCGGAGCCACGTGGTCGGGATCCGCGATGACGCCGCGGTTGGCCTCGTAGATCTCCCGCCAGCGCGAGCCCTTGCCGAGGGTCCTGCGCGACACGCCCCAGAGAGACTCTCCCTGGCGAACCACCGCGAGACGCTCCCCGAGTTCCGCCAGGGAACCGACCTTCGCGGGCACGAGCACCGCTTCCCCGGGCACGGTCATGCCCTCGTTGCCGTGGCGGAGCGCGATGGCCTTCGACGCGTCGCCGTACACGGCGTCCGCGATCTCCTCCCAGGTCTGCCCCTGGGTGGGACGGAAAACAAGGGTGTCCGGATCGACGGTCGTCTCGAGCCCCTCAGTGCTGACGATGTCCCAGCCCGGGCGCATGCGGACCGCGAGGGCCTGGACCTGCTCGGGCTCGACGAGCGCGGCAGGCTCCACGGACGCGACGTCGAGGAACGGAGCGGCGGGAGCCGCGGCCACGGGGGCCGCATCGTCGGCGTCGGCGGCCTCCACGTTCGCGGCGGGCGCGCGGCGGGCGAAGGTCTCGACCCCGGCCTGCGGCCCCGGGGCGGTCGCCGCCTGCCCGTCATCGCCTCCGGCTTGGCCCTCGGCGGTCTCCGTCTCGGCCCCGAGGGACCAGCCGAAGAGGCCGACGACGAGGAACAGGATGCTGAGGACGACGATCTTCTCGGCTTTGACCATGTGGGCTCGGGCCCCTCATCCGGGAGCGCGGCGTTGGTGTGCAGTTCGACTGGAAGGATCGAGCGGGACTCGGACGAGCGACGTGCGGCGCCGCGGAGCGAGCGGTCCAGGATCCTCCAGCTCTCAGAATCGAGAATCGCAGGGGGGCGTTTCAAGCGCCGCGCGCGGTGAATCGGAGGATCCCTCGGCGGCTCGAGCGCTCCGTGCCCTGCCGTCTGCCTTCTTCCGGCGGCCGATCCAGCGAGTCGCGCCGCTACGATCGGGAGCGATGGACTCCACCTTCCACGACGCAGGCGCCGTCCGCCGGCCCGATCGATCCGCGCTCCGCTGGGCGCTGCTGATCGGGGCGACCGCGGTGCTCGGTGTCTGGTCGCGCCTGAGGGTCGTCGGGACGCCGGAGGCCGACGCCGTCGAGTACCTGGAGCGGGCCCAGGGGCTGGTGCGAGCGGAGCAGCTGATCGACGCCGAGGCGATTCGCTCCATCGGCGTCTCGCTGCTCCACGCGCCGTACCTCTTCGCGGCCGACCTCGTCGGCCTGCACCACGGGCCCTGGGTCCTGGCCCTCTCGTCGCTCTTGCACCTCGCGGTGACCTGTCTCCTCGTCATCGGGACGGTGCGGCTCACGCGCCGCCTGGCGGGCGAGGGCGGCGCCGCCGCGGGCTGGTTCGCGGGTGCTCTCTGCCTCGCGAGCCCCTCGCTCCTGCAGTACGCTGCCATCCCCATGGCGGACGTGGCAGCGGGCGCCGCGGTGGCCTTCGGGCTCGTCCCGGCGCTCCTCGATCCTCCGACAGGGCGCTCGGCCCGGCGCGCAGGGCTGCTGCTGGGGCTCGCGGTCCTCGCCTCCTTCAAGGCGATCCCCTTGCTGGCCCTCGGCCTCGCGGCAGGGACCGTCCTCGCCCTGATTCGAGGCGGCTTCGCGAGGGCCGCGGGCTGGCTCGGTCACGCGCTGATCCCCGTGACCGCCCTCGCCCTCGTCCAGGCTCTCAGCGATTGGCTCACCTACGGGAGCTTCGGCGCCGGTGTCTGGAGCTACCTCAAGTTCAACCTCGGCCAGCGCCTGGCCTTCTTCCTGTACAGCAGCGGACTCGAGGACGCGGCCCGCGCCGTCTACGAGTTCATCGGCGGCTGGGAGACCGAGGAGCTCACCACGACCCAGGCGGAGATCGACGCTCTCGGCCGCGACGACGGTGTCCTCGACGGGCTCGCCTGGTTCCTGCCCCTCGCCCTCGCCCCCGTCGCCGCGCTCGGACTCGCGGCAGGTGCCCTGCGTGCATGGGCCAGGGAGACGAGCGGGCGAGCGCGCCTCGCCGCGGTCGCCGCCTTGCTCGCGCCCGTCGCCATCGCGGCGGTCTACGCCGACGCGACCCTCGTCAAGGGGAGCCGCGCCATGCGGATCTGGCTCCCGATCCTCCCGATCGCCGCGGCCTTCGGCGGCATGGGACTCGCCGCCGTGGCCGGTCACGGTGCGGGCCGTCTCGCGCGGCCCCGCGCCGGCCTCTCCGCG
>CBFIJG010000124.1:0-8364 GCA_965662915.1 Planctomycetota bacterium | reverse complement strand
GCACGGCGAGCCGCGGCGCGAGCGGGAGCCGCGCAGCGCGCTGGCCGAGCGCGGTGATCCGTCCGGTGTCGTCCAGGAGCCCGAGATCCACGAGCAGCGCCCGCGCCGACCGCAGGGATCGCGCGTCCGGCGCCTCGAACCAGGGGAACACCGCCGGGTCTCGTTCACCCCAGAGCGCGAGCTGAAGGATGGGGCCAGAGAGATCCAGCCGGCTGACCTCGGGCTCGACGGCTGCGGTCAGAGTCCGGTCGTCGACGGCGCTCCAGAGCCGTACGCACCGGCCCGGTCCGAGGCGCCCCGCGCGGCCCGTGCGCTGATCGGCCGCCGCGCGGTCGATCCGCTCGAGGACGAGACGGTCCACCGCCGCGCCCCGGTCGTGCCGCAGGATGCGCGCGAGGCCCGTGTCCACCACGGCGTGGACGCCGCCGACGGTCACGCTGGATTCGGCCACGTTCGTCGCGAGCACGACCCGCCTGCGCGGTCCGGGGCGGAGCGCCGCGTCCTGCCGCTCCGGTGGCAGGTCGCCGTAGAGAGGCAGCACGTCGACCCCTCGGAGGGACGCGAGCCGCTCCTCCGCCCGGCGGATCTCGCCGACGCCGGGCAGGAAGACGAGCACGTCGCCCTCCCCGCCCTCGAGAGCCGCGCGCACGCCGCGGGCGACGTGCTCCTCGAGCCGCTCCTCCCCGCGGCCGCCCGCGCCGCGCTCGGGAGGGAGGAAGGTGGTCTGCACCGGATGGCTACGCCCCTCGCTACGGACGATCGGTGCCCCCGCGAGGAATCGCGATGCGGGGCCGGGATCGAGGGTCGCCGAGGTGACGAGCAGCGCCAGGTCCTCGCGCGCCTCGGCCTGGGTCCGCCGCGCCATCGCCAGCGCGAGATCGGCGTCGAGGCTACGCTCGTGGAACTCGTCGAACACGAGGGCCCCGATGCCCTCGAGGAACGGGTCCTCCTGAAGGCGGGCCAGGAGGATGCCCTCGGTGCAGTAGACGACCTCGGTTGCGGAGCCGATCTTGCGGTCGAAGCGCACGTGGTGGCCGACGCGCTCCCCCACCCGGCATCCCAGCTCAGCCGCGACCCTCCGGGCCGCCGCCCGCGCGGCGATCCGACGCGGCTCCAGACACCACACGACCCCCATCCCGGCTGCGGCGAGCGCCGGGGGCACGCGCGTGGTCTTGCCCGCTCCCGGGGGCGCCACGAGAACGCAGGCGCGGCGCTCCTCCATGGCACCAACGACCTCCGCGAGGACGTCGTCGATCGGAAGGTGCTCAGCGGCCGGGGTGGTCACCCTCCGCGGCGCTCCCCGAGGGCCGCGCTCCAGGCCGCGCGCAGGGCCTCGACGCGCTTGCGGTTCGCGCCAAGGTCCGAGTACCCGAGCCGCGAGGCCGATCGGACGTGGATCCGCCGCGCCTCGGCGTCGAGGCGGGCCTCGAAGTCGTCGCGGAAGCGCAGGAGCCGCGTCTTGAAGACCGCCCGGAGGTAGCCCGCGGAGCGCTCCGTCACCTCGGCCCGGGCCCCCACGACGTCGGCGAGGGCCTCGAACGCACCCTCCGGAGCGACATCCGAGGGCACTTCGAAGGGGGCGATCCGGGCCTCCCCCTCCGCTCCGGACTCGCTGCAGACGCAGTTCGGGGAGGAGGGGCACGGGCCGAGCCGGCCATCGGCGCCGAGGCCGAGTTCGGGCGCGGCGCAGCTCCCGAGCACGACGAGGGCCAGGAGGATGGCGAGGAAGGCGGCGGTGAACATGAACTTGAGTTTCATGCGGGGGAGCGGCGGTCCGGTACGGGGCCGCCGGGGCCGGAGTGTAAGACCCGCCGCGCGGATCCGCCCGCGCTGACCGACGAGCCCGATGGACACGGGAATCCAGCCCTCCGAATCGCTACCCTCGATCGCAGGGGATCAGGAGCGCGCGCGTCGCGCTCCGCAGTAACGAAATCATGATGGGCATCGCACATCTCGAGGCGTGGTGGCACGCCTCCGTCGCGTGGGTCGCACTCGCGCAGGTCGCGGACAGTCAGAACGCACTCGCGACCCTCGCCACGGTCGTCGGCGGGGGCGTCTTGGGCGCATGCGCGTGCTGGTTCTTCGCCAAGCGGCGGAGCCTCACCCAGCATCGCGTCCAGCAGGAGCTGTGGGACCGCAAGTTCCGGCTCGCCGAGGCCGACCGCGAGGCCGCGGTCTCCGCGCTCAACCAGAACAACGTCGACGTCAAGCGGATCAAGGGGACCTTCGAGTCCCACGTCCAGCGGATCGCGCTCCTCGAGGGCGAGCTGAAGCTCGAGCGCAGCCAGAACGGCGACCTGCGCGAGCGTCTCGAGCGGCAGGCCGGCGCCATCGAGACGATGCGCGGCGAGCGCGGCGAGATCGAGACCGCCGTCGCCTCCTCCAAGGCCGAGTCCGAGCGCAAGACGCGCGTGTTCAAGGAGCTCACCTCGGAGCGCGAGAGCCTCAGCGCACGCGTCGAGGAGCTCACCCGGAACGCGGAGCAGACCGACGCCCACCACGCCGAGCAGGTCGCGCGCCTCCGCGACGAGATCGCGGACAAGGCGAACGCGCTCGCCGCGTGGGAGCGCCGCAGCAGCGAGAACCAGGAGGCCACGGGTGCCGCGCTGACCGGCCTCGAGGAGCGCATCCTCGAGCTGGAGCCTCTCCCGGCGAAGCTCCGCACCGCCGAGGAGTTGGTCGAGATGTGGCGCTCGCGCCATGCCGAGCTCGAGGAGCAGACGGGCCGCGACTCGGCCGCGCTGCTGGAGGAGGTCGAGCTCCTGCGCCCGCTTCCGGCGGAGCTCGAGCGTACGCGCGTCGATCTCGACGAGGCGCGCGCCGCGCTCGCTCGCACGGGCAAGGGCCACCGGGACGAGGTCGCCGCGCTCGAGAGCGCGGCCGACGAGACCCGCACGGCCCTGGAGCTGCGCATCACCGAGCTGGAGCCCTACCCCGAGCGACTGGCCGCGGCCGAGGCCTCGATCGCGGAGCTGAAGTCGGCCCGCGACGCTCTGGCCGCGTCGACCACGAGCGAGATCGAAGCGCTCAAGCAGGCCGTCACCGAGCTGGAGCCCCTGCCCGGCACGCTCGAGGCCACTCGAGTCGAGCTGGAGATGGTCAAGACCGAGCGAGACGAGCTCCTCGCCTCCTCCACGACCGAGATCGACGCGCTCCAGGGTCGCGTCGCGGACCTCGAGCCGGTCCCCGGCCAGCTGGATCGGACACGCGCCGAGCTCTCGAAGATCCTCGAGGAGAAGGCCGAGCTCGAGCGGACGACCGAGCTCGAGATCTCGTCGCTCCGCGCCCGCGTGGACGACCTGAGCCCCGTCCAGGGAACGCTGGAGCGCACCGTCGGCGAGCTCTGCGCGCTCCGTGAGGAGCGCGATCGCATCGCCCGTGAGATGGGCGAGACGATCGCCTCGCTCCGCGCGCGCCTCGCCGTCCTCGAGCCCCTCGAGCCGCGCCTCGAGGATCGCGAGCAGCAGCTCACGACGCTCCGCGAGGAGTCCACCGCCGCGCGCACGGCCTCCGCCACCTCCATCGCAGCGCTGGAGGCTCGGCTCGCCGAGCTCGAGCCGGTCCCGGTCGAGCTGGACGCGACGAGCAAGGAGCTCGCGACCACGAAGGCGCGCCTCGCCGAACTCGAACCGCTCGTGCCGCGACTGGCACGCGTGGAGACGGAGCTCGAGGCCGCCAACGCCAGGAACGACGCTCTCCAGGAGGACTCCCGGACTCGCATCGGGTCCCTCCAGGAGAAGGTCGGTGAGCTCGAGCCGTTGAGGGTCGAGCTCGCCCAGCGCGACGGCGAGCTGCGCGTACTGCGTGAGCGCGTCACCGAGCTCGAGCCGGTCCCCATCAAGCTCCTCGAGCGCGAGTCCGAGCTGGCCGAGGAGCGCTCCCAGGCGGAGCGCGCGGCGCGCATGGCCGCGGCGAAGGTCGAGAGCCTCGAGAAACGGCTCGCAGAGCTGGAGGGCGCCGACAGCGAGCTCGTCGACGCGAAGGAGGCCCTCGCCGAACTACGCCGCGAAGCGACCCGCGACGGGAAGGAGCTCGCCCAGCGCTCGAGAAAGCTCGACACGACGCAGGCGAAGGTCGAGGAGAGCAGGAAGGAGCTTCAGGCCCTGCGCGCGCGCATGACCGAGCTCCAGAGCGCCCAGAAGGCTGATCAGCGCCGGGCCCACGATCTCGCCAATCAGGCGGGCAAGCTCGAGACCAAGCTGAAGAGCGCGCTCCTCAAGCTCGAGGAGCAGACGGCCCGTGCCGCCGAGATCCGGCGTGACCTCGGCGCCGCGCGTAAGGAAGCGACGGCCGCGACCCGGCGCGCCGCCAAGGCCGAGTCCGCCCTCGAGCGCGCGAAGTCCGCGGGCAAGAACGGGGAGCCCGTCAAGGAGCTGACCCCCAGGCCGCGCCCCGCCGAGGTGGCGGCCGGCGCCGAGGGGAAGAAGCCCACGCCCAAGAAGCGCGCGACCAGGAAGAAGGCCGCGAAGAATCCCGCCGCTCGGAGCCGTCCGGCCGACGACCTGAAGCTCATCGCAGGCATCGGTCCCAGCTTCGAGAAAGCCCTCCACAGGGCCGGCGTGCGCCGCTTTGACGACCTCGCGGCCATGCGGGTCGCGGACCTCGAGGCTCTCTCGGAGAAGATCGAGGTCCCCGTCGATCGCATGAAGAAGGGCAAGTGGGTCGAGAACGCGAAGCGCCTCGCGCGAAAAGTCGCGGCGACCTCGACCTGACCTGGCGAGTGCAGAGGCGCGCAGCGACGCCGCGCGCCGAGATCCCGTGCGAGCGCGAGTCCCACCGCCGGGGCCCGCGCTCGCTCCATTCCGGCCTCGGGGACGTCCCCAGCAACATCGCTCTGCCTCCTGGCCACCGCAGGAGCCCTCTCACACCGCGAAGCAACCGGGAGAAACGACCGAGGCCCCCGGACGCTCGCGGCGACCGGGGGCCTCGGTGATGGGCCGAGTTCGACCGACCACTCAGAGGCGCGGAAGGTCGCCGGCGACGATCCAGCCCGCGCTCTGAATGACGGGGTCGATGGTCGCCGTGTCGTCGTACATCCGCCACGAGCCATCCGAGTAGGCCGCGATGTCCCGGGGGCTGATGACCTTGCGCGCCGCGAAGCGGAGACCGTCCTGATCGGCCAGGTCGCTCAGACGACGGATCTCGCCGCCGAGCCAGTTGAGCTGGCGGATGCTGCCGCACTGGCCGCCGTCCGCGTCCTGGAGCGCGACGTGAAGGACCCCGCAGGCGTCGGCGTCGAGCGCGAGGATCGCGACCTGTTCCGCCGAGTTCCAGCCGCTCGCGTCCACCGTGCCGTCGGCGAGGACTCGCTCGATCATGGCCGCGGTGGCCACGTAGATCTCGTCGTCGAGACCGGCCGTCAGGTCGACGACGTCACCGAAGGGAACCGGGAGGGGGAGCGCGCTCGCATCCAGGGAGCCCCCGACCGGCGAGCCGTCGGCCTCCAGCTGGATCAGCTGTCCGCCGTTGCGGTCGGTCGCGATGACCGTACGTCCACCGCGAGTGACGGCGATCGTGCTGCTCCAGAGCGCGCCACCGAGGTCGGGAGCGACGAATCCGCCCCGCTCGACCAGGTTGCGGTCGTAGCGCACGAGCGCTTCGGGGAGCGTCGGTCCGGGGCGCAGGATCGAGAGGAGGCCGAGCTCGTCCGCGGCGATGTCGTCCACCTTGAAGGGCAGGGTGACCTCGGCCTCGCGGACCCCGTCGCGGTTGACGCGAGCCAGGTGCTGGACAGCGGACGCATCGCCCACGCGGTCGGCGATGAAGTGGTCCTCGCCGCTCATCGTCATCCGTGCATCGATGTCGTCCGCGTCGGTGCCCTCGATGACCTCGGTCACGATGAGCATCGTGTTCGTCGCCTCGACAGGGAGCTCGAGGACGCCGACGCGCGCCACGTCGTCCGTGGCCTGGATGGCGTAGGCCCCCGGGCCACCGACGACGAGACGGACGCAGTTCGGATCGTCGCGGGAGACGAACTGCCCGCCGGGGGCCCCGATGAGATCCCAGGCGACGACGTTGACCGGGAGGCCGGAGACCAGCGCGAACAGGTCGGTCAGCTGGCCCTCACGGATGCCCGATTTGCTCGACGTCAGGTTGAGCGGATCCCCTGATCCGGAGCCGGATCCACCCGAGTTGCTTCCGTCGGTGTGGGAGTGGCAGCCGGCGCTGAGAGTGCCGAAAGCGAGGAGAGACGCGGGAAGAATGAATTTGGTGGAGTAGGTCAGTCGCATGGCTGTGCGTGGTCTGCGGTGTGCACCGAAACGTACCCCCCTCCAGGGCCCGAGCCCGCGGACATGGAATGAAATCGGGGGAGCCACCTCAAGGACGCTCTCCCGGGCCCTGAAGTGCGATCCGGTGAGTCACGGCGGGACGCGGATCTCCCCGGCCGTCCCGCGCCGGGGCACGCAGCCGCTGCTCGCGAACCTCCGCGCTCGATCGGCACAATGCCGGCATGGCGCCCCAGCTGAAGACCCTGCTCGAGACGTTACTGATGCCCCCCACCAGCCTCTATCTGCTGGTCCTGGTGGGTCTCGTCCTCGCGCGAAACGGCGGCGCGAGGAGCCGCCGCAGGATCGGGGTGTGTCTCGCCTGGGCGGGAGGAGGTGCCACGGTCGCGCTCAGCACGCCCCTCGTGGCCCACCTCCTCCTCGCGAGTCTCCAGGAGGCCGAACCCATCCCGCCGGACGCAGCGGTGATCGACGCCGAGGCGATCGTCGTGCTGTCCGCGGACGTGGATTGTGACCCGCCGGAGTACGGCGAGGACCAGCCTGGCGCCCTCACCATGCTCCGCTGCCGCTACGGCGCGGCGCTGGCCCGCCGGACGGGGCTCCCTCTCCTCCTCTCGGGCGGGATCCTGCGCCAGGACCGGCGGCCGGTCAGCCATGTGATGCGCGACTTCGTGCAGGACGAGCTGGGGACCCCGGTCCGCTGGGTCGAGGAGGCGTCGACGACCACGCGCGGGAACGCAGAGTACTCAGCCCGGCTCCTCGCCCGAGAGGGCGTCGAGCGCATCGCGCTCGTCAGCCATGCGTGGCACCTCCCCAGGGCGAGCGCAGCCTTCCAGAAGGCCGGATTGGAAGTCCTGCCCGCTCCAATGGCGCCCCACGCGCCGCCGAACGGGCTCCTGCAGTCCCTCGTCCCGCGCGGCGGATCATTTCGGGACAGCACCTGGGCCGTGCACGAGTGGGTCGGACGGCTCTGGTACTCGCTGGGCGGATGAGGAGAGCGCGCCGGCCCCCGCGATCGCGCTGATCCCTTCGATCGACGGGGTGGATCGACCTCCGCGGGTCAGGGCCGGTACCCTCTCCCCCATGAAGAGACTCCTCCCGAGCCTGCTCGCGATCGCAGCCGTGGCGCCCGCGGTCGTCGCCGCCACCGTCCCGACCGCGACGCAGTCGGCCGTCGAGGTCGGCGACGAGGTCGACTACACGTTCCGCGCGGCGCCCGTGAACGCCATGGGCATCAGGGGCCTCGACGAGCTCCGGGGCAAGCCCGTGCTCGTGGAGTTCTGGGGCACGCGCTGAGGCCCCTGCATCTCGGGGGCGGTGCCCTCGGCCATCAAGAAGGCGCGCGAGTTCGGCGATGACCTCGCGATCATCTTCGTCGAGTCGCAGGGAGCGACGCAGGAGAGGATGGAGCGCTTCGCGTGGGATCGCGGCTGGATGGGGACCACCGCGATGTGGACCCGCGAGGCTCCGTTCCGCACGGGCTCACGCGGCCTCCCCAACTTCGCGCTCATCGGCGCCGACGGGAAGATCCTGATGAAGGGCCATCCGATGTCGATGCAGAGCAAGGTCGTGAAGGCCATCGAAGAGGAGATCAAGAAGGGCAAGGGCGCCCCCGACGGCGCGCCGAAATCCCTGAAGTCCGCCTACAAGGCGCTCGCGAAGGGTGATTACTCCAAGGCCCTCGCCTCCGCCGGGAAGATCGCGGCCAAGGCCGGAGACGACGCTGCGGCCGCACAGGCCTTCGTCGAGGCCGCCGACACGCGCTTCGACAAGAACCTCAAGCGCGTCGAGTACCTGCTCTCGAACGGCTACGCGCTGCGCGCCGACGCCCTCTACGACGAGCTGAGGGCTGGCGCGAAGGGCAACGACGACCTGGAAGCTCGCGCCGCTGCGCTGGCCGGGTCCATGGCCTCCGACGAGGTCGCCGACGAGATGAAGCTCGACAAGACCTTCAGCAAGCTCGAGGAGAAGCTCCACGAGGACGGGCTCGACGAGAAGCTGCTCAAGAGAGTTCGCAAGCTGGCGGAGAAGAACGAGGGCAGCCGGGTGATGCAGCGCGCGCGCCGCATCCTCGACCTAGCCGGCTGAGCATGAACGGATCCGCGCACGCGGACGCCGAGGAAGACAGAGGGGGGGG
>CBFIJG010000123.1:0-8737 GCA_965662915.1 Planctomycetota bacterium | reverse complement strand
GGCGGGCGACCCGCAGCCCGACGAGCCCGCGCCGGCGCTCCCCGCGGCGGAGCAGGACGCGCGCCGTGATGGCGACGAGGCGGCGGAGAGTCAGGACTCGCCGGAGATCACCGGGGACGCGAAGGAGTCCGCTGGCAAGACCGGAGCGGGACGCTCCTCGGGCGCGATGTCCGCCTCCGCCGCGAGCGAATCCAAGAGCGCACCCTCGAGTCAGGGCAAGTCCTCCGATCCCTCGAAGCCGCCGAAGAAGAAGCCGTCGGCCGCGAAGAAGCCCGAGGACTCCGGCGCAGAGCCCGAGCCCCAGGAGCGCCAGGAGGACGAGCAGTCGGGCTCGACCGCGGGCAAGGGATCGAGCAAGGGCTCGAACAAGAACCCCACGGCGTCGGACTGGAAGAGCCGCGACCAGGTCACGGAGACCGACGACCAGGAGATCGAGGACGACGAGGAGACCGACGACGACGAGGAGGAGCAAGAGAATCGCGGCGGCGTCCAGCCCAGCCTGCGCGACCGGCGCCCTCCCGTGAGTCGCGATCTCCAGATCGGCTTCGGCAACCGGCCGAACCCCGACGCGAACGGCAGGGGCGGCCCCTCCGAGCAGAAGAAGTCGCGGGGCGTCGCCTCGCTCGTGCTCGGCGTGCCGATCCCCGACCGCATCAAGGGCCGTCCCGGGCCCGGCCCCACCAAGATCACCCAGGAGCGCATCGAGCCCGAGGGCGAGGACGCCGCCGCCGTGACGGCGGGCGCCCGCGCGCCTCGCTCCGGCGAGCTCGAGCGCCCCGGCGCCCTGCGCCTCGACCCCTCGCTCCGCGCCATGGTGCGCGACTACTTCCTGGCCCTGCGGCGCACGCCGCCCCGCCAGTGACCCAAGCCCCCTCCCTGAATCCTCCGATGTCCGAACACGACTCCAAGGGCGGCGCCGCCGAGGCCCGCGCCGAAGCCGAGCGCTTCCGCGAGACCTACGAAGCGATCCGCGGCGAGGTCGCGAAGATGATGGTCGGCCAGCACGACGTCATCGACGGCGTGCTGACCGCGCTCCTCGCGGGCGGGCACGTCCTCCTCGAGGGCGTCCCTGGCCTGGGCAAGACGATGCTCGTCTCGTCCCTCGGGAGGGCCGTCGACCTCTCCTTCAGCCGCATCCAGTTCACCCCGGACATGATGCCGGCGGACGTGCGGGGCACCTCGGTGCTGGTGGAGACGGAGGGCGGCGGCCACGAGCTCCGGTTCGAGGAGGGCCCGATCGTCGCCAACCTCGTCCTCGCCGATGAGATCAACCGCGCCACGCCGAAGACCCAGTCAGCGCTGCTCGAGGCCATGCAGGAGCGCCAGGTGACCGTGGGCAAGCGCACGATCAAGCTGGACGAGCCCTTCTGCGTGATGGCGACCCAGAACCCGGTGGAGCAGGAGGGCACCTATCCGCTGCCCGAGGCTCAGCTCGACCGCTTCCTCTTCAAGCTCGTGGTCGGCTACCCGAAGGAGTCCGAGTACAAGGAGATCCTGCGCCGCACCACGGCCGCCAGGGAGGTCGAGCTCTCCTCCGTCTCCGGGGGCGAGACCATCAACGCGATGCGCCGCACCGTGCGCTCGGTGCCGGTGCCCGAGCACGCCGAGGACTACGCCATCCGCCTGGTCATGGCGACCCAGCCGGGCTCCGAGTACGCGCCGGGCATCGTGAACCAGTTCGTCTCCCTCGGCTCGAGCCCGCGCGGCGCCCAGGCGCTGCTCCTGGGCGCGAAGGTGAAGGCGCTCCTCGCGGGCCGCTTCGCCGTGGGCACCGAGGACATCGCCGCGGTGACGCGCCCGGTGCTCCGTCACCGGGTGCTGCTCGGGTTCGAGGGCCTTTCCGAGGGAATCACGACCGACCAGGTGGTCGACGAGATCCTCGAGAAGCTCCCGCGCCCGTCCGAGGCGACCGTCTGAGCAGTCACGCTCGGGCGTGAAGAGCGGCGGCCCGGCTTCCCCTTCGGGGAGGCCGGGCCGCCGCTGTCATCGGGAGCCGGGCGCCGCTCAGTCGAGGCGGCCGCGCGAGCGGAGCTCGGCCATGATCTGGTCCGCGGCGTCCTCGACGGTGCACTTCGTGGTCTCGATGTGCACGTCGGGGCTGACGGGCTCCTCGTAGGGCGAGTCGATGCCGGTGAAGTTCTTGATCTCGCCGGCGCGGGCCTTGGCGTACAGCCCCTTCACGTCGCGGCGCTCCGCTTCCTCGAGGGGCGTGTCCACGAAGACTTCGATGAACTCGCCCTCGGCCATGGCCTCGCGCGCCATGCGGCGCTCGGACCGGAAGGGCGAGATGAAGGAGACCATCACGAGCAGGCCCGCGTCGGTCATGAGCCTGGACACCTCCGTGACGCGGCGGATGTTCTCCACGCGGTCCGCGTCGGTGAAGCCGAGGTCCTTGTTGAGGCCGTGCCGGACGTTGTCGCCGTCGAGCAGGTACGTGTGCTTGCCCGCCGCGTGCAGCTTGGTCTCGAGGACGTTCGCGATGGTGGACTTGCCGGAGCCGGAGAGGCCGGTGAACCAGATCACGCAGGGCTTCTGGCTCTTGGCCGCCGCCCGGGCGTTCTTGTCCACGTCGAGGTCCTGCCACTTGACGTTCTCGGAGCGCCAGAGCGCGAAGTCGAGGAGACCCGCGCCGACGGTGTCGTTGGTGATCCGGTCGATGATCACGAAGCCGCCCGTCTGCCGGTTCTCGCCGTAGGGGTCGAACGCGATGGCGTGGTCGAGGTGGATGTTCGTGACGCCGATGTCGTTGAGCTCCAGCGTGGGCGCGGGGAGCTCCTCGAAGGTGTTCACGTTGACCTTGTGCCTGGGCTCGGCGAGCGTGACCGGGACGATCTTCGCGCCGATCTTCATGATGTAGGAGCGGCCGGGGAGCATCGGCTCCTCGTGCATCCACACGATCGTGGCGCGGAACTGGTCCGCTGACTTCGGCGCGTCCGCCTGGGCGGCGATGATGTCGCCGCGGCTCGCGTCGATCTCGTCGTCGAAGCAGAGCGTCACGGACTGGCCAGCGCGGGCGGAGTCGCACTCGCCGGTGGGGCCGTGGATGGTCTTGATCGTGCTCTGTTTGCCCGAGGGCTCGACCGTGATCGCGTCGCCTACGTGGACCGCGCCGCTCGGGATGAAGCCCGAGAAGCCGCGGAAGTCTGCGCTGGGCCGGTTGACCCACTGCACCGGCATGCGGAACGGCCTCGTCGTGTCGAGGTCGTCGAGGGGCATCGACTCGAGCACCTGCATCAGCGACTGGCCGTCGTACCACGGCATCTTGTCGCTCGAGTTCGTGACGTTCTCGCCCTCGAGTGCCGAGACGGGGATGCAGGTGACGTCCTCGGCGCCGAGGCTCTTCGCGAGCTCCTTGTAGGCGGCCTCGGTCTCCTGGAAGACCTGCTCCGAGTAGTCCACCAGGTCCATCTTGTTGATGGCGAGGACCAGGTGCCGGATGCCGAGCAGGGTGCAGATGTACGTGTGCCGGCGCGTCTGGGTGAGGATGCCCTTGCGCGCGTCCAGCAGGATGATGGCGGCCTCGGCGGTCGAGGCGCCGGTCACCATGTTGCGCGTGTACTGCTCGTGTCCCGGGGTGTCCGCGACGATGAACTTGCGCGCCTTCGTGGAGAAGTAGCGGTAGGCCACGTCGATGGTGATGCCCTGCTCGCGCTCGGCCGCGAGGCCGTCCACCAGCAGCGCCAGGTCGAGCTTGTCCCCCTGGGTGCCGACCTTCGCGGAGTCGGCCTCGAGGGCCTCGAGCTGATCCTCGTAGATCAGCTTCGAGTCGTAGAGGAGGCGGCCGATGAGCGTGCTCTTGCCGTCGTCGACGCTGCCGCAGGTGATGAAGCGCAGGAGCTCCTTGTTCTGGTGCTCGTCGAGGTAGGTCTCGATGCCGTCGGCGCGGATCTGATCGAAGTGGTCCATCAGAAGTACCCCTCCTGCTTCTTCTTCTCCATGGAGGCGGCGGCGTCGTGATCGATCACCCGACCCTCGCGCTCCGAACCGCTGGTCAGCAGCATCTCCTCGATGACCTGGGTGAGCGTGGAGGCGTCGCTCTCCACGGCGCCGGTGAGGGGATAGCAGCCGAGGGTTCGGAAGCGGATGTTCTTCATCATGGGCGTCTCGCCCTCCTCGAGCGGCATGCGTTCGTCGTCGACCATGATCAGCACGCCGTCGCGCTCCACGCAGGGCCGCTCGGCGGCGAGGTAGAGCGGCACGATCGGGATGTTCTCGAGGCGGATGTACTGCCAGACGTCGAGCTCGGTCCAGTCGGAGAGCGGGAACACGCGCAGGCTCTCACCCGGGTTCGTGCGGGTGTTGAAGCAGCTCCAGAGCTCGGGGCGCTGACGCTTCGGGTCCCAGCGGTGCTGAGCCGTGCGGAACGAGAAGACGCGCTCCTTCGCGCGGGACTTCTCCTCGTCGCGGCGCGCGCCGCCGAAGGCCGCGTCGAACTTGTGCTCGTTCAGCGCCTGCTTGAGCGCCTGGGTCTTCATCACGTCCGTGTGCACGGCCGACCCGTGGGTGAAGGGCCCTACTCCCTGGGCGACGCCCTCCTGGTTCGTGTGCACGATCAGGTCGAGGCCCATGTCCGCCGCGAGCTTGTCGCGGAACTCGGTCATGGCCCTGAACTTCCAGGTCGTGTCGACGTGCAGGAGCGGGAAGGGGATCTTGCCGGGCGCGAACGCCTTCATCGCAAGATGCAGCATCACGCCGCTGTCCTTGCCGATGGAGTACAGCATCACGGGGTTCTCGCACTCGGCGGCGACCTCGCGAATGATGCGGATGCTCTCGGCTTCGAGGCGCTCGAGATGGGTGAGGGACATGGGGGGATCCGTGCGGATGCGAACGTGGCTGGTGAAGGTCGGGCGCGGCGCCCGTCAGCCGGGGACGGCCTCGGGTCGAACGAGACCCTCGGCTTCGAGGAAATGGAGGATCTTGGAGACCGACTCCTCGACGGACTCCTCGCCGGTGCGGACGACGACCTCCGGGGCCTTCGGGGCCTCGTAGGGGTCGCTGACGCCGGTGAAGTGCTTGATGAGGCCCGCGCGAGCTTTTGCGTAGAGGCCCTTGGTGTCGCGCTGCTCGACGACCTCGAGCGGAGCGTTGACCCAGACCTCGACGAAGCGCGCGCCGCTCCTCTCGGTGCGCGCGCGGCATTCGCTGCGGATCGCGGCGTAGGGCGAGATGGCGGCGGTGATCGCGGCGCATCCGTTGCGCGCCAGCAGGGTCGCGACGAAGCCGATGCGCCGGACGTTCATGTCGCGATCGTCCTTGGTGAAGCCGAGACCCTGGGAGAGATGCGCGCGGATCTCGTCGCCGTCGAGGACCTCGACGGGCGTCTCGCGCGCCTCGAGGAGGGGCGCGATCGACGCGGCGAGCGTCGACTTCCCGGCTCCGGAGAGGCCGGTGAACCAGAGCACGAATCCCGACGAGGCGCCCATGGCGTCTAGCGGATCATCCCCTCGAGGTAGGGGACCTCGAAGCACTTCTCGTGCATGATCGGTCCGTGGCCGAAGTAGCCGGCCTCACCGAACAGCTCGCCGTGGTCGGCGGTCACGATGATGTGGGTGTTCTTCGGCACCATGTCGTAGAGCTGCTCGAAGACGCCGTCGAGGTAGCGGACGGTGTCGATCTGGCGCTCCTTGAGCTGGTCGAGCTTGTCCTGGTCGAAGAACTGGAAGTCCTCCTTGAACTTCTCCTCGCCCTCGGCGCTCTCCTTCTCGGCGATCTGGTCGTTCATCTTCCGGAAGACGCCGTTCACGCCGCTGATCCGCGGCCACATGGAGGAGTCCTCGTCCGGCTTCGCGTAGGGGTAGTGCGTCTCCCCGACGTTGAGCAGGTAGAAGTGCGGGCGCGGCCCGTCGAACTTCATGGTCGGGAGCATCGCCGCCATGTCGTTGTGACTGTCCATGAGCTGGAACGAGTCGAACGAGCGGTTGATGCCGGTCTTCGGGTTCAGCACCGGCAGCGAGACGCGCGCGTGCGTGTCGTAGCCGAGCTTCGCCTGGAGGAAGCCCGGGAGCCACAGCGAGGGGACCATCGCGCCGAAGTCGATGTCCGTGCCCTTCGAGCCGAGGCGCTTGTTGTAGTTGTAGAAGTCCTCCTTGTAGTACTCCGACGCGTACACGTTCTCGGGCGTGGTGTGCGGGAGGAGGCCGGTGAGGAGGTTGTAGTGGGACGGCGCGGTCCATGACGCGTACGTGTAGCGCTTCTCCACCTTGCCGCCGGACAGCTTCGCGATCGTCTTCGTCTCCGCCGCCATGAATGCGTCGTAGCGGCAGGAGTCGAGGATGATGATCACGAAGTGGTTCTCCGCCTGCGGATCCGGCTTCTGGACCATGCCGGGGCGAAGAGGGAGACGAGGCCGCGGCGAGGGCGTCGGGGCCGGCTTCTTCTTGAACTTGTCGAACAGTCCCATGGAATCAGGGGGCGGCAGGGGGGAGGGCTACGTGGGTGAGGTGGTCGAGAGCGGATCGAAGCCGGTGGATCACAGGTAGCCGAGGTTCTCGAGCTTCTTCCTGATGTCGTCGAGTTCTGACGGGGAGAACTCCTTGGGGTCCGTCCCGGGGCTCGGATCCGCCTTGGCGGCCGGGGTGTCGCCCATGAGGTCGCGCAGCACGTAGACGATGAAGTCGGTGGGCGAGTTGAAGCCCGAGTCGTCCACGACCTGCTGGATCTTCCGGTAGAGGGGCCGGGGGATCTTGACGGTGACCTTCGTTTCGCGCACTTGAGGGGCTCTCCAGGGGTCAGGAGGCTGGGGTGCACCCCGATCGCACTCCTATGACACTCCGATCGTACTCCAGAATCGGGGCGGCGGGCGGTGGCGGCAGGGGGCCTTGGGCCCTTTGATCGACGTTTCCGCTCCGTGTCTCCTGTTGAAACTCGCGGTTGCGGACGCATGCGACAGGATGTTGACCGTCGAGGGCCTCCAGGGCCGTCGGAGAGAGTCCTGGTGGGGCCCGGAGAGTGCATGAAGCGGCCGCCGAGGGTGCCTGGAGCTCGCTTCCCGCCGGCCCTGGCCCCCCGGGGCCATCGGCTCAGTCGACGAAGAGGGCCACGACGAGCAGGACGTACACCCCGGCGCCCGCGACGGTCTTGCCGAGCACGCCCAGGAGCTGGCCCGCGGCCGCGGCTCGCCCGACCCGGAGCGCCTCCCCGAGCTCCCGCCCTCCCTCCCGCTCCAGGGTGGACGAGAGCGCGAAGGCGCCGAGGCCGCCACCGACGAGGGTTCCGATGATGGGGACGGGGATGAGCAGCGTGCCCGCGATCGCTCCGGCGATGCCGCCGAGGAGCGCGCCCACCGCGCCGCGTCGCCCGGCGCCCGCGCGCTTCGCCGTGGTGGAGGAGGCGAGGAACTCCCACGCCTCACCCGCCACCGCCAGCAGCACCGCCGCGGCCGCGGTCCCGCCCGAGAACAGCCGCGGCTCCGTGATCCACTCCGCCCCGCCCGCGAGCGCGAGCAGCAGCCAGGTCCCCGGCAGCCCCATCAGCCCGAGCAACGGGCACATGAGCCCGACGATCGGGAGCAGGACACGCACGGCGATGATGGTCGTCACCTCGCCTGCACCGTATCTCCAGGCCAGACGCTTTGCACGCCTGAGCCTCCAGGCCGTCTTGTCACCTTGGCTGGCCTGATGGGCGAAACGCGACGAGCTTCAGCGTCTCGAGGCAAGCGAGTCCGTCCGTGCGGAGCGCCCGCGCCCGCTCCTCTCGCTCTGCGGATCGGCGCATACTGGCATGCGCCGCGCACGCTTCGCGCGGCCGCGCGGTGAACCATCATGGAGACACGCACCTTCTCGCCCACGGGCGACACCCTCTCGGTCCTCGGCTTCGGCGCGGCTCCCCTCGGCGGGGCCTACGGGGAGATGACGGACGCGCGGGCCACCGCCGCCGTTCATCGGGCCCTCGATCTCGGCGTGACGGTCTTCGACACGTCCCCCTACTACGGGGCGACCGTGTCCGAGTCGCGCCTCGGCGCGGCCCTCGAGGGTCGCCGCGACGAGGTCTTCCTGATCACCAAGTGCGGCCGCTACGGCGAGGCCGACTTCGACTTCACAGCGGACCGCGTGACCCGCAGCATCGACGAGTCGCTGGAGAGGCTGCGCACCGACCGCGTGGACCTGCTCCTGGCCCATGACATCGAGTTCGACAGCCCCGAGCTGGTGCTGAACGAGACCCTCCCGGCGCTGGCCCGGATCAAGGAGTCGGGCAAGGCGCGCTCCATCGGCGTGTCCGGGTACCCGCTCGCCGCGCTCGAGCGCATGGCGGAGGAGTTCCCCCTCGACGCCGTGCTCTCCTACTGCCACGGGAACCTGCTCGACCGCTCGCTCTTCGACGAGCTCCAGCCCCGATGCGCCGCGCGCGGCCAGGCGGTCCTGAACGCGTCGATCCTCCACATGGGCGTCCTGACGACGGCGGGCCCGCCGCCCTGGCACCCGGCCCCGGACGAGGTGAAGGCGGTCGGCGGCGCCGTCGCGCGCCTCTGCGAGGAGCGCGGGACCTCCATCGTCGACGTCGCCCTGCGACACGCGATGGCGCAGCCCGCGATCCCCTCGACCCTGGTCGGCGTCCGCTCCGCCGAGGAGATCGAGCGCAACGTCCAGGCCCTCGACGTCGACCCCGCGGCGGACGCGGAGCTCCTGGCCGAGATCGAGGCGATGGTCGCGCCGGTGCTCGGCGCGACGTGGCCGAGCGGCCACTTCGACTGAGCGGCCGACGGGGTGTGGTCACCCGGCCGGCCGCTCGGTCGCTGGAC
>CBFIJG010000122.1:0-8910 GCA_965662915.1 Planctomycetota bacterium | reverse complement strand
CTCCGCGCGGCCGCCGCCACGGGAGCCTTCGGGGGTCTCGCGAGCGCGGCCTGGCCGACGGGGAGCCTCGGCGCGCGCGCGTTCATGCCGCTGGCGCCCGGGCTCAAGACGGAGCGCGTCGTGCTCGTCGTCATGGCGGGCGGGGTGCGCAGCCGCGAGACCTTCGGCTCGCCGAACCAGATCCCGAACCTCGTTCGGATGGCGCGGGAGGGCACGCTCTTCACCCGCCTGCGCACGGCGAACCTCGGCCACTTCGGCGCGTCGATGTCGATCTTCACCGGGATCTCCGAGGCGCGCGGGATCCGGGACAACACCCGCGCTCCCGATCCGACGTTGTTCGAGTACATCCGCAAGGATCTCGGGCTCGCTTCGAACGAGGTGTGGGTCACGACGGCCGGCGGCGCCCAGCAGGTGAACTACTCCTATGGCCTGCACCCCGAGTACGGCGCGCGTTTCGGCGCGACGATCCTCGACGGGGACGGGATCTTCAACGAGGAGTTCAAGGGGCTCGTGCAGCGCTACGGCGTCCCGCGTCCCCTCGACGACGAGCGCGCCGATCAGGTGCGCAAGCTCCGCCGGACGCTCCGTGGCGACCGGGGCGGCCGGGACGAGGGGAAGGTCGCGGAGGCGCGCGCGCGGGTCGAGTCCTACATCCTCTCCGAGCTCGGCCGCGGCGTGACCGAAATGCGCGGCGCGGGCGCCGGCGACGCCAAGGCCCTGCGCCTCGCGCGCAACCTCCTGTCGGTCTTCAAGCCCAAGCTGATCGGCGTCGTCCTGCAGGACGCGGACATCGCCCACGGCTCCTTCAACGGCTACGGCGAGGTCGTCCGCCGCGCGGACGCCGGGATCGGAGAGCTGCTCGAGACGATCCGGGGGGACGAGACGCTGCGTGACTCGACCGCGGTGATGGTCCTGCCGGAGTTCGGCCGCGACAAGGACCTCAACGCCCGGCGCGGCCTCGACCACGGTGACGGGTCGGACGACCTGCGATTCGTCCACGGCGCCGTGTGGGGGCCGGACTTCAAGCGCGGCAAGGTCGTCAAGGACGACCACCGGACGATCGACATGACGCCTACGATCGCCCACCTGTTCGGGGCGAAGGCGAAGTTCTCGAAGGGCTCGGTTCTGCGGGCGGCCCTCAGCTGAGCGGTTCGCGCGTGCTCCTGCGTCTCGGTCTCGGGCTGCCGCTCCTGTCGGCGGCGCTCGGCGCGCTCCTTCCCGGGGGCGACGCCCCCGTCGCGTCCGGCCATGGGCCGGCCGGGACGCGGGGAGCCGCGCCCGTTCAAGAGGAGGGCTGCCTCGAGTGTCACTCGGGCATCGAGGAGATGCACCCGGGCTTCCCGCTGTCCTGCGTCGATTGCCACGGCGGCGATCCGGACGCGAAGAAGAAGTCCGAGGCCCATGTCCCCTCCAAGCGCTCCGGCCGGCGCGACGAGCGCGTCGCGCCCTTGCGCGACGACCTCGCCCACGTGCGCTTCGTCAACCCGATGGACCTCCGCGTGGCGGAGGACACCTGCGGCGACTGTCACGGCGAGCTGGTCGAGCACCTGATGATCTCGCTCCACGGGACGACCGCGGCGCACCTCTCGGACGGCTACTTCGAGACCGGGATCCAGCCGACGCGCGAGTCGCGCTACGCCGTCTTCCCGGCGAGCGCGCCCGCCGGCTCCGACGCCGAACACGCCGTGGAGCGTCTCGTGCAGCCCCCGCGCCTCGACCCGTCGGACGACCCCGCGGACCTCGCGTCGCACTTCCCTGACCTGATCCGCAAGGAGTGCATGCAGTGTCACCTCTGGAGCCAGGGTCGCGCCGTCCGCGGGCGCGTCGGCTTCGACGGGGAGTATCGCGGCGCGGGCTGCGCGGCCTGCCACGTCCCGTACCGGACCGACGGACTTTCGGAGTCCCTGGACCCGACAGCGAACCGCACCGAGCCCGGCCACCCGCGCGCCCACGCCATGGTGACCGCGCCGCCCACGGAGACCTGTACGACCTGCCACTACGGTGACGCGTCCATCGGGCTGCACTTCCGCGGGCTCTCCCAGCTGCCTCCGGGAGCGCCCGGCGGGCCCGAGATCGAGGGGACGACCGACTCGCTCCTGCACCGCGCCTTCTTCGTGAACGACCCGGCGGTGACGCCGCCCGACGTCCACCACGCGAGCGGGCTCCACTGCGTCGATTGCCACACCCTGGGTGGGGTGATGGGGGACGGTCGGATGCTCTCCAAGATGGAGGAGGCGACCGAGATCACCTGCCAGGCCTGTCACGGGACCTTCGACGAGCGCTCGACCATGACCACCGAGCGCGGCAATCGGCTGCGTCACCTCTTCACCAGGGACGACGGGACCGTCTGGATGAAGAGCAAGGTCACCGGCGCCGAGCACCGCATCAAGCAGGCGGTGGACGTCGTGACGGTCGGCCACCCCGATTACAACGAGGCTGCCAAGGAGGCCATGACGTCGGCGCACGGCGACGTGGCCTGCTACACGTGTCACGCGGGCTGGAACGTCAACTTCCTGGGCTTCCACTTCTATCGGAACGAGGCGCTGACCCAGCTCGATCTCCTGTCGGGCGAGCGGACGAAGGGCCGGGTCACGACGCAGGAGAAGGTCTTCACGACCTGGAAGAGCTTCTACGCGGGTCTCGACGAGAGGGGCCGCGTGTCGCCGTACCTGACCGGCTTCTCGACCATGGGCACGGTCGACGCGGAGGACGGCACGCGGGTCCTCGACCAGGAGCTCCCCGTGACGGCGAACGGCCTGTCGGGGATGACGATGATCCACCACCAGCTCCACTCGACGAGGCCGACCGCGCGGTCCTGCGTCGAGTGTCATCGAGCTTCGGAGACCTGGGGGATGGGTTCGGGGAACTTCCGCCTCGGCCGCCAGCTCGCCTTCGCCGCGGACCGCCGGGGGGTGGAGGTCCTCGCCTACGACCGCGAGAACCCGCTCCTCTCCGCGCCGCTCGCGAAGTTCGTTCTCCCCGACGTCATCGACATCGAGGTGCGCACCGACCCGCTCCAGGGGCACGCCGACGTGCTCTTCGTGACGGAGGGCAAGCGCGGCGTGCACTCGATCGACGTCAGCGATCCGCGCGCGCCGCGGCGCCTGGACTTCCACATGGCCGTGTCGCCCCGCGGCCTGGCGCTCTCGGGGAGCCACCTCTACGTCGCCGACGGGATCGGAGGCCTGAAGGTCTTCGACGTGAGCGACGCCGCCGCGATGAAGCGCGTGGCGACGGTCCCGATGATCGACGCCCATGACGTCGAGGTCCGCTTCCCTCACGCCTACGTCGCGGACGGCGCGGGCGGTCTGGTCGTCGTCGACGTTCGCTTCCCCGTGGCGCCCAGGATCGTCGGAGGGCTCGAGCTCGAGGGGGAGGCGGCGACGAGCCTCGACGTGCTCTTCCAGTACAGCCGACCGATCGCGCGCGACGGCGTACCCGCGGACGAGCGCACGCCCGCTCGCCGGCTGGTGGCCGTGTGCGACGAGAACCTCGGGCCGATCCTCGTCGACGCCACCGAGCCGGGCCATCTGAAGATCCTCGAGCAGGAGGGTGACGGCCGCAGCGCGGCGGAGAGCCGCTCCGACGGCGCTCTCTACACCGGGGTGGCGCTGCGCAGCCACGTGGATCTCGCTTCGCCCCAGGGAGGGGCGAAGACCGTGGAGCGTGATCTCCTCTACTTCTCGGAGGAGCGCACGATGGGCGGGGGCGACCAGGTGACGTTCCTGCGGGCCGTCGACGTCACGACGCCCGGGCGTCAGGAGCAGGTGGCGCGGCTGCGGGTCGACGGCGGCTCGGAGATGCTGGTGCACGGCGCCTGGTACAACCCGCCCTTCCTGGGCCAGCGGGTCTTCCTCCCCGGCGCCGAGGGGATCTCGGTGCTCGACGTCGCGAACACGAACGAGCCGGTCATCCTCGGCCGGATCCCCGGCCTCGCCGGCGCCTACGTCTTCCGGCACGAGGAGTTCCCCCTCGACCGGATGCTCGAGCCCGACGGGCGCAGGCTCAAGGACGTGAGCCACCCCGGGTCACGCTGGCTGATGCGCGGCGAGATCGAGCGGCTGCTCGCCGTCGATGGAGAGGCCCTCGGGACCGTCGACTACTACGACCAGGCCTCGATCCCCGCAGCCTCGTCCGCGCGGGCCATGTTCCGGCGCGCGGACAGGGACGGGAGCGGGCTTCTCACGGGGGAGGAGCTCGACCGCGTCGGGATCGAGGACGTCGACGCGGACGGGGACGGCCGCGTGACCCTCGTGGAGCTCGGCCGCTTCGCCGACGCGACCGGCAGGACCGTGGCGGAGGAGCTGGACGAACCCCTCGTCCCCGAGGCCCCCGAGGCACGCACGGCGCCCGACGGCGATCTCGCGCGGCTGCTCGACGGGATCGACCCCTGGGTCTTCGATCGAAGCAAGAACGGCCGGCTCGACGCGAAGGAGCTGAAGGCGGCGGTCTTCGCGGCGCTCGACCTCGACGGGGACCGGCGCCTCGACGTGCACGAGCTCTCCCGCCACCCCGGACCGACGCGCGAGCTCCGCTTCGGAGACGCCGGCGCGGCCAAGGGCTTCGCCGTGCTCGACCGTAACGGCGGCGGCACGGTGGGGCGCCGGGAGTTCAAGCTGCGGCCCGAGGACGTGGCCGCGCTCGACCGCGACGGGGACGGAGAGGTGCAGCTGGACCTCTCCAAGTCCGAGAAGCGTCCGCGTGGGGGAGCGCAGGAGCTCCCTCGCGCGGAGTGGCCGACGCGTCGTATCTATCCCGTGATCGAGCTCCCCGTCCGGCCCACGGTCGAACGGCTGCTCGAGACCTTCGACGGCAACGGCGACGGGGTCCTGACCAAGCGTGAGCTGCGGCGCCGCCCGGATCTCTACGTGACCATGGACGACGACCGCTCCTCGGTGATCGAGGCGGACGAGCTGGAGCGCTGGTCCTCGCGGGTGCTCGTCTGGGGGCTGGACACCGTGCTCGACGACTTCCTCGGCCGCTGGGACCTCGACGGGGACGGCGAGGCCGATGAATCGGTGCTACCGGAGGCGGCGCGCACTCTGCTCCGGCGCCGCGCGCCCGCGCGCTGAGGCTGCGTCAGGGAGCCCGTGGAGGGGCGTGGCGAAGCGACGACGCTCGCCCGCGAGGCGTTCCGGAGGGCCTCATGAGCGCACTCTGAACTGCGGCGAAGCGCCCCCGCGACGCTGACGGCCGATCGAGGAGCCTCGAGGGAGCCGTGAGACCCGCTCCCGGCGCTGTCGAGGCGACCTTCGGACCCCCGTCTCGGCGGCAGCGCCCGAGGGGGGCTCCTGATAGAATCTCGCGCCATTTCTTCGCTTCGATGACCACTCCCGACCCCACCACCCTGCCGCCTGGCGACCCCGCCGGCGCCGCCGCTGCTGCGCCCACCGGGGCGGCCGCTCCCGAGCGCGCCGACGCCACGGGCAAGGCCGCCACCCGCGGCCCGAAGCCTTCCTGGCTCAAGGTCCCTCTGCCCGGCGGCGACGGCTACAAGAAGCTGAAGGGCCTCACGAAGGACCTGAAGCTCAACACGGTCTGCGAGGAGGCGCGGTGCCCCAACATCGGGGAGTGCTGGAAGGGTGATCACGCGACCATGACGATCATGGTCCTCGGCGACGAGTGCACCCGGCGCTGCCGGTTCTGCGCGGTCAAGACCGTCATGGAGGCGGCGCCCCCCGACCCCGATGAGCCCGAGCACGTGGGCACCGCGGTGGGGGAGATGAGCCTCGACTACGTGGTGATCACCAGCGTCGACCGGGACGACCTCCCGGACGGCGGCTCCGGCCACTACGCCGAGTGCATCCGCTCGGTGCGGCACCACGCGCCCGAGACGATCGTCGAGGTGCTGATCCCCGACTACGTCGACGCGAACCTCGGGACGCTCATGGAAGCGCGCCCCGACGTGCTCGCCCACAACGTCGAGGTGGTCCCCCGGCTCCAGCGCAAGATCCGCGACCCGCGGTGCAGCTACGAGCGCTCGCTCGAGGTCCTGCGCCAGGCGAAGGCGCTCCAGCCGGACGTCTTCACGAAGTCGTCGCTCATGGTGGGCCTCGGGGAGACCCAGGAGGAACTCTTCGAGGCGATCGGACTGCTGCGCGACGCGGGCGTCGACTTCCTCACCCTCGGCCAGTACCTGCGCCCCACCGCCAATCACGCTCCGGTGCGCGACTACGTGACGCCCGAGCGCTTCAAGGAACTCGAGGTCGAGGCTCGCGCGCTCGGCTTCCTCTACGTGGCCTCCGGGCCCCTCGTGCGATCGAGCTACAAGGCGGGCGAGTTCTTCGCCACGCGCCTGATCCGCGGCCGTCGCGCCGCGGCGCGGCGCGACGACGCCTGAGCCCCGCTCCGCCGTTCGCACCAGACACCTCACCCGACGCCGCGATGACCGACATGCTGACCCTCATCCAGCCCGACGGAGCGACCGAGAACGGCTACGACGCCGGGCTCTCCGACGAGGAGTTGATCCACTGCTACCGCACGATGCTCCTCGTGCGGTCCTTCGACGAGATCTGCCTCAAGCTCCAGCGCTCCGGTCGCATCGGCTTCTCGATCCCCAACCGCGGGATCGAGGCGACCCAGGTCGGCGCGGCCAGCGCTCTCGAGAAGACCGACTGGATCTTCCCGAGCTATCGGGACTTCGGGATGGCGCTCTACCACGGCATCCCGGCCGTGGAGATGATGCACAACATGTTCGGCAACGCCCTCGACAGCGCGAAGGGGCGGCAGATGCCAGTGCACTTCTCCTTCGTCGACCCGATCCACTTCTACAGCATCTCGTCGCCGATCGGCACGCACTTGCCGCACGCGGTCGGGGCGGCGTACGCGTCCAAGCTGCGGGGCGAGGACACGGTGCATCTCGTGAGCTTCGGCGACGGCGGCACCTCGAGCCTGGGCTTCCACAGCGGCATGAACTTCGCGGCCGTGTGGAAGGCACCGGTGGTCTTCCTCTGCCAGAACAACGGCTACGCGATCTCCTGCCCCTCCGACGAGCAGACCGCGTCGGACGGCTACGCCATCAAGGCCGAGGCGTACGGCATGCGCCACGTGACCGTCGACGGCAACGACCTGTTCGCCGTCCGCCAGGCCGTCCTCGACGCCGCGGAGCTGGCGCGCAAGGGGGAGGGGCCGACCCTGATCGAGTCGGTGACCTTCCGCATGGGCGGTCACTCGACCTCCGACGATCCCACGAGGTACGTGCCGAAGGAGCTCGTCGAGGAGTGGGAGAAGAAGGACCCCGTGGAGCGCTTCCGCCGCTTCCTCGAGAAGAAGGGCCTGTGGAGCCAGAAGCTCGAGGACGACCTGCGCGCCGAGACCCTCGCCGAGGTCGACGGGGCGGCGAAGACCGCCGAGAGCACCGACACACCGGGCCTGGAGACGATCTTCAGCGACGTCTACGCCGAGGTGCCCGACCACATCCGCACCCAGGGTGAGTTCCTGTTCGACCTCACCAAGCGCCGCGGTGACGCCGCGTCGGGCGGCGGCGAGTTCCCCCTCTGATCGCCGCGCCAGCCCCTCCCGACCCGCACACCCAGCAGCCAGCCTCCACGCCGCACGGTCCCCGCCGGCGCACGATCCCATGGCCAACCTCACCCTGATCCAGGCCGTCAACGACGGCCTCAAGACCGCGATGCGCCGGGACGACTCGATCGTCGTCTTCGGCGAGGACGTCGGCCCCAAGGGCGGCGTCTTCCTGGCGACCGAGGGGCTCACCTCGGAGTTCGGCAAGGAGCGCTGCTTCGACACTCCCCTCTCCGAGGACGGGATCATCGGCACCGCGGTCGGCATGGCGATGAACGGTCTGCGCCCGGTCGCGGAGATCCAGTTCCAGGACTTCATCTTCCCCGCCTTCGATCAGATCGTCAGCGAGGCGGCCAAGCTGCGCTACCGCTCGGGCGGCCAGTACACCGCGCCGATGGTCATCCGCACGCCCTACGGGGGCGGCATCCGCGGCGGCCTCTACCACAGCCAGTCCGGCGAGGCGTACTTCGCCCACACCGCGGGCCTCAAAGTCGTCATCCCCTCGACGCCCCACGACGCCAAGGGCCTCCTGCTCTCCTCCATCCAGGACCCCGACCCGGTCCTGTTCATGGAGCCCAAGGCCCTCTACCGATCGGTGAAGGGTGAGGTCCCCGAGGGCGACTACACCGTCGACCTCTCGACCCTGCGCACCGTGCGCGAGGGACGCGACGTGACGGTCTACTGCTACGGCGCGATGGTGCCGGTGGTCGAGAAAGCCGCCGCCCAGGCGAAGGAGCAGCGCGGCATCGACTGCCTGGTCGTCGACCTCCGCACGCTCCTGCCTCTCGACGAGGAGGGCGTCATCGAGGCCGCCAAGCAGACCGGCCGCGTGGTGGTCGTCCACGAGGCCCCGCGCTTCTGCGGCTACGGCGCCGAGATCAGCGCTCTCATCGCCGAGCATTGCATCGAGTACATGGAGGCGCCCGTCAAGCGCGTCACCGGCTTCGACACCCCGTTCCCCAACACCCTCGAGCACCACTACCTTCCCGACGACCGTCGGGTGCTCGACGCGATCGAGGCCGTCCACGACTTCTGATCACCCACGCCTGATCCGCCCCACACCCGCACGCACATCCAGCACGACACCCCAATGATCGAGTTCAAGCTGCCCGACATCGGCGAAGGTATCGCCGAAGGCGAGATCGTCCAGTGGCTCGTGGCCGAAGGTGCCACGGTCGAGGAGCACCAGCCCGTGGTCGAGGTCATGCCCGACAAGGCCACCGTCGAGGTGCCGGCGCCCGCCGGCGGCACGATCGTGAAGCGCCTCGTCGACGAGGGCGCGACGGTCCCGGTGGGGGACGTGATCTTCCACCTGCAGACCGGCGCCGGCGGCGCGGCTCCCGCCGCTGCTGCCGCACCGGCCGCGGCGCCAGCGGCTGCCGCTCCGGC
>CBFIJG010000121.1:0-9040 GCA_965662915.1 Planctomycetota bacterium | reverse complement strand
CTTCGGACGGCCCGTCCGCGCGGCGCCCCTCGCCGCCGCCGCGCCTCCCGTGGTCGTCGCTGACGGGGGTCGCGGCCTCCCACGAGATGCCGCGGCGCCTCGCCTCACGAACGTGAGCGCGGTACTCCCGGATCGCGACGTCGTGGGCCTCCACTCCGCTGGCGATGCCTGCCGCGATCGCGGCCAGCTTCGCACCGCGGCCGACGTGGGCGAGGACCTCGCCGCCACGGCCGTAGGGGTCCGGCTGGACGACGGTGACGCCGACATCAGGAGTGAGGCCCCCGAATGCCGCCTGGGCCTCGATCACGACGTAGTGGCAGGTCCCGACCCGGCCCTTCGACCACGCGATCTTCGCCACCTCGGCCTCGAGGCGCCTCGCGTCAGCCGCGTCCTCTCCGCGGACCACGACGAGGGGACGCAGGTCGGCAGCGGCGACGTTGAGCCCGAGGCGCAGGTCCCGGACCACGGGAAGCGCAGCGATGGGCCTGGCTCCGTCGCGATAGCGGCCGGCGAGCTCGTCGAGACTCGCTGCGAAGCGCTGCGCGCTGCCGTAGGTCATGGACGGCGAGCGGGAGCCGCGGGTGAGCTTCTTCCCCTCGGGGTCGAGGATCGCGAAGGACGTGTTCTGGACGCCGCTGCGGCCCGAGAAGACGTAGCCGAGGATCTCGAGCTCGTCCGCGTTCTCGTAGGTCTGAGGACGCACGCAGACGAACTCGCGCGATGCGTCGACGACGATCTTGTGGGACAGGACACTCCTGTCCGTGTTCTGGTAGCCCGGTCACCAGACGCCGGGGACCCCGTGACACTGGGGAGCCGCGGACATGAAGAGGATCGGCCGGCGCGTCCGTTTCGCCTCGGCGAGGGCGGCGTCCCAGGTCCCGAACCAGGCGATGCCCGGCGCGTCGGGCGGCGCCTGCTCGGCCAGCGGCCCCGGCGGACCGCCGCGCCGGTCGCCGTGGAGCGGCGGAGGAGGCGGGTCTCCCTCTCCGCCTCCCGGCTGAGGCGGCGGGCCCTGGAGAGCGAGCGCGGGCGCCGCGAGGAGCAGCGCGATCATCGGTCCGTGGAGTTTCTTCATCGTGTGGTCGGCCGGTCCGCGCTGTCGCGTCGAGCGCGCACGGCCGATGGCCGGGAGAACAGGAGAGTCGCAGGCTTGGACGCCCCGCGCCCTATGCGCTCAGACGTCTCTCAGAGTTGATCGCCTTGGAGGGCCAGGAATGCGGTCGTACCGCCGCGAACGGCCCGGAGTGAGCAGACCATGTCCTCGAGATCGGCGTCGACGACGTCATCGTCGACGGCCGCGGCGGTGGCTCGACGGTGACGCCGCTGTGCATCTGCGAGCACGTCCACGTGCCGGGCCCCCGCTTGCGCGGACTCGCCGCCAGATGACCGCGCACGACATGGGCGACGCGTCGCTGGTCACGGCCGACGGTCTCCACCGGCCCGCTCCGCTTCGTCGAGGCGATGGTTCGCGGAGCCAATGGGATCGCACTGTTCAACAGCGTGCCGCAGGCCCTAGGCTGCCTGTCCATGCCCACCTGCGACACCAAGGACCGTCCGGCTGGCATCGCGACCCAGCGTGACGGTCTGCGCAAGCGCGTCGAGAGCGCGAAGCGCCTGGCGAACGTCTTCGGTGGCCCCACCGAACTCATCGAGGCCCTGGCCCGCGCCACTGGCCACGATCATCCGCCCGGGTTCACTCGCGAAGATCTCGTTCCTTGCAAGCGCGACGCGGCGGATCTCGCCTTCATCGCCTCCGCGGCCGTCAGCTGAGGCGGGAACTGCGAGCGCCATGCACGACTTCGACGTCGCCCTCATCGCCGCCTTCGTACTGGCCTTCGGCCTCGTCTCCAAGGCCCTGGGCCGCACGCCACTGACCGCGCCGATCCTGGCGGTCGGCTTCGGGATCCTCATGGGCCCCGGCGGCCTCGACGCGATCCACTTCCGCGTCGAGCACGACGAGTCGATCCTCCTGCTCGCCGAGTTCACCCTCGCGCTGCTGCTCTTCCACGACGCGTCGCGCATCGACCTCGGGCTCCTGCGGCGGAACCTCGGCGCGCCTCAGCGGCTCTTGACCCTCGGGCTCGTGGGGACGATCGCGCTCGGCTTCGGGATCGGGCTCCTGATGCTCGAGGGCCTCGCGGTGATCGAGGTCGCGCTGCTCGCGGCCCTCCTCGCGCCGACGGACGCCGCCCTCGGCCAGGCGGTCGTCACCCAGGAGTCGGTGCCGATCCGGGTGCGCCAGGCGCTCAACGTCGAGAGCGGACTGAACGACGGACTCGTGGTCCCCGTCGTCGCGATCATCATGGCCTTCGCGGCCGGCGCCGATGCGGAGACGGGGGGGGTCGGCGCCTGGATCGAGCACGCGGCCCGGGTGGGCGGCTTCGGCGTGGGCGTCGGCGCGGCCGCCGGGTTCGTCGCCGCGAAGCTCCTCGACGCCGGGGAGCGCGCGGGCTGGATGGGGGAGGGCGCCCAGCGCGGCGCGGTCGCCGCGGTTCCGGTGGCCGCCTTCTTCACGGCGGAAGCCCTCGAGGGCAGCGGCTTCCTCGCCGCTTTCGTCGCCGGCCTCGTCCTCGGCGGCACGATCCGCGCGCTCCCGCGCAAGGCGTTCCACTTCAACGAGGATGCGGGCGAGCTGGTCGGCCTCGTCACCTGGATCGCGTTCGGTGTGGCCGCGGTTCCGTACGCGACCCACTGCTTCGACGCAGCGACGATCGTCTACGCGCTCCTGAGCCTGACGGTGGCCCGCATGCTCCCCGTGGCGCTCGCCCTGGCGGGCTCCGGCCTGCGCCTCGACACGAAGCTCTTCATGGGCTGGTTCGGCCCGCGGGGCCTCGCGACGGTCGTCTTCGCCATCACCGTGATCCACGAGGACACCATCGCCGGGGGAACGCGGATCTTCGGCGTGGCGACGTGGACGGTGCTGCTCTCCGTGCTCCTTCATGGCCTCACCGCCGGTGCGCTCGCGCGTCGATTCGGGGCGCGCTGCGCGGACAGGCCGGGCGGGGAAGGGACCACGGACCGAGTGCCCGCCTAAGATCTCTCCATGACCGACGAGCGCGCGACCGACGATCCGCTCCCGCGGACGGTCCACGCGCTCGAGGCGCGGGAGTTCCTCGGGGATCTCGCCCGCCAGGGCCGTCTCGTTCCCGAGCCCGAGCGCCGCTGGTTCGAAGGTGTGGACGGGACGGGAAGGCCCCTGCGCGTTCACCCGGCACTCGTGTCTCCGATCGCGGATGGCTGCAGAGACCTGCTCGACCATGTCGACGAAGCGCCGGAGGAGCTCGGACCTCACCTCGTCGTTCTGCTCCAGGCCGGGCGCTGCTCCATGGGCTGGTTCGATGCGGACGAGGCGATCGAGACCAAGAGTTTCAGTCGCTACGTCGTGCGCGGAAAGGGGCGCGCTCAGCCCACTCACCTCGCGACGAAGGGCAAGTCGCGCTACGGGTCGAGGCTTCGGCTGCAGAACGCGCGTGCGCTGGCCGAGGAGACGGTGGAGCGCATGCAGCAATGGTGGGACGAGTTCGGGCCCGCGGACGCGGTCCTGGTGAACGCACCCGTACGGCTCTGGGCGTCGCTGTTCGAGACGGACCCGCCGCCGCCCTTCGGCCCCGATGGGGCGGCGGGTGAGACGCCGGTGAGGCGCATCCCTCGCGATCTCCCCAAACCCACCTCGGAGCTCGTCCTCCGGACCTGGCGCTTCTGCTGCTACCTGCGGCTCGAGCGCCCCGACGCGTGAGGGAACCGCGCGCGACCGCTGAAGCCCTCGTGCGGTAGAGTTCCGCGCAGGCGCAGCCTCCTCGAGGCCCACGGGACCGCCGCGCGTTCACACCGCGTCCTGGCCCACGCTACGCCCCCTGCCCCCGATGGGAACAAGCTCCAGCGGATCGTCCGCGCTCGAAGCGCTGGACGGCGAGAACCCGAACCGCCGCGCCGTCCTCGCGGCGTTCGGCGTCGCCCTCGTGGGCGTGCTGATCGGCGCAGTGCTCGTGGACGTCATCGCCGGCCGCGCGGACGAGGCCCCGGCCGCCGAGGGCGGCGACAGCCTGTTCCTCGCGGACCAGGAGCTGGGCTGGGCGAACCGGCCCGACTGGAGCAGCGAGGAGCTCGCGATCGCGATCAACTCCCTCGGCCTGCGCGGTCCGGCGCTGCCGGCTCCGGACGCCGCGGTCGATGAACTGCGCCGTGAGCCACGGGTCCTCATCTGCGGAGCGTCGAACGTATTCGGTCTCGGCGCCCCGGAGGAGCTCACCTGGCGCGCGCGCCTGCAGTCCGAGTTCGCGGCGGCCACCGAGCCCGCACCTCGCTTCATCAACGGCGGCGTCCAGGGGTACTCGCTGGTCCAGGGCGCGCGGCGCGCCACCCGGCTCGCGGTGCTGCTCGAGCCCGACGTGATCATCCTGGAGGTCTTCCCCGGCAGGCAGGCACTCCTGGACTCCTCGCCGGCGGCGAAGTGGACCCGCGTGGGCGACGAGATCGTCCCGACGGACGTGGTCGAGGGCTGGCCGACGGCCCTGCGCGCGATCCCCGCCCGGGCGCACCGCGCTCTGATGAATTCGTACTTCTACCGGCGCTCCCGTCCGAAGATCCAGTTCGGCGGGGCGGCGGACCAGTCGACGATCGACTTCATGCTCTCGGACGCACCGATCCCCGGATCCATCGCGCCGGCGGTGGAGCAGGCCCGCGCGGAGCTGACCGCCCTCGCGCGCTTCTGCGAGGAGCGCGGGATCGACCTGCGCCTCGCGCTGCTCATCGAGCCGCGCTTCTCGGCCGACGAGCACTGGAACAACTACCTCGAGAGTGCAGCCGCGCGCGGCGCGCCGCCGGCCGGCACGCCGAAGGAGGAGCCGCCGGCCGCGATGCTGCGCTGGCTGGAGCCCACCGGCGCGACGGTCTGGGACATGAGCGCCACCATGTACGCCATCGGCGCTGGGTGGGAGGAGCTCGTCCAGGCCGCCAACCTGCACTGGTCGGGCAAGGGCCACGGCCTGGTGGCCGCGGAGTGGGCGCGGCTCCTGCGCGCGGAGGGGCTCCTCGAGTCCGCCGCGGCGCGGCGAGTGGACAGGCCGCGATCCGAGGACGCAGCACTCGGGGCCGGCGGTGAAGCGATCCTCGAGCTCGACCTGAAGGGCGCCGGGGGCGAGGGCCGGTGAACTTCCACAGCGTCACCTTCGGCGTCTTCCTGTGCGTGGTGTTCAGCCTGTTCTGGCTGACCTACCACCACCGGAACCTGCGCAGCGCGATCATGCTGGTCGCCAGCTACGTGTTCTACGGCGCCTTCAACCCGCTCTTCCTGGGGTTGATCGGGTTCTCCACGCTGCTGGACCACAAGTGCGGCCTGCTGATTCACCGCTCGGAGTCGGAACGCACGAGGCGCTTCGCGCTGCTCGCGAGCCTGGTGATGAACCTCGGCCTGCTCGGGTTCTTCAAGTACTACGACTTCGGAGTCGAGAACCTCCAGAGGCTGTTCGCCTCGATGGGCCTCACGTTCCCCCTGGAGACCCTCGGCATCGTCGTGCCGGTCGGCATCTCCTTCTACACGTTCCAGACGCTCAGCTACACGATCGACCTCTACCGGCGGCGCATGGAGCCGGCGCGGAACCTGCTCGACTTCGCGCTGTTCGTCGCCTTCTTCCCCCAGCTCGTCGCCGGCCCGATCGTGCGGGCGGCGGACTTCCTCCCCCAGCTCGAGCGGCCGCCGCGATTCACCCGCGAGAGGCTCCACGACGGGCTCTACCGCATCGCGATCGGCCTCGGGAAGAAGGTCCTGATCGCCGACGTCGTCGGCAAGTTCCTGATCGACCCCGTCTACACCGACCCCGGGAGCTACTCGGTGGTCATGCACGTCATCGTGCTGTACGGGTTCCTCGTCCAGATCTACTACGACTTCTCGGGCTACTCGGACATCGCCATCGGCAGCGCGCGCCTCTTCGGCTTCGACCTGCCCGAGAACTTCCAGCTGCCCTTCCGCGCCCTGAGCGTGCGGGAGTTCTGGCGCCGGTGGCACATCACGCTCTCCTCGTGGCTGCAGGACTACGTCTACTTCCCGCTGGGCGGATCCAGGCGCGCCGAGCCGCGCGTCTTGTTCAACCTGATGGTGACGATGATCCTCATCGGGCTCTGGCACGGCGCGAGCTGGCCGTGGGCGCTCTTCGGCACGATCCAGGGGATCGCGATGTGCCTGGAGAGGACGGTGGAGCGCGCCTGGGGCCGGCCCTTCGCCACGAGCCCGCTGCGCCGCTTCCTGCTCTGGGTGTGGATGAGCCAGTTCATCGCGATCACCTACATCTGCGTGCGCGCGGAGGACATGGGCGAGCTCTTCGGGATGCTCCTCCAGTTCGGTGACGCCAAGGGCTTCGGCGACATCAGCCACTACGCCTGGATCTCGCTGACCGCCGGCCTCGCCCTCCACTTCATGCCCGAGGGTTTCTATCCCTGGGCGCGCCGGGTCTACCTCCGCATGCCGACGGTCCTCGCCGGCATCATCGCCGGGGTCGTCGCGGGGCTCGCGGGCTACCTGCTCCTCGGCGAGCAGCCCTTCATCTACTTCCAGTTCTGAGCGGGCGCGGCGCGCGGCCGGGCGCAGGTGGACTCCGAGGAGGAACGGGCATCGGTCGCGCGCGAGCCGCGCCACCTTCCCGTCGTCAGTTGAAGGGGACGCGACTACCCTCTGGGTGAGGCTTCCCCATGACGAACGACCAATCGACGCTCTTCTCCTTCGGTCTGTGGACCGTCGGCAACCCCGGACGCGACCCCTTCGGCCACGCCGTGCGCCCCGTGCAGGATCCCTGCCGCATCGTCCAGAAGCTGGGCGAGATCGGCGCGCGGGGGGTGAACCTGCACGACGAGGACCTGGTGCCCTTCGGGAGCTCCGCGGCCGAGCGCGATCGCATCGTCACGGACTTCAAGAAGGCCATGGCGGACAGCGGCGTCATCTGCCCGATGGCGACGACGAACCTGTTCTCCCAGCCGATCTTCAAGGACGGAGCCTTCACCTCGAACGACCCCCGAGTGCGGGCCTTCGCCCTGCGCAAGACCATGGACGCCATCGACCTGGGCGTCGAGCTGGGCGCCAAGACCTACGTCTTCTGGGGCGGGCGCGAGGGGACCGAGACCGACGCCTGCCGCGACGGTCGCGACGCGCTGGCCCACTTCCGTGAGGCCATCGACTTCCTCTGCGGCTACTGCGACGACCAGGGCTACGACCTGCGCTTCGCCCTCGAGGCGAAGCCCAACGAGCCGCGCGGCGACATCTACCTGTCGACCACCGGGCACATGCTCCACTTCATCTCGACGCTCCAGCACGCGGACCGCGTCGGCGTGAACCCGGAGGTCGCCCACGAGACCATGGCGGGGCTCAACTTCGTGCACGGCGTCGCCCAGGCGATGGAGTGCGGGAAGCTCTTCCACATCGACCTGAACGCCCAGCGCATCGGCCGCTACGACCAGGACCTGCGCTTCGGCTCCGAGGACCTGAAGATGGCGTTCCTGCTCGTGCGCCTCCTGGAGGGGACGAACGGTGGGGCGCGCTACGAGGGCCCGCGCCACTTCGACGCCCACGCCTACCGGACCGAGGACCTCGACGGCGTCTGGGAGTTCGCCAAGGGCTGCATGCGGACCTACGAGCTGCTCGCCGAGCGTGCCCGCGCCTTCGACGCGGATCCGGAGGTGAAGGGTCTCCTGGAGGCCACCACGAAGCCGGCGCTCGTCGACGTCTCGGGTGGCTACAGCGCGGAACGCGCGGCGGCCCTGCGCGACCTCGACATCGACGCCGCCGCGGTCGGCGCGGAGGGGCTCGGCTACGAGCGCCTCGACCAGCTGCTCGTCGAACACCTCATGGGCGCGCGCTGATGGCGTCCGGAGGAGACCTCTTCCTCGGCCTCGACGTCGGGACGCAGAGCACGAAGGCGCTCGTCTACGACCCGGAGACGGGCGACGTGGTCGAGCGGAGCCAGGTGCCCTACGACCTGATCCAGGGGCTCCCCTCGGGCCACGCCGAGCAGCAGCCGGAGATGTGGCTCGAGGCCGTCGTGGAGGCCGTCCGCGCCCTCGAGCGCCGCGGCGAGATCCGCGGCATCGGCGTGTCCGGACAGCAGCACGGCGCCGTGCTCCTCGGCGAGCAGTACGAGGTGGTGCGCGCGGCGAAGCTGTGGTGCGACACCTCCACCTCGGAGGAAGCGGCGGCGCTCTCCGCGGAGCTCGGGCGCAGCGTCCCCGCCGGCTTCACCGCGCCCAAGCTGCGCTACGTGGCGGAGCGCGAGCCCGACGTGTGGGCCCGCACGCGTCACGTGGTCCTCCCCCACGACTTCATCAACGCCTGCCTCTGCCACGAGCTCTTCACCGAGGCGGGCGACGCGTCGGGAACGGGATACCTCGACCCGCGCACGGGTCGCTACGACGAGGACGCGGTGGCGCGCACCGCGCCCGGGCTCGCGGAGAAGCTGCCGCCGATCGTCGCCACCGGCGCCGTCGCCGGCCGCCTCGTCGAATCCACGGCGGAGCGCCTCGGCCTCGCCGCGGGCATCCCCGTCTCCGCGGGCGGCGGCGACAACATGATGAGCGCCATCGGCGCCGGCGCGACGGGCCCCGGCGTCGTGGTGTGCAGCCTCGGCACCTCGGCCACCGTCTTCGCCTTCTCGGGCGCGCCACTGCTCGACCCGGAGGGGCTCATCGCGGACTTCCGCGCGTCGAGCGTGGTACCGGGCACCGCGGAGCCCGGCCATCTGCCCCTCCTCTGCGTCATGAACTGCACGGAGCCGCTGGAGGCGATCCGCGAGCTGACGGGCCGCGGCCACGACGAGCTCACCGCACTCGCGCGCGCCGTCCCCCCTGGAGCGGACGGCGTGACCTTCGTGCCGTTCCTGGTGGGCGAGCGAGTCCCGAACTTGCCGAACGCCCGCGGGACGCTCACGGGGCTCGGCGCGAACGGCCTCGACGCAGGGGTCCTCTATCGAGCGGCCCTCGAGGGCGTCGCGATGAACCTCGCGTCCGGGCTCGATCGCATGCGCGGCCTCGGGCTGGATGTCGCCGAGGTCCGCCTGGT
>CBFIJG010000120.1:6636-9057 GCA_965662915.1 Planctomycetota bacterium | reverse complement strand
CCGAGGGTGCCGCCCAGGCAGAGGTTGCCGTTGCTGCCCGCGGGGTTCGGGATGAACCCGGAGGTCGCGCTGGTGACGACGATGCCGAACTGGCCCGGGGGGAGGCTCGACGCCGTCAGGGTGACGTCGTTGGCCGCGACGGAGGTGAAGCCGAACGCGCTCATCGCGCCCGGGCTGCCCGTCGAGTTCGCGTTCGCCGCGCAGTAGTTGCTGCCGATCGGGCCGGCGGAGACGCCGGTGCCGATCACCGTCAGGTCGTAGTTGTTGCACCCGCCGGCGTCGAACATGTCGACCTCGAGGATGAGGTTCTGGGACGCGCCCGTCGTGTTCGTGTAGGTGATCGTCTCGTCGTCCGAGGCCGAGAAGCCCACGGCGAGCGCGCCGGTTCCGGTGCCCTGACCGACCACATTGGTGTCGCAGGCCACGAGCGGATCCCAGAGGTAGAGGTCCATGTCGCCGTTCGCGTTCGCGAACACGATCGACGCGTCGAGGGTGCCGCCGTTGGCGACCGTCACCGCGAAGTAGTCATTGTCCGCCTCGAAGACCGCGAGGCCGGGGTAGAAGCCGTCGCTCAGCGCCGCGGCGCCGGGGCAGTCGTCGTTGTCCTCGAAGGCGTCGTCGGGGAGCGAGCCGCAGCCGGGCGTGCCGCCGCCGCTCTCCGTCAGCTGCACGGTTCCGGCTCCGGAGAGTCCGTTGTAGCCGCCAACCCGGATGAGCAGGGTCGTGCCGCTCGAGAGGCCCGTCGCGGTCGCGGTGCTCTGGCGAGCGCAGGCGTCGTCGTTGCAGGCCAGGGACGTCAGGTTGCCGCAGCTGCCGCTGAAGATCTCGACCGCGGTGTCGTAGCTCGAGCCGCAGGTCGTGACGGTGACGTCCGAGCCGGCGAGCGCAGTCGTGTAGCTGTACCAGATGTCGGAGCCTCCGCTGCCCGCGCAGGGCCAGGCGGGAGCGCTCGAGGTGGCGGAGCTGGTGTCGAAGGACTGGGACACGCCGTCGAGGAGCGGGACCGCGCCCGCGCACTCATCGGCGCCGGGTCCGCCGCCGCCATTCGGAGTCGAGGTGAGCGTGACGGTTCCGGTGCCGACCGCGCCCTGGTACCCGCCGATCCGGATGAAGAGATCGGTGCCCGCGGGAACACTGCTCGCCGCCGCGATGCTGGTGAAGCCCGAGCAGCCGGATCCGTCGTCGTTGCAGTCCAGGGATGCGAGGCTCGCGCAGCTGCCGGAGAAGATCTCGATGGCGGTGTCGTACGTCGCGTTGTTGCAGGTCGAGACCTCGATGTCCTCGATCACGCTCGTCGTGTACGAGAACCAGACGTCGGCCGCGCCGCCGCTGGCGCAGGGCCACGCGGGGCCGCCCGGCGTCGCCGTGGTCGTGTCGAACGCGGTCGGCGTCGCGGGCGCGAGGGCGATCGCGCCGGCGCAGTCGTCGTTCTGCGCGAGGGCCGGAGCGGCGAGAGCCGCCGCGGCGAGCAGGAAGGAAGTCTTTTTCATCTGAGACCAATTGAAGGAGGGAGGCGGCGTGGCTGCTCGCAACGGAAGCGCGCGATGGAGATTAGCCAACCGCAAAGGCGGTATGAGGATAGCAGCCGCTTCGCATTCCGGGGCGAAAGTCACTCGGTCGCTCCTGCCGGCTCGCACTCCCTGTCGCAGGCGTCTCCAATCGAGACACGCGCGGCCCCTACGCCGGAGGCCCCGTGACGCCGGAGCGTCACGGGGCCTCCATGGCTCGAGGGCGGAGCAGGCGCTCTCAGGCGCGGCTCGCCCCCGTCAGTGGCAATCGCTCAGTTCGTGAAGCTGATCTCGATGCCGTCGGTGAAGTTCGAGCCGAGGCCGACCCCATCGCGGTACCACGCCTGGAAGTTCCAGGTGTCGCCCGCCACGGTCGCCGTCGTGCCGCCGCCCTGGGGGATGGCGCCGAGGTCGATGGCGAGGGAGAACTCACCCGCGCCACCCGAGGAGAGAATCTCGCCGGGGCCGACGTAGCGTCCGATGGCACCGCCGAGGCAGAGGTTGCCGTTCGACGTGCCGCCGGCGTTCGGAACGAATCCCTGGCTCGCGGACACGATGAGGATGCCGAACTGGTTCTGCGGCAGGTTGGAGGCCGTCAGCGTCACGTCGTTCGCCGCGACGCTGGTCAGACCGAAGCCGGAGATGGAGGCGGCGCTACCCGTCGAGTTCGGGTTCGCGGTGCAGTAGTTCGCACCGATCGGGCCCGTGGACACGCCAGCGCCGGTCACGTTCAGGTCGTAGGTGTTGCACCCACCCGACGTGAACATGTCGACCTCGAGGATGAGGTTCTGGGAAGCGCCGGTCGTGTTCGTGTAGGTGATGAACTCGTCGTCCGAAGCCGAGAAGCCCAGGGCGAGCGCACCGGTTCCGCCACCCGGACCGGCGACGTTCGTGTCGCAGGCCACGAGCGGGT
>CBFIJG010000120.1:0-6542 GCA_965662915.1 Planctomycetota bacterium | reverse complement strand
GTCCGAAGCCGAGAAGCCCAGGGCGAGCGCACCGGTTCCGCCACCCGGACCGGCGACGTTCGTGTCGCAGGCCACGAGCGGGTCCCAGAGGTAGAGGTCCGTGTCGCCGTTGGCGTTCAGGAAGATGATCGAGGCGTCGAGGGTCGCGCCGTCGGCGACCGTCACGGCGAAGTAGTCGTTGTCCGCGTCGAAGACGGTCAGACCGGGGTAGCTACCGTCCGAGAGGGAGACGGCGGTCGCGCAGTCGTCGTTCTCCTCGAAGGCATCGGTCCCGAGCGTGGCGCAGGGGTCCGGCGCCACCGCCATGTCGATGTCGTAGTTGAGGCAGCCGACTCCGGAGAAGTTCGGATCGACGAAGACCTCGACGATCACCGTCTGGGCCGTACCACCAGCGGGGTACGAGAGCCCGTCCGTGTCGAAGAAGTTGATCAGGTTGCACGACGAGTCGTACAGGTTGAGATCGAGGTCCTCGTTGGCCGTGTCGAAGATGATGAAGTCGAGGATGTCGTTCGCGCCGAGGGACACCTCGTAGAAGTCGGAGTCCGTGAGGCTGCAGAACAGGCCCTGGTAGATGCCCGTCGTCAGCGCCGACGCGGTCTGGCAGGTGTCGTTGTCCTCGAAGGAGTCGTCGGGCTGCGTGCTGCAGTCGAACGGGGGGCCTTCGGTCAGCAGCACCGTGCCCGGGCCGCTGCCTGCAGCGAAGCCACCGACGCGGATGCGGAGCTCGGTGCCTGCCGGGACGCTGAACGCGGTCGCGGTGCTCTGGAGGCCGCAGAAGTCGTCGTTGCAGACGATGGGCACGAGCGCGGTGCAGTCGCCGCTGAAGATCTCGATCGCGGTGTCGTAGCTCGAGCCGCAGGTCTCCACGGTGACGTCCGAGAGAGCGGCCGTCGTGTAGCTGTACCAGATGTCGGAGCCGCCGCCGCCGGCGCAGGGCCAGGCGGGAGCACTCGTGCTCGCGGAGGTGGTGTCGTAGGCCTGCGACGTGCCGTTCACGAGCGGAACCGCTCCGGCGCACTCGTCGTTGGCGGGACCGCCACCACCGGGACTCGAGGTGAGCGTGACGGTGCCGGTTCCGACGGCGCCGTTGAACCCACCGATCCGGATGAAGAGGTCGGTGCCCGCGGCGATGTTGCTCGCGGCCGCGATGCTCGTGAAGCCCGTGCAGCCCGCCCCATCGTCGTTGCAGGTCAGGGGGATGAGGTTCGCGCAGCCGCCGGTGAAGATCTCGATGGCGGTGTCGTACGTCGCGTTGTCACAGGTCGAGACCTCGATGTTCTCGATCCCACTCGTCGTGTACGAGAACCAGATGTCGGGCCCGCCGCCAGCGGCGCATGGCCAGGCGGTGGCGCTCGGCGTCGCCGCGGTCGTGTCGAAGGCAGTCGGTGCACCCGCGGCGAGCGCGACCGCGCCGGTGCACTCGTCGTTCTGGGCGAAGGCCGGAGAGGTCACGGCCACAGCCGCGAGGAGGAAGGGAATCTTCTTCATCAGTGAACAAAGAGGAGAGATGGAAGCAGGAGCCGCGAGATCGCGCGCAGTTCGCAGCGCTCGGGGTCGCGGCATCAGGGATCTTTACTGTGCCGCAATCGTTGGAGAGCCGTAACTCCCCTGGCCTCGGATCGATCGCTGCGTCGCTCATTCGGAACCGCAGTGGGCTGCGGGGATACCCTTGGCATCTCGCAGGGTGCCTCAGATCGAGACGACCCCGCTCCGCTCTCACGGCGCGGGGTCCTCGAAGCACACTCCCGGAGCAGCCACCACGGGCGACGACTCCGTGGGCTGAGATCAGTTCGTGAAGACGATCTCGAGCCCGTCGGTGAAGTTGGAGCCGAGGCCGACCCCGTCCCGGTACCACGCCTGGAAGTTCCAGGTGTCACCCGCCACGGTCGCTGTCGTGCCGCCGCCCTGGGGAATCAGGCCCAGGTCGATGGCGAGCGAGAACTCACCCGCGGCGCCGGACGAGAGGATCTCGCCGGGGCCGACGTAGCGCCCGATCGCGCCGCCGAGGCACAGGTTGCCGTTCGACGTGCCGCCGGCGTTCGGGACCAAGCCCTGGGTCGCGGACACGATGAAGATGCCGAACTGGTTCGGCGGCAGGTCGGAGGCCGTCAGCGTCACGTCGTTCGCGGCGACGGAGGTGAGGCCGAACGCGCTCATCGCGCTCAGGCCGCCCGTCGAGTTCGCGTTCGCCGAGCAGTAGTTGGCGCCGATCGGACCGACGGACACACCGCCGCCCGTCACGTTCAGGTCGTAGTTGTTGCACCCGCCGGCGTCGAACATGTCGACCTCGAGGATGAGGTTCTGGGGACCGCCGGTGGCGTTCGTGTACGTGATGAACTCGTCGTCGGAGGCCGAGAAGCCCACGGCGAGCGCGCCGGTACCGGGGCCCTGCCCCGCGACGTTGGTGTCGCAGGCCACGAGCGGATCCCAGAGATAGAGGTCCACGTCGCCGTTCGCGTTCGAGAACAGGATCGAGGCGTCCAGGGTCCCGCCGTCGGCGACCGTCACGGCGAAGTAGTCGTTGTCGGCGTCGAAGACGGCCAGGCCGGGATAGCTGCCGTCGTTCAGCGCCACGGCGCCCGGGCAGTCGTCGTTGTCCTCGAAGCTGTCGTCGGGGAGCGCGCTGCAGCCGGGCGCGCCGACGCCCTCGGTCAGCAGCACGGTGCCCAGTCCGGAGCTCGCTCCGAAGCCGCCGACCCGGATGAGGAGGGTGGTGCCGCTGGAGAGACCCGTCGCGACCGCGGTGCTCTGAAGACCGCAGGCGTCGTCGTTGCAGGCGAGGGGCGTGAGGCTGCTGCAGTCGCCGCTGAAGATCTCGATCGCGGTGTCGTAGCTCGAGCCGCAGGTCTCGACGGTGACGTCCGAGCTGGCGAGCGCGGTGGTGTAGCTGTACCAGATGTCCGAGCCGCCGCTCGCGCAGGGCCACCCGGGCGCGCTCGTGGTCGCCGTAGTGGTGTCGAAGGACTGGGACACGCCGTCGACGAGGGGGACGGCGCCGGCGCATTCATCGGAGGCGCCACCGCCGCCGCCAGGAGTCGACGTGAGCGTGACGGTGCCGGTCCCGACGGCGCCGCTGAACCCACCGATCCTGATGAAGAGGTCGGTGCCCGCGGCGATGTTGCTCGCGGCCGCGATGCTGGTGAAGCCCGTGCAGCCCGCCCCATCGTCGTTGCAGGTCAGGGGGATGAGGTTCGCGCAGCCGCCGGTGAAGATCTCGATGGCCGTGTCGTACGTCGCGTTGTCACAGGTCGAGACCTCGATGTTCTCGACCCCGCTCGTCGTGTAGGAGAACCAGATGTCGGGTCCACCACCAGCGGCGCAAGGCCAGGCGGTGGCGCTCGGCGTCGCAGCGGTCGTGTCGAAGGCGGAAGGAGTGTTGGCGGCGAGGGCGAGAGCGCCGGTGCACTCGTCGTTCTGGGCGAAGGCCGGCGTGGCCATCGCCACCGCAGCGAGGAGGAGGGTCGTCTTCATACGGAGCAGGTGGTCAACGGAGGAGATGGGCGACCACCGAGCCGTGAGCTGCGGTGCACGCCAGCGAACACTACCCGGCTCGCCCATGGGCCTCTTCATGAAGCTCCGCCCTGCCGCAGGACCAGGACTCCGCGCTGCACCACCCCGAGACCTTCGCTCGACTCGAGGCCCTTGCGACTCGATGGCGCCTTGATCCACCGGGGCCGGGAGCCGGCGCCGCCGACGGCGAGTCTCGTTCCGGGACACGCCGAAGTGTTCCAGTGAACCGCGACGAAGAATCTCGAGAACACGCGCCCGGGTCGCCCGATCCGGGCGGGATGAGTGTGGCTGCCTTCGCGCGCCTCCCCCATCGAGCGCTCGACGCGCCGAGGCCGACGCCGGCCGAGGGCCCGGGGACCTCGGGCCCGAGGCGCGCGACGACGCCCAGCGGCCGCCCTCGCTCGGCCCTCGTCGGTGACCAACCTGCGCCGCCCTCTCGAGGCACGGGCCGTTCCGATCGCCGACCGCAGCGCGCGAAGCGCGCAGGCGTGGAACGGGCCGCCGCGCCGCTCCGTCAGGCAGCACGGCGGCCCGTCGGTCCGCATGGAAGTGGCCGCCGCGGTCGGCGGCCGACTCCGCGGATCAGCCGCGGGTCGCGTCGGTCATCGCCGAACGCGCCTTCGAAGCATCGTTCCCGCTCGACCCGGTCTTGTGGCCGGGGTCGACCCACGAGCGCACCGTCTCGGCCCCGCCGAAGAACCGGCGCTCGAAGCGGGCGTAGATCCCGAAGGCCTTCGCCTCGAGTCGTGCGCGCTTGTAGGAGCCGTCCTCCAGACGTCGCTGAGCGCGGCGCTCCCACCAACCGATCCGGCCTCGGGCGAGCCCGTAGGAGAGGGTCGCGTGGTGCTGGTACATCATCCGCGCGCGGGCGATCTGGGGCGGGATGTTGCCCGGCCAGGTCTCCTCGAGGTGGTACTCACCGATCGATCCCCACTGCGGGATCGTCTTCGGGCCCTGGTAGCCCAGTTCCACGGCCTCGTCCCACATCACCGTCCCCGGGATCGGCCGGTACGGCCAGACCGTGGGGCGCGCGAGGGGCGCCGCGTTGTGGAGCCGGCGGCACTGCTCGATGGTCATCATCATCGACTCCTCGCTCTCGCCGGGGTAGCCGATGATGTAGGTGACGGACGCCTGGATCCCGCGCCGGTCCATCTCCACCGCGGCGGCGATGTTGTCGTCGCCTTTGATGGGCTTGCCGATGCGCTTCATCATCTCGTCCATCCCCGCCTCGGCGCCGATCTCGGCGATGTACATGCCCGATTCGGCCATGAGGTCGAGGGTCTCGGACTTGTACTTGAGGATCGAGTGGGTCTCGATGAACGCGTTCCAGCCGATCTGGATCCCGCTGTCGATGAGCCCCTGGGAGAACTCACGGACGCGCTTCTGCATGACGCCGAAGTTGGCGTCGTGGAAGCGGATCACGTCGAAACCCCAGCGGTCGTGCAGCTCCTGGATGTCGTCGAGCATCCGGTCGGCCGGCATGCACTTCCAGCGGCGCATGCTGATCTCGGGGCTGCAGCAGAAGCCGCAGGGCTCGGGGCAGCCGTAGCTCGAGAAGTAGGTGATCCCGAAGTACGGCTTGCGCTGCCCGATCCACGGCGGGGTGGGCATGCGCAGCACGTCCTTCGCGGAGTCGGCCCGCATCTGGTGATCGCGGTAGGGCCGGTGGTCGAGCAGGTGCCACGGGACGCCGGGGATCTCGTCCCACCCGGCGACGGATCGGCGCGGATTCTTCACGATCTGCCCGTCGCGCTTGAAGGCGATCCCTTCCAGGTCATCGAGGGGCTCGCCCGAATCGATCGCCCGGACGAGGTCGCGGAAGATGAGCTCGCCCTGGCCGATGACGACCGCCTCGTAGAGGCCGGTCTCCAGCATGAGGTCCGGCTTGACGCTCGCGAACCAGCCGCCGATCACGGCGGGCACCTTGGGGTTGCGCGCCTTGACCGCCTGCATGGCGAGCCAGCTGTCGGTCACCATGTAGCCGAGGATCGCCGTCGTCGCGACGAGCATGGCGCCGTCGGACTCCTCCGCGAAGCGCTTGTGGCCCTCGGTGCCGCCGTAGAGGCTGCCGTCCACGATCTTGATCTCGTACCCGTCCTGGAGCGGGAACGCCGAGATCGTGAGGAGCTCGAGCGGGAGCATGTCCTTGCTCGACTCGACGCCGAGGCTGTCGTCGACCTGCTTCGGCTGATAGAGGACGATCTTCTTCTTGGCAGTCTGAATCATCGCTTGGGAGAGCTGGAATGGAGCTCTGGGGGAAGGATCGGCGCTGCGCGCCCCCGGAGTTTACACCCCCTGCTCTTCGCCGGGCGCGCCGCCCACTTCCCTGCGCGAGAGAACCCTGCGGGCCACCTCGAGGGCCTCGATCAGGTTCCCGGGGTCCGCGACAGGATGGCCCCCATCGTCTCGTTTCCCGACGATGTCGAAGGCGGTCCCGTGCATCGGGCTGAAGCGCAGGTACGGCAGCCCCGCGACGAAGGTGACCCCCCGGCCGCCCCCCACGAGTTTGAGGGGGATGAACGCCTGGTCGTGGTAGAGGGCCAGGATCCCGTCGTGGAGGCCGCTCACTCCCTGCGAGAACACCGTGTCGGGGGACACCGGTCCGCTGACCGTGATGCCCAGGGCGCGCGCGCGCGCGACGGCCGGTTCGAGCAGCACGCCCTCCTCGGATCCGAGCAAACCGCCCTCGCCCGCGTGCGGGTTCAGCCCGGCGAGCGCGATCCGCGGCGCCTCGAATCCCAGCCCCACGAGCGCCTCGTTCAGAAGGCACAGACGGTCGAGCACGTGCTCCTCCGTGATCCGATCGATGGCCGCACGCAGCGGCATGTGCCGCGTCGCGAGCATCACGCGGAGAGCACCAGCGAAGCCGACCATCTCGGTGCGCTCTGCGCCGGCCCACAGACTCAGGAGCTCGGTCTGCCCCTCGACCCGCGCGCCTGCGGCGTGGAGCGCGGCCTTGTTCACGGGGCCCGTCACGACCGCCGCGACCTCCCCCGCCATGGCGAGGTCGTGAGCGGCGCGCAGCGCCCGGA
>CBFIJG010000119.1:0-9073 GCA_965662915.1 Planctomycetota bacterium | reverse complement strand
TCCGGGAGAGCCTCGCGGAGTACCACCACAGCCGGCACCAGTACGTCGAGGCCTACGAGCTCCTCGACGGGGTCTTCGGTGAGCTCCGCGACCGCTACGGACTGCATCACCACCGGACGATCCGCGCCGGGATCCTCCTGGGCAGGACGCTTCACTGGGGCATCACCGAGTACGCCATCGAAGAGGCCCCGGATTGGACTCGCCGCGAGCTGGCGGAGCTCTTGTGGCCGGTGGCCCGGGAGACGCTCGGTGACGACGCGCGCACGACGATCATCACTCGCTGGCTCCTCGCCGAGGCGACCCTGCACGAGGGCGACACGGAGCAGGCGCTCGCCCACTACGAAGGGGTCCAGCGCTCCCTCCTCACCTGGGAGTCCCCCGACAGCGATCGCAACCGCCACCTCACCGAGGCTCTCGCTGTTGTGCTGATGCACTGCGGGCGCCACGAGGAAGCCGAGCCCATCTTCCGCAGGATGGCACGCGTGCGCGCCGAAACCCTCGGTCCGGATCACTTCGACGCCGTCATCCCGCTGGCCGGTCTGGCCCAAGCTCTGGAGAGCATGGGTCGGTACGACGAGGCCCTGTCGGTGATCAGGGAGGTAGACGAATCCCGGATGCGTCAGCGAGACATTTTGAAGCCCGCGCTGCTGATCATGCAGCCCAGGGCCGTTGCGACGATCGAGATGCACCGTGGCCGGCTTGACCAGCTGGAGGAGGCGCTGGGGCGGATCAACCGACTCGCGGAGGAGCTCGATGTGCCGGAGCAGCTCCTCACTCCGGAGGCGCAGCAGCACGCCCGGGACTGCGCGATCATGAACGAGGCGATGGCAGCCGGCGATTCCCCGCGCGCAATCGAGCTCGCGGAGAGAATCCTCGCGGCCATCGAAGACGTCGACCCCGGATCCTCGAGCGACACGAGCGCCGAGTCCGTCATGCAGAACTGGCCCGACAACGAGAGCGTCCGGACCGCGGCAGCCGTGCGCATGCTCGCCGGCGAGGAACTCGAGGTCGCGCCGTGGATGGCGGACGACATGCGGCTGTCGGTCCACTACCGCAGGGGAGAGCTGGAGGAGGCTCGCGAGATCCTGCGCGACGAGGTCAACAGGATCCTGCGGGCGGTGAACTTCCACGGTCGCAAGACCGGCTCCGTCATCTGGTACCTCACGCGGGTCCTTGGCGAGGAGCTCGAGGCGATCCCCGCCGGCGAGCGCACTCCGGAGGAGTCACGCCTCCTTGAGACCATCCAGCGCGCCCTCTGACCGGCGCGCCGACCGGACACCATCGCTCGCGCTCGAGCAGGGCGTCGTCGACGCCGGCTCCCCATGGGGCCCGACCCTGGGCGCCGGCTCGCGTCGTCGAGCGGGACCCAGAGCGGCAGGCCGCCGCTTCGTTCGTCCTGGCTCCGGCCCCCTCCTGCTCACTGGCGGAAGGTCACCGCCATCGCGTCGCTCAGGTTGAAGCCGGTGCCGCCAGGGCCCTGCGGGTCCCGGTACCAGCATTGGAAGTGCCAGGTGCTGCCCTCGAGGACCTGTCCTGCTCCCGCGCTGGGGCCACCGACCGTGAAGTCCATCTGGAAGTTCGCGAGGCCGAGGAGGTCGCTCTGGATCGGAGGCAGGAGCCGGAAGAGCGGGGCGTCGACGCAGCGGAACCCGTCGCCGAAGGGCAGCTGGGCCCGGGTCCTTCCGTAGAAGAAGATGCCGAAGGCGCCGGGGACCCCTCCGCTGGTCAGCAGATGGAAGTCGTTGGCGAGGATGCTCGGTGAGCCGCCCACTCCCAGCGCCATGCCCGCCCCGGCGGAGTTCGGCGCCGCGACGCAGTACCTCTCGCTGACATCGTCGAGGTCCAGCACGGCGCCGATCTTCAGGAATCCGAACCGGGAGTCGTCGACCGCGATGATCGCGCCGCCGTCGCGGGTCAGGTCGATGTCCTCGGCCGCCCAGTCCTGGCCGTTCGAGCTCCCGTAGGTCTCCTCCCAGTCGAGGCCCCCGCCGGCGTCGTACTTGACGACGTAGGCCTCCCACTGATCGGAGCACACGCCGCCGCTGCACGCGGAGTAGGCGTACTCGTCCCCGGTCCCCGCCGCGATGATGCAGCCGCCGTCGAGGGTCGCCTTGACGCCCCACGTCTCGTCGTGGATGAAGGCCGGGTTGAAGCCTCTGGGGTTGCCCCGCTTGCGCTGCCAGAGCTCGCTGCCGTCGCTGTCCAGCTTGATGGTGTAGGTGTCCCAGTTCGCCGTACCCGAGAGGGTGTGCCCCGCCAGGAAGATCGAGCCGTCCGCACCCAGGTCCATCCCGAAGCAGTGGTCCTCGCTCGAGCCGCCGTAGGCCCTGCTCCAGAGAACGGTCCCCGTCGAGTCGATCTCGAGGACGCCGTACTGCAGCGCGTCGTCGGTCCCGCCGGCGATGACGAAGCCGTTCGCCGTGGGCTTCACGCGATACGCCTGCGAAAGGTAGGAGTTCACGCTCTGGCTCCCGAGGAGACCGCCGCTGCTGTCCAGGAACGTGATGTGCCCCTGGCCGTAGGCGAAGAAGGTGCTGTTCGGGTCCGCGGCCTGCCTGTAGCCGACGGCCAGGATCCCCGCGGGGTGGAGCGCGATGTGCTCGAAGGCGTCGGCGCCGCCGTTGTCGTGGGTCTCCTGGAAGAGGATGGCGCCGGTGGCCTTGTCCAGCTTCACGATGGCGCTGTTGCGCGAGAGCATGCCGCAGATCAGGTAGCCGCTCTCCACCTCGAGGGCTGCGTTGCCCATGTTCCGGGCGCCGCTGCCGATCTCCCGCTTCCAGACCAGGCCCCCGCTGGAGTCGGTCTTGACCACCAGGATCCTGGCGCTGACTCCCACGTAGCCGGTCTCGCCGACCTGGAGGAAGCCGCCGTCCTCGCACTCGAGGATGTAGTGGCCGTGGGACTCCTGCTGTGAGCCGCCGTGGGAGGTGAACCACTCCACGTCCGGCGCACCCTGGACGGCAGCGGCGGCGGGGGCGAGGAGCCCGAGGAGCAGGAGCCGTGTCAGGAGGGAGGCGGGAGGGGTTCGCAGCATGGGCTCGTACGGGGGCTCGGTTCGGGGAGCGCGGGGAGCCCCGAGACTACCAGCGACCATGACCTCGCGCGGGGAACGTCCCGGAGCGCCCTGGCTGGCCTCAGTAGAAGTCCCGCGACCTCCGCAGGGACTCCGCCAGTCGTTCGTCTCGATCCGCGAGCACACGCCGCGAGGACGCCGTCCGCGCTCGACTTCGCCCTGGACGGGGAACATCGATCCGCGCCGCGGTCGCGCTCTCGGGGCACCGTGGCCGTCGTGCGGAGCTGGCGGGCCGACCTCGGGGAGGGCAGGAGGTCTCAGGGAACATGCCCATGAGCCTCTGGCGAGGAAGGGAGCGAGAGGCTCAAGGCCGGGGGGTCCATCGGCCGAGGTCCTCATTGAGCCCCTCCTCGGATCCCATGAATCAGACCCCCAACTGGTTTTCCCGCACGGCGGTCGTCGTCCTTGTGCTCGGCCTAGCGGCCGTCCTCGCACCCCTCGCCTGCGTCGAGACCTCGTCCTCGGACGACGACTCCTCCGGCCCTCCGCCCGGCACCGACAACGCGTTCGGCGGCGTGCGACTCCAGCTGTCGGGAGACCTCTGATGCTGGCCCTGGCTCCGCTGCTGCTCGCGGCTGCCCTGCCGCAGGGTGGAGGAACGACGACGCCCGGGGACTTCCTGGTCCGCGTCCACGACCTGGAGCTGTCCGAGGACGGCGTGCTCTGGTTGCCCACCGGCGCTCCTTCCTCGAGCCGGCTCGTCGACCTCGTGGGCGAGCCGGTCCACGACGTGGGGGAGGGTGAGGCCCCCGTCGGTGTCTACGAGCGCGCACGCGTCGCGATCGGCGCGCTCATGCAGTTCGAGGGCATCGACCCCTGCTCGGGGCAATCGGTCATCGAGACCGTCGACTGGTCCGGGGACGAGGTCGTCGATCCTGACGGGGACGGCCGCTGGCAGGTGCACTTCGCCACGGCGGCCGCAGGCGGCACTTCGGGCGGGAATGGCAGCGCCTTGGCGCCGCTACTCCTCGACGCGCCCATCGCCGTCATCGAGGGGCAGACCGTGACGCTGCGCATGGTGCTCGGGGTCAAGGGGATCCTCGAGTGCGTCGACGGCATGACGACGGTCCAGCGCCCGCGCGCGCACCTGTCGAACTCGCCGGGCACGGTGACCGCTTCGCTGGCGGGCAGCGTCTGGCAGTTCACCGGCGCACGGATGTCCTTCGCGGAGGGCACACCCACGTTCACGACGTTCAAGGCCGAGGCCACGCTGCACGGTGATGGCCGCTGGTCCACGCCGCTGATCCACTGGCGGGACCTCACCATCGAGTCGGGCGCCAACGACTTCGGCACCGAGCCCTGGGAGGGCTGGTGGAGCGTGACGCCCGGGGGTGAGCTGTGGCTCACCCGCTCCAGGTTCCACGCGCCGCTCACCGGGTGGGTGCGTGAGGACGGGGACGCCCTCTCGGTCGCCTCGGCCGGCGCAGGCGGCGACGCCTACGTGCTCTGGGGACTCCGGAAGGGCTCTCCGGCCCCCCAGCACCCCTTCACCTCGCCCCACCGGGTGGTCGTCCACGACGTGGACGTGCACGTCCGCGAGAGCGATCCGCTCGTGGCGGACCTCTCGGTCTGGCGCATCTTCGGCCGCTTCATCGGCGACGTCGGGATGGCTCAGTTCGACGCCTCGGTCCAGCGCAACCGCCTGCGGTGCGAGGACTGGATCGGAGAGGGTACGCCTGGCCCCCCGCTCATCGACGTCGACTGGCTCGCCCTCAATCAGGGCATCGCCTACTCGGTCCAGCAGGGCGCGTCCGCCTTCGGCCTGACCTTCCTCGACCTCTCGAGCTACTACGACGGCTGGCTCAGCCCCAGCGGGGACGTGGGCCTCTTCGACCGTCGGGACCTGCCTGCCTTCCGCATGGGACTCGGCGTCACCGTGCGGCTGCCCTCCGGGCTCAACAACAGCAGCCTCCAGGGACGCAGCTTCCAGGGCGCCTTCTTCGAGGACGAACTCCAGCGCTTCAGCCACCGGTACCGGACCGGTCGGATGTCCGTCCACTTCACGAGCGGCAGCGCTTGCCTCGTGACGATGACGCACACGGGTCCGCGGGTCGTGAAGGAGACGAGCGTCCCCGGCACCTTCGAGTGCTGGGGGGAGGGGCGCGTGATCATCACGCTCTCCGATGGCCGCCGCTACGAGGGGCAGGTCTGCCCCTCGCGCCGGACGCTCTCGATCACGAGCAGCGAGCTCGGGGTCGATGGCTTCGAGGATCGCCTGATCGGGTTCCTCGTGAAGCCCTGAACCAGCGCGCTCGCGTGCGCAGGAGGCGGCCTCTCCGAAGGGGAGGGCGGGCACAGGAGCGATGGCCACGTCGGCCATCGCCGTGAGTGGCGTCGAGCTCGGACGACCGGAGGTCCAGGGACGAGCTCCGGCGAGCCCGTTCCGGGGAAGGGGGCGCGCGAAGGCCATCGTCGACGAGCGCGCTGCCGGGCTCCTGGAGGTCGTGCTCGTGGTCACCGAGGACGTCGACGTGCTGCAGGTGAGGTCGGGCCCGGACCTTCCCGATTGCGCCTCGTCGCGATGGGCGGCACCGTGGCGCGATGGACATCGAGGCCCAGGAGGAGGGGACCGCTCGCGGTGCGCCGGGGGCGCGACGCGGAGCGGCCGCGGCGCTGGCCTTCCTCCTGCTGTCCGTCGTGTGGCTCGGCAGGCGCGATCACGACTGGGACCTGCTGGCCTACTCCGCGTGCGTCCTCGAGCTGTCGGAGTCCGACCCGGCCCTCGTGCATCGTGAGGTCTACGCGCTGGTCGAGGAGAAGGTGCCGGTCGATGAGGCCGAGGCCCTGCGCTCCGGGAGCGACTATCGCGCGCGGCTCGCCGCCGAGCCCGAGGCCTTCGCGGCCCAGCTCCCGTTCTACCGCGGCAGGCTGCTCTACATCGGCGCCCTGGCGGGTCTCACGAGCCTCGCCGGCGACCCGGTCGAAGCGGCCTTCCTCCTCTCCTGGCTCGGCGGCGTGGCCTGTCTGCTCGCGCTCTGGCGCTGGTTGACCCTGCGCGGCGGCGGCTCGGCTTCCGCCGTGATCGGCAACCTGCTCGCGCTCACGGCGATCGGCTTCTGGTTCGAGGTGCCGACGACGGCGACGCCCGACGCCCTGACGGCCGGCCTCCTCCTGTGGGGCGCCTTGCTCGTCCTGGAGACGCGGCGGGGCTGGCTCGGGGCCGTCCTGCTTTCCCTCGCGGTCGCGACGCGCGCGGACTCGATCGCCCTCGCGGGTCCCCTGCTGGTGATGGCGTGCCTTCCTCGGGAGAGCGGACCCCGGCTCTCCCGCGGCGCGGCAGCGCTGGGCCTCGCGCTCTCGGCGGCGGCCCTCCTGGCCGGGCCGCTGCTCCGCGATCCCTACGCACCGTGGGTGGTCTTCCACCACACCTTCATCGAGTACAAGGCCTTCCCCGCGCTCGAGACGCCTCCGCTGGACGTCGCCGCGTGGGCCAGCTGGTCCGTTCGCTCGCTGCCGCAGTTCAAAGCGCCCGCGCCCCTGCTCTTCACCCTGGCCGGGCTCGCAGCCCTCGTGCTCGGCCATCGCCGCGGTGGTCGCCAGGACGCCGGATTCGCCCTCGCCCTCTCGGCCCTGGTGGGTACGGGCGTGCACTTCGCTCTCGTCCCCGTGCTCTGGCCGCGGCTGATGTTCCCCTACTGGGTGCTCGCTGCTCTCGCGCTGGGTCGGGGGCGCGACTCGACGTCTCCCCAGGCTTCGTCCTAGTCGCGCGCGATCCTCTGGAGCGGGAACGTCGACGGTGAACCTCTGCCTGAACGAGACGAACCCCTCGACGACCTCTCCGGAGCGTTCGCCACGGCTCGGGCTCGTGCGCTTGACGTTGCCCAAGAAAAGGCCCGCCCGCCGGTGAACAGCCGGCGGGCGGGCGCGTGCGGGATCGGAGCGTCAGGCCGGGTGGCTGGCTTGCTCGACCAGCTCCTTGGGCTTGTAGCCGCCGCGTGAGCGGAAGAAGAGGAAGATCGCGCCGAAGGCGAGCACGAGCAGGATCGGGAAGCGCGTCGCGTAGACGAGGACCTTCCGGCCGGCGCTCTCGTCCTCCGTGCCGTAGAGCGTCCGCAGCTGCGCGTCCTCGGACTCGGAGAGTCCGTCCATGTAGCCCCACGCGGCCTCGATCTTCGCCAGGGCCTCGGGCGACATCCCGGCGGTCTTCTCCTCGCGGTCCAGGACGCCGTTCTCGTTCTTGTCATCGTCCGGACCGATCAGGACGTCCGGGTTGATCGACTCGTGCGGCATCCCGAGGAACGCCTTCGGCGCCGTCGCCACCTCCGTGAACGCCGGGTCCTTCTCGGACATGGCCGCGTGGATCTCCTTGTCGAACTGCACGCCGAGGATCGGGTTCCCGATGACGCCCAGGGAGAGCAGGCCCATGGCGGAGACGGTGTTCAGGGTCAGGGCGCCTCCCTCCGGATAGCGCTCCGCGGTGAAGCCCAGGATGCACGGCCAGTAGTACGTCTGGCCGACCGCGTAGATCAGGAAGGCGATGAACACCGTGGTCCCGACGGTCGTCTCCGACAGCCAGTAGAGGCCGACGGCGGAGAGCACGCCGCTGATGGACAGCAGGGCGGGCGGCGAGACGTGCTTCATGATCCCGCCTGCGAACACGCGCAGGACGAGCATCACGCCCGCGGAGAACACGATCGCGAAGCTGGCGTTGATGTCGAGCGCCGCGACCGACGGGCCGACCAGCTTCTGGATCCAGCCGTCCGTCGAGAGCTCCGCGGTCGCGACCGGGATCATCAGCAGGCACATCAGGAAGAACAGCGGCCGGCCGAGCGAGCGGACGTAGGCGCCGAAGGCGCCGCCGATGACCACGCCGGCGATCACGCTGTTGCGGAGCCAGTCCGTCTCCGTGGCGAAGCCCAGGGCGTTGCCGAGCTCGTAGACCAGCATCATCGAGGCCAGGGTCGCGCTGAGGAAGCCGACCTGCTTGAGCATCTCCTTGAAGGGCACGCCGGCCTGGACCCGCTCGTCCACCGGGAGGCGGCAGGGGAGGTACATGAGGGCGTAGGCGATGGCCGGGAGCACGATCCAGAGTCCGTGCAGGCGCCAGTCGGCCGCCCCTGCGGCGTCCGCGCCCATGATGAGCAGGGTGCAGCCGGCCAGGCCAGCGGGCCAGGCGGCGTGGAGCACGGTGAGGCGCGTGGTCTTCTCCTTCGGGTAGACCGCGGCGCAGACCGGGTTGATCACCGCCTCGACGATGCCGTGTCCGAGGCCGGCGCAGACCGAGGCGTAGTAGAGCGACGAGTACCCGTCCGCCAGGAAGAAGAGGACGCCCGAGCCCGCCTGCAGCAGGAAGGCCAGGTACATCGGCTTCTTGTAGCCGGTCTTGTCGACCACCAGGCTGCCGAGGATCATCGTGACCGCGATCGGCCAGAAGGAGGCACCCATGATGTTGCCCACTTCCTGGTAGGTCAGCCCGAACTCCTTGCCGTAGGCGCCCTGCTTGGCGATGCGGAAGGCGAAGCCGGCTCCGGCCGCGGCGAGGGACAGGAAGCTCGCCCAGAAGAGCAGGCGCTTCTCCCGTTGGCTGAGATCGGATCCGTGGACGACGTCGTTCATCTGGACTCTCCGTCAGAGGGGAAGGGACGGCGGGGCTCCGCGAGGACGGGCCCTCTCGAGCGAGCTTAGGCGCGCGGGATGAAGAGGGCACGAGCCATCGGGCGTCCTTCCTCGGGCCAGGTCTTGCCCGATCCTCCAGTCGCTACCCGTCCACGGCGCCCGCTCCCGCGCCGGACCGCGGCTCGCATCGCTTGGCTCCCTCCTCCGTCCTCCTCTGGCTCGCCTTCGGTTGGCGGTGTCGATCCTCCCATCCGTTCAGTCGGAGAGCGTGGTCAGGTAGCAGCCCTCAAGGAACGACCCTCCCGGCTCGTCCGCGTCCTTCTTCTCGCGGGTCTCCTTCAGGATGCCGCCGAAGCGAGTCCTCCGCTCCGGCAGGCGAGGCCGGCCCCGCACGTTGGCGAGGAACGCGGTCTCGGAGCTCTCCTCGTCGCGTAGCTCGTAGAC
>CBFIJG010000118.1:0-9430 GCA_965662915.1 Planctomycetota bacterium | reverse complement strand
GAGGCTCGAAGTGCCAAGCGCCGCTCCAGGGATCGACGGCGGGGCCGCGTTCGCCACCCCGAGCGACCTACACTCGATGCGTGCGAGCGAGACTGCTCTCCTTCGACCTGACCGCGCGGCCATGCCATACGCGGCTGCCCTTCCGCTTCGGGATCACGACCATGACCGAGGCGCCGTTGCTCGTCGCCATGGCGCGCGTCGGGACGGAGGCCGGCGAGGTCACCGGGTGCGCGGCCGATCTGCTCGTACCGAAGTGGTTCTCGAAGGATCCGGGGACCTCCCACGACGAGGACCGCCGCACCCTCGCGGAGGGCGCGCGCGACGCGGCGCGCCTCATCGGCGAGCGCGGCGAAGGGACCGTCTTCGATCACTGGCGCGCGGCCCAGGTGGAGCTCGTCGAGGGCCGGTCCGCTCCGCTCGTCCCCATGTTCGGAGTCGCGCTCGTGGAGCGCGCGCTCATCGACGCCGTCTGCCGCGCCGCGGGCCGCTCGTTCGCCGATGCGCTCGCAGCGAACGACCTCGGCCTGCGCTTCGGCCAGCTGGACCCCGCCCTCGACGGCTGGCGCGCCGAGAGCCTCGGCGCTCGCCGGGAGAGCGTCCGACTGCGCCACACCGTGGGCCTCGCCGACGACCTCGAGGACGCGGACCTCGGCCCGGACGCGGACCGCTCGGACGGCCACCCCATCACCCTCGCGGAGGACATCGACCGCTACGGCCTGACCTCCTTCAAGGTGAAGGTCTCGGGCGACCGCGACGCGGACGAGGCGCGCCTGCGCCGCATCTCCGCCCTCATCCCGCAGGGCGCCGAGGTGACCCTCGACGGCAACGAGCAGTACGCGGACCCTGGCCTCCTCGCCGACGCGCTCGACGCCCTCGCGGCCGCCGGCGGCGCCGAGCGGATCCTCGACGGTCTCGTCTCCATCGAGCAGCCCGTGTCTCGCCTCCGGACCTTCGACCCCGAGACCGCTCCCGGCGTCGCGCGCCTCGCCGAGCGCGCGCCCGTCATCATCGACGAGGCCGACGCGACGCTCGACGCCTTCCCTCGCGCCGCGGCCCTCGGCTACGACGGCGTCTCCATGAAGGCCTGCAAGGGCGTCCTGCGGGCCCTCCTCTCCCGCGCGCGCATCGACGCGACGGGGCACGGCTTCCAGTCCGCCGAGGACCTCACCAACCTGCCGCCCTGGCCGCTGCTCCAGGACCTCTCCGTGGTCTCCGCCCTCGGCCTCCCTCACGTCGAGCGCAACGGGCATCACTACTTCCGCGGCGCGGGACACCTCTCCCCGGGAGAGCGGTCGCAGCTCGTCCAGCGCCACCCCGACCTCTTCACCTCCGAGGCCCATCTGCGCATCGAGGACGGCGAGCTCCAGCTCGGCTCCCTCGATCGCCACGGCTTCGGGACGGATCTCCTGCCCGCCTCCGACGCGTCCGAGGTCGCCGCGCCTTGAAGTTCAAGCTCCCCGGATCCCATCGGACCGCCGCGGCGATGCGCGCTCACGTCGAAGACCTCGGCCTCGACATCCCGCTCGACGACGAGCTCGAGGGCGCGCGCGGCCCGCTGGGCCAGCCCATCGAGTGGGCCCCTGGCCGCGTCTGCGCCAATCGCTTCGCGGTGCATCCGATGGAGGGGTGGGACGGCACCGAGGACGGCCGGCCGAGCGAGCTGACCCTGCGTCGCTGGCGGCGCTTCGGACGCAGCGGCGCGGCGCTCGTCTGGGGCGGCGAGGCCTTCGCCGTCCGCGCCGACGGGCGCGCCAACCCGCACCAGCTCCACCTCGCCGACGGTCCGGACGCCGAGGCCCGCGCCGCCGAGGACCTCGCCGCGCTGCGCGCGGAGGTCCTGGAGGGCCGGCGCGAGATCAGCGTCGCCGAGGACCGCGGCCCCAGCGGGCTGCAGCTCACCCACTCCGGACGCTGGTCCCGTCCCGACGGGCCGCCCGCGCCGCGGCCCGCCACGCGCGATCCCCTGCTCGACGCGCGCGCAGGCGGGGACGAGCCCCTGCTGACCGACGACGAGCTGCGCGCGATCGGGGATCGCTACGTCGTCGCCGCCCGCGCGGCTGCGGCCGCGGGCTTCGACTTCGTCGACGTGAAGGCCTGCCACGGCTACCTGCTCCACGAGCTCCTCGGCGCCACGGGCCGCCCGGGCCCCTACGGCGGCGCGTCTCTCGAGGACCGTGCGCGGCTCTTCACCGAGATCGTGCGCTCCATCCAGGGCGAGATCCCCGGCATGGAGGTCGGCGTGCGCGTCTCGCTCCACGACGTCGTCCCCCACCGCCCCGGCCCCGAGGGGCGCAAGGGCGAGCCCGCCGCCGATCGGTGGGACCACGGCTTCGGCGTCGAGCACGACGCGCCCACGCGCTTCGAGAACGATGGCCCCGACGCGTTCCTTCGCCACCTCGCGGAGCTCGGCGTCCGGATGGTCAACGTGACCCTGGGCTCGCCCTACTACAACCCTCACCTGCAGCGACCGGCCGCGTACCCGCCGAGCGACGGCTACCAGCCCTTCGCGGATCCGCTGGTCTTCGTCGAGCGGCACCTGGACGTGGTCCGCCGGGCGAAGGTGGCGTTCCCGGACATGCTCTTCGTGGGCACCGGCTACACCTACCTCATGGACTGGCTGCCCCATGTCGCGCAGGCGGAGGTGCGGCGCGGCGGCGTCGATCTCGTCGGGCTCGGTCGCATGGTGCTCAGCTACCCCGAGATGCCGCGCGACGTGCTCGAGGAGCGCCCGCTCGCGCGCAAGCTGGTGTGCCGGACGTTCAGCGACTGCACGACCGCGCCGCGCAACGGCATGATCAGCGGCTGCTTCCCCCTCGACCCCCTCTATCGCGAGCGGTCGGAGCGCGACGAGCTCGAGGGGATCAAGAAGGCCATGCGCGAGGAGGCGAAGTCGTGACCGCGGCGTCCCCCGAGGAAGCGGCGTTCATCGCGTCGCTCGAGGGTCGCGGCCGGCTCTCGCGGTACGGCGCTTACCTGCGGCGCGGCGGCCCCGGCTACCTGCAGAGCGCGATGACGCTCGGCGGCGGGACGGCGGCCTCCTCGCTCTTCGCCGGCCGCATGTTCGGCTACGAGCTCCTGTGGGTCGCGCCGGTGGGCATGCTCATCGGCATCCTGCTCCTCGGTGTGCTTGCGCGGCTCGCCCTCGAGGACGAGGAGCGCCCCTACGCGGCCATGGCCCGCAGCGCCGGCAAGTGGGTCGCGGTGGCGTGGGCGCTGGGCGCGCTGATCGCCTCCGTGATCTGGCACTTCCCGCAGTACGCCCTCGCGGGGGCGGCAGTGGAGGACGTCGGGCAGGTCTTGGGAGTCACGCAGCTCTCCATTCCGAATCCCTTCGCCGACGGCCGGTTCGAGTTCGCCGTCTCACCAGTGAACGGCGCCTTCGCGGTGCTCGCCGTCGCCTTCGCCGCGTCGCTGCTCTACGGCCGCACGCCGCGCCTGGCCCGGGCCTACGAGCTCTTCGTCCAGGTGCTGATCATGGGGGTCATCGCCTGCTTCGGCCTCGTGGTGGTCAACGCGGCTGGCGACATCGACTGGGGCGCGGTGGCCCGCGGCTTCATCCCGCACATCCCCGAGCCCCGCGGCGGGCAGGACCCCTGGATCCTCGTGGCCAGCGGCCTCGGCGCGGCGGTCGGGATCAACATGGTCCTGCTCTACCCCTACTCGCTGCGGACGCGGGGCTGGGGCAAGGAGCACGTCGAGTGCGCGCGCTTCGACCTCTTCGCGGGCATGCTCGTGCCCTACACGCTGGCGACGACCCTCGTGCTCGTGGCCACGGCCACGACGATCCCCTGGGAGGGTGGCGAGGAGCTGCAGAAGCTCAAGCCGGTCCAGGCGGCCAAGGCCTTCGGCGCCGTGCTCGGCGAGACCGGCGGCCGCCTCGTGTTCGATCTCGGCCTGCTCGGGATGGCCCTCTCGACCATCGCGCTGCACATGATCGCGTCGGGCTTCGCCGTGGCCGAGATGACCGGCGCCGGACCCAAGAGCCTCGCCTACCGCCTGGGCACGTTCCTCCCGGTCCCCGGCGTGCTCGGCCCGCTCTTCTGGGAGGACCTGCTGTGGCTCGCGGTGCCGACCAACATCGTCTGCGGTCTGTTCCTGCCCATCACCTACGTGGGCGTGATCCTCTGGGCGCGGCGAGCGAAGCGCCCCTCGCCCGGGCCGGTGCTGGCGCTCATGGCGCTCGCCACGATCTTCCTCTCGGCCGTCCTCACCGCCACGATCGTGGCCAAGCTCGCCTGACCGCCGCCATGCGCCACGAGATCCAGCGGCCCGGCGGCGGCACCATCACCCTGGACGACGACGTCCTCGACCGAGGCGGGTTCGCGGAGAGCCCGTCGCTCCCCCGCCGGTGCTACGCGGCCACGCACGTCGTGTTCCGCGCCAGCTACGCCGAGGTCCCCCACTCCATCGACGCTCCGGGTTCGCCCGAGGAGATCGCGGAGCACATCGACTGGGACGCGACGCTCGCCGTGCGCGCGCGCGTGGACGGGCTGGGGATGGGCGTCGCGGAGTCCATGGACACGGCCCAGCGCTTCGAGCTCGGCTGGGCCGGCGCGCGGGAGCTCCTCCGACGGACGGGTGAGCTCGACCTCTCGAACGGCTTCGTCGGCGGCGCGTCGAGCGATCACCGCGAGAGCATCGAGAGCGTCGACGACCTGGCCGACGCGATCCTCGAACAGGTCGCCTTCGTGGCCGAGCAGGGCGGCCTCCCCATCGTCCTCCCCCAGCGGTGGATGCCGGCCAACGGGATGGGAGAGGAGGACTACGTGCGCCTCTACACGCGGATCGCGGACGGGGCCCCGACGGAGATCCTGATCCACTGGCTGGGCGAGGCGTTCCACCCCGGGATGCGCGGCTACTTCCCGGGGAACAGCGTCGACAGGATCCTCGACCACGACCCGGCGAAGATCCGCGGGATCAAGCTGTCGCTGCTCGACGCGGAGTACGAGCGCTCGATGCGCGCGCGCATCGGCCCGCGCGGCCAGGTCATCCTGACCGGGGACGACTACAACTTCGCGCGCCTGATGGAGGGCGAGAGCCAGGAGTCCCGGCCGCTCCAGCCCCTCGGCGGCGGGCCCCTCACCGGGGGTGCGTTCAGCCACGCGCTGCTCGGGATCCTGGGCGCCACCGTGCGCCCCGCCTCGCTCGCGCTGCAGCGCCTCGGCCGCGGCGACGTCGAGGGTTACCGCGAGCTGATCGAGCCCTGCGAGGAGCTCGGCCGCGCGATCTTCGAGGCGCCGGTCCAGCGCTACAAGTCGGGCATCGCCTTCCTCGCCTGGCTCAACGGCCAGCAGGAGAACCGGATGCTCGCCAACCACGAGGAGAACGCCCGCGACGCGGGTCACTATCTGCGCGTGGCCGAGCTGGCGAGCCGGGCGGGCGTCCTCGAGGACGCTGCCCTCGCGGCCGAGCGCCTCGACGCCTACCTCACGGGCCACCGCGGCTGAGCCGGAGCGGGCGCGACCGACCGATCCGAGGTCCTTCCAACCCGCGCCCCGCTCTGCGAAAACGACGAATGGCTCCCGCGGGGCCGCGTAGAGGCCAGGCGGAGCCCCCCGGCGACCCGGCGCGGTGACGCTTCGCGTCCTGCACCCTGCCCACAGCGCGAGCGAGGGACCGCCACGCCACAGTCCTCGACCTCCTGAACTCCTGACACTGCCCCTCGCCGAACGCCACGCCGATGATCACCACCGCCCCCGACCCGGCTGTCGCCGCGCTCCCCATGAGCCCCATCGACTGGGGGCTGAGCGCGTCCGCGATCCTGCTCGTCGTCTTCGCCGCCCGGACCCTCTTCACGGGTGAGGGCAAGGCACAGATGGGCTGCGGCTTCATGTTCGTGGCCGCGGCGGTCGGGACCTTCGCCATCGGCAGGCAGGTCGACGGCTTCGGTCTCGTGGATGGCGCCCGGATCACGGTCGGCGTCCTCCTCCTGGTGCCGGTGTTCCGCGTGCTCTTCAGCCACAAGGGAAGCAGCGTCACGACGGCGGTGATCTCGCTGCTGGCGGCCTCGGTCATCGCCGGTCCCGTGGTGGCGCGGATCTTCCCGGAGCACGTCGAGGTCGACGTCTCCCACGAGATCTCGCGCGTCGACGAGGAGATCGGACGGGTCGAGCAGGAGCTCGAGAAGAAGCGAGCCGCGCTGGGCGAGATCGTGACCCCGACCGCCGAGGCGCGCGCCGCCATCGATGCCCTCGGTGTCGAGACCGCCGAGGAGCTCGCCGGCAACGAGGAGGCCCTCCAGCGCTGGCGGGCCTACAAGGACCTGCGCGACGATCGGGCAGAGCTCCTCGGCGAGATCGAATCCCTCGAAGAGCGGCGCGCCGTCCTGAGAGCGTCGAGGACAGCGCTGGAGGAAGGCGCGGAAGACCGCGTTGCCCCCGCGCGAGCCGACGGCGTTCACGAGGAGGTCGAGCCCGCTGCGAAGGGACGCGATGCGAGGTCCGGCGGCGAGAGCTACACCGACCGCGCGGAGCTGCTGGAGTTCTTCGAGCAGGAGACCGCGGGCCACTGACCGCACCGCGCGCCGCTCCCGAGGGCCGCCGTCCCCGCACCTGCGGGAACGGCGGCCTGTCTCGTTTCGAGCAGGTCCGCGTCTCTCGGTCGCCGGGCAATCACTTACTTCGTCCGCCCGATCCAGCCCGATCTGCGGGTCGCGGCAATAGGGAGAACATTGGACACTTGGGCAACGTCACAAGTGTGCCGCGTGTCCAAGCGGCGCACCTCCCTCCCCGCCGGCCCTGTAAGCCCCCGGATGATGATCGAGAACACCAACCTCCCCCGCCGCCCCCGTCTGGCGGGCGCCCTCTGCGGCGCCCTCGCGCTGCTCTCCAGCAGCGCCGCCGCCCAGACCACGTCGGTCCCCTTCCCCCTTCTTCCCATCCCCGGCGCCGAGCAGCGCCTCGGCGCCCCCCAGCTCGAGCCCGAGCTCACGACCATCGCGCAGCTCCAGCGCCTCGACGAGGTCGTCCTGACGGGACTTCGCGCCCCCGACGGCCGCACCTTCGACCTCGAGCTCGAGCGCATCGACATCGAGCGTCGCCGCTTCGGGTTCCAGGTCAACGGCGTCCCCGCCCCGGACCTCCTCGACGGCACCGCGGTGTCGGTCTGGAAGGGCCAGATCGCCGGCGATCCGTTCAGCGACGTGATGCTCGGCTTCTCGAACTACGGCGTCCGCGGCTGGCTGCGCACGCGCCAGGGCCTCCTGCACGTCATGCCCACCGAGGCCGCCGACGGCGGATGGTTCGCCGCTCCCTCCGTCCTCCAATACGAGGACGCGCTCAACGCCGCAGGCATCAGCCACCAGGCCGATTGCCTCGCGCAGCCCCCGGCCGTCCCGCCGGTCCCGAGCCAGTTCCAGGGCGGCCCGAGCCAGCTCCGCGCGGTCGAGTCCATCGCGCTGCGCGAGTGCACGATCGCCATGGAGACGGACTTCCAGTTCTACCAGATCTGGAACAACCAGACGGCCGCGGCGACGTACCTCACGACGCTGCTGAGCTTCATCAGCGACCGCTACGAGATCCAGACCTCCACGGTCCTCACCTTCCCCTACCTGCAGATCTACACGAACTCGAACGATCCGTGGAGCACGCCGGACAACGGCGGCAACTCCATCGACATGCTCAACGAGTTCGTCGCTGCCTGGCAGGGCAACATCCCGACCAACGCCACGCTCGGCCACATGATGAGCGGCGCGGGCCTCGGCGGCGGGGTGGCCTACCTCGACGTCCTCTGCAACGACAGCTTCAACTTCGGGGTCAGCGGCAACCTCGCCGGCGCGGTCAGCTTCCCCGTCGTGCAGCAGCCGTCGAACTGGGACTTCATGGTCGTCGCCCACGAGATCGGCCACAACTTCGCGTCGCCGCACACCCACGACTTCTGCCCGCCGCTCGACGAGTGCGCGCCCAACGGCTACTTCGGGAGCTGCCAGTCGAGCCAGGTCTGCACGAACTCCGGCACGATCATGAGCTACTGCCACCTGTGCAGCGGCGGCACTGCGAACATCACGACCTGGTTCCACCCCGAGGCTGCGACCGTGATGACGAACGCCTCGGCCGCTTGCAACCCGGCCGTCTTCGAGGTCATCGCCACGGCGCCGGAGATCGCCTCCGACGTCTCGACGACGCCCGTGATGCTCGACGCGGTGAGCGGCACCGTCACCAGCGCGAGCCTGACATACCAGGTCACGGGTGATCCCAGCTCGACGACCGTCGCCATGACCCAGCAGGGCACGATGTGGCTGGGCGATCTCCCGGCCATCCCCTGCGGCGCGATCATCGAGTACTCGATGGAGTTCGAAGTGGCGGGCCTCGGCACCTTCACGGCGCCGCAGACCGCCCCGACGACCCTCTACGAGGCCGTCGGCGGCGTCGAGGCGATCACCTTCTCCGACGACTTCGAGTCCGACCAGGGCTGGACCGCCGACAACCTCGGCGCATCCAGCGGCCAGTGGGAGCGCGGCGTCCCGGTGAACGACGGCGGCTGGAACTACGACCCCGCCAACGACGGCGACGGCAGCGGCTCGGCCTACCTGACGCAGAACCAGTCGGGCAACACCGACGTCGATGGCGGCGCGGTGCGTTTGACCTCCCCGGCCTTCGACATGAGCTCGCCCGGCGCGGCGGTCACCTTCGACTACTACCTCTACCTGACGAACGCCGACGGCACCGACATGCTCCTCGTCGAGGCCAGCTCGAACGGCGGGGGCTGGACGGAGGTCACGCGCTTCGACACCGACGGTGGCCTCACCTGGCGCAGCGCCACCCTGGTGGCCGCTGACTTCACGGCCGCGGGCATCACCCCGAGCAACTCGATGCGCATGCGCTTCACCGCGAACGACGGCGACCCGCAGAGCATCGTCGAGGCAGGCCTCGACGGGTTCTCGGTCTCGTCGGTCGACTGCGGCGGCGTGGGCTCGAACTACTGCGGCCCCGCGGCCGCCAACTCGGCCGGCCTGTCCGCGACGATCCGCGCCGAGGGCTCCAGCACAGCCGCCAACAACGACGTCACTCTCTACGTCGAGGACCTTCCCCAGAACGTCTTCGGCCTGTTCGTGACCTCGCAGACCCAGGGCAGCACCCCGAACGTGGGTGGCGGCCTCGGCACCCTCTGCATCTCGGGTCAGATCGGGCGCTTCAACGCCAACATCGCCAACTCCGGCAGCCAGGGCGAGTTCAACATCGCCCTCGACCTGAACCAGATCCCCGAGGGCGGGAGCTTCGTCAGCGTCGTCGCCGGCGAGACCTGGAACTTCCAGGCCTGGTACCGGGATACGATCGCCGGTCTGCCGACCTCGAACCTCTCGGACGCGGTCTCGATCCTGTTCCAGTAGGGGTCGATCTTCCTAGGATCGAGGCGTCATGAGCGACGCTCGGCGCCTCGATCCGGTCCCCGCCGCCGTCGGCGGAGAGGGGCCGCTCGAGCGCGCGGCGCT
>CBFIJG010000117.1:0-9721 GCA_965662915.1 Planctomycetota bacterium | reverse complement strand
CGCGAGCTCGTCCACGCGCGCCGCGAGCGCGGCCGCCTCGAGCGCGCAGAGCTCGGGCAGCGTCGCGCCCGAGGGGAGCGTCGCGCTCCGCCCCGGCTCGGACAGGCGGGACCCGCCGCACTCCCCGCAGGGCGTCGAGCGCACGAAGCGCATGATGTTCGGGTTGCGGCCGCGCTTCAGGGTCTCCTCGATGACCGGCACGATGCCCCGGTAGTGCCCCTCCTCCCGCGGCCGCGCGGTGATGCCCTCCCATTTCATCCGCGACTCGAGGGAGTGCTTGCCGAAGGGCACGACGAGCTTCTTCGTGCCGTACAGGATCACGTGGCGCTGCTCCTCGGTCAGGTCGCGCCATGGCGTGTCCACATCGAAGCCGTGGGCCCGGCAGATCGTGTCCATGACCTCGAGGGTCACCTGGCTGTAGACCGTGTAGCCGCTCTTCAGGGTCGGGACGAGGGCGCCCTCGCGGATGGAGCGAGCCTCGTCCGCGATGAGCAGCGCGGGATCCACCGCGTCCTCCTCGCCGAGGCCTCCGCAGGCGGGGCACGCGCCGAGGGCGGTGTTGAAGCTGAAGTGCGAGCGGGTGAGGTCCACGTCGCCGCCGTCGGCCTCCCGCGCGAAGAGCAGCCGCAGCAGGTCGAGGACCCCCGACTGGGTCCCCACCGTCGAGCGCGGGTTCGAGGTGACGGAGCGGCGCGCCACCGCCATCGGCACCGGCAGCCCCTCGATCCCCTCGACGTCCGCTCGGCCGAGCTTCCCGAAGAACTGGCGCGCCTTGGGCGACGTCGCCCCGAGATAGCGGCGCTCCCCCTCGCGGAGGATCACGTCGAAGACCAGGCTCGTCTTGCCCGAGCCGGAGGGCCCGACGACGGAGGTCCAGGTCCCCGGGGACACGTCCAGATCCACGGCCTGGAGGTTGTGCTCCCGGGCACCGCGGACGGAGAGCCGCGGGCTCGAGGGGGGCTCGCTCGGAGGCGTCACCGTCGAACGGTAAGGGCCGGAGGTCGGCGGGCAAAGGCGCCACGGCCGTGCCTCGGGCGACGGCCGGCCAGGATTTTCCGGCTCGATCGGAACCGGCGGCGCTCGAGCGGCATCGGGCTTGGGTCATGCGCCTCCCCGTCACCGTCCTCTCGGGCTTCCTCGGCTCCGGCAAGACCACCCTCCTCGCCCACCTGCTCTCCAACCGCGAGGGCCGCCGCATCGCGGTCCTCGTCAACGAGATGAGCGAGCAGGGCCTGGACGGCGAGCTGCTCCTCGCGGCCCGCGACGCGGGGATCGAGGTCCAGCAGAGCGACGAGCGCCTCGTCGAGCTCTCCAACGGCTGCATCTGCTGCACCCTGCGCGAGGATCTCCTGGAGGAGGTCGGGCGCATCGCCGACGACGGCGGGTACGACGCGCTCGTCATCGAATCGACCGGGATCTCGGAGCCCCTGCCGGTGGCCCAGACCCTCTCCCTGGAGCTCGACGAGCTCCCGTCGGTGTCGGACCGCGTGACCGTCGACGCCATGATCACGGTGGTCGACGCGGCGCGCTTCCTCGAGGACATGGGCGCCGAGGACGACATCGTCGAGCGCGGCTGGACCGATGACGAAGCGGACGCGCGCCCGGTGGCCCAGCTCATGGCCGAGCAGGTCGAGTTCGCCACGATCATCGTGATCAACAAGTGCGACCTCGTGGACGAGGAGACCCTCACCCGCCTCGAGGCGCTCATCACCGACCTCAACCCCTCGGCCCGGATCCTCCGGACCGAGCACGGCCGCGTCGCGCTCGACGAGGTGCTCGACACGCGCGGCTTCGACCTCGAGGTCGCGCAAGCCGCGCCCGGGTGGGCCCAGGCGCTCACCGAGGAGCACACGCCCGAGAGCGAGGCCTTCGGCATCGGGTCCTACGTCTTCAGGGCGCGCATGCCCCTGCATCCGGGACGCTACATGGACTTCCTGCAGTCGCCGCTGATGAAGAAGGTCCTGCGCTCGAAGGGCTTCCTCTGGTTCGCGACGCGCGCTCGCTGGAAGACCCTCGTCCAGACGGCCGGCCAGCGCGCGACGGTCGAGCCCGCCGGCACCTGGTGGGCCCTCGTCCCCGAGGAGCAGTGGCCGGCGGAGGGTGAGGGCCGCGCGCACATCGAGGCCGTCTGGGACGAGGAGTTCGGGGACATGCGCCAGGAGCTCGTGCTCATCGGCGTGGACCTCCCCCACGAGGAGCTCGAGACGGCCCTCCAGGGCGCGCTCCTCACCCAGGACGAGTTCAACGCGGGCGAGGAGCTCTGGCTCACCTTCGACGACCCGCTGCCCCGGTGGCAGCTGGCTCCGGCCGGCGAGCCGGATGCGCACGAGGGCCACGCGCAAGAGACGGCCGACGCCGTCCACTGATCCGACCAAACACCGGCTCGAGGGAGAGTCGTGCCCCCCCGTGAGGCGCGCGTCCGTCGCGCCTCACGGCGCGCACGGGTGGAAGCGCTCCGCGGCGCAGAGGCTCGAGGCTGGCGCTCCGGTTCGAACAGCGCGCACGGCGCCGGCGGTCTCGGAGTGGAGACGCCGTTACGCTGGACGCCATGAACGACGAGTTGAAGGCGCTCCTGGCGGGGCTGGAGCCGGAGGGCGACGGCGAGCTCGGCGGGCACGTGCAGCACGGCGGGCAGCTGGTCTCGGTACACGTCGAGGGCGATCCACACGCCGGGCCGGGCCCGGCGCTCCTGGAGCGGCTCGGCGACCTCGAGGCCCTCACCGCCGACGCCCGCACGGCGCTCGCCGCAGAGCACCGGGCCGGAGGGGAGTCCGTCGTCGAGCTCTACCGCGCGCACCACGCGGAGGAGCTCGAGGCCGACGAGATCGAGGCCTGCTTCGGGGGCAAAGACACCTGGCGGACCGAGATCTCCGTTTTCCTGGAGCACTGCGCCCTGACCGGCGTCGCCGTCCTCCTCGCGGGCGACGAGCCGAGCCTCATGGTCGACCTCCAGCTAGGGGGCGAGATGACCGATCAGGTCCTGTGTGTCACGTGGGATCCGGACGGCCGGGTCATCCACGTGGACATGGAGAGCTGAGCCTGCGCGCCCGGCACTCCCTCTCACGCGCCGCTCATCCCCCCATGTGCTCCATCCTCGCCCTGCTCGGCCTCCAGGCCGACGACGACCGGGACGCTCTGCGCCGCCACGCGGTCGAGCTGTCCCGCCGCCAGCGCCACCGCGGCCCCGACTGGAGCGGGGTCCACGCCGACGACCACGTCATCCTCGTCCACGAGCGCCTCGCGATCGTCGACCCCGCGGGCGGCTCGCAGCCGCTCGTCTCCGCGGACGGCGCGCTGGCGCTCGCGGTGAACGGCGAGATCTACAACCACCGCGAGCTTCGCGCCGGGCTCACCCGACCCTTCGACTTCCAGACCGAGTCGGACTGCGAGGTCATCAGCGCCCTCTACCTCGAGGGCGACGTCCCCGGGATGCTCGAGCGGCTGAACGGGATCTTCGCCTTCGTGCTCTGGGACGCGAAGGCGGGCCGCGCGATCGTCGCGCGCGACCCCATCGGCGTCTGCCCGCTCTACTGGGGCCACGACCGGGAGGGACGGCTCCTGGTGGCCTCGGAGATGAAGGCCCTCGCAGACACCTGCGCCGACGTCGCGCCGTTCCCCCCCGGGCACTGGTACGACACCGGATCGGGCGAGCTCGCCCGCTACTACGACCGGCCCTGGCGCGAGTACGACCGCGTCGAGGGCGTCGAGGTCCCGGCCGAGGAGCTGCGCGGCGCCTTCGAGGACGCCGTCCACCGCCAGCTCATGACGGACGTGCCCTACGGCGTGCTCCTCTCCGGCGGCCTCGACTCGTCGCTCGTGGCAGCCGTCGCGGCGAAGTTCGCGGACAAGCGCGTCGAGGAGGACGACCGCGCCGACGCGTGGTGGCCGCGGCTGCACTCCTTCGCCATCGGGCTCGAGGGATCACCGGACCTCGCGGCCGCCGCGGTCGCGGCCGAATCCCTCGGCACCGTGCACCACGGCTTCGAGTACACCTTCGACGAGGGCCTCGACGCGATCCCCGACGTCATCCGGCACATCGAGACCTACGACGTCACGACGATCCGCGCGTCGACGCCGATGTACCTGCTCGCCCGGCGCATCAAGGCCATGGGCGTGAAGATGGTCCTCTCGGGCGAGGGCAGCGACGAGATCTTCGGCGGCTACCTCTACTTCCACAAGGCGCCCGACGCGCGGGCCTTCCACGAGGAGCTCGTGCGCAAGCTCGACGCGCTGCACAGCTACGACTGCCTGCGCGCCAACAAGTCGATGATGGCCTGGGGCGTCGAGCCGCGCGTGCCCTTCCTCGACCGCGAGTTCCTCGAGGTGGCGATGTCCATGGACGCGGCGCACAAGATGGTCGTCCCCGGCGGCCCCGAGGCGCGGCGGATGGAGAAGGGCGTGCTGCGCGAGGCCTTCGACGGCGCGCTCCCCGACTCGATCCTCTGGCGCCAGAAGGAGCAGTTCAGCGACGGCGTCGGCTACGGCTGGATCGACGGCCTGAAGGACCACGCGGAGAGCGAGGTGTCGGACCGCGAGCTCGCGGCGGCCGACAAGCGCTTCCCGATCAACCCGCCCACCACGAAGGAGGCCTACTTCTATCGGGCCGTCTTCGAGAAGCACTTCCCCGGCGCGGCCCCCGCGGAGACGGTGCCCGGCGGCAAGTCCATCGCCTGCTCGTCCCCGGCCGCGATCGAGTGGGACGCGTCCTTCGCCGCGGCCGCCGACCCCTCGGGGCGGGCGGTGATGGGCGTCCACAAGGAAGCCACCGGCTGAGCCGGCGGGGCCGCGCTACCCTCGGCCCCATGCAGAGCAAAGCAGCCACCGTCGCGGCCTACCTGAAGTCGCTCCCGGAGGACCGCCGCAAGGCCCTCCAGGCCATCCGCAAGGTCGTCAACGACAACCTCGACCCGAAGGTCAAGGAGGCCATGGCCTACGGCATGCCCGGCTGGGTCGTGCCGCTCTCGGTCTACCCGGACGGCTATCACTGCGCGAAGGACACGCCCCTGCCCTTCGCCAGCCTGGCGAGCCAGAAGAACCACATGGCGCTGTACCTGTTCTGCGTCTACTCGGTGCCTGGCGAGGCCGAGCGACTCGCGAAGGAATGGAAGGCCGCCGGCAAGAAGCTCGACATGGGCAAGTCCTGCCTGCGCTTCAAGAAGCTCGAGGACGTGCCCCTCGAGGTGATCGGGAAGGCCGTGAAGCGCATGACCCTGAAGAAGTTCATCGCCGGGTACGAGGAGGCTCTCGCCGGCACGAGCGCGGGGCGCAAGAAGGCCGCTGCGAAGAAGGGAGCCGCGAAGAAGAAGGCGGCCAGGAAGCCCGCAGCCCGGAAGAAGCCGGCGACGAAGAAAACCGCCGCACGGAAAGTGGCGAAGAAGGCCTCGAAGAAAGCGCCGGCACGCGCCAAGAAGGCGCCGGCGAGGAAGAGCGCCTCCAAGAAGGCCCCCGCCCGCAAGAAGACCACCCGCTGAGCCGCGTCCGCGGACGCGCCGCACAGGCCGTGAGCCGGCGACGCCGGCCGACGATCCCCACCATGAGCCGAAGAATCGATCTTCCCGCCGACGCCGCCGCCGCGGTCCAGGCCCTCCGCGACGCCTCCAAGGAGCGTGACGTCGTCGTCTTCAAGAAGAGCCCGATCTGCCCGGTCAGCACCCGCGCCGAGTTCGAGTTCCTCACCTGGGCCAAGGGCCTCGCCGAGACCGACGCGGTCTCCCTCGCGATGGTCGACGTCATCGCCGAGAAGCCCCTCGCCCGCGGGCTGACGAAGGAGCTCGGGATCGACCACCAGTCGCCCCAGGCCCTCTGGTTCCGCGGCGGTGAGCTGCTCTGGCACGACAGCCATGGCGCGCTCACCCAGGCGCGCTTCGCCGAGGCCATGGGCGACGCGGAGGCCTCGGCATGAGCGGCGCAGGTCTCTCACGGCGCCAGCTCGCCGTCGGTCTCGGGGTCGCGCCGGTCCTCGCCGCCTGCACGGCGAGGGTCGAGGGCGGCGCGGAGGCGTCCGGCGCGGAGCTCTCCTGCACGCTGATCCTCGTGCGGCACACCGAGAAGGTCGGCGACGGCTCCGCCGATCCGGCGCTGACGGACGCCGGCCAGGCGCGCGCCGAGGAGTTCGCGCGCACCTTCGAGCACGCCGGGGTCACCGCGCTCCTGCACTCGGGCTTGATCCGCACCCGCGACACGCTCGCGCCCCTGGCCGCCCGGACCGACGTGAAGAGCGAGGCCATCGCGCCGGGCGACATGGACGCCTGGGTGACGCGCCTCTCGAGCTTCGGGCCCGGGGACGTCGTCGCCGTCGCGGGCCACTCGAACACGATCCCCGCCCTCGCGCACGCCTTCGGCGTGCTGCTGCCCGACCTCGAGGCGGTCGAGCTCGACCCGCCGATCCCCCACGGCTACCTGCCCCACGGGGCCTACGACCGGGTCCACGTGCTGACGCCGGGACAGGGCGGGGCGCGCCTGCTCGAGATGCGCTACGGCGCGCCCTCCTGAAGGACTCCGGGGTACGGCTCGGGACCGCTGCGGGAACACTAACAAAACCCTACTATCCAGGGAGCCATGCCCGAGGCTCCCTCCCCCAAGATCGTCCCCCACCCCGCCCGCGCGGGGGCCCGGGGGGAAGGACGCGCGCCCCGCGCCGCGGCGGACGTGGCGTTCGCGGAGCTGTGCGTCACCACGAACTTCAGCTTCCTGCGGGGCGCCAGCCACCCCGAGGAGTTCGTGCGGCGCGCGGCGGCCCTCGGCCATCGTCGGGCGGCCATCGCGGACCGCAACACCCTCGCCGGGGTGGTGCGGGCCCACGTGGCGGCCGACGAGTGCGGCATCGGCCTGGCGGTCGGCGCGCGCATCGCCTTCGTCCCCGAGGAGGGCGCGCCCGAGGTCGTGGTCTTCCCCACGGACCGCGCGGCCTACGGACGGCTCGCGCGGATGCTGACCATCGGCAAGCGGCGCGCGGAGAAGGGCGAGTGCCTGCTCGGCGTGGAGGACCTCTGCGAGGCGGCGGGGGGAATCGTGGGGATGGTCGTGCCGCCGGCGGCCGCGGGCGGGCGCGTGACGACGGACTTCGAGCGAGGAGTGCGCAGCCTGCGCGAGGCCTTCGGGCGCGAGCGGCTGGTGCTCGGCGCCGGCGCGCTCCACGGACCCGACGACCGCGGCGAGCTCGAGCGCATCGAGCGCCTCGGCGCGCGCCTGGACCTCGGGCTCGCCGCCACCGCGGACGTCCATTACCACGAGCGGCGCCGCCGCGCGCTCCAGGACGTGCTCACCGCGACGCGCCTCGGCACCACGGTCGAGGCGGCAGGCGCGGCGCTCTTCCCCAACGGCGAGCGGCACCTCAAGGCGCCGGACGAGATGGAGCGGCTCTTCCGCGGCCGCGAGGAGCTCCTCGGCCGCGCCGCGGAGCTCGCCGAGGAGGCCTCGCGCTTCTCGCTGTCGGAGCTGCGCTACCACTACCCCTCCGAGGTGCGCGAGGACGGCCGCACGGCCCTCGAGACGCTCGTCGACGCCACCTGGAGGGGCGCCGCGGAGCGCTACGGCGAGACCGTCCCGCCCGACGTGCGCTCGCGCATCGAGCACGAGTTCACGCTGATCCAGGAGCTCGACTACGCGCCGTACTTCCTCACCGTGCACGACATCGTGCGCTTCGCGCGGAGCCAGGGGATCCTCTGCCAGGGCCGCGGCGCGGCCGCGAACTCGGCGGTCTGCTACTGCCTGGGCGTCACCGCCGTCGACCCCGATCGCATCGACCTGCTCTTCGAGCGCTTCCTGTCGAAGGAGCGGAACGAGCCGCCGGACATCGACATCGACTTCGAGCACGAGCGGCGCGAGGAGGTGCTTCAGTACGTCTACCGCCGCTACGGCCGGGACCGCGCCGCCCTGACCGCCGAGGTCATCAGCTACCGCGGCCGCAGCGCCGTGCGCGAGGTGGGCAAGGCCCTGGGCTTCTCGCCCGAGCTCGTGGACCGCCTCGCCAAGGACATGGAGTGGTGGACCGACACGATCGGCGACGGCTCGGGGCTCGCGAAGCACGGCCTCGACCCGCGCGCGCCGTCCGCGCGCCGCTTCATCGCCCTCACCAACGAGATCCTCGGGTTCCCGCGCCACCTCTCCCAGCACGTGGGCGGCTTCGTGATCACCGAGGACCTCCTGTGCGAGCTCGTGCCCATCGAGAACGCCGCCATGGCGGACCGCACGGTCATCGAGTGGGACAAGGACGACATCGACGCCCTCGGGATCCTGAAGGTGGACCTCCTCGGGCTCGGGATGCTGACCGCGGTGCGCAAGACCTTCGAGCTCATCGACGAGAGCGGCGTCGAGCCCGGCTTCGAGGTGCCCGCGAGCGGCGGCTTCACCATGCACACGATCCCGCCCGAGGATCCCGCCGTGTACGAGATGATGGGCCGCGCCGACACGATGGGCGTCTTCCAGATCGAGTCGCGGGCCCAGATGTCGATGCTCCCGCGGCTCAAGCCGGTGGAGTTCTACGACCTCGTCGTCGAGGTCGCGATCGTGCGCCCGGGCCCGATCCAGGGCGACATGGTCCACCCCTACCTGCGGCGCCGCGACGGTCTGGAGCCGGTGACCTATCCCAGCGCCGAGGTGCGCCGCGTGCTCGAGAAGACCCTCGGCGTGCCCCTCTTCCAGGAGCAGGCCATGGCCCTCGCCGTGGTCGCCGCCGGCTTCACCCCGGGCGAGGCAGACAAGCTCCGCCGCGCCATGGCCGCCTGGAAGCGCAAGGGCGACCTGATGAAGCGCTACGGCGAGCAGCTCGTGGGCGGCATGCTCGAGAACGGCTACGAGCGCTCCTTCGCCGAGCGCATCTTCCGCCAGCTCGAGGGCTTCAGCGAGTACGGCTTCCCCGAGAGCCACGCCGCGAGCTTCGCCCTGCTGGTGTACGTCTCCTCGTGGCTGAAGCTCTACCACCCCGGCGCCTTCTGCGGCGCGCTGATCAACTCCCAGCCCATGGGCTTCTACGCCCCCGCCCAGCTCGTCCAGGACGCCGAGCGCCACGGCGTCGAGGTGCGCGCCATCGACGTCAACTCGAGCGGCTGGGACTGCCGCATGGAGGGCCCCGCGCTCCGGCTCGGCATGCGCCTCGTCAAGGGCATGCGCCGCGAGGACGCCGAGCGCGTCGTCACCGCGCGCGAGGGCCTGGCCCGGCCCTTCCGCTCCCTCGAGGAGCTCCAGTGGGAGACCCGCCTGCGCGCGGCGCGGCTCAAGCCGCTCGCCTCGGCCGACGCGTTCCAGTCCCTCGGCCTCGACCGGAAGGCGGCGCTGTGGGCAGTGCGCGGACTCAAGGACGCGGCGCTCGACCAGCCCGACCTCTTCTCGCAGGTCTTCGCCGACGGCCGCGCGGGCGCCGAGAGCCTCCCGCCCTCGACCCCGCTGCACGAGGTGGTCCAGGACTACGCCACCGCCGGCCTCAGCCTGAAGGCCCACCCCATGTCCTTCGTACGCGACGAGCTCGCGCGCCGCGGCGTCCGCACCGCCCGCGAGCTCCAGGACGAGTCCCGCTCACCGGACGGCGAGCGCGTCATGGCCGCCGGCATCGTCCTCGTCCGCCAGCGCCCCGGCACCGCCGCCGGCATCGTCTTCATCACCATCGAGGACGAGACCGGCACCACCAACCTCGTCGTCCACCCGAAGACCTACGAGCGCTACCGCGCCGCCGCCCGCCACGGCGTGATGCTCCAGGTCACCGGCAAGGTCGACCGCGCGGGGA
>CBFIJG010000116.1:0-9789 GCA_965662915.1 Planctomycetota bacterium | reverse complement strand
CTGAGCGGCGCGAGCGACGAGCTGGACCTCGCCGAGGTCCGCGCCGAACTCCACGACCTCCAGCACAGAGTCCAGGGACTCGTCGACAAGGTCGCCGATCAGCAGGCCTACGTCCTGCTCTTCGGCCCGCTCAAGAGCGGGAAGTCGACGCTCATGAACGCGCTGGCCGGGGCCTACGTCTCGGAGGTCTCGAGCCTCCCCGCGTACCCCTGCATGGTCTACCTGAGCCACGCGGAGAGCCGGGTGTTCTACGTGTCGCACTACGACGGCGAGACCGAGCGATTCACGGACCCCTCGGCGCTCTACGGTCACATCAGCCGCGCCCACGGGGATCTCGCCGAGCGGCTGCGCGCGTCGGAGGCCAAGGGCGAGGAGTTCGACCCGCCGCTGCACTTCCCCGAGGCGATCCGGAAGGTGGACGTGCGGATCCCCGCCGGTGACCTCTCGCAGTCGGGCGCGGTGCTGGTGGACACGCCCGGCCTCTACAGCCGGATGAAGTTCGGCTACGACCGCATGACGCGCGACTTCAGGGACTCCGCGTCCTGCGCGATCTTCGTGGTCAAGTCCGACAACCTCTTCCTCGAGCAGGTGTTCGAGGAGTTCGAGGATCTGCTCGATCTGTTCAGCCGGATCTTCCTGGTCGTCAACCTCGACACCACCAAGTCCGATCTGTCCCCGGACGGGACCCTCGTGCCCAGCCTCGAGCAGGAGGATCCGCTCCGGATCATCGATGCGTTCGAGAACCTGGCGATGAGCAAGCCGCTGAAAGACGCGGCGGACGAGGGCCGGCTCAAGATCTATCCCGTCGACCTGCTGCGCGCGGCGAGCCACCGGCTGAGCGAGGTCGACGCCGGCGAGGAGCCGGCGCGAGGCCAGGCGAACTTCGACGCGTTCCTCTCCGACCTCACGGAATACCTGAACAGCACCGACTACCTCGTGGCCTTCCTCGGCGACAGCCTCCGTCGCGCCGACGGTCTGCTCGACGATCTCGACGCCCTCGTGGATCACGAGTCCGTCTCCGCCCTCCGGGCCCGCACCGACGCCCTCGACGCCGAGCGCCAGGATCTCCAGCGCCGTCACCAGGCGGTGCATCGGCTCGAGGCGTTCGACTGGCGCAGCGCCTTCGCCGAGCTGGACGAGAAGCTCCAGCCCTCGATCCGCGAGCGCGCCAAGGCCGCCAGCGCCGCGACCGAGAAGGAGCTCGACGCTCTCGTGGATCGCTGGTTCCTCACCGACGCGAGCCTCGAATCGCTGATCAAGGACGACCTGCAGCCGCGCCTCGCCCAGTACGAGATGGAGCTCGCCACCTTCGTCGCCGAGACCCTCGAGGACGAGGTCCGGCCCGGCACCGCGGGCCTCCTGCTCCCGAGCGAGATCGGCGCCGATCTCCACGCAGCCCGGGTCGATATGACCCAGCTCGGAAAGGACTCCCTCTCCTCGATGGACACGGGCGCGGTCCTTGGCCACGCGCGTCCGCCCATCGCGGCCAACCGGATCCCGGTGCGCAAGAGCTTGCTGGACTGGATCCTCTTCCGGTCCCGCGCGACCTGCCAGCGGCGCCTGTTCGGTGAGATCGACAATCCCTCCGCGCGCGTCCCGCTCGAGCGCAAGCACTCGCGGCTCGGGGACGACGCGCGCCAGGCGATCCGGCGCGAGCTGGACCTCTACAAGGGACGCTTCTTCCAGGAGACGGTCCAGCGCGCGCACGAGCACCTGATCGACCGCTACGCCGACGTCGCGGTCGACTCCATGCGGACCCAGCTGAAGCAGCGCGACGACTCTCTCTCCGGCGAGATCCAGACGGTGGTCGACCGCCTCGTCGAGCATCGGAAGGTCCTCTCCCACCTCGCGTCCCTGCGCACCGCCGGCGCCATGGCCCGCGGGGGCGTGGAGGAGGTCACCGCGACGTACGCGCAGACCGAGCCGGAGAAGCTGATCCAGCCCGCGCCCGCGGGGCAGCTGCCTTCCTTCCCTCAGGTGATCGAGGGGATCGAGGTGAAGGAGTTCCCCGCCCCGCTCGTCCCCGCCGGCGAGGCGGTCGCGACCAGCATCGAGCCGGCGCCGGAGAGGGAGCTCGAGGAAGAGCCGCTTGAGAAGGCCACCGAGGAAGGGACCTTCTGATCGAGGGCGGGCGAGCTTCGCCCCGGAGCAGAGGAGCGAAGCGGAGGGGGCGGACGCCGTCGTTCGGGACCCTCCGCCTACTGCGCCGGCGTCGCCCCGAACACGAACTGGGGCGGGACCTCCTCGGACCCGGGGCTCGCCGCCTCGACGTCGGAGCCGCCCATGGCGGCCGCGAACACCATGGCTCCGAGGACCGCGAGGGCGGTCCAGAGGAGGGTCGCGAGGAGGCGATCCTGCAGCGCAGGGAAGACGGATCTCATGGGGCGTCGGTCGTTTCGGCGAGATGAAGCCCGACTCATCTCATCATTCTCTGGCGCGGACCGGCTGGACGCGAAGGTTCTGCCGGATATCTGGAGCAGGTGGCGCTCAGGGGGCACTTGAGCCCAAGAAGGGCCCCGGAAGCCTCCCTGAGCTCAGTTGAGAGCTCTGCGCAGGCCCCTCGCGCGGTCCAGCCAGCTCGCTCGCATGATCTCGAATCGCCGGCGCGGGATGCGCCACTCGGGGCTCTCCTCGGCGAGGTCGTCGTCGAGCTCGCGCGCGTGGTCGGCGAAGAGGGCGCCCAGGAATCCGAAGGCGAGCCGCGGCGTTCCGAGCTCACCGAGGGCTTCGCGGATGTCCCTCTCCCCCACCTCGTCCTCGAAGAAGTCGACGAGCCTCGCGCCGGGCTGCTCGAGGGGAGTGCCCTCGGGGCGAACGGCGCGCAGGCGCTGGGTCGCGACCTCTGCCAGCTCCTGACCGCTCCAGCGCAGCTCGGGGATCGAGTTGGCCTTGTCGAGACGCATGCTCTTGAGCTCCTCCGTGCTCGCACCGAGGTAGAGGCGCGACAGCTCGATCGGCAGGAACAGCTTGAGCGCCAACCCCTCGAACTGGAGCAGCCTGTGCTCGAGGAGCGACTCGATGAACGGACGCATGAGCTCCGCGCGGCCCGAGAGGATCGTGGCCTCGTCGATGCGGTCCATCAGGACGTAGAAGCTCTCCGCTCCGAGATCCCGCAGGAGCGTGATGAAGCGCTGGAGCAGGACGAGGCGGGTGCCCGGCGCCGCGCCGTCCGGCAGCGCCAGGTCCCGGCGGATGCTCGCGGGCAAGCACCGCAGGAGGTCCGCGAGGGGGTCGGGATCCCGCGGGACCACCCGGACGGTCTTCGTCGCCAAGGCTGCGCGGCGCCTCATCACGAGGCGCGCGACGAGGGCCTGACCCCAGACGAGCGCGAGGAGGCCGCCGCCAGCCCACGTCCATACATGACCGGCGGACTCGATCTCGAGCAGCTCCGCCGCTCCCGTGGCCTCGACGGGGATCGCGAGGAGACCCGCGCCCAGCAGGGTCCCGAGGAATCGCCCGGCCCCTCGGAGCAGCGGCCGCAGGGCGCGGAATCGGAGCGCTCTGCGGAGCCCGCGGTCGACCTCGTCGCCGGAGCGGCCGTCGGAGCGGTAGTAGAGGCTCGCGAGGGCCACCAGCGTCGCCTTCTGTTTGCGCGCGAGTCCGCTCGCCTCCGGGCGCTTCCCGGCGAGGACCTCCTCGACGAGCTTCGTGGTCCCCAGGCTGAGCAGCGCGTCGACGTGATCGGAGAGCCCGAATCGTTCGACGATGCGGCGCGGCGTCTTCGGCCCATCGGGCGGCAGGCGATCCGCCTTGCGCGCCTCGGAGAGGAACGAGTCGAACTCGATGTACTCGACGACGAAGGCGCTCTCCTCGTCGAGCCTGCGCTTCATGGCGAGGCGCAGGCTGCTCTTGCCGCTGCCCTTCTCGCCGAAGACCACGCCCGGGCCCGGCGCCTCGACGCTCCCGTAGAGACGGTCGAAGGAGGAGTGCACGGCCTCCGCTGGCACCCGCCGCAGCACGGGGTCCTTGTCTGCGTCCTGCTGGACGAAGGGGTCCTCGTCGAGCGACCAGTGGTGGCGCCAGGTGTGCGGGAACATCGTGCGGTCGCGTCGCGCCGACGCGGTTGCGAGGTGGAGGGCGGGCCCTCGACGGGCCGGGCCTGGAGAGGTTCGCGCGGCGACGGACGCCGGATCCGCGGCGTCCCCCCCGGTCGCCGGCCCTCGTGCCGCGACGGGATCCTACACGGGGCCGCCCTCGATCGGCGCGCGCCCGTGAGGAACGCGAAGCCGGCGCGGCGCTCTACCGCGCATCCTGGACGAGACGCGGGACCGCGGCGCGCAGGAGGGCGCCGAAGTCCTCGGCGATGGCCCTGCCGGCCTCGACCACCTCCTCGTGGTCGAGTGGGGCTGCCGCGATGCCGGCGCCCGGGTTCGTGATGCACGAGACGGCCCCGACCTCGAGCCCGCCGAGCATCCCCGCGGTGGCCTCGAGCACCGTGCTCATCCCGACGGCCTGGGCGCCGAGTCCCTGAAGCATGCGGATCTCCGCCGGCGACTCGTAGGAGGGCCCGGTGAGGCCGACGTAGATCCCCTCCCGAAGGGCGAGGCCGGTCTCCTCCGCCGCGGCGCGCAGAGCCTCTGAGCAGAGCCGGCCGTAGGGGCTCCCCACGCCGGCCCGCTCGCGCGCCATGGGCGGCCCCGCGCCCTGCATGTTGACGTGGTCGTCGATGCGCATGAGGCACGGCACGGGCCAGCCTGGCACGAGGCCCCCCGCCGCGTTGGTGAGGATCAGCGCCCGCGCGCCGACGGCGGGGAGGGCGCGCACCGCTCGCGTCACGACCTCCGCGCTCCACCCCTCGTAGAGATGCACGCGCCCCTGCTGACAGAGCACGGGCACGCCGCCGATGAGGCCCGCCACGAAGCGGCCGGCGTGTCCGGGGACGGTGCTGGCAGGCATCGAGGGCAAATCGGTGAAGGGCACCGCGCGGCCGTCCTCGAGCGTGTCCGCGAGCGCCCCGAGCCCCGAGCCGAGGACGAGGGCCACCTCCGGCCGCGGCGCGCCAGCCCGGTCCAGGGCCGCCCCGAGCTCGTCCGCGAGGGACTCCGCCGTCCCCGCGAAGGTCGCGGTCACAGGAACATCCCCGCGATCGTCGCGGTCATCCAGGAGGCGAACGCGCCCCCCATCATGGCCCGCAGCGCGATCCGCGAGAGGTCCTTCCTGCGGCCCTCGGCGATCGCGCCGATACCGCCGATCTGGATGCCGATCGACGCGAAGTTCGCGAAGCCGCACAGGGCGTAGGCCGCCATGGTGTAGCTGCGCTCGGAGATGACGTCCTTCATCGCCTGCATCTCGCTGAACGCGATGAACTCGTTCACGGCGACCTTGGTACCGAGGAGGCTGCCGAAGCTGATGCACTCCCCCCACGGGATGCCCATGGCCCAGGCGACCGGCGCGAAGACGTAGCCGAAGATGCGCTGGAGCGTCCACGGGTCCTCGCCGCCGCTGATCGCCCCGAGCCCGGCGTTGATCAGCCCGACGATGGCGACGAAGGCCAGCAGCATCGCGACGACGTTGAGGTAGAGCTTGAGCCCCTGGGTCGTCCCCTCGGCCGCGGCATCGAGGATGTTCGCGGGCTTGTCCTCCTCGAGGTCCGCGGCCGAGGCCCCGCCGGCGGTCGCGGGGGTCTCCGTCTCGGGGACCATGATCTTGGCGAGCACGAAGGCCGCGGGTGCGGACATGAAGCTCGCCGCGAGCAGGTGGCCGGCGTACTCCTCGCCGAGGATGCCGATGTACACGGCGAGGACCGAGCCCGCGATCGTCGCGAAGCCGCCGGTCATGAGCGCCATCAGCTCGGAGCGCGTCATCGACGCCACGTAGGGCCTGACGACGAGGGGCGCCTCCGTCTGACCGACGAAGACGTTGGCCGCCATGGCGAGGCTCTCCGCGCCGGAGACGCGGAGGGTGAAGCGCATCACGCTCGCGAGCGTGCGCACCAGGAGCTGGACGATCCCCAGGTGGTAGAGGATCGCCATCAGCGCCGAGAAGTAGATGATCGTGGTGAGCGCGCCGAAGGCGAACGACACCGGCGCGGACAGGGCCTGGGCGTCGGACGAGAGGTGCGCGGGGAAGCCCCCGAAGAGCTGGAAGGGCGCCGGCTCACCCTCGGCCATCGGCGCGTACCGGAAGCCCGTCAGCACGTCCCCGAAGACCATGCGCGCTCCCTCCTGGCCGAAGGAGAGGATCGCGGTCGCGAGCGCCGAGAGGCCGTCGAGCACGGTGCGCCCCACCTCGGTCTTAAGGATCAGGAGCGCGAGCAGCACCTGCATCCCGATCCCGCCGGCGACGATGCGGACGTTGACGCGGCGGCGGTCCGACGAGACGAGCCAGGCCACACCGCAGAAGAAGATGAGGCCGATGATGGCGCGGAGGTAGATCATGCGGTCGAGCTGGGGGAGGGCGCTCCGCCGCGCAGCGCTGCGTCGCGGGGCGCGCGGATGATAGGCGATGGCGCCCCGCCCCGGCGTGGGCCAGGAACCGTCCCCGCCCCGCGCCCGAGGCCTGCTCCGCTGCCACCTCCCCCGGGGCCCCGTGCAGCTCCGCATCCCGGTCACAGCCTGGACCGAGCGGCCCGGAGCACCGACGCGCGTCGGAACTCAGCCAGCCGCGCCGGGCTCGATGCGTTCGAGGAGGAGCGGCGGCTCGGCCACCGCGGACTCAGAGAGTCGCACAGCGCGTTCGAGGCGCTCGAGCGCCGCCTCGAGGCCGCGGCCACCGCGATGATGGACACGGCACAGGAGGTCACCCTCATCGACGCGATCGCCTGCTGCCCGCTCCCACACCACGCCGACAGCGGGGTCGATCGCGTCGCTCGGCGCGCTGCGGCCGCCGCCGAGCTCGCGCACCGCGAGGCCCACCTCGCGCACGTCACCGAAGCCGAGGGCTCCCCCACTGCGCGCCTTCAGCTCGTGGACGTCCGGCGCCTCAGGGAGGGCCTCGCCAGTCGCTCCCTGGGCGCGGAGCATCCGCTCGAAGCGCTCCGCCGCGGCGCCGCTCGCGATCCGCTCGCGGGCCAGCGCGAGCGCCGCTTCCTCGTCGCTGGCGGCCCCGCTGCTCACGGCGAGGTCCACCGCGAAGGCCTCCACGAGCGCTTCGAGGTCGGAAGGTCCTTCACCGCGGAGCGCCGCCCGCGACTCCTCGATCTCGAGGGCGTGACCGACGGCGCGTCCGAGCGGCCGGCCCATCCAGGTGATCCGCGCGGAGGTCCTCACCCCGCTGGCTTCGGCGAGCTCCACCATGGTCCGCGCGAGCTCGCGGACCCGGTCGAGGTCGGTGAGGAATGCGCCGCTGCCTGCCTTCACGTCGAGCACGAGAGCGTCGATGTCCTCCGCCACCTTCTTCGACACGATCGAGCTGGCGATCAGCGGAAGCGACTCCACGAGCTCCACCCGGTCCCGCAGCGCGTAGAGCGTCCGGTCGGCCGGCGCCACGTCCCGCGTCTGCGCGCAGATCACCGCCCCCGCGTCTCGCAGCACGTCGAGGACGGCGTCCTCGCCGAGCTCGGTCCGCACACCCGGCACCGCCTCGAGCTTGTCGAGGGTCCCGCCGGTGTGCCCGAGGCCGCGCCCCGAGATCATCGGGACGACCATGTCCATGCTCGCGAGCAGCGGCGCCAGGGGGAGGCTGACCTTGTCGCCGATCCCACCGGTCGAGTGCTTGTCCACCTTGGGCGCGTCGAAGGAGGACAGGTCGAGGCTCCGGCCCGAGGCGACCATGCCGCGGGTCCAGCCCGCGAGCTCGGGCGCCGTCATGCCGTGGAACCAGATCGACGCGAGCAGCGCCGACAGCGCGGCCTCCTCCACCTCGCCGCGCCCGGCACGCGTGAGGAGCCAGACCTGGTCGTCTCCCTCCAGCGCTCCGCCGTCGCGCTTGGTGCGGAGGATCCGGCGCAGGCGCTCCGCGTCGGCGCTCACGCGATCCCCAGGAGTTCGCCGAGGAACGAGGTGCCCGGGCCGTCGTGCTCGACGCCGAAGGCCTCCGCGATCGTGGCGCCGACGTCGGCGAAGCTCGTCCGCGTCCCCAGATCGAGCCCACCCTTCACCCGCTCGCCGAAGGCGATCAGCGGCACGAACTCCCTCGTGTGATCGGTGTGGCGGTCGTTGGTCGGGTCGTTCCCGTGGTCCGCGGTGAGGATCACGAGGTCCTCCTCCCGCAACTCCTCCTCCAGCCCCGCGAGCGCGGCGTCGAAGGCCTCGATCGCGCCGCGATACCCCGCGGCGTCGCGCCGGTGCCCGTACGCCATGTCGAAGTCGACGAGGTTGACGAAGACCAGCCCCAGCGCGAGGTCCCGCGCCAGCGAGGTCGTGCGCCGCATGCCGTCGTCGTTCCCCTTCGTGTGGACGGAGAGCGTCACGCCCGTCCCTGCGAAGATGTCCTCGACCTTCCCGACCCCCACCACGGGGATTCCGCGCTGCTTGAGGGCGTCGAGCACCGTGGCCCGGGGGGGCGTGAGAGAGAAGTCGCGGCGGTTGTAGGTCCGCTCGAAGCACTGGGCCGATCCCTCGGGGGCGTCCACGAAGGGGCGGGCGATGATCCGCGCGATCCCCAGCTCGTGGGTCCTCTCCCTCGCCTCCACGCACAGCGCGAGGAGACGGTCCAGCCCGAAGTGCTCCTCGTGGGCCGCGATCTGCAGCACGGAGTCCGCGCTCGTGTAGACGATCGGCTTGCCGCTCTCGACGTGCTCGGGGCCGAGCCGCTCGATGATCTCCGTGCCCGAAGCGGGCTCGTTGCCGAGCCAGCCGGGGAGGCCGGTGGCCTCGGCGATCGAGCCGAGGAGCTCCTCCGAGAAGCCATCGGGGAAGGTCGGGAACGCCCGCTCGAGGGGTACGCCCGCGAGCTCCCAGTGTCCCGTCGTCGTGTCCTTGCCAGGGCTCGTCTCCGCCATGCGGCCGAAGGCCGCCTCCGGGCAGACCGCCTCGGGGAACGCGGACACGCCGGCGATGTTGCCGAGGCCGAGGGAGAGCAGGCGCGGCGCCTCCGGCGCGCCGACCGTCCGGCAGATGGAGTCGAGGGTGTGAGCGCCGGCGTCCTCGGGGGGCGCGTCCGGCAGCGCGCCGATCCCCAGGGAGTCGAGGACGATCAGGAAGACGCGCCGCGAGCGCTGGCCCTCGAGCTCCGAGTCGAGCCCGAGCGCAATCGCCCGGAGATCGCCGGGCGGCTTCGGCGCGTCACCGGTCATTCGTCGCCGTCGCCGTCGTCGGCGGACTCGACGCCCTCGGCGATCAACCGCTCGATCTCCTCCTCGAGCTCCTCGACCCACTCGTCGCCGAAGTCACGCTCGAGCAGATCACGCTCCGAGAACTCCCATCGCCCGGTGCGCGGGTCGAAGTCGAACTGGTAGTCGTGCTCGCTCCCGTCGTCCTCCGTGACGACGACCTGGACGATGTTGCTGGCGGAATCGAGCTCGGCCTCGAAGCTGGCCATGGCGGTGGAGCGCCCGTGGGGGCTCTGCGTATGGGTGGGGATCGAAGCGGCGGGACCCCGCGTCCTGCCGCCGGCGAGAGGATAGGCCCACCTCGCGAGGGCGCAATGGGCTGCCCCTCCCCGGTGCGGATTGCGACCGACCACCGCGACAGGGAGAGGGGGACTCCTGTTCTCCCCCGCGTCCTTCCCTGAAGGACCGTCCCCGGGACGGGCACGGTCCGAGGCCGCGCCAGGTGGTTGTTCCCGATCCCCGACCAGATCACTCGATCCACCACCTCGGCGCGCAGGGGTCGCACAATGCCCGCCATGCGCATCACCTCCGCAGATCCGCGCCCGCCGCTCCTGCGCCTGGCGGCGGCCGCAGCGCTG
>CBFIJG010000115.1:0-9833 GCA_965662915.1 Planctomycetota bacterium | reverse complement strand
GACCCGTCGCCGCCGCTGATCGGTCCTCTCCCCACCGTCCGTCGCCTTCGAAACGGGGAGACCTCGCGCCCAAGGCGCGTCCCCCCCGGCTCCAGGCGAGCCCCCACGAGTGCCTCGAGCACGCGGGGCGCCTTCCCGGGAAGGCCAGACGGCAGCGCGCGCCGCGCAGTCAGGCAGGTCGCCTGACTACGACTCGCTGCGCGCCGAAGGCCACCCACGCGCCGGGCCCTCGAGCAGGGGCGTTGCAGACGTCCCACGCTCCCGTCGGGAGCGAAGCCGAGGAGCTCCGCAGGGCAGGCCGAGGCCGGCGGGGAGTCGGGATCGTGAAGACCGCCGGGCCACGGCTGGTGTGAGCCGTGGCACCGCACCGACGGTCGATACGAAGGGGGAGCTCCGGACGCACCGGAGCTCCCCCGCGTTCTTCACCGTCACGCCGCGCGCTCGCGGCGTTTCCGGGTCACCCGTCCGTCTTCAGGAGTTCGACCCGCGGGAACAGCGACCCGAGTTCCCCGAGGGGCTGTCCGGCTGGCAGCGATCGCCAGGAGCCCGCTTCGGGGAGCCCCGGCCAGGGCTGAGCCGAGACCTCTCCATCGCAGCCGAGCATCTGCCAGAGGGTCTGCGCCTTCGTCGGCATGAAGGGCGCCATCCAGCGGGCGATCCATGCGAGGTACTCGCAGAGGGTCGCCAGCGAAGCGCTCGCCTTCTCGGGGTCCTCCTTGCGAAGCGCCCACGGCGCCATGCGATCCACGAAGACGTTGGCCGCGCTCGCGTTCCGGACGAGGGCTTCCGCCGCCTTGCGGAAGCGGAACGCGGAGATGTGCTCGGCGGGATCCTCGAGATCACCGCAGTCGTTGAGCAGGACCGCATCCATCTCCTCGGCGTGGGCCGCGCCGATGGCGGGGATCTCGCCGCCGTGGTTCTTGGCGATGAACTTAAGGACCCGTGACGCGAGGTTGCCGATCGTGCCGGCGAGGGAGGTGTTCGCGATCTGGACGAACTGCTCCATCGAGAAGTCCGAGTCGCTTGTCTCCGGCATGGTCGACGCGAGATAAAAGCGAGTCGTGTCGACGTCCCACTCCTCCAGGAAGGTCTTGATGTCGAAGGCGTTGCCGCCGGATGTGGAGAACTTGCCCCCCTCGAGGTTGTAGAACTCGTTCGCGGGAACCTCGGCAGGGAGGACGTATCCGGCGCCCGTGCCGTGGAGCATCGAGGGGAAGACGAGGCAGTGGAAGGGGATGTTGTCCTTGCCGATGAAGTGCACGAGTCGGGTGTCCTCGCCTTTCCACCAGCGCTCCCAGGCGTCCGGCCCTTCGCCGCGCGACTCGAGCAGCTCCTTGGTGAAGCTGATGTACCCGATGGGAGCATCGAACCAGACGTAGAGCACCTTGCCCTCGGCCTTGTCGCCCACGACGGCCGGAAGCGGGACTCCCCATGACATGTCCCGCGTGATCGCGCGCTCGGGGACGTCCTCGAGGAGGTTCGCGATGAAGTTCGCGACGTTGCTCTTCCAGCGATGGCCGCGGATCCAGTCGCCGATTCCATCGTCGCGGAGGCGCGGAAGATCCAGGTACCAGTGGGTGGTCGTACGCTTCTCCGGACGGTTGCCGCAGACGGTGCAGGCCGGATCCTCGAACTTGAGCGGGTCGATCCAGGTGCCGCAGCTCGGGCACTCGTCGCCGCGCGCGGCCTCGTGTCCGCACACGTAGCAGGTGCCGCTGACGTAACGGTCCGCCAGGAACATCTCGTCGTGAAGACAGTAGAGCTGCTCGGAGTCCCGCTCGACGAGGAAACCCCGCTCCAGGAGCTGCTCGAAGAACTCCTGGGAAGTCTCCGCGTGGACGGGGCAGGTGCTCGTGCCCGACACGATGTCGTAGCGGATGTCCAGGGCGTCGAACGTCGCACGCATGTCGTCGTGCCAGCGCTTGACGTAGGCGGCGTAGTCCTCGCCGGCCTTCTCCGCCGCGATCGTGATCGCGACGCCGTGATCGTCCGAGCCCGAGATCGCCAGGACGTCCTCGCCGCGCATCCGCAGCGTCCTCACGTAGATGTCGGCCGGCAGGTACGCGCCCGCGATGTGCCCGAAATGGAGAGGGCCGTTCGCGTAGAGCAGCGCGGAGGTGACGAGGGTCTGGCTCACGTGAGTGTCGAGGGGGGATGGCAGGGCCGGGGCCGCGGGAGGGCAGGCTGGTCGGGAGGGATGCCGAGGGAGGGCCGATCGCAGTCTCGGGCTGGCCCGCCCAGCGCGCAGCTTATCGGGCTCCCTTTTCGTGTCGAGCGCGGCTTCATGGCCTATTGGCGGGGCGGGCGCGGGATCGATCGCGGCGGCCCGATTCGTGGCCAGCCCCCCCCTGGATCTTGCGGGGAGCCCACTTCGGCCTCGCTTGGCTCCACCGAGTCGCCGCTTCAGCGGACCGGAGGGGAGCAGCCAGCCCCCGAGGCTCGAAGGTCGCTGCTGGATCGGTGGACATGGCCGCGGGGGCGTCGAGTCGATCCTCCCAGGGCGCCGCCCCTCGATGGGACCCGGCCGACCGCGGCGCCGTGCTCGTGTCCCTCCGAGGAGCCACGAGCCACGGGATGATCTCGCTGGCGTCGCGCTCCCGTGCGCGACGCGATCGATGCATCACCACGTGCGGCTCGCGTGGGGGGCGTGGACGGAGCCCGGGCGCTGCCGGCGCCCGAGGCGGCTTCGTGATCGGGGACCGGTTCGCGCGAGAGCGAGGCGGGCGGTGACGGGTTTCCCCGCGAGGCCGCCCCTCGGGGGCGCCGTTCGCCATCGACGCCGAGGGGCGCGTACGGCGACCGGGAGCGTCTCAGGTCGAGGCGCGATCCCGGGGGGTGGGCAGCGCGACGCACCGAGAAGAGCGGGCTCTCGCGCCCTTTTCCCGGTGCCTCGTGAGCCGGGCGTGAAAGGGCCCTACACTGTCGGCGAATCCACGGGCGACCGGCGGTCCAACGCCGAGCCCAGCAGCGCCGTGTGGCGCTGCCGACCCGCCGCGGTGGCCCGCTCGAAGGCAACCGCGCCATTCCACGCCATCCCGGCGACTTCCCACTCGAGCCTCGACTCCCGCCGCGACCCATGCGCGGCGCCACGTCCATGAGCGCGTTCACGCAACTCGACTACCTCGAACTCGACGACCAGTACTCCGAAGAGGAGCTGATGGTCCGTGACACCGTCCGGAGCTGGATCTCCGAGCGGTTCCTGCCCGTCGTCATGGAGCACTTCGAGAAGGGCACCTTCCCCATGGAGCTCGTGCCCGAGCTGGCCGACCTCGGCGTCTTCGGGCCGACGACCCCCGAGGAGTACGGCGGCGCTGGGATGAACAGCGTCGCCTACGGACTCATCTGCCAGGAGCTCGAGCGCGGTGACTCCGGCTTGCGCAGCTTCTGCTCGGTCCAGGGGTCACTCGTCATGTGGCCGATCCACGCCTACGGCAGCGAGGAGCAGAAGCGCGAGTACCTGCCGAAGCTCGCCTCGGGCGAGATGATCGGGTGCTTCGGTCTGACCGAGCCGGACTTCGGATCGAACCCTGGCGGCATGCTCACGACTGCGAAGCGGGACGGCGGTGACTACATCATCAACGGCCGCAAGATGTGGATCACCAACGGCAGCGTGTCCGACATCGCGATCGTGTGGGCGAAGGTCGACGGTGTCGTGCGAGGCTTCATCGTCCCCTCGAACTCCGACGGGTTCAGCGCGCCTGACCACAACCACAAGTGGTCCCTGCGCGCCTCCTACACCAGCGAGCTCGTGCTCGAGGACGTCCGCGTCCCCGAATCCGCGATGCTGCCCGGCGTCCAGGGCCTGCGCGGCCCGCTCTCCTGCCTCACCCAGGCTCGCTACGGCATCGCATGGGGCGCGCTCGGCGCCGCCTACGCGTGCTTCGACGAGACGCTCGGCTACCAGAAGGAGCGCGTCGTTTTCGACAAGCCGATCGCCGCGTACCAGATCCCGCAGCAGAAGTTCGCCAACATGGCGACCGACATCACCTGCGGGCATCTTCTCGCACTGCGCCTCGGCCGCCTCAAGGACGAGGGACGCTTCACGCCGGCCCAGGTCTCCATGGCCAAGCGCAACAACGTCGCGCTCGCCCTCGACGTCAGCCGCACCTGCCGCGACATGCTGGGCGCCAACGGCGTGACGCTCGAGTATCAGACGGGCCGCCACATGCTCAACCTGGAGTCGGTCGTGACCTACGAGGGCACCCACGACATCCACACCCTGGCCATCGGCAACGAGGTCACGGGGATCCCGGCCTACCGCTGAGCCCGCTCGCAGCCTCGCTCTTCCGGGCGAGGCGCGCGTGCATGGGGAGGGGGTTGTCGCGCTTCCGGCGCGGCGCCCCCTCTCTCGTGCCAGGGCCGCCCGACGCCGCGCTCCGGCCTACCGGAAGGGCGGCTCGTCGAAGGCGCGCAGCTTGCGGCTGTGGAGCGCCGCGCCCTTGTCCGCCGAGAGGCGCTCGAGGGTGCGGATGCCGATGCGGATGTGCTCGCCGATGGCGCGCTCGTAGAAGCGGTTGGCCGCGCCGGGCAGCTTGATCTCCCCGTGGAGCGGCTTGTCGGAGACGCAGAGCAGCACGCCGTAGGGCACACGGAGGCGATAGCCGTTCGCCGCGATCGTGGCGCTCTCCATGTCGACGGCGACGGCCCGTGACTTGTTGAAGCGCAGGGCCGACTCGGTGAAGCGCAGCTCCCAGTTGCGGTCGTCCGTCGTCACGACGGTGCCGGTGCGGAGCCGCTTCTTGAGGGCCGCGCCCTGCTCGCCCGTGATCTCGCAGGTCGCCTCCTGAAGAGCCTGCTGGACCTCGGCGAGGGCCGGGATCGGGATCTCGGGCGGGAGGACCGCGTCGAGGACGTGGTCCTCCCGCAGGTACGCGTGAGCGAGGACGTAGTCGCCGATCGCCTGGGAGTGCCGGAGCCCGCCGCAGTGGCCGACCATGATCCAGCACTCCGGCCGAAGCACGGCGAGGTGGTCGGTGATCGTCTTCGCGTTGGACGGGCCGACGCCGATGTTGACCAGGGTGATGCCCGTGCCGCCCTCGCGCATGAGGTGGTAGGCGGGCATCTGGAAGCGCCGCCACGGAGCGTTCTCGAGCGCCGCGCGGCTCGCCGCGTTGTCGTCGTCGACGACGACTCCGCCTGGCGCCGCGAGGGCGTCGTAGGGGCCCTCGGCGCCGATCTGGGTCAGCGCGTACTCGCAGAACGCGTCCACGTAGCGGTGGTAGTTCGTGAAGAGCACGTACCGCTGGAATTGCTCCACCGGCGTCCCGCAGTAGTGCGTGAGGCGCTTGAGGGAGAAGTCCACCCGCAGGCCGTCGAAGACCGCGAGGGGCCGCTCCTCGCCACTCCGGTGCAGCTCGCCGTCGGCCAGCTCGTCGCCGATGTGCGCGAGGTCGGGCGCGGGGAACCAGCGGGCGAGCTCCGCCGGTGAGACGGACTCGATGCCCGCGGCCTGCGCCTGGTCCCAGACGTAGGCGTAGGGGATCTCCGAGCTGCTCCTGCCCACCTCGACGGTCACCGCGTAATCGCCCATGAGCAGCGCGAGTTGATCCTCGAGGTAGCCGCGGAAGAACCCGGGACGCGTCACGGTGGAGACGTAGGTCCCTGCCTGGCTGAACTTCCCGAAGGCGCGGCTGATCGGCGGGGCAGGGCCGTCGGGGGCGTAGGTGACGCGCACCTCGGGGTAGCAGAAGGCCCCTCCCGCACGCTCCTCGGCCGTGGGCGGGGTTCCCTCGCGGAGGAAGCGGATCAGGGCGCCGGCGAGGGCGTCGACGGCCTCGCGGTGGAGGGCGTCGAGGGCGTCGACGACGGCCCTGGGCGTGGTGAGGGGGGCGGCTGTCATGGTGCGTGTGAGCACCATAGCGCCCCGAGCGCCGATCTCGCGCTCCGCCGGCGCTCCGTGCGGGGCGTGATCATGAGGATCGGGCCGAAGGGGCGGCCGAGATCGTCCGGCCGGCGTTCTTCCCGCCGGACGATCAGAGATTCGCGACGACCGGCCCGAGGTCGGTGATGACCTTGTCGATGTGGGCCATCTCGTCCTCGGAGAGGTTCCCGACCGTCTTCTCGCGGAGCATCGTGAGGTCAGCCAGCAGCATGCGGGCGTTGTCCGCGTTGGTCTGCCGGCCGCCCGTGACCGGGTTCTCCAGCAGGCCGCAGGACATCATCAGCTGGTAGGCGAGCCGCGTCACGAAGAGGCGGAACTCGCCGCCCGGAAGGGGCACCTCGCCGGCGGGGCGCGGAGCGTCGTCCGGGAGCTCGGTGGACTCGTCGCTCATCGGTTCACGGTCCCCGGCTCGTCGTGGGCGAGCGGTCCGCCCGCGGGGTCCGCCACGGTGCGCCCGTCCAGGGAGCCGCCGACGCCGCCGCCGCGCGAGGCCTCCTTCGCCGCGCCGATGAACCCCTTGAAGACCGCCTGGGGCGCGAGGGGCCGGCTCTTGAACTCGGGGTGGAACTGCACGCCGATGAAGAAGGGATGGCCGGGGATCTCGACGATCTCGACGAGGTCCCGCTCGGGGTTGACGCCCGAGATCGTCATCTCCGACGCCTCGAAGAGGTCGCGGAAGCGGTTGTTGAACTCGTAGCGATGGCGGTGCCGTTCGTCCACGTGGTTCGCGCCGTAGAGATCCGCGGCGAGCGTGCCGGGGCGCAGGTCGCAGGCGTAGGCGCCCAGGCGCATCGTGCCGCCCAGGGGCACGCCTTCCTGGTCGTCCATGAGCGAGATGACCGGGTTCTCGGTGTTCGGCGAATGCTCCAGGGTGTGCGCGTCCTCGAGGCCGAGCACGTTCCGCGCGTACTCGATGACCGCGCACTGCATCCCGAGGCAGATCCCGAAGAAGGGCGTGCCGTTCTCGCGCGCCCACCGGATCGCGCGGATCTTGCCCTCGAGACCGCGCTCGCCGAAGCCGCCGGGGACCAGGACTCCGTGGACGCCGGCGAGCGCGCGCTGGACGTCGCTCTCGTCCTCGAGTGTCTCGGCGGCGACCTTGCGGAGCACCACGTCCACGTCGTGGGCGATGCCCGCGTGGGAGAGAGACTCGTAGATCGACTTGTAGGCGTCGTGGAGCTCGACGTACTTGCCGACGATACCGATCTCGACCGTCTGGTCGATGCGGCGGATGCGGTCGATCATGCCCTTCCAGTCCCCGAAGGGTGTCTCGTCCACGAAGGGCAGGCCGAGGCGGACGCAGATGATCCGGTCGAGCCCGCGCTTCACGAGATCGAGGGGCACCTCGTAGATCGAGAAGTCCACGTCCTTCTCCTCGATGACGCAGTCCTCGCGCACGTTGCAGAAGAGGGAGATCTTCTTGTCCATCCCCTCCTCCATGGGCACCTCGGTGCGGCAGATGAGGACGTCGGGCTGGATGCCGATCTCGCGCAGCTTGCCCACGGACTGCTGGGTGGGCTTGGTCTTCAGCTCGCCCGACGCGCGCAGGTACGGCAGCAGCGTCAGGTGGATGAACATGACGTCGCCCTGGGGCCGGTCGAGGGCGTACTGGCGCACGGCCTCCAGGAAGGGCAGGGATTCGATGTCCCCGACCGTGCCGCCGATCTCGGTGATCGCCACGTCGACGTCGTCGTTGACGCCCTCGGCGATCGCCTCCTTGAGAGCGTCGGTGATGTGGGGGATGACCTGGACGGTCTTGCCCAGGTAGTCGCCCCGGCGCTCCTTCTCGATGACGGAGCGGTAGATCTTGCCGGTCGTGAAGTTCGACGCCTTGGTGAGCTGAGCGTGTGTGAACCGCTCGTAGTGACCGAGGTCGAGATCCGTCTCGGCCCCGTCGTCGGTCACGTACACCTCGCCGTGCTGGAACGGGCTCATGGTGCCCGGGTCCACGTTGATGTACGGATCGAGCTTCTGCATCGAGACCTTCAGGCCTCGCCGCTCGAGGATCATGCCGATGGCCGCCGAGGTGAGCCCCTTGCCGAGGCTCGAGACGACGCCGCCCGTGATGAAGATGTGCTTGGTGGCCATGTCTTGTTCCCTCAATTCCCTCCGAGGCCCACGCCGCCGGTCTCGCGCATCAGGCGATCGCTCAGCTCGGGCTTCCTGAACTCGGTGACCCCGTCCACGTTCTGACGGCCGAGGATCGCGTTGTAGACCTCGAGCGTGCCGGTCACGAAGTCGATGTACTGCCTCAGCTGCGCGGGGTCGGCGTTGGCGCCGGTCGGCTGCGCCATGGAGCGGGTCACGCCGCCGATGTTCACGGTGATGTGGCTCGGCGCGCTGCCCGTGAATTCCCCTGGGTTCGCCCACGCCGCGAACCCGTTCTGCTCGTAGAACTGCACGAGCCCCGCGACCGCGTCGTTGGGCGCGACCTTCGCAGCCGCGTCGTCGCGCTGGGTCGAATAGAAGTTCCGCGTGCGCTCCTCGACGGTTGCTCCGTCGACGCCGATCTCCTCGAGCATCGCCTCGGAGATCAGGACGAAGCGCTTGCCGCTCGTCGCGAGCTCGATCGTCCCCGCGGTGGCGGTGGTCCGGCCGAGGCTGGCGGTCGAGGGACCGTTCTGGCACGCGGCGAGGAGCAGGGCGGAGAGGCCGGCAAGGGCGCGTAGCGCGCGGCAGCGGGGGCGCGCGCGAAGGTGGGTGCTCGGGGTCTTGGTGGACTGCATGAATGGCGCGAGCCCCGGGGGGAGGGCTCGGAAATGCGTCCACTCGGCGACGGTCGCCCCGTGGACTCGTCAACCCTACAGGGACGCCCCGAGCGCCTCAAGGGAAGCCAGCCCGGAGCTTCCGGCGCGGTCTCAGCGTCGCTCCAACGGAGCGGCCGCCCGCAGGCGTCCGCCCTCCTCGGCCGGATCCACGGTCCCGAGCAGCACGCCCCCCGAGCCCGGCAGGAACCTGTAGCCGTCGTCGCTCGCGTCGGTTCCGGAGACGAGGTCGTCCCGTTCCGCGTGGTCGCCGCGGCCGGGATCCATCACCTCGAGGCGTCCGGTCCGCTCGGGCCCGGCGACCGTCGCGAGGTCGAACCAGAGGGCGAAGGGGCCCTCGACGGCCGCCGGCTCCGCCCGGTTGATCGCGCCGGGCATGGGGCCCGCGGCCGGATCGAGGAGCGTCCCCTCGGTGACCAGCGCACCCTCGTGGAGATCCGGGAGCCGGCGCTTCCCCCAGCCGAGCCGCTTGAGCTCGGTGGCGCCGCCGCTCCCGTCGGGCGCGGTGACGTCGAGGTGCAGCAGGTAGTCCGCGATGAGCGGGCCGTGGCGCTCGAGGTCGAGCTCCACCCAGTGAAGACCGTCCCCCGGCAGCCGCTCGACCCGCGCCCCGACCAGCTCGACAACCTCGTGGCTCTCGCCGATCCACCGTTCGAAGCGCGCGCCAGCAGGGTCCCCGGGGCTGGCTCCGGCGGTCTCGCGCCAGAGCGTCCGGTCGACCTCCGGTGCGAGCTCCGGGCTCGCGAAGAGCATCACGGGGCCGAAGCCCATGCCGACGTCACGGTCCCAGAACGCCGCGACCAGCTCGAACTCCTCCTCCACGAGATCCACCAGCTGCGCGGCCCAGGGCGTCTCTGCGCGGATCAGCTGCCAGTGGAGCGCGACCGCGTCGAGCTCGCGCAGGGCCTGCCAGGTCTCCTCCTTCCCGACGTCGTCGACGGCGCCGAGCCCGTCGAGCTGGTGGGGGAGCTTCACGAGCTCCCAGTCGCCCGGCGTGCGGAAGAGGAAGGACCAGTGATAGCTGCACGCGACGCGCAGCGGGCCGCTCCGCTCGGGGGACTCGAGCTCGCCGACCCAGCGCGCCGCCCGGGCGAAGGCGGCGTTGTTCCAGGGGCGCCACGCCGTCAGCGTCGTCACGCCCATGACGATCGCGGCGGCGGCCCCGAGCGCGGAGAGGCCGGCGCGGG
>CBFIJG010000114.1:0-9849 GCA_965662915.1 Planctomycetota bacterium | reverse complement strand
CCCTCGCCGCCCTCGCCATCGCCGCCGACCTCGGACGCGGCCGGCGCGTCGCCCTCCGCCGCTGCCGCGCTCGAGGCCTTCTTCTTGCGCACCACCTTCTTCTTGCGACGGGTCGTCGTCTTCGAGGACGCGCCGTCCCCGTCGCCCGGGAGGGCGCCGAAGGGCAGCGGGTCCTGACCGTCGAGGTCCGCGGTGCTGTCGTCGTGGATCACGTGTGTCGGGGGATGGTGCGCGGGGACCCTGAGGGCCTCGCCGGAGCGCGAGCGGGAAGCTGGCGGCGCCGGGCGCGGGGGGGGGAGCCGCTCGCGCGTCGCGGGCGGCGGGCAGGGGCGTCTCCAGGCCCCTTGGCGGAACGGGAGTCGCGAGCTGCGGTGTCGAGATCACCGCGGGGGGGGGTGGCGCGGTCGGGTTCCGGCCCCGGGAGGCCGTGGTTGCCCCGGACCAGGCGAGGGGATCTTCCAGGGATCTTCGCCTCGGCCCGCGGCGCCGCGCGCGGTCGGGAGGCCGCGACCGGACGGTCACCACGCGCTCCCTCGATGACAGAAGTCTGGAATCGGGCGAGGCCCGATGCAAGGGCAGTCCGCGGTGGAATGCCCTTCAGAAGCCTCTTGAAGGTGTTCTTACGAGCGGGGGATGCCCGAGGAGCCCCCACGAGGTGCCCTGGGGGGTGCCAGGGAACGTCTCGAGGGCTCGGTGGGCCGTCTTCACCCGATCCTGCGACCCTCCGAAGCCCGCTGGGCCCCGGGGGGAGGAGGGTGGTCGGGGTGAGAGGATTCGAACCTCCGACCTCTGCGTCCCGAACGCAGCGCTCTACCAAGCTGAGCCACACCCCGACGTTTCGAGCGGCGGAATCTATGCGGCCTGTCCGGGGGAGTCAACCGGGCGCCGGCTGCCTTTCCCCACGGGGGACAGCGCCCTCGCCGAGGCGCCCGGACGGCCCCCCCACACGGGGCCGGATCGGCCGGCAGGGCATCGGATGAGCGCCGGGGCGGGCCGGCGGGATCACTTGCCGAGGTCCACGAAGGTGCCGCCGTTCCGGCCCGCGAGCTGCTCCATGAAGGCCTTGCTGAAGTCGCCGATGGCGATCGTGTGCAGCACCACCTTGCGCAGCCGGTTCGCCTCGACGATCCGCTCGAGGATGTCCTTGGTGTCGATGTACTTGCCGTGGGTCGGGCGGCCGTCGGAGAGGAAGAAGACCGTGTCCACGGCGCTGAGGTACTCCTCGCGGCTGTTCTTGCCCTTCTCGGCGATCCCGAGCGCGAGGCTCAGGGCGCCCCAGGTGTTCGTCTTGCCGGCGCCGAGGTTCGCGGAGCCCGCGAGCCCCGCCTGCTGCAGCTCGATCTTGCTGTTGCCGCCGAGCGGCTCCAGCTTCTTGATGAAGTCGAGCGCGCTCTTCTTGTTGATGACGTTCGCCGGCACGAGCTTCTTCTTCCAGCGCTTGGTGTCGGTGGCGAAGGCGACGATGCCGAACTTGACGTAGCTCTCCAGCCCCTCGACGGTGCGCGCGAGCTCGGTCTTGACGATGTCCATGCGCGACCACGACGGATAGTCACCGCCCTCGAAGCGCTCGCGCTGGACGACGAGGTCCTCCATCGAGCCCGAGACGTCGATCACGAACAGGATCGACCGGCTCGGCGTGTCGATGCCGCCGAAGCTGGTGGATCCAGGGGTGACGTAGCGCGCCTTGTTCTTCGCCGCGGCCTCGGCCAGCTTCGCCAGCTCCGCGTCGGTGGGGATCTCGAAGCGCGCGGCGTTCCGCTCCCAGAAACGCTTCCACTGATCGACCCGCGTCCCGAGCGTGCGCCCGGTGATCGCGTCGAGCGCGTTTCCGACGTCCTCGACGAGGCGACCCTCCTCCGCGTCGAAGCGCGCGATGAGGCGCGGGATCGAGTCCTTGTGGCGCACCCTGCCCAGGGCCTGGATCGCGGAGGCGCGCACCTGCCAGGCCTCGTCCTCGAGCAGGACCCACGCGGGCTCCAGCGTCTCCGGCGCCTTGAGCTCGGCCATGGCGTCGAGGGCGGCGCAGCGCACCGCGATCTCCTCGTCCTCGGTGAAGGGCACCAGGGACGACGCCCGTGACGCGTCCCCACCAGCGGCGTAGGCGAGGACCGCCATGCGGCGCACCGCCCACGACTTGTCCTCGAAGGACTCCGCCAGCGCCTCGTCGAACCCCGGGACACCGAGCCCGGCGTAGCGGCCTCGCACCATGGCGTCGAGGAGCCCGATACGGATCTCCTCCTTCTTCTCGGAGGCGAACTTCTGAACCATCCGCTCGACCGGCGGACGGGACTCGTACTCGGCGAGCACCCGGGAAGCGGCCCGCGCCACGTCGGGGTCCTTGTCACGCAGGATCGGGATCAGCGCATCGACGGCCTTGGGCGACTCGTTCCCGAGCAACGTCAGCACCGCCTCGACGCGCCCGGCCGGCTCCTTGATCTTCCTGAAGTACTTCTTGAAGTCCTTCACTGCCTCGTCGTCCACGGGCGCCGGCGCGGAGGCCCGGGCGACCGGAGGTTCGAGGCCCGCGGGAGCCTCGGCGGCAGGCGCGGGGAGCGGGAGGAGGAGGAGCAGATGGGCGGCGTGCAGCATGTCGAACCGTGTGGGGGTGCCCGCGGATGGTAGCGCGGCGCACCTCGCATACGCGGTGTACCGGACGCGGTCACCGTCCGCCACGGTCGGGGATGCCCCCCCCGGAGCCCCTGCCCGGGCGCGAACGGGCCCCGGAATCCGAGACGGCGCGCCCGGTCATCGACCCGGCGCGCCGTCTTCGTGGCTCGAGGAGCCGAGGTCCGGCTCACCCGCTCCCTGTCTCCAGGGCCGATCAGTCCTCGCGGCGGATGCGGGAGACGCTTCGGTCCCCCACCGCGGACCGGACGTCGTCGCTCTCCAGGGTGATCCGCATCCCCTGCTCGAGCAGGAGGGTGACCTTGCCGTTCTCACGCGAGAGCAGGTGGCCCTGGAAGACCCCGCCGTCCGCCTTCACGCGGACGAGGTCGAGGCCCTTGGTGTTGACGAGACCCGTCGGCGGTTGCTTGCTCTTGCGACCGAAGCGATCGATGCGGTCCGCGCGGCGTCCGTCGAGCGTCAGTCGCCCGAGGCGCGTGTCGAGCACGATGCGGTTCTGCCCGACGCCGTGCAGACGACCGTCGATCGTCTCGCCTCCGTCGAAGACCACCCGCACGTCGCCGACGTGCGGCGTCAGGACGAAGGAGTCCTCGTCGAGCTTGCCCTTCGGCACCGTGCTGTGGGGCCAGATGTCCCCGGTGCTCACCCGGCGGACCACGCTGCGGTACTTCGGCGTCCCGGTGGCGCCCGCGAGTCCAGGCAGGACCTCGACCTCGACCTCCTCCGCTTCGAAGGAGGTCGTCTCGTCGGACGCCCCCTCTGCGGAGATCGCGAGGGCCTCGGCGCTCGGACGCTCGACGGCGGTCGCGGTCACGTCGCCGTCCGCGGCGGGCGCAGGAGCGGGCTGGGCGCTCTCCTCCTGCGGCGTCGCGGACTCACCGGTGTCCTCGGGCTGAACCGGCGCGGGGAGGACCTCGCTGACGAGCGGCACGTCCTGCTCCGCCGCGGGCTCGACGGTCGGCTCGGACGCGGCGACGGCGCCCACATGGACCACATCGGCATCGGGCGACGGGAAGACGTCGCTGACCTGCGGCTCGCCCGTTTCGATCACGGGGGCGGGCGGACCGAAGATCGCATCGAGCCGCTCGTTGGCGACGGCCTCACCTTCGCACGTCTCGAACGCAGCGGCCGCGAAATCTCCGCTGGACCCGGGGTTCGCACCCTCGGGATCGTCACCCTCCCCGGCCATGGGGAGGTCCCCGTTGGCGGACACCACGATCTCCACGGTCACCGGCGCGGGGTACGCCTCGTCGTCATCGAGCTGGTCGAACCCGTCGTGATCCTCGCCGTCGTCCTCGATGGTCGGGTCAGCGACCTCGCCGACGGCGTCGAGGTCCTCATCCTCGAACACAGCGATCTCCACCGTCACCGCGGCCGGCGACTCATCGTCGGACCCGGACGGGAGCGAACCAGAGGCGACCTCCTCGGTGAAGTCCTCGACCGGCCCATGCGCGACCTCGAGGTCGTCCTCGGCGATCGCCTCGGGGTCGCGGCCTGCGAAAGCAACGTCGGTCCCCAGCGAGTCCATGACGATCTCGAGCGGGACCCAGGGGTCCCCGAAGCCGTCCATCGTCGCGGACCCGAAGTCGACGGAGGACCCGTCGGCGGTGGTGTCGCCGCGCTCCTGTTCGTCGAGCTCGACGATCTCCCCGGATGCGTCCGCATCCGTGGCGGCCACGCCCAGCGGCTCCGGACCGGTGATCTCGAACTCCGCCCCCGCGAACTCCGGATCGACGTCCACCGACGCCACGACGTCCTCACCGAAGAAACCGAAGGGCAGGAACGCAGCCGAGGGGCCGGCCGCCTCGGGCTCCACGACGGTGGAGGATCCCGCGAGGACCTCGGGCACATCGGGCCAGGTCGGCCCGAAGCCGGGGCCCGGGAAGCGGAGCGCGTAGGCGCTCAACGCCTCGTCACCGGGGAGGGGCGCGACGCGGACACCCCCGATGAACGAGGCCTGCGCCACCTCGACGACCTCCAGGTGCTCGTCCTCGAGCGCGGTCCCCTCCAGCGCGACGTCATCGACGGAGGCTGCGAGAGCATCGAGCAGGCGGAGCGTCTCCTCGTCGAGGGGCTCCGCCTCGAGGACGAGGCTGTCGGGGCGCCCGTCCGTGTCCGGAGCGGTCCCCTCGTACGCGACGTCCTCACCGACGCGCACCTCCTCACCGTTCGCCGGGAGGTCCGCCTGCGTGATCGCAGCCGGTTCGGCGCCTTCGCCGTTCTGCGCTTCGGCCGCGGGAGCCGTCTCGGACGCCGATACGGCCGCGCTGTCCTTCGCGATGGCACCTTCGCCCTTCCGGGCGCTGAACCCGCTCGACGGGGTGAGTCCGTGGGCAATGGCCTCAGCGATGTCCATCCTTCCGGTCGCCTCGACTTCTTCGGCGCCGGCGTCCGCCGACTGCTCGGCCTCCGAGAGCTCCGCGCCGAGCGACGCGTCGGAGAGGATCTCCCCGGTCTCGGCGTCGATCACGACCTCGCGGCCCTCTGTGTTCATGTCCATATCCAGCAGCCAATCATTCCACTGCATCTGGTCGTCCTTGTTGATACGGAGACGCACGGTGCCCTCGGTCTTATTGTTACGAAGAACAATACGCTTGACCTTAGAGGTGCCTGTGTGGGCGTTCGCCGCGTTGACGCTGATCACGCCCTCGTAGTCGCGAGCAATGAACATGCAGTCCTCGAAGAGCACCTCGTCCGTCGAGCGGATGAGCGCCATGGGCCGATCTCCCTTCGTGTAGTCGAAGAGCGTGTTCCGCACCACGAGGCTCTCGGTGATGTTGCTCGTCAGCACCTCGGGCTGGCTGAAGGGCATCGGCGACAGGAGAAGCGCGCCCGTGGACTTCCAGTTCTGATAGCCGAAGGGCTTACCGTAGTCCTCCACGAACGAGCAGTTCTCGACGATCACCGTGGCCTTGAACTCTTGCGACCCCGGGTTCTGGTAGGTCGCCGCGAAGCTCCGCGACGGCCCCGTCTCGCCACAGTCGATGAAGTGACTGTCCCGCAGGATGTGCGTCGTCTTCTTGGCGAAGTGACGGTTGTCGCCCTGGTAGGACTGTGTCTCGTCGCGCGGGCGATACGTGACCTGGATCCCTTGGGCGCCGCAGCGGACGAAGGTGCACCGGTTGAACGTCGTGTCCTCGTAGGGCGAAACGTAGAGTCCGTGGGAGTTCAGGTTGGCGAAGACGTCCACGTCCTCGAAGAGAGCCTCCGGCATGTTGTGTGCGCGCAGGCCCCAACGCATGCCGGGGTTGAACGGATCCATCTTCGGCTGGAGGAGGACGTTCCGCATCGTGAACGTTCCAGGGCGTTCGCTGTAACCGTTCTGGAACAGGTTGGTGGCCCACTGACCTCCCGTCAGCGTGTACCTGTTCTCGATGACGAGATCGCCCTCGGTCCACTCCGTCTGGAGCCAGCCGGGCGCGTGCTGGACCCATTGAACGGGCGTCTCGATGAACTCGCGGGGCTCCCGGGAATTCAGCATGTGGGGAACGATCATTCGCTTGTTCTGGGCCGAGGTGTTGCCGGCGCCGTCATGTGCGCGGAACCGGGAGGTGGTGGATTCCTCCCTCGAGCTCGATTGCGGCTCATCGATCGAGACGTCCATCGGCGGGCGGCTCCGTTGCGCTCGCGCGTCGGCGGCGCCGGACTTCTTCGTCGCGCCCGTCGCAGCGGGCGCGGGCGGAAGCTCGCCCGGCTCCCTGGGTGAGTCGACCGTCGAACGCGCGATGGTGGGATCGTCGGTGTCCGCCGGGACGACGCCGCCGTCACGCCGGTAGCTGAGCCGGCCGAGGCTGAGGGGATTGCCGATCTCCGGGGTCACGAGTTCGACCTCCGGCTCCTCGACCGGAAGGGCCGGGCCCTCGATCTCGAGGTTCGCAGTGACCTCGTCCGTCGCGTCCTGCACGCCCTGCTTGACGGACGCCCAGACGGCGATCGCGCCGAAGGACAGGGCCATGCAGACCCCGGCGGGAGCGAGCGCGCGCGTCGCGGCCGAGGACGCCGTCTCGGGCTCGACGTAGGACGCGCCGATCATCGGGTCGTCGCCGAGCAGCGCCTCCTCCTCCGTCCAGGTCGGAGCCACGGCCTGCTCCTGAAGCGCGTCCAGTTCGGCCGGCAGAGCCTGGACCGACTCCGTCTCCGAGGACTCCGAGGACACCACGAGGTCGAAGCCGTCGTCCTCGAGCAGCCAGGACGACTCGGGCTCGCCGGTCCCCTCCAACGCATCGAAGCCGCTGCCGGGCTGGGCGGGGTCGGGGACTCCGGCGCCGCCGGTCCACTCTTCGCCGCGGAAGGGTTGGCCTTGGAAGTCGTCAGGGTTGGTCTGTGCGTCGGACATCGCGGTGCAGCTCCTGGGTCTGAGGGAGACGACGCACGGCGAACGCGTGCGCTCGGTCATCCCGGGGGGGCCCGAACGAGCTATCGGACTTCTGGAGGAGAGCCCCTCAGGGGGATTGGTGGATCCGGGTTCTCCCGCGTCCCGCGGCGAGCCACGGCTCGGCCTCAGAGGCCTGAGAGCCGCCCTTGCAGAATCCACGGCCGCCCGAATTGCCGGGCCCCTCGCCCCGCACCGAGGCGCTCCCGCGGTGTCACCGACGGCGTCTCGGAGGGCCATCGAACGTCCCTCCGGCGCGGCCACTGCGCCCCGTCGCCCGTGCGCGTCAGTGACGCTTCAGGACCCGGCGCCCGGCCTGGCGCATGGTCACGCCCATCGCGTCGAAGTGCTCGAGGATCGGGATCAGGAACTTCCGCGTCGTCCCCAGCGCGTCCCGCAGCTCCGGGATCTCGAGCCCCCCGTTCGCCTCGCAGTTCGAAACGACCGCGGCCTGGGCCTCCGCCATCGCCTTCGCCGAGAGGAAGAGCTCCCCCTCGATCCGGTGCACCTCGCCCTCGTCCTCGAGCAGCGTGAGCACCCCCGCGACGCCCTCGACCTTCGCGCCGACCGCGGCCGCGAGCTCCTCGGGCGACGGCGGCTGGAAGCGGGCGACCTCCATCGCCTCAAGGACCCGGCCTCGCAGCGACTCGGTCTCGGGGTCGAGCGCGACGCGCCGGCCCGCGGGGCGCAGGAATCCGCCCGCGCTGAGCTCGACCCGGCCGTCCTCGGCCTCGAGCTCGAGGACCACGCCGAGCAGGTTCTGATCGAAGCGGCATGCGCTCCGCAGGTCGCGGACGTCCATCCGCGCGCGCATCGGGTGCTCCTCGAACCAGCCGCCGATCGCGTCCCGCACCTCTTCCAGGCACAGCTGGAGCGTCTGCGCGTGGATCCAGCGGGTCCCCTGCCCGAGCGATACCGCCTTGCCGTCGGCGGCAAGCTGATCGAGCAGGTTCTTCGTGTCGTCCTTGCTTCGCTTGATCTGCGCGCTCAGGTCCTGGAGCGACGCCCAGCGATCCGGCTCCCTGGCGAGGATGGCCTCGAGCAGCGACTCGACGGAGCCCAGGCTCGACGCCTGCCGCTCGAGCTCCTCGATCACGAAGGTCTTGAAGCGCTTGAGTCGGTAGCGGCTCTCCTCGAGGATCACCCCGCCTCCGAGGGTCACCATCGGGGACGCGAGCCGCAGCACGTACCGGTCGCCGGGTGCGCAGACGAGCGGCTGCTCGAGGCGGAACTGCACCAGACCCGCGTCGCCGGGCGCGAGCTCCTCGGCATCGAGCAGGACCACCTCCCCCACGGCCTCCGACGTCCCCGTGTGGACGCGGATCGGCATGCGGTTGGTGACGGAGCGGTCGAGCCGGTCGAGCACCGAGAGCCGCGCGCCCACCATGGTCTGGGGCTTGAAGTACCCCGGCGTCGCGACGACGTCGCCGCGTGACACCTCGTGGTGATCGACGTCGGAGACGTTGAGCGCGGAGGAGTGGCCTGCCCGCGCCCGGTCCGCGGTCTCGTGGTACGCCTGGATGCCGCGGACCTTGCCCCGCCCGCCGCCGGGGAGGACCTCGACGGCGTCCCCGATCTCGATCTGACCGCTCACGGGGATGCCGGTCAGGATCGTGCCGAAGCCGCGGGCGCTGAAAACGCGCTGGACGGGCATCCGGAAGACCCCCTCGGCCGGCCTCGGCGAGGTCTCCTCGGCCAGCTTCAGGAGGAGCGCCTTGAGCTCGGGCACGCCCGTGCCCTCGATCGAGCTCACCCCGATCAGCGGGGCACCTTCGAGGAAGCTCCCCTCGACGGCCTCCCGGACGTCCTCGGCGGCCAGCTCCACCATGTCCGCGTCGACGGCGTCGACCTTGGTCAGGGCGATGGCGCCTCGCTCGACGCCCAGGAGCTGCATGATCGCCAGGTGCTCGCGGGTCTGCGGCATGACCCCGTCGTCGGCGGCGACGACCAGCACCACGATGTCGATCCCGGTGGCCCCCGCGACCATGTTCCGGATGAAGCGCTCGTGGCCCGGGACGTCCACGAGTCCGATCCGCCGGCCGTCCTCGAGCTCCATCCAGGCGAAGCCGAGGTCGATCGTCATCCCCCGCTCCTTCTCCTCGGCCCAGCGGTCGGGATCCGTCCCGGTGAGGGCGCTCACCAGGGTCGACTTGCCGTGATCGATGTGGCCGGCCGTCCCGATGACGATGGGCTGGATCTCCATCGGGCCAAGGTTAGCGCCGCGAGCGCCCGGGGCGGCTAACCTGCGCGGATCATGGCCGCCGATCTGCCCTTCCTCACCCTGGCCCCGTGGCTGCGCGCCCGCTTCGGACGCCCGGTCCACCGCGTCGCGCTCGACGCGGGCTCCACCTGCCCGAACCGCGACGGGACGAAGGGCTTCGGGGGCTGCACCTACTGCGACGTGGAGGGATCCGGGACAGGAGCCCTGAAGGACGGCGACAGCCTCGCGGAGCAGCTCACCCAGGGCCTCGCGCGGATCGCGCGCCGCCGGCGCCGCCCCTCCGACCCCGAGCCCGGCGCGATCGCGTACCTCCAGAGCTACACGAACACTTACGTGGAGGGCGGCCGCTTCCGCGAGGTCCTCGACGTGCTGGAGCGGGAGCTGGACCGCGACGGTTCGCCGGTCGTGGCGTTGTCGGTCGCGACCCGTCCGGACTGTCTCCCGGACGAGGCCCTGCGCGAGCTCGAGCGCCTGGGGGAGCGCACCGACGTCTGGATCGAGCTCGGCCTCGAGTCGGCCGACGACGGCGTCCTGCTCGACATCAACCGCCTCCACTCCCTGGAGGAGTTCGAGGACGCTGCGCGCCGCGCCGGGGACGCCGGCCTCCTCCGGGTCGGGCACGCGATCCTCG
>CBFIJG010000113.1:1784-9963 GCA_965662915.1 Planctomycetota bacterium | reverse complement strand
TCGGGCACACCGCCGACGGCCTGCGGGCCTGGGCGCGCGCGGCCGCGATCGGACTCGACCAGCCCGACCGCCGCTGCAGATCGATCGAGGACTGGCGTGCGCTGAGGGCGGACGTCGAGGCGGACGAGGCATCCCCCGCCGGCGCGGCGGCGCGCCTCGACTTCGCCATCCGGATCCTCCCCGAGGTCGGCAGCGCGGCGTCCTCCGCCCACGAGACCGAGGCGACCTTCGTGCTCGGCCCGGCGACCGGCGTCGCTGCCGACGCCTTCGGTGTGCGGCCCACCCTCAAGCGCCCCGGCGACGACGCCATCGCGATCTCCGGCTGGGCGAACCCCTATCCCCTGCCCTACGGGCCGTTCCGGGAGGACGCAGGCTGCAGCCGCATCTTCCCGCAGCGCGACGGGGACCTGATCTTCGTCAACACGAGCCGCAGCCTGCACGCGCTGAACGCCTTCGACGGGAGCGAGGCGTGGGTGTTCGGGGAGGACCGACTCGACTGGAACGGCGTGCGCAACCTGCGTGACTTCGGGGAGGCGGTCGACACCGACGAGCACATCGTCACCGTGGCCGCCAGCCGGGGCGTCGTCGTCGCGGCGCTGCAGATCCCCGTGGTCTACGAACGCAAGGATCAGTACCAGGACCTGCAGATCATCGACGTGATCCCCGAGCGGCGCCTGATCGCGTGCGACGCGCGGACCGGCGAGGTCCTGTGGCACACGATGCCGCCGGAGGGCTGGGACGGCGAGTCGGGCAGCTTCAAGGACCGCATGACCGTGGTCGGGCCGCCGGTGGCGGTCGGCGCGCGCGTCCTCGTCCCGATGGCCCGGCTGCGCGGGCGCATCGAGCTGCACCTCGGCTGCCTCGACCTGACCGACGGCTCGGTGCTCTGGTCGGCGCCGCTCGTCACGGGCCAGCGCGAGCTGAACATGTTCGGTCGCGCCACGAAGGAGTTCTCGGCGCCGCCCCCCCTCGTGGTCGGGGACACGGTCGTGATGCAGACCCAGCTGGGTCTGATCGCCGCGGTGGACCTCTTCACCGGCGAGACCCTCTGGGACACCGTCTACGAGCAAGTGCGTGTGCACGCGCCGCAGTACTACCAGGCGGGCTTCATCGAGAGCCGCTGGCGCAACGCGCCGCCGGTGGTGACCGGCGAGACGATCGTCGCGGCTCCGCAGGACGGCAAGGACCTGCTCGGCCTCGACCTCGCGACGGGCTCGGTCATCTGGAGCTACGACCAGGAGTTCCTCATGCGCCAGCTGCAGGCGAGCACGAACGTGCGCCGCAGCTACCGCCGCCGCGGCCCGGCCCGCTCGCTGCTGTTCGGCGCCGACGAGGACCGCGTCTACCTCGGCGGGACCTCCGTCCTCGCGGTCGAGTTCCCCCGCGGCGTGCGCTCCGGGCCGCCCGTGAAGCTCGCGTGGCGCTGGCCGGAGGATCAGCAGATCCAGACCGAGGCGGCCATCCCGGTCATGGACGCGGACAGCGTCTTCGTGCCGGACATCGCGCGGCTCGCGCGCCTCGACCGCCGTACCGGGCGCCTCGAGGAGCAGGTGGACGGCACTGTGGCGTCGGGCAACGTGCTCGTGTCCGGCGGCATGCTCTTCAGCACGAACGGCCGGCGCGTCGAGGCTCGCTTCGAGTGGCACGCCATGGTCGCCCGCGCGCGGACCGCGGCCGAGGAGGACGGCGCGACCCTCGGGGACGTCCGCACGCTCAGCCGCCTGCTCCTCGAGCGCGCCGAGTCGCTCATCGCGCGCGGCCGGGAGGTCAAGCGCGGCATCGAGCTCGCCGAGGAGTCGCTCGACTGGCTGGAGCGCTTCGGCGGCCGCATGCGCGCCGGGGAGCCCGTCACCGCGGAGAGCCGCGAGCTCTCCGAGGACGTGCACCGGGCCCTGATGGCCGCGTCCCGCGGCCAGCGCACCGTCGGCGCCGAGCAGGGCGAGACGCTCGCCCGGCGCGCCCTCGCGCTCGCCGAAGCGCCGGACGCCCGGCTCGAGGCGCTGCTCGTTCTCCAGGAGGGGGTCTCGAGCCAGGTCTCCGCGGGAACGGCGCGCGCGGCGCTCCTCGACGAGATCCTCGCCGCCCACGGGGAGGAGCCCGTCACCGTCTCCGCGCGCAGCACCCCCGAGTGGAGCGCAGCGGGCACGTTCCGCGAGGTGCTGGCCGCGCGGGGCGAGGGCGCGCCGGAGCGCGCGGGCGATCCCTGGCGTGATCCCTGGCGTCTCGAACCCGTTCCGCAGCTCGCGGCTCCGGGCGGCGTCGTGGCGGCGCGGGTCGACCACACCGAAGCGGAGATCCCCGCGGGCCTGTTCGTCCGCATCGTCCAGGCCATGGACGCCCGGCGCGGGTCCGACGTCGAGCAGCGTCTCTCGGCCGAGCTGGAGGCCCTGCACTCGGTGCTCGTCGAGCACCCCGAGGTGCAGCTGTTCGACACGATGAGCGGGCTGTGGGCCGCGAGCCGCATCCAGTCGCTCCGCGTGCTGTGGCCCACCTCGGAGGCGGTGGCGCGGATCGAAGAGCGCGCGCGCGAGGCGTTCGACGCGGCGATGGACGTCGCCCGCGAGACCGGCTCCACGGAGGATCTCGAGCTGCTGCCGGTGCTCTTCCCGGGCTCCGTGGCTGCGCGCCGGGCGGCCGACGCCCGCATCCAGTTCGCCCTCGAGAACGGCGCGCCGGCCGAGGTCGCCGCGATCGTCAGCGAGGCTCTTCCCCGCGACTGGCACCCCGCGTCGTCGTCCCCTGAGGACACGCGCATGCTGCTCGGTCTCGCCGAGACCCTCGGCGGCGTCGGCAACCGCGCCTTCCGCGCGGGGGTGGCGAGGAACCTCGCGGCCTTCGCCCCCGATCAGCAGGTGCCGCGCCCCGGCAGCCTCCCGGGGAGCGGTCCCCTGACGCTCTCCGAGCTGGCCGACGCGTGGACCGCGCGAGCCCCGGAGCGCGGCGCCAGCCGGCCGGTCCCCGGTTTCGACGCAGACGTCGTCGAGACGAACCGCTTCAAGGGCAACTTCGGCGCGGTCGGGTTCGGCGCGCTCGAGGACGGCACCGAGGTGGCCCTCATGGCCAGCCAGCGACAGCTGCTCGCGGTGCCGTCGGGCCGCGCGGGCAGGCCCCTCTGGCAGCGCAGCGTGCTCCTGAGCAGCACGAAGAGCGTGCGCGAGGCTCAGGTCGTGGTCGACGGCTCGCGCGTCATCGTCGCCGACACGCGCCGCGTGACCTGCCTCTCCCTCGAGAGCGGCGAGCTCCTCTGGACCTTCCTGCCGCCCGAGCGCGGCGTCGGCTCGGTCGAGGTGGACAGCGGGGTGTGCGTGGTCCTGACGACCCGCGGCCCGGGTCGCGAGCCCGCCGAGATCCACGCGCTCGACGCGGTCGAAGGCGTGGAGCTGTGGCAGCTCGGATCCATCAGCGGCTTCTACCTCCCGGTCCTGAAGGTCGGGGACGGCCGCCTTGTGCTCTTCCCCCTCAAGACCGACACGGCCGCGGTCCACGACCTCTTCACCGGCTTCCCCGTCGCGGCCATCGAGACCGGTCGCACGACGTCGCGCCAGGCCCGGCCGGCATGGATCGACCGCGGTCGGCTGGTGGTCCCCTTCCTCGAGGCAGGCCCGAGCCGCGGGATCCAGAACGCCATCGTCGCCTACGAGCTCACCGACGGCGTCGAGGCCTGGCGCATCGGACTCGACAACTTCCGCGGCGCGCGGCGCCAGCTCCTCGGGATCATCGACATGCCGGACGGCGAGGACGGCCGCCAGCGCATCGCGATGCTCGAGGACGCCGGCGAGGACCGCTCGTCGAGCGGCTTCTCGCTCCGCGTGATCGACGAGGAGCGCGGCCGCTTCGGCACGGGGCCGCGCTACGTCGTCGACGCGAGCAAGCGGCTGTACGGCGTGCCCGGACGGCGGCGCGTCGTGCTCGACGCGCCGGTCCTGCTCGTCGCCTCCGAGAGTCCCACGAGCGAGTCCACCCGCCTCGAGGCCCTCGACCCGGATCTGCGCTCCCTCTGGAAGGTGTCCTCGCCGCGACGCGTCAGCGTCGCCGGCGCGCGGGACATGCCGCTCCCCGTCCACACCGGCTCCACCGTCGCGATGATCGTCAAGGAGGCCTTCGGCTCGCGGACGAACGAGGGGATGGAGCTCAAACTCATGTTCCTCGACGCGGCGAGCGGCAAGCACGTCGAGACCCGGCGCCTCGAGACGCCGGGGCAGAAGTCGGGCAACTGGCGGACCCTCGAGGGGTTCGGTGACACCCTGCTCGTCGCGGGCTCGGTCATGATGTCGGTGATGGAGTGAAGGAGGAGCACGGGATGAACGTTCGAATCGGACTCCTGCCTCGCCCCGCGGCGTGGCGCGCCCTGGCAGCGGTCTGCCTGCTGGGCTCCGTGCTCGCGATGCCCGCCCAGGAGGAGCGCCCCGACACGACCGCCGCGAGGGGCGTGCGGATCACCGCCGAGCAGGAGCGCGCCACGGCGCGGGCCCTCGCGTGGCTCGCCCGCGCCCAGAACGACGACGGCAGCTGGGACGGGGACGTCGGCTTCAAGCTCAACAACAGCTACCGCACGACCCGCGAGGGCACCGGGCACGCCGGCGTCACCGCGCTCTGCGGCATGGCTTTCCTCGCGGGCGGGCACCTGCCCGGGCGCGGGCCCTACGGCGAGGTCGTCGACCGCGCCGTCGACTTCCTGCTCTCCTGCTCCAACGAGGACGGCTTCCTCTCGCGCGGCGGCACGCGGATGTACAGCCACGCCTTCGCCACGCTCTTCCTGGCGGAGGTCTACGGGATGACGCACCGCGAGGACACGCGCGTGCGACTGCAGAAGGCCGTCGACTTCATCGTCAAGAGCCAGAACGCCGAGGGCGGCTGGCGGTATGGCCCCCAGGCCCAGGATTCGGACATGTCGATCGTGGTGTGCCAGTGCCTCGCGCTGCGCGCCGCCCGCAACATCGGGATCCGCGTCCCGAAGTCCACGATCGACTCCGCGGTGCTCTACGTCGTCGACTCGGCGGTGAAGGGCCAGGACCTCCGGCGCTACAACAGCCCCGGGACCTTCACCTACCAGCGCGACGCGAACTCGCGCACGACCTTCCCGCTCACGGCGGCCGGCGTGACCGCGCTCAACGGGCTCGGCATCTACTCGGACGAGCTGATCGACCGGGGCATCGAGTACCTCAACGACACCTTCGAGCGCTTCAACTACAGCTACGGTCGCAGCGGCCACTACTTCTTCTGGTACGGCCACTACTACGGCGTCCAGGCCATGTACACGAAGGGCGGCATCGACTGGGTGAACTACTTCGAGCGGCTGCGGGGCTTCCTGCTCTCGACCCAGCGCGCCGACGGCTCCTGGCCCAACCAGATCGGTCCAGGCCCCGCCTTCAGCACCGCGATGGGCTGCCTGATCCTCGAGATCCCCTACGACTTCCTGCCGATCTTCCACCGCTGATCGCCCTCCCGTGACCAACACGCAGCACCACAGCGCGCGCCCGGCACGGCCGGGACTCCGCCGCCTCTCCGCGGGCGCGGCGGCGATGGCGCTGTGCGTCACGGGCCTCGGGGCTGCCCCCCTCCCCCAGGACACGGAGACGTCGGCGGAGGCCTTCCGCGGGGTCCGCATCACCGCAGCTCAGGAGCGCGCCACGACGCGCGCTCTGGAGTGGCTCGCGCGCAACCAGAACGCCGACGGCAGCTGGGACGGGGACGTCGGCTACAAGCGCAACGAGTCCTACGTGACGACGCGTGAGCAGGGTGGACACGTGGGCGTGACCGCCCTCGCCGGGATGGCCTTCCTCGCGGGTGGACATCTGCCCGGACGCGGGGAGTACGGCCCGGTGGTCGATCGCGCGGTGGACTTCATCCTCAGGGCGACGAACCAGGACGGCTACATCACGAGCGGCGGCACGCGGATGTACAGCCACGCCTTCGCGACGCTCTTCCTCGCCCAGGTCTGCGGGATGACGCACCGCGAGGACACGCGGCAGCGGCTCCAGAAGGCGGTCGACTTCATCGTCAAGGGCCAGAACGAGCTCGGCGGGTGGCGCTACGAGCCGCTTGCGCGCGACGCCGACATGTCGATCGTCGTCTGCCAGTGCCTCGCTCTGCGCGCGGCCCGCAACATCGGCATTCGCGTGCCCAAGGGGACCATCGACGCGGCGGCCATGTACGTCGTGGACTCCGCCGAGCGCGGCCAATCGAGCGGACGCGCCCGGCGCAACCAGCGCGGCACGTTCACCTACAAGCGCGGCTCCGCCTCGCGGACGAACTACTCCCTGACCGCCGCCGGCGTGACCGCCCTGAACGGCCTCGGGATCTACTCGGACGAGCTCATCGACCGGGGCATCGAGTTCCTCCACGACGCGTTCGCGAGCTTCAACCGCAAGTACGGTTCGCGCGGCCACTACTTCTTCTGGTACGGCCACTACTACGGCGTCCAGGCCATGTACACGAAGGGTGGTCACGACTGGGTCACCTACTTCACGCCGCTCCGGGAGTTCCTCCTCGGCCGCCAGCGCGCCGACGGCTCGTGGGCGAACGGCACCGGACCCGGACCCGCGTTCAGCACCGCCATGGCGTGTCTGATCCTCGAGATCCCCTACGACTTCCTGCCGATCTTCCACCGCTGATGAGCACGCGCCCCGCACTGGCCACGCCGCGCCTCGACGCGGTCCTCCGCCGCCTCGACGGCTCCCTGCGCCGCAGCATCTGGCTGTACGGCCTCGGGACCGCCGTGGCCGGCGCGGCGCTCTGGCTGCTGTTCATGTACGGCGCCGACCGGCTGCTCCAGCTCCCCGCGCCGATCCGGCTGATCCACCTCGCGCTGCTGGCGGCAGGCACCCTGTGGCTGCTCGCGCGCACGCTCCTCCGCCACAGGCGCGCGGTCCCCGACCGCGCGGGCCTCGCGCTCCTCGCTCAGCGCGCGCTGCCCGCAGCCGAGGCGGTGGACGACCGCTTCATCAACGCGCTGGAGCTCACGCGCACGGTGGACCCGGCGACGCCCGCGGCGGAGCTGGTCGAGCGCATCGCGGCCGCGGCCGAGGAGTCGGCCGGTCGGATCGACCTGGCCCGCGTCACCGACGGCGGCCGCCCGGCCCGGCGCTTCACGATGGGCGCGGTCTGCGCTGCTGCCACCCTCGCGGCCCTCGGCAGCGACCCGGCCCTCGCCCGCATCTTCGGTGCGCGGATGCTCGGCGCGGACGTCGCGTGGCCGCGCGCGACGACGCTGACCCTCGAGGTCCCCGCCGACACCATGGGCCTCGAGGTGGACACCTCCGATCCCGAGCGCATCGTCGTGCGCGCCGCCCGCGGCCGGGACGTCCCCCTCATCGTCCGCGCGGAGGGCGTCGTCCCCGAGCTGGTCAGCCTCTCCTTCGACAGCGGCGCGATCGTCGACCTCGGGCCGAGCGGCCCGGACACCTTCCGCACCGTCCTCCCCTCCGTCCAGGAGGACCTCGGCCTGGTCGTCTCCGGGGGCGACGACGACCGCGGCGTGCCGCGCGTCGAGATCGTCGTGCTCCAGCCGCCCGACCTCGCGCGTCTCGCCTTCGTGGTCTCACCCCCGGCGTACTCCGGCCTCCCTCGCGAGGTCAGCACGGAGACGCGGGTGAGCGCGCTCCAGGGTTCGACGGTCGAGGTCTTCGTCCAGGCCGACCCGGCGAACGCCACCGGGGTCGCGCGCACCTTCCCCGACGGGATCGAGATCCCCCTCGACCGCGCGCCGTTCCCGGCGGAGGCAATCCCCGCACCCGCCTCCGGCGAGTCGAGCGAGGAGCCCGCGGAGGCGCCCGCTCCATCCGAGGCCCTCTCGTTCCGGACGACCGCCATCGAGTCGACGCGGTTCCGCTTCGAGCTGCGGGACGAGACCGGTCTCGAGAACCCCGACCCCGCCCTGTTCGGGATCGAGGTCGTCCCCGACCGCGCGCCCGAGCTGATCACACTCGAGCCGGGCCGCGCGGACGTCGAGGTGGTCGTGGGAGGCGCGGCGGCGGTGCGCATCCTCGGGCGAGACGACTTCGGCGTCCGGTCCCTCGAACTGGACGTCACCAACGCCGCGACCGAGACCACCTTGGCGAAGCTGGAGCTCGAGCTCGAGGAGGTCGAGCTCGAGGATTCACAGCGCGGCCGCCGATCCGAGAAGGACACGCGCCTCGCGAGCAAACTTCTCGAGATCGACGGGTTCTTCCCCGAGGCT
>CBFIJG010000113.1:0-1687 GCA_965662915.1 Planctomycetota bacterium | reverse complement strand
CACAGCGCGGCCGCCGATCCGAGAAGGACACGCGCCTCGCGAGCAAACTTCTCGAGATCGACGGGTTCTTCCCCGAGGTTCCTCCCGCCATCGGGACCTCCCTCGTGCTCACGGCGCGCCTGACGGACAGCCGCGAGCCGGACGCGAACATCACGGAGGCCGCGCCGATCCGGCTGCGGGTCGTCTCCGCGGACGAGTTCCTCAGGCGCCAGCGCGATGGCCTCGGCCGCGCCGCCGCCGAGGTCACCGAGGTGACCAACGCCGTGGACCGCACGGCCGACGCGGTCGAGGGCTTCGTCCTCGGACTCTCGGGTGACGACGGAGCGCTCCCCGACGCCGCGGGCATGGCCCAGAGCCTCAACGACGTGCGCCGCGTGCGCGGTGACCTCGAGTCGGTCTCTCGCGACCTCTCGGGCCTCGCGTCGTCGTTGATCTACAGCCGCCTCGACGAGCGCTCCGGCGCCCTGGAAGCGCGCCTCTTCGAGCTGACGCGCGCGTCGGCCGATCGCGCGTTCCTCATGGAGGCGTGGCGGACCCTCGGTGAGGAGCTGCGAGCGGGGCGCCTCGGCTCGCCCGAGAGCGCCGGCGCGCTCGTGGGCGTCGTCGCCCTCGCCATCGAGGCGGCCGACCTTCGCTGCGGGGCCCTCGTCGAGGCCCTCGAGGAGGCGCGCGGCGCCGACGCGACCGACACGGCGCGCCAGGCCCTCGTGCGCGCGACGATCCGCGTCGAGGAGCTCCGGGCGGCGCTCGAGGAGCTCGGCCTCGAGCTGAGCGAGTGGGACAGCATGCAGTCCATCCAGGCCCTCGCGCGCGAGATCCTGAACAGCCAGAAGAACCTGGCCGAGCGCACGCGCAAGCAGGCCCAGCAGGGCACGAGCGGCTCCGGCGACGCCGGAGACGAGGAGGACCCGCCCCGCTGATCCGGCGGGAGGACTCAGGAGACACCATGACGAAACCCATGAGCACGCTGCCCCTCTGGATCGCGCTCGCGGCCGCGTCCCCCGGGGCGCTCTCCGCCGCCGCGACGAGTGCGACGGTGCCGCCCGGCCCGATCGTCTCCCAGGATGGATCCAAGGAGCTCAGCGCCCTGGTCCGCGAACAGGCCCGCCTCGAGCGCAAGGTCCGCGAGCTGCGGGCGAAGGTCGCCGCCATCGCGCCGCGCTACGAGGCGGAGGGCAGACCCGGCGCGGCCAAGCTGCTGCGCCGCGCCATGGAGGTGCTGGACGAGCGCAGCGAGGAGGCCCAGGGCCGGACCCTCGAGGAGCTCGCCAACACCTCCGAGGAAGAGCTCAGCGCAGGCCGCCTCCTCGCGGCCCTCGAGGCGCAGGAGCGCGTCGTGTCGAGGGTCGTCCGCTTCCTCCAGATCCTCGAGGACCGCGAAGGCGACATCGATCCCGAGAAGAACCTCGCGGAGCTCCGCGAGCTGCAGTCCGCGCTTCTGTCGGTCCGCGGCGAGCAGGAGCAGGTGCGCGAGGAGACGCAGGCGCTCGAGAACGAGTCCATGTCGCCGGCCCAGCGCGCGGTGCAGCAGACCATCCAGGAGGCCCTCGAGCGTCAGCGCGAGCTGCTCGCCGAGAACGAGCGCCGCGCCGCGGAGTCCGGCAACCGCAGCGCCGAGCAGCTCCTCGACGAGCTCGCCGCCCTCGCGGAGGAGCAGCGAGAGCGCGCCGAGGCGGCGGCCCGCGCG
>CBFIJG010000112.1:0-10119 GCA_965662915.1 Planctomycetota bacterium | reverse complement strand
TCCGGCGCATCCACGCCCCCCACGGCTCCGCTGAACGCGCCCTGATGCCCCGTTGGACCGCCCATTCCTCCGCGTACGGCGGCGAGAACCTCGGCCATCGGCAGTCCGTCGGAGACGTCGGGCTCGGCGAGGAGGGAGAGGACCTCAAGCCTCTCGGCCGTCACGACCTGCCTTTCCGCGGCGACCCACAGGGTGCCGCCGTCGGGCGCGCTCAATCCAAGTACGCCCTCCTCCGGCCCCGGACCTCCTGCGGGTGCTGGTCCGGCGCGCGCATGCCCACGATGCCCGACCGCTTGCCCGCAGCATCGGGCCACCCCTTCGGCGGTCCCACATCGCGCCGCCGCCCCCTCGTTCCGCACCCGGACGGCGGGCCGATGCGCCGCGGGCAAGACGTGGTTCACTGGTCGCGAAGCGTCCCGACCACACCTGGCCGCTCGACTTCACGGGAGGCTGTCCGCCGGCGGGCCGCTCCACGTCGGCCGATCTGCCTCCGCATCGCCGTCCTCCCCGCGAAGGATGCCGGCTAGCCGGGGACGGCGCGGGCACGACGAAGGAGATAGATCTGCGCCACGAGCCCGAGCAGGCCCAGGCCGCTGAGCAGGAGCCCTTGGCGGCGTTCGGGGGGCTGCTCCCAGACGACCTCCACCGTTGCCGTGCCCGCGGGAACGTCCACCGCGAGCAGCCCCGTCGGGCCGTCCGTCGACGTCTCCAGGGCAACGCCATCGATCGACGCTCTCCAACAGGGATAGGCGAAGAGCGGGAGGCGCGCCCGCCAAGCCTCAGGCGACGAGATCTGCCAGCGGCGCTTCTCCGGGAGCGCCTCGAGCGTCGCGATCGTGGCACCGGCCCGGCGACACTCGGCCTCGAGCCCCCCCATTCTTCGCGTACTCGCCCCCCAGGGCCCTGGCCGTCGCGGGAAGGAAGGCGTTGGCGTCGGCGACGGCGTCCTCGTTCACGACCTTCGACCGCGGTTGGCCGTCCACCATGAAGTACTTCGCCTGAACTGCAAGCGAGAAGAGAAGCGACAGTGCGAGCAGGCCCCAGCCAGCCGCCCGTTGCAGCCGTGCGCGCGTGTGCCCGACTTCGAGGCGCATCGCGAGCACCACGCCGAGCGCCGCGACCACGGAGAGCACCGAGAAGAACCTGTAGGCGTACTGGATCCGCCGCAGCGGCTCGACCGCGCGCCAGAGCGGCAGGGAAGCCTCACTCGAGAAGAAGAGCGCTGCGAGCCCGATCGCGGTGAAGGAGGCCAACACGCGCCAGCGCTCATCGATCCGCCCCCGATGGCGAGCGAGCGTCTCGACGGCATACCCCAGCATCCCGAGCAGCAGCAGCCCCATTCCCCACTGGAACACCGCCCAGCGAGTGCCGGTGAGAAGCGGCAGCGCGAATCCCTCCTCCCAGTTGACGTCCTGCGAGTAGGTCTTGATGTTCATCAACTTGGACAGGCGAAGCGCGGGCCAGAGGGAGACGCCGGCCAGTAGCATCCCGAGGAGCGCCGATGCTCCGGCGAGAATGCCGCGCTTCAGCGCGACCGCCCTCTCGCGGCTGAAGAGCAGGAACGGCAGTACCCCGAACGGAAGGCACAGCAACACCATCAACGAGGCGAGGGCGTGCGTGGCCGTCAGCAGGAACACCCCCAGGGTGAGGACGACTGCGAACCGTAGCCTCCCCTGCTGGATGAGGACGAGCGCAAAGCAGCTCGCCGCGATGAACGGGTAGGCGACGTGCCAAGGAGTGCCATGGACGTAGATGAGCGTCATGTACCCGAACGGGCCAGCGGAAGCGGTGACCCCGGCGGCCAGGGCGAGGCCGACGCCGGCGCCGGCCCAGCTCGCCGCGAGGTAGACGATCAGCGCAGTGAGGAACATGGCGAACGCCTAGAGGGCGTACATCGCGTACCACGAGTTCCCGACGAGGCCGTCGACGATGTGGAACGCGTAGTGGAACAGTGGCGGGTAGTAGATGAAGACCGGGGATCCGAGGCCTCCCTGCGCCCTCGCCGCCCAGGACGGGTACGCGACACCCGCGTCGAGTCCCTCCGAGAACTGGACCGCGGCATCGTGGTGGAATTCCCCGTCACCCCGGAAATGCATGTCCGCCACCAGGTGCGGGCTCAGCCAGAACACCGTCGAGGTGACCAGGACGAGCAAGGGCAGGAGTGCTCGGCGAGCCCGGGTCGCGGTCTTGGCTAAGTTCATCAGGTCCCAGATTGAATCAAGGGGAGGCGCGGTGCCTCTTGGACAACAGCGAGCAAGCCTGGGGTGGCGGCGGCTCAAGCCGTACGAAAGACTCGCCGAGGTGATCGGCGGACGTTGTGGTGAAATCGCCGCTTGCTGCGAACTCGAGAACAAGGTCTCGCTCGGCTTCGTCGAAGAACTCGATCACCGAACGTGCGTGACCCACGCTTCGTGCTTACGGCCTGCGCGATGAATAAGACCTACCCCTGAAGTTGCTCACACGCCTGCTGCCTGTGCGCGAGAACACCCCAAGTCGACCGACTCGATTTCAAGATGAGCCAGATCAATGATGCTGTCGACTCCGGTCGGACTCGAACATCAGCGCAGCCGGCGCCTCGCCTCGCGGCACTGCCGCGCATCATTTGGATCGCCTTCGGCCTGCTCACGATCATCACGATCGCCGCGACTTTCTACGAGTCCGCCGACCGGGTCGCGCCGAACCGACCCGGACTGACGATCGCGGTTGGCTGCGCGGGCGCGCTGTTTGGCCTGCTGGTGGCGTGGCTGGCGGCAAGGTTCGGACCATGGCTCGCGCGCACCGCCGACTGGCTCGACGCGCTGCCCGCCGGCGTTGCGCTGGCGGTGATCATCGTCTGCGGGATCGCCGCACGACTGGCGGTGACTGCCATCTTGGGCGCCGTGGTGACCTCCGACGGCACCGTGTATGTGGGCCTGGCGAGCCGGCTGGTCGAGGGCAAGGAGTACATCGATCCGAGCGGCGATCTCGCCTACTGGCCACCCGGATATCCGTTCCTGCTGGCGGGCGCGGGCCTCGTCTTCGACCTCTCCCGACCGGTCGCCGCCATCGTAGCGGTCAACCTACTCTCGTTCTTCCTGGCGACCGTCGGTGCGTACCTCCTCGGCCGCTGGCTGTACAGCCGGGCCGCCGGGCTGGCTGCGGCGGCGCTGGTGGCGGTCTGGCCGAACCTGATCATCGGCATCTCGGGAGCCAACAAGGAGTTCCCCGCCCTCGGCCTCTTGACCATGGCCATCCTGCTGTACGTGTGGGCACGCCGCCGAAATCACGGGCGTATCGACGGCGGCAACTTCGCCGCTGCGTTCGGCAGCGGCCTCGCGCTGGGTATGGCAAGCCTCGTCCAACCGGCCCTGATGTTCCTCCCCACGGCGCTGCTGCTGGCCGAGATCGTCGAATCGGATGCGCTGCGCCAATCGGCGGCGCGATTGCTGCTGGCGATCGCCGGGATCCTCGTGGTCGTCACCCCGTGGTCGATGCGAAACAGCGAGCAGCTCGGCGCCACAGTCTCCATCGCGACCAACGGCGGCGACGTTCTCTACCGCGCCAACAATCCGCGGGCGGTGCCCGGGTATCTGGCCGAAGGACCGGTCGATCTGAGGCAATACCCGGAGGTCGAGCGCTCGCGCCTCGGGTTCCGTCTCGCGCTCGAGTGGATCGCCGAGGAACCCCACCGTTTCCTCGTACTGTCGTGGAAGCGCCTGCTGCACTTCTCGGGCGACAACTCGAGCTCCGCCTTTGACGCCTTCCGTCGCAACGAGGACGGGTTGCAGCCGCGCTACGTCGCGCTGAAGGCAGTCAGCAACGCCGCCTGGCTGGCGTTGTGGCTGCTCATGCTGGTCGCACTGACCCGTGGTTCCATCCAATCGGCCGCAACGCCGGGCGCGTGGCTGCTTGTCCTGTCGTACCTGTACGTCGCCTGCATGGACTCGATTGCCGAGAGTGGCGCGCGGCATCACGTTCCCTTCGCTGGAGTGCTGGCGGTGCTTGCCGCCTCGGCCCTCCGCAGCCCCCGCACCGAGTCCGCAGCGGCCGCCGGGGGCGAGCGACACGCCATGGGTCAATTCGTCGACTTCGCCGTCGTCGGCGCCGTCGGCACCGCGGCCCACTTCGTCACCCTGATCCTGCTGGTGCAGTCCGCAGGGTGGACGCCGGCCCTCGCCACGACGGCTGGATTCCTGGTCGGTGCGCTGATCAACTATGGCCTGAACTACCGCCTGACCTTCCAGAGCCGGGCGAGCCATGCGGTCACGATGCCCCGCTTCCTCGCGATCGCGCTGCTGAGCATGCTGCTGAATATTGGCATCGTGGGGGTGTTGGTGCATTGGAACGCGATGCACTACCTGCTCGGCCAGGCGGTCGCCACATTGGTGGTCCTGGTGGTGAACTTCGTCGCCAACCGGGCGCTCACCTTCACGGCGTCGCAGCCCGGCTAGCACACGGCCCGTCATGAAGGATCCCGCCATGCAGCTGCTTTCGGTCGTCGTTCCTGCCTACAACGAGCAGGAGGTCCTGCCGGAGTTCCACCGCCGCACGGCCGCGGTGCTCGATGCGCTGCCGATGCAGGCTGAGATCATCTACATCAACGACGGCAGCAAGGACGGCACACTACAGGTTCTGCAACGCCTGAAGGCCGACGACGCGCGGATCGGCATCGTCGACCTGAGCCGCAACTTCGGCAAGGAAACAGCGCTGACCGCCGGTCTTGACGTGGCACGCGGCGACGCGGTCGTCGTCATCGACGCCGACCTGCAGGATCCTCCCGAACTGATCCCCGATCTGCTCCGGAAGTGGCGGGAGGGCTTCGACGTCGTGTACGCGCAGCGCGAATCCCGCGACGGCGAGAGCGTCGCCAAGAAGGCGACCGCCTACGCCTTCTACCGGCTGATCCAGCGCATGAGCCGCGTCGAGATCCCGGCAGACACGGGCGACTTCAGGCTGCTGAGCCGGCGGGCGCTCGATGCCCTGAAGCAACTACGCGAGCAGCACCGCTTCATGAAGGGTCTGTTCGCCTGGATCGGTTTCCCGCAGGTGGCGGTCGGCTACAGCCGCGATCCGCGCTTCGCTGGCACGACCAAGTTCAACTACTGGCGGCTGTGGAACTTCGCCCTCGAAGGCATCACGTCCTTCACCATCGCGCCGCTGAAATTCGCGACCTACGTCGGGGCAGCGATCGCCGCCGCCGCATTCGCCTACGCCGCCTGGTTCGTCGCGAAGACGCTGATCTTTGGCGACCCGGTCACCGGCTTCCCGACGTTGATCGTGGTGACCCTGTTTCTCGGCGGGGTTCAGATCACTTTCCTGGGAATCATCGGCGAGTACCTCGGCCGGATGTTCGACGAGACGAAACGGCGACCGCTGTATTTCCTGAAGGGCCTGGATCTGCCGGCGCGCACGGCCGCCGGAGGTTCGCCCGAAACGCGGCGAGATGAAGCCAGTGGCCGGACGGGCGCTGAAATTCAGGAGCTGTCTTCGAAGCAGGGCAGCCCGCCCGAAGGCGGGTAGGCCAGATTGGAGACAGGGACCCACTGCTGTCCAAGGACAGCCGTCAGCGCGAACCGGTCCGTTCGACCTGGTCCACGTTCAGGATGGACTGGATAGGTCCTCCAGGCTCGCGGCGCTTCGCGTCTCGACGATCGAGTACGCTCGCCGCGCCATGATCCGAAGAGTCGCAGGACGCCGAATCACGTTCCGTCCTGGAGCCACCGCGGCGCTGATCCTGTCACTGGCGGTGAGCTGTCGGGAGGCGGAGGACGAGCTCGCACCGCCCAGCGTGGTGCTCATCTCCCTCGACACGCTTCGCCAGGATCACTGCGGGTTCCACGGCTACGGGAGGGACACCACGCCCTTCCTGGACTCGCTCGCCGAGGACAGCCTGGTCTTCGACCGCGCGTACACGACGGCGTCGTGGACGCTGATCGCTCACATGTCGATGTTCACCGGGCTCTTCCCCGGGCAGCATCGGGTGATGGTGCAAGACGCCGCTCTGACGGAGGCCGTCCCCACGCTCCCGCAACAGCTCGCGGATGCGGGTGCGGTCTGCGTCGGAGTTCACTATCCGGGCTGGACCGACGCCAAGTTCGGCTTTGGCCGGGGCTTCGAGGAGTACCCGGCGGCGAAGTCCGTGGTGGAGGCCGAAGAGCGATTGGCCGACCTCCTACCGCGCCTGACGGATCGATGGGGCTTCCTCTTCGTGCACCTGTTCGACATCCACTCCGGCTCGGTCAACCGTCCCGGTTCGCGGATCTACGACGTCCCGGCGCCCTAAGACACGCTCTTCGACGCCCAGGCGCCCGAACTGCTGACCGAGATCGACGCGAAGGAGGCCTTCTACACGACCGCGGAGGACTTCACGCCGCGCATGAACGAGGCCGTCGTGGCGCTCTACGACGGGGGGATCCGGCTCGTCGACGATCGCCTGGCGGCCTGGTTCGCCGAGTGGAGGGAGGCCGGCCTGCTCGACAACGCGATCGTCGTCATCACCTCCGATCACGGCGAGGGGCTCGCCCAGCGGACCTCGACCTTCGGCGGGCACGGTGAGTTCTACGAGGAGGGCCTCCGGGTCCCCCTGATGATCCACGCGACGCCGAAGGCCAAGCAGTGGCTGGCGCGGAAGAGGGACGTGGAGCCTTCGGCGCTCGTCGGGCGTCGCAGCGAACTCGTCAGCCACGTGGACATCCTGCCGACCGTGCTCGACGCCCTCGACCTCGCGGCGCCGATCGAGTTCCCGGGGCACTCACTGCTACGCACGGTGCCGGAGGATCGCTTCGTCCATGCCCAGAGGGTGTGTCGCTCGGCGGTCTATCGGGGGAGCGAGAAAGCCGTGTACTTCGCGTCGGGAGAGGTCGCGAGCTACGTCGATCTCGACCGCGATCCGGCGGGCGCGGGGGAGAGCCGCCCTGAGGACGCTGAAGGACTGGCGAGGGCGGAACAGCTGGTGTTCGACGCCTTGGCCCATCTGAATTCGCTTCCGAGCCATGGAGGCGCCACGAAGAACGGGGGGCTCACCGAGCAGGAGCGCGAGGCCCTCAAGAGCCTCGGTTACGGGCCCGAGCTCGACGGCCGGTGACGGGCGCGGATGCCGATGGCGCACGGTGCCCCCGCGTGCTCGGTCGCGCAGGGCCCTTCGCCCGAGAGCGGCCGGACGCGCCGACTCGCTCTGCCCCAACCGGCGCCGCTGGGATGAGCCGACACTGGTGGGACCGGCTCGCTCCGCCTGCCGCGCCCCCTCAGTCGTTGTCCTTCTTCGTCGGCCGGAACGGGTGGACCCACCCGGCGAAGACCCGGGGGCTTCGCGACTGGATCCAGAGCCGCCCCCTCCCCGAGAAGCGGAGCAGGAGCTGGTCCGAGAAGAGGAAGGAGCGGATCTTCCGTGCCTTCGTGACGCGGTATTCGAGGCTCGAGTCCCAGGCCACGGCGTAGCCATTGTCGACCTCGACGCACTGCACGGCGCAGCGAGCGCGTCGTAGCCGCCGGCATCGTCTTCATCACCATCGAGGACGAGACTGCACGACCAACCTCGTCGTGCACCCCAGGACCTACGAGCGCTACCGCGCCGCCGCCCGCCACGGCGTGATGCTCCAGGTCACCGGCAAGGTCGACCGCGCGGGGAGCGTGGTGCACGTCGTGTGCTGGCGCATCGAGACGATCGACGGGGAGGCCGCGGGGATCCGGAAGGGGTCGAGGGATTTCCACTAGCGCTCAGGCGCGAACCTGGTTCGCCTGAGGTCGGCCGGACGTGCCGACTCGCTCTGCTCCAGCCGGCGCCTCGCGAGGGGGGGCGGCTCGCGAGGGGGGGCGGCTCATTCGCGTGTCGCCAACTCTTCGTTCTGGCCCGACTTGCGCTGGACGGCCACCCTCGCGGCTTCCCTTTGCCGCTCCCCTCCAGCACCGGCCCGTCGCTCCGGCGTATCCACGTCGCTCGCTGCTCCGCTGAACGCGCCCGGGTCACTGACGGCTCCTCCTCCCCTCCGCTCGACAGGAAGCCGTATAGAGTCGTAGCGAATCGGCGGCACGCCAAGCCGAGCCCTTCTCGCTCCACGACCCGAACTCCCTCGGGATGACCCATCGACCTGCAACATGCTCGACCTCTCTTCGACCTTCGCGATCAGCACGCACGGAAGCTCGTTCCGAACCTCCACTCAGGCACTTCGTGCCCTCGCCGCAGCCCTCCTGGGGTCGAGCCTCTGCTCCCCCTCGTTCGCTCAGGAACTCTCTCTGGTCAGCGTCAGCGCCACAGGCCAACAGTCCGACCAATCCAGCTTCGATGCCGACGTCACGGCGGACGGGCGCTGGGTTGCATTCGTCTCTCGGGGGACGAACCTGATCCCCGATGACACCAACGGCACCCGTGACATCTTCGTCCGCAACATGGAGACCGGCGAGATCACACGGATCAACACGGGACCCGCCGGCCAGCAGACCGACAGCTACTCCGGGCGGCCGCAAATCAGCGCCGATGGGCGCCATGTCGTGTATTACAACACCTCGGATGCAATCCTCGAGGCAGACGCCAACGGATTCGTAGACATCTACCTGTTCGACCGGGAAACGGGCGCCAATGAGCTGATCAGTGTCAGCTCGACAGAAGCGCAGGCGAACGGCGACAGCTTCTTCGCCCGACTGACTGACGACGGCCGCTATGTCCTGTTCAGTTCCGCCGCCTCGAACCTCGTACCAGGCGATACCAATGGCTTGGAGGATACGTTCGTACGCGATCGGCAGCTGGGAGAGACCTATCGGGTCAGCGTCTCCTCCAGCGGGGACGAGGGCAACGGCGGGTCCTACAAAGCTTGCATCTCCAATGACGGTCGCTTCGTCACATTCGGTAGTGAGGCAACCAACCTCGTAGCCGGTGGCAGTACGAACCAGTTCAACGTCTACCTCCACGACCGCCTGACTGCAGAGACCACACTCGTCTCGAGTGGACTCGGTGGGCAAGGTGGAGACTCGTTCTCCTGGAAACCGCGCATTTCAGGCGACGGGAAGTGGATCACCTACGAGAGCAGTGCGACCGACCTCGTGGTAGGCGACGCCAATGGAGTCAGGGACGTCTTCCTCTACGACGTTCAGTCCGGGCAGACCTCCCGGGTGAGCGTCAACGAGGCGGGTGAGCAAGGGGATGATGATTCCGAGGATCCAAGCATCAGCGATGACGGCCGCTACATCACCTACGCGAGCCAGGCTGACAACCTCGTGGCTGGCGTGATCACAGGAGGTTTCGATGAGAATGTCTTCGTCCATGACCGCATGACGGGCACGGTCACGCTCGCCAGCATCGGCCCGCAAGGTCAGGTGGGTGACAGCTTCGCCGATGACCCCCAGATCTCCCCAGAGGGCGGCTGGGTGGTATTTTCCACCAGGAGCGCGCTCGTCAACGAGGACGTCAACGGAGACACCGACGTCTTCATCTACGGCCCGCTCTTCGAGGGCCTCGCTCCCTACGCGCAGGACTTCGAGGCCCTCGACGCGGCCAGCCCCACCGCCCTCGGGGACGACGGTTGGAAGACGTTCACCAACGTCTTCAACCCCGACGGCTCCTACGCCTACGGCTACGGCGTCTTCGACGCGCCCAACGGCGGCGCGTCCTGGTCGGCGATCCAGGTCGGCTCTGGCGGGCCCTACCAGGGCGCGCAGGCCATGAACATCTACAGCGACTACGGCAACGGTGACCACAACATCGGCAACCTGATCGACGCGCTCGTCTTCCAGGAGCAGGAGATCGGCGCTGCGGACGTCGGCGAGACCTGGCGCATGCGCTTCGACCAGCTCCAGTCTCCGCCCAATAACCCGGGCGGGACAACGACGCGGGCCTTCATCAAGGTCCTCCGTCGCTCGGACGGCTCCTTCGCCGAGCTGTACCTGAACGAGTTCGACACCACGGACGCCTCCCAGAGCGCCTGGTCCTCGCTGGCTCTCGACGTCACCATCGACCCCGCCTGGGCGGGTGAGCTGATCCAGTTCGGCTTCGCGAGCGTCGCGACGTTCTACGAGGACTCGGGCCGCTACTACGACAACATCGACTGGGCAGAGATCGCGAACCCCGGCCTCGGCCGCGTCGTGTGCCTCGGCAACCCGAACTCGACCGGCAGCGGCGCCCTCCTGACCGCGACCGGCAGCGACGTC
>CBFIJG010000111.1:0-10306 GCA_965662915.1 Planctomycetota bacterium | reverse complement strand
CGCCGCTCGGCCCCCCGATCCCCGACACCTCGCCCCTGCCGCTGCACGGGCAATGCCCGCCGCCAGCCTATCCACCGATCGCGGAGCGCCGCGGCCTGAGCGGCACGGTCCTCCTCGCCATCGAAGTGGCTGCGAGCGGCGCCGTCACTGCGGTCCGCATCGAGAGGTCCAGCGGCCACGAGGTCCTCGACGAGGCGGCCCGGCGCGCGGTGCGCTCGTGGCGCTTCAAGCCGGCGTCCTTCCGGGGACGGCCGACGGCCGCGACCGTCAACAAGCCGATCGAGTTCACGCTGCCCGCCGGGCGCTGAAGAGGGACACCCCCACGATCGCCGCCGCGTTGACGGCGAGCCCCGGCAGCCCCGGGTGGACGACGAGCCCGTCCACGAGCTTCGGCAGCGCGATCGTGACGGCCGAGCCGAGGAGGAGCCCCGTCAGGGCCGCGGGCCCGGTCGCACGGCGCCAGAAGAGGGCCGCGGTCACCGGCGGCGCGAGCTGCCCCACCGGACCGTAGGCGTAGGAGAGCAGCCCCACGAGGTCCTCGTGGAAGTTCGTCGCCGTCACGTAGGAGAGAACCAGGATCGGGAGCAGCGCGATGCGAACGGCGCGGCGCTCCCCGGCGGGAGACAGTTCTCGCCCGGCACCCCGCACCCAACCGTCGCGCACGGCCGAGGAGGCCGCGCCGTGGAGCAGAGCGTCGCCGCTCGACATCGAGGCGGCGAGCGCGCCCGCGCAGAACAGCCCCACCACGGCCGCGGGCAGGTCGAGCGTCAGGAGGATGTGCGGCAAGACCTGGTCCGGCTGAGAGGGCGGCGGGTCCATCCCCACGCCGGCGAAGCCGATCAAGAGGATCGGCAGCAGGAACAGCTGGAAGGTCGGGTAGAGGACCACCGTCCGGCGCAGGACCGCCTCCGAGCGCGCGGCGAAGGCCTTCTGGAAGAGGTGCGGCCAGAAGGAGAAGCCGATGGTCATCACGAGGATCGTGCTCCCGTACCCCGCCCACGACCACGGCTCCCCCGACGTCGTCCGGCCGGGCAAGGTCAGCAGCTCGGGATCCATCGACTCGAACATCGCGCGCACGCCACCGTGCATGGCGCCCGGCAGGTAGAGCCCCAGCACCCAGGCGAGCACCATCATGAACGCGCCCTGGAGGGTGTTCGTCCAGCCGACGCCCATGACGCCGCTGCGCCACACGTAGACGAGGACGACGCCGTACACGAGCGCCGCTCCGGCCTCGACGCTGATCGCGCCGCCGGTGAGCACCTCGAGCACGTGGCCGGCGCCCCGCATCTGGAGCGCGAGGTAGGGCACGATCGCGACGATCCCGACGAGCGCCATGATCGGCGCGAGCGGCCGGAATCCGAGCTCGCCAGCCACGAGCTCTCCCTGAGTGATGTAGCCCTTCTGTCTCCCGAGCCGCGCCGCGCGCGGGCCGGTGAAGTAGAAGGGCACGAGGCCGAGCACGCCGAAGGCGATGATGTGGAAGGCCCCCGCGCCGGTGGAGTAGGCGCGGCCCGGCGCGCCGAGGAACGCGAAGGCGCTGAAGATCGTCGCGCCCGTCACGAAGTACATGAGCAGCGCGCCCATCGCCCGGTCGCCCGCGACGTAGCCCGTCGCGCTGTCGCTCGTCCCGCCGCCTGCGCGCCAGCCCACGAACAGGTTGATCGCGAGGTAGGCCCCGACGACGGTGAGGATCTGCGCCTCGGGGCTCACGCCGCGTCCTCCTCGCCGTCAGCGGGACGCGTCGCGTCGAAGATCACGAGGGCGACGAAGGTCAGCAGCGCCCAGCCGACGACCCACGCCAGCCCCCAGGGGAGCCCGAGCACCAGGCCCGGCCGCGTCTGCACGTCCCTGAAGAGCACCCCCGTCACCGAGAGGGCGCAGACCAGCACGTAGGCCGCGAAGAGGGCGTGGCGCAGGCTCACAGGGAGCGCGGCCGCGTGCGAGAGACGAACAGCCAGAGGCCGCCGGCGATGGCGACCCACGTGATGAGCGAGATCGTGCCGGCTCCGAGGCCGTGGTCGATCTCCTTGAGCCCTGCCACGGCGAGCCCCGCGAGGGCCACGCCGACGAGGGCCTCGCCAGCGATGACACCGGACGAGAACAGCACCCCGCGCTGGGAGCGCTGCTCGGCCTCCTCCTCGGACGTCGACCCACGCAGGAAGAAGGCGCTGATCAGGCCGCCGACGAGGATCGGCGGCGCGATCGAGAAGGGCAGGTAGATCCCCACCGCGATCGGCATCACGTAGGCCCGGAAGGGAGCGTTCTTCGCCTTCAGGATCCCGTCGACGACCAGCAGCGCGACTCCGATCCCCGCACCGATCCCGATCATGTCCCACGGCAGCGCGAACTCGCCCGAGAAGCCCTGGGCGAGCTTGCTGAACAGCACCGCCTGGGGCGCGTTCAGGTTCGGGCCCCCGATGCCGCCCTCGGTGCCTGCGTGCAGGAGCGCCATGACGGGCGCCATCACCAGCGACGCGACCGCGACTCCGGCGATCTGCATCGTCTGCTGGCGGATGGGCGAGGCCCCGACGATGGCGCCGGTCTTGAGGTCGTTGCAGACGTCGCCGCTGGTGCACGCCACGCAGCACACGATGGCCGCGACGCCGATCGTGGCGACCGCGGCGTCCTCGCCTTCGAAGCCGATCAGATAGAGGATCCCACCCGCGAAGAGCACGGCGGTGATCGTCATGCCCGACACGGGGCTGTTCGAGTTCCCGACGAGGCCGACGATGTAGCTGGCGACCGCGGTGAAGAAGAATGCAGCAATCACCATGACGACCGTCAGCGCCGCGGTGACGCCGACGCTGCCGCCAGTGAAGCCGTAGTAGAGGACCGCGATCAGGCCAACCGCGAGGAGCGAGAAGCCGATGATCACGCCCGTGGGCAGGTCGCGCTCATGGTCGGAGCCCGCGTCGCCGCCCGCGCCGCCGGTGAGATGCCGGATCGCCTCGACCAGTCCGCGGCGTACGGCGACGATGGACGCGAGGCCACCCACGACCATCGCGCCGACGCCGACGTAGCGGATCTTCTCGTCCCACAGGTCCCAGGCAAGGGCATCCGGCGTCGCGTTCCAACTCGGGGCGCTACCGAAGACGGGCGCGAACAGCGCCGCCCGCATCGCACCGAGGGCCTCCCACAGCTCCATATCGCTGAACAATGGGATCAGCACGAGCCATCCGATGGCGCCGCCGGCGAAGAGCAGGATCGCCACGTTGAGGCGCACGATGTACCCGACGCCCACGAGCATCGGCGAGATGTCGGAGCCGAAGTAGAGGACGCGATCCCCGAGCGCGATCGCGGCCTCCTTGGTCCCCTGGACGATTCCGAAGAGGCCTGCCAGCACCTTCGCGCCGGCGCCCAGCAGGCCGCCGAGGATGAGGCCCTTGGCCGCGTCCGCCGCGCCGGCGTCCCCCTCGCTGTCCCCGGTCTCGAGCACCGCGGCGCAGGCGATGCCCTCGGGGTACGGCAGCTCGCTCGACTCCGTGATGAACACCTTCCGCATGGGGATCATCAGCAGGATCCCGAGCAGGCCGCCGGTGAAGGCGACGCCGGTCACCGTCCAGAAGTCGAACTCCGTCCACGTGCCCATCACGATGAGCGCCGGCATCGTGAAGATGATGCCCGCGGCCAGGCTCTCCCCCGCCGACGCGCAGGTCTGGACCTGGTTCGCCTCGAGGATAGAGCGGTCCCGGAACACGTACCGGAAGACCAGCATCGCCATGACCGCCGCCGGGATCGACGCCGACACGGTCATCCCGACCTTGAGCCCCACGTAGACGTTCGCGGCCCCCATGACGACCGCGAGCAGGAGGCCCATGAGCAGGGCGCGGAGGGTCAGCTCCCGCCTCGGCGCGGCGGCGAACTTCTCGGCGGAGAGATCGGTCATCCGCGGATGGTAGCGGAGAGGGGTCGAATCCCCCGCATGGGGCTATCCTCGGAGGGCAATGGCCCTGCTCCTCGCCGCCGCTCTTCTCCTCCCCGCCGGGGACGCGCCCGACTTCGCCACCGAGGTGCTGCCGGTCCTCTCGGACCACTGCTTCCACTGCCACGGACCCGACGCGGCGACGCGCAAGGCCGGCCTGCGCCTCGACACGCGCGAGGGCGCGCTCTCCGTCATCGAGCCCGGTGACCTCGAGCTCAGCGACCTGCACGGTCGCGTCGTCGACGAGGACCCGGACTGGCTCATGCCTCCGCCGGAGTTCGAGCGGCCCCTCGAGCAGCGGGAGGTCGAGCTCCTCGCCGCGTGGATCGAGGCCGGCGCTCCCTGGGAGGAGCACTGGGCCTTCGCGCCGGTCGTCGACCCGGCCAAAGGCGGTGACCCGCTCGCGCCGGACCGCGATCCCATCGACACCCTCGTGGACGCAGTCCTCGCCGAGGAGGGCCTCGCCCCTGCACCGGAGGCCGACGCGGCGACCTGGCTGCGCCGCGTCACCCTCGACCTGACCGGGCTCCCCCCCACCGTCGAGGAGCAGGACCGGTTCGAGGCCGCCCTCGCCGCGGGGCCGGCGGAGGAAGCGCGCGCCGCTGTCGTCGACGCGCTGCTCGCGAGCCGCGCGCACGCCGAGCACCGCACGCGCGAGTGGCTGGACGTGGCGCGCTACGCGGACACGAACGGCTACCAGAACGACTTCCGCCGCGACCAGTGGCCCTGGCGCGACTGGGTCCTGCGGGCGTTCCAGGGCAACGTGCCCTACGACCGCTTCGTCCTCGAGCAGGTCGCGGGCGATCTGGTCGAACCGCGCAGCACCTCCGCCGTCCTCGCCACCGGGTTCCAGCGCAACCACCGCATGGTCACCGAGGCGGGCTCCATCGACGAGGAGTGGCGCGTCGAGAACGTCGCGGACCGCGCCGAGACGACGGCGACCGCGTTCCTCGGCCTCACCCTCGCCTGCGCGCGCTGCCACGACCACAAGTACGACGCGCTGACCCAGGAGGACTACTACCGCTTCTACGCCTTCTTCGACTCCATCGACGAGAAGGGCGTCTATCAGGAGACGCGCGGGAACGTGCCGCCGCTCGTGCGCGTGCCGAGCGAGGCGCAGACCGCGCGGCTCGAGGAACTGGAGGCGCGCATCGTCGAGCTCGAGGCCGCCGTTTCGGGCGCAGCGGCTGGCGTGGCCGCGCGGCACGAGGCCTGGCGAACCGGGGGAGGTCAGCAGGCGGCGGCCCCCGAGGCCCCCGCGCTGACCCTCGGCTCCGCGACGCTGACAGGCGCGCGAGCGGAGGCCCCGGACCTGGGGACCGCGATCTCCTTCGAGCGCGACCGTCCCTTCACCGTGTCCCTGTGGCTGAAGCCGGAGAGCCACGGCGCCGTGTACGCGCGCATGGCCGACGACGACACCTATCAGGGGACCGACCTCGTCCTTTTGGGTGACATGCGACCCGCCGTCCACCTGATCCACTCGTGGACGGAGGACGCGATCAAGGTCGTCGGCGCGCGGCCGCTGGTGCGTGGCGCGTGGCAGCACGTGGCCGTGAGCTACGACGGATCCTCGAAGGCCGCGGGGGTGACCCTCCACGTCGACGGCGAGCCCGTGGAGCTCCGCGCCGAGGTGGACCGCCTGAAGGGGAGCATCCAGACGGACGCCACCCTGCGCCTCGGCACGCGGCGCTACGCCGGTGATCTGACCGGCGAGGTACTCGACCTGCGGATCGACGGCGCGGCCCTCCGCCGCGAAGAGGTCCTCGCCCTGGCGAGCGACCGCGCGCTGGCCCCGGGCGGCGCGGCCTTCTTCGCCGCGTGCTTCGACGAGGAGTCCGCCGCGCTTCGCGCCGCGCTGATGGCGGCCACCGAGGAGCGGGACCGCGTCCGCGACGACGAGATCCCGACGGCGATGGTCCTCGCCGAGCGCGCCGAGCCGCGCGTCACGCGCCTGCTCGACCGCGGCCGCTACGACCAGCCCACCGGAGAGCCCCTCGAACCCGGGATCCCCGCGGTCTTCGGCGAGCTCGAGGGCGAGGGGAGGAAGGGCCGGCTCGAGCTCGGGCGCTGGCTGGCCGATCCGGCGAACCCGCTCACCCCGCGCGTCGCGGTGAACCGCGTCTGGGCGAGCTTCTTCGGGACGGGCCTCAGCGCGACCCAGGAGGACTTCGGCGTGCGCGGCGAGCGCCCCCGGCACATGGCCCTGCTCGACCACCTCGCGGCCAGCCTCGTGGCGTCGGGCTGGGACCTGCGCGACCTGGAGCGCCGCATCGCCCTCTCCGCCGTCTACGGACGCTCCAGCGCCGCGAGCCCCGAGGCGCTGGAGCACGATCCCGCCAATCGGCTGCTCGCGCGCGGCCCGCGCCATCGCCTCGACGCCGAGGCCCTGCGCGATCAGGCCCTCGCTGCTGCAGGCCTCCTGAGGCCACGCTTCGGCGGCCCGCCGGTCAAGCCCTACCAGCCGGCGGGGCTCTGGACCGAGCTCGCGGGCGGCGCCGGACAGGGCGCCTACGTCCCATCGGAGGGAGACGATCTCTTCCGGCGCAGCGTCTACACCTACCGCAAGCGCACCGTGCCCCACCCGACGCTGACGACCTTCGACGCGCCGGGCTTCGAGTTCTGCACGGTCCGGCGGCCGCGCACGAACACACCGCTCCAGGCCCTCGCGATCCTCAACGACGTGACCTACGTCGAGGCCGCGCGGCATCTCGCGGAGCGGATGATGGAGTCGTCGCCCGACGCGCGGACGCGGCTCGTCCACGGCTTCCGCGCGGTCCTCGCTCGCCGGCCCTCGCCCGCCGAGGTCGTGGTCCTGGAGGGCGCACTCGCCGGACACCTTGCGGACGTGGAGGAGGCCGATGACGCGGTGAACCAGCTCCTCGGAGTGGGCGCCACAGCACCGCCCGAGGACGAACGCACGCCGGAGTGGGCGGCCTACACGCTGCTCGCCTCCACCTTGCTCAACCTGGACGAGGCCCTCACCAAGCGATGATCGACCGAAGACAGCTCCTGCGAAGCGGCGCGGTCGGGCTCGGCTCGATCGCCCTTCGATCCCTCGAGCGCGCCGCCGCGGGCGAGGGCCACGGCGGGCTTCATCACGCGCCGAAGGCCAAGCGCGTCATCTACCTCTTCCAGTCCGGCGCGCCCTCGCAGTTCGAGACCCTCGACCCCAAGCCGGGCCTCGTCGACCACTTCGGCGAGGAGCTCCCCCCCTCGATCCGCAAGGGACAGCGCCTGACGACGATGACGTCGGGCCAGGCAGCGTTCCCCGTGACGCCCTCGATGTTCGGCGCCGCGCCCGCGCCGGCCAACGGCGCGCTGATGGGCGATCTGATCCCCCACACGCGCGCCATCGCCGACCGGCTCTGCATCGTGCGCTCGATGGTCACCGAGGCCATCAACCACGACCCGGCGATCACCTTCGCCCAGACCGGCTCCCAGCTGGCGGGCCGGCCGAGCATGGGCGCGTGGCTCTCCTACGGGCTCGGGTCCATGAACGAGGACCTGCCGACCTTCACGGTCATGATCTCCAGGAGCGGCACGCGGCAGCCGCTCTACGATCGCCTGTGGGGCAGCGGCTTCCTCCCCACCCACCACCAGGGGGTCAAGCTCCGGAGCGGCGCCGACCCCGTGCTCTACCTCGCCGACGCCCCCGGCATCGATCGAGCCCGGCGGCGACGCATGCTCGACGACCTCGCGCGGCTCAACGGCGCGCGCGCGGACGCCGACGCGGAGACCGAGGCACGCACCCGCCAGTACGAGCTGGCCTTCCGCATGCAGGCCGCGGTCCCCGACCTCGTTGACATCTCGAACGAGCCCGCGTCGGTGCTCGAGCGCTACGGCCCGAAGGTGCACGAGCCCGGGAGCTTCGCGCGCAACTGCCTCCTGGCCCGCCGGATGATCGAGCGCGACGTGCGCTTCGTGCAGCTCTACCACATGGGCTGGGACCACCACGCCAACCTGCCGAAGGAGATCACCACCTGCGTGGAGGACACCGATCAGGCCTCGGCGGCCCTCGTCCTCGACCTCGAGTCCCGCGGGATGCTCGAGGACACGCTCGTGATCTGGGGGGGCGAGTTCGGCCGCACGGTCTACAGCCAGGGCCAGCTCACCAACGAGAACTACGGCCGCGACCACCACCCGCGCTGCTTCCCGATCTGGATGGCGGGCGGCGGTGTCCGGGCGGGCAGCGTGTACGGGGAGACCGACGACTTCTCCTACAACGTCGTCCGTGATCCGGTGCACACCCACGACCTGCACGCGACGATCCTGCACCTGCTCGGGATCGACCACGAGCGGCTCACCCACCGCTTCCAGGGCCGCGACTTCCGTCTCACCGACGTGCACGGCGACGTCGTCGGCGATCTGATCGCCTGAGCGCCGCGCAGCGGACGGGCTTCAGGCGAGGCCGAGGCGCTGCTTGACGCCGCCCGGATCCACCTCGGACTCCTCGCGCAGGACGCGGCCCTCCATCCCGCCGGCGACGGTGACGGTCTCGCCGCTGACGTGACGCGCCATCCGCGGCGAGAGCAGCCAGAGGATCGCCGCGGCGATGTCCTCGGGGGCGGCCAGCTGCTGCACCGGCATCGTGCGCACGACCTTCTCGATGACGCCGGGCGCGTCGAGGTTCTTCGCGGTCATCTCGGTGACCGTCCAGCCGGGCTCGACGATGTTCACGCGGCCGTAGGGGTCGAGCGCGGTGATCTCGTTCTTCACCGAGCGCATGAGCCCCTGGAGCGCCGACTTCGACGCGGCGTAGTCGCTGTGGCCCCGCTCGCCGAACTTCGCGGCGGTCGAGCCCGTGTACACGATCGACGCGCCGTGCCCATCGGGGTCCGCCCCGCGCTCGCGCACGAGGCGCAGGAAGGCGCGGGTCGTCCAGAAGGCGCCAAGGACGTTGACGTCCATCACCTCGCGGATCCGCTCGGCGTCGAGGTCCACCAGCGGCCTGTCCTCGGGCGGCCAGATCCCGGCGTTCACCACGCAGCCGTGGAGTCGGCCGAGGGGCCCGGTCGCCGACCGGAGCCCTGCCTCCAGGGCGTCCGCGTCGCGCACGTCGGCCGCGAGGACCACGGCCCGCTCCCTCCAGGGCTGCTCGTCGAGCCAGGCGCGCAGGCCGTCCACGCCGCGGTGTCCATGGAGCACGACGCGAGCCCCTTCCGACGCGAGGGCCGCGGCGACGGAGCGCCCGATCCCGCCCGAGGCGCCTGTCACGAGCACCACCCGTTCGTCGAGTCCCAGATCCATGGACGCGGTGATACGCGGGCGCGGTCCCCGAAGCCAGCGCCGACTCCGGGCGGCGGCGTCGCCCTCGCAAGGCGCAGCCCCGGGGACGGAATGCGCGTGAGATCGCTCCAAGCCTGGCCCGCGCCGCGCAGAATCCCCGCCCGATGGCCATCCCCGCCAGCACCAGCCCCACGCCCGCGCGCCCCGTCGCGGCGGTGACGGGCGCGCTCCTGGCGATGTACGCGACCTCGCCGGGCCAGACCTACGTCGTCTCCAGCTTCAACGACTCGCTCACCAGCCCCGAAGGCCTCGGGCTGGCCGCCACGGAGCTCTCCGGCTCCTACCTCGTGGGCACGCTCATGTCCGCTGCGTGCCTCACCCAGGCCGGCAAGGTCGCGGACCGGATCGGTCCGCGGCGGATGATCGCCGTCGCCGGCGTCGGCCTCGCCGCCGCGGGCGCGCTCTTCTCGAGCGTCTCGAGCATCGTGACGCTCACGATCGCGTTCTTCGGCCTGCGCTTCTTCGGGCAGGGGGTCATGTCCCTCGCGTCGAGCCACGCCCTCGCGCTCCGCTTCGAGGCGCGCCTGGGTTCGGTCGAGGGCCTGCGCGGCGCGATCGTGTCCGTGGCCATCGCCACGGCGCCGATCATCGCGGTCTGGACCATCGGCGCCGCCGGATGGCGGGGCGCGGCGTGGATGCTGACCCTCGGCGCGGGCGCGGTGGCGGTCTTCGCGGCGCTCGTGGTGATGGACGCCGATCCTCCGCCCGAGGCCCCGCCGCGCGACGTCCCCGAAGGAGAGCGGCCCGCGGAGGCGCCGGGCTCCTTCAACCTCGCCGAGGCGCGCCGGACGGCGGCGTTCTGGATCCTCCTGGGGAGCACCGCCTTCACCGCTGGGCTCATCACCGCGGTCCACTTCCACCTCCAGCCGCTGCTCCGCGAGAGCGGACTCGACCCCGAACAGGCCGCGCGGACCTTCGTCCCCTTCGCCGCCTGCGGACTCGCCGCGACCCTCGTGGGCGGCGTCATGGTCGACCGCTTCCCCGCGCCCCCGCTCCTCGCCGTCGCCATGGCTGCCATCGGCGCGGGCGCCGCGGTCATGGGCGCGGTCGACGCCGCCTGGGCCGGGATGGCCGGCATGGCCGTGATCGGGCTGGGGC
>CBFIJG010000110.1:0-10404 GCA_965662915.1 Planctomycetota bacterium | reverse complement strand
GCGTCGAGTCGCGCGCGCAGCCTCGCGGCCTCCTCCTGGTCGTCGAGGGGCCGCTCCTCCGCCGGATCGGCCCGCACGTCGAAGAGCTCCGCGGGCCGCGCGGGGTCCGTGTGGACGATGAGCTTCAGCGGGTCCTCGAGCACCCACCGGGAGAGGAGGCTGCGTTCGGGCCGGCCGACCTCGACGACGTCGTGGGTGTACGCCGCGCCGAAGAGCGGCCCGCGGTCCGAGACATCGCCCGTCAGATCGACGCCGGGCCAGTGCGCCGGCACGTCGAGCCCGCAGGCCGCGAGGATCGTCGCCGGGACGTCGACGCTGCTCACCGGAGTCTCGACGCGCCCCGGCGTCACGCGCCCGGCCCAGCGCACCATGATCGGCGTGCGGACGCCGCCCTCGTAGGGCGTCCGCTTGCTACGAGGTGCGTAGCCGCGACCGTTCGGACGCTGGATCCAGCCGTTGTCGACCACGAACAGGACGAGGGTGTCGTCGGCCACGCCGCGCTCACGGAGGTGGCCGAGGAGCTCGCCGCACGTCTCGTCGAAGAGCGTGCACATGGCCTGGTAGCGAGCGATCGGCAGGGGCACGTCCTCCGCGCGGTAGGTCGCGAGCAGCCGCTCGGGCGGATCGTGGGGCGTGTGCGGGAGGAGCGGGGCGTACCACAGGAAGAACGGCGTCTCGTCCTCCACGCAGGCATCGATGAAGTCCGTGGCGGGCGCCATCCCATCGCGGCCGATTCGAAGGCCCTCGTCACCGTGACGGCCACCCCTGGAGGGGTCCCCGTGGGTCATGCCCTCGGTGAACCCCCCGCAGGTGCAGTTGCCCTCCCACCACTTGCCCGTCTGCAGGCTGCGGTATCCGGCTGCGCCGAGGTGATCGGCGACGGTCTCCACCGCCTCGATGTGCTCGAGCATCCGCGCGCGCTCGACGCCCCGCGGCGGGTCGTTGCCCGTGAGCCTGTGCTCGTGCGGATACAGCCCCGTGATCAGGGTCGCGAGGCTCGCCCGGCAGAGCGCCGTCGGGACGTACCCGCGCGGGAAGACCCGGCTCTCTGCAGCGAGGGCGTCGAGGTGCGGCGTGCGCATGTCCTCGCTCCCCATGAATCCGAAGTCCCCCCACCACTGATCGTCCGAGATGATCAGGACGACGTTGGGCGGTGACACCGGGGGCGCGAGGTCCGCCGGAGCCGGGACGGGGAGCAGTCCGAGCAGGATCGTGAGCATGGATACGTGGGGGCCGGGACCTGGAGTCGGTGTCCTCGTGTCCGGCGGAGGATCAGCGGCCGCCCGCCTTCGCGCCGTCGAGGAGCGTGCGCGCCTCGGCGAGGGCGCGGCGGCGATCCTCGGCGCGGAGCGCGCGCAGGACCTTGCCGCGCTGGGCCCGGGTCATGGCACCGTCGATGGGTTCGTCGAGAGCGCCGAGGGGCCACGTCCCCATGTCCCAGTCGTCGCTGCGCTGGGTCGCGAAGGGGAGGTCCTTGTTCCCGCCGCGCTGGAGGTTGGCGAGCGGGTTGCGCCCCCAGCCATAGCGGAAGTGGATCGGCTCGGGGACGAGCGGGCTCGAGAGCACCAGCTGCTTGCGGTCGAAACGAGGGCGGCCGCGAGCGTCTTCGCCCACCTGCAGGTAGGCGGCGTCCGCGGGCTGGAAGTGCCGGTCCTCCCCCGCGATGGCGAAACCGTGGATCGCGCCGTCCTCCGGATCGCTCACGTCGACGTCGAACTGCAGACGAAGGGCGCCGTCCACCGCCGTCATCTCGACGAGGGCCGGCGGCTTCCACGGCAGATCGCGCTCGAACCCGTACTGGGTCGCGAGGGCCCAGCGCGCGAGGCGCTCGCCCGCGGGGATCTTCACCTGCGGGTGGTACCAGCGACGGCGCAGGTCGTACGTGCTCGCGAAGCCGATGTTGCGGTCGCCGCTCTGCCACAGCTCCAGGAAGGTCCGGTACTGAGCGGCGCGGATCTCGATGCCGGGGTTCAGCATCTTCTCGACGTAGTCCTCGCGCGTCTGGGGATACCCGTCGGTGCAGAGGGAGAGGATGCCGAAGGGCAGCTCGGGGTCGCCGAAGGTCTCCCGCCAGGCCTCGATCATGACCGGGAAGACCTCCTCGTAGAGGCGCACGCCGCGCGTCCCGTCGAGGGCGTTGTTGTAGCCCTGGTGGAAGATCACCCCCTTCACCGCGAGCCCGCGCAGGGGCCCGATCATGGCGGCGTAGCAGTTGCCCGGGTGGTTCGCGTCGGCGATCGGGCCGGGCAGCTCCTCGGAAGGCGGCTCGCGCTCGTCGTCGCGGATCTTCCGGCCCTCCTTCTCGAAGCGCTCGATGCGCGCGCGGTGCCGCTCGATCCGGGTCTCGAGGTCCTTGGCGGGATCGAACTCCTCCACGCGCCGGTCCCAGTCGGCGCGCTTCGCCGTCATCGCCGGCCCGTCGAGTCCGCGGAGCGTCTCGAGCGGCGTCCAGGCCTCGACCGTCGTACCGCCCCGCGACGCGTCGATCACGCCGATCGGCACGCCCGTGGCCATGCGCAGCCGCCGGGCGAAGGCGTAGCCGATCGCCGAGAGCTCGCGCGCGACCTCGGGCGAGCACACGTCCCAGTCGCCCTTGCGGAAGTGGCGCTTGAACCAATCGCTCCACTCGTGGAGGCGAGGGAAGCTCTCGCGCATGCGACCGTTCTTGCCGTAGGGCACGGTGAGGATGCGCAGGAGCGGGTCGCGAGCCGACACGATCTCGAGGGCGCCGTTCTCCACCTTGGCGAGCTCGAACTCCATGTTGCTCTGGCCGCCGAGCACCCACACGTCCCCCATCAGCACGTTCTCGAGGGTCAATCGCTCGCCCGCGCTCTCGACGACGAGGTCCCGCGGCTCCGTGCTCACGGGCAGGGCCGGCAGCTCGACGCGCCAGCGGCCGTCGTCACCGGCCATCGCCGCGGCACGGCCACCGGCGAAGCTGAGGCGCACCTGGGCGCCGGCCGTCGCACGGCCCCACAGGGCGATGGGCTTGTCGCGCTGGAGCACCATGTTCGACTGGAACAGGTTGCTGACGCTGAGTCCGTCGGGGACGGCCGGGACGTCCACCACGTCTCGGCGAGGCATCTGCGCCGCGGCTGTCGGCGTGAGGGCCGCGGGGGCGAGGAGGAGCGTGAGCGCGGCGGCTGCGGCGCGCATGGGTCGGGCTTCGAGCATGGGTGCGGAGGTGGAAGGAGCGATCGCCCCATCCTGCCACCCCGGACCGGCGGCGCCGTCAGAAGTCCCGCGGCGCCTCTGACCCCGGGCGGAGAGCCCGCGCAGGGCCCCGGACCTCCCCGAACGCGGCGCGCCGCGACGGGTCAACAACGCGAGCAGCCCCCGGATCTCGCGAGGTCCGGGGGCTGCTCGAGGGGGCCGCGCCGACGGGCGGCTGCGCGACAGGTCAGAGGCTCCTGGCGGCCTTCAGCACGGAGCGGCCGATGATGAGGCGCTGGATCTCGCTGGTGCCCTCGCCGATCGTGCAGAGCTTGGCGTCGCGCCACATGCGCTCGACGGGGTACTCGCGGCTGTAGCCGTAGCCACCGTAGATCTGGATGGCGTCGTAGCTGTTCTGCATCGCCACCTCGGAGGCGTGCAGCTTCGCGATCGCAGCCTCGGTGCCGTAGGGCTGGCCGGTGTCCTTGAGTCGGGCCGCGTGGTAGACGAGGTGGCGGGCCGCCTCGCACTTGACCTGCATATCGGCCAGCTTGAATTGAACCGCCTGCTGGTCGGCGAGCGTGCCGCCGAAGGCCTCGCGCTCCATGGCGTAGCGCGTCGCGCACTCGAAGGCGCCCTCCGCGATGCCCAGGGAGAGCGCGCCGATCGAGATGCGGCCGCCCTCGAGGGTCTTCATGAAGGTCTTGAAGCCCTCGCCCTCGGGGCCGAGCAGGTGATCACGCGGGATGCGGGCGTCCTGGAAGACCAGGCTGGCCCAATCGGAGCCGCGCATGCCGAGCTTGACCTCGCCCGGCTCGATGGTGAAGCCCGGGGTGTCGCGCGGGACGACGAAGGCGCTGATGCCCTTCGAGCCCAGGGACTTGTCGGTCACCGCCGTCGCGATGAACACGCCCGCGTGGTTCGCGTTCGTGATGAAGCACTTGCGGCCGTTGAGCACGTACTCGTCGCCGTCCAGTTCCGCGGTCGTGAGCGTTCCACCCGAGTCCGATCCGGCGCCGGGCTCTGTGAGGCCGTAGGCGCCCATGTACTCGCCGGCGATGAGCTTGGGGATGTAGAGCTCACGCAGCTTGGCGCCGCCCCACTTCCAGATCGGATAGGTGCCGAGGCTCACGTGCGCCGCGTAGCCGAGGGCGGTCGACGCGCAGACCTTCGCCATCTCCTCGACGGCGATGATGTACGCGAGGGTGCCGCCGTCCGAGCCGCCGACGTCCTCGGGGAACGGAACCCCCGGGAGGCCGAGCTCCACGATCGTCTTCCACGTCTGCTCGGGGAAGCGGTGATTCTCGTCGATGTCGTGCGCCTGGGGCGCGAGCTCGTTCTGCGCGAAGTCCGCGACCATCTCGCGCACCATCGTCTGCTCCTCGGTGAGGTCGAAGGCGTGGCGGATGGCCGGGAGCTCGTAGCTGGCGTGGCCCAGGTCGTGCTGGGAAGAGGGTTGCGCGACGTCGGTCATAGGGCTCGAAGGAGTGCTGGGGCGAGCTGCGGGAGGGAGGCGGCGAGATCAGTCCGCGGCGCCGTTCTGCTGGCGGGCGGCGCGGCTCTTGTCTTCGCGGTAGTAGTCGGTGGAGCTGCCCCGACCGACCCAGTCGATCAGAGCCTGCCGCGAGAACTTCCACTCGCGGCCGATCTTGCGCGCGGGGACGTCCTCGGAGTGCAGCACCTTGTTGAAGGTCTTGACGCTCACCCCGAGCAGGGCGGCGGCCTCTTCGATGTTCAGGATCTCGGAGTCGGAGCTCGCGCTCATCTCGTCGTCGTGGTGTCGAAGCGTTGTCGGGAACGGGGAAGGGAGGTCTCGCTCACTTGAGGAGCGAGCGCGCGATCACGAGGCGCTGGATGTCCGTGGCGCCCTCGTAGATCTCCGTGATGCGCGCATCGCGGAAGAGGCGCTCCACGTGGAAGTGGTCGGTGTAGCCGGCGCCGCCGTGGATCTGGACGGTCTCGTCGGCGCAGAAGTTGGCCGTCTGGGAGGCGAGCATCTTCGCCTCCGAGGACTGGCGGTTGACCTCCATGCCGGCGTCTCGCATCCACGCCGCCTTGCGGACCAGGAGGCGCGAAGCCTCGAGGCGCGCAGACATGTCGGCGATCTTGTGCTGGATGGCCTGGAAGTGGCCGATGGGCTTGCCGAACTGCTCGCGCTCCATCGCGTACTTGATGGACGCGTCGAGGCAGGCCTGGCCGATGCCGACCGCCTGACTGGCGATTCCGATGCGCCCGCCGGCAAGGGTGTCCATGGCGATCGGGAAGCCGCGGTCGACCTCGCCGAGAATGTCGGCGTCGGTCAGCTTGACGCCGTCGAGGACGATCTCGACGGTCGCCGATCCACGGATGCCCGTCTTCTTCTCGTGCTTGCCGACCTTCAGGCCGGGCGCGTCACCGGGCACGAGGAACGCCGTGATCCCCTTCGCCTTCGGCAGGTCGGGGTTCGTGCGGACGTAGATCAGGAGGAGGCCCGCGCGATCGCCCGAGGTGACCCAGAGCTTCGTGCCGTTGAGGACCCAGCCGTCGCCGTCGCGAGTGGCGGTCGCGGCGAGCGCCGCCGCGTCGGATCCCGAGCCTGCCTCGGAGAGGGAGTAGGCGCCGATCACCTCGCCGCTCGCGAGCCGCGGGAGCCAGCGTTGCTTCTGCTCGGCGGTCCCGAACTTCATGACCGGCGCGCAGAGGAGCGAGTTGTGCACCGAGACCGCGACGCCCGTGGCGGCGCAGGCGCGGTTGAGCTCCTCGAGCACCACGGCGAGCGCGACGTTGCCGAAGCCGGCGCCGCCGTACTCCTCGGGGATCGTGAGGCCCCAGAAGCCGAGCTCGCCCATCTGGCGAAACACGTCGTCGGCGATGCGCTCCTCGCGGTCGTGCTTGGTCGCCAGGGGCAGCAGCACGTCGTCGGCGAACTTCTTCGCCTCGTCCTGGATCAGGCTGAGCTCCTCGCCGAGCTCGAAGCCGAGGCCCGCTTGGGTGGTGACGGGGTCGATGACGGTCATTGGGCTGATGGGGAAGGGGGAATGGTCCGCTGAAATGTAGGTCGGCCAGCAGCCTCATTGGCTGGATGGGTCTCCCGAAGATCCGCGGCGGGGCGCCCTGTCGCGCGCGGCAGAGCGCGCGGTCAGGCGGAGTAGTCGTAGAAGCCGCGTCCGGTCTTCCGGCCGAGCTGGCCCGCCGCGACCATCCGGCGCAGCAGCGGGCAGGGGCGGTACTTGTCGTCGCCGAGGCCCTTGTGGAGCACCTCGAGGATGTCGAGGCAGACGTCGAGTCCGATGAGGTCGGCGAGGGTGAGCGGCCCCATCGGGTGCGCCATGCCGAGCTTCATCACCGTGTCGATGCCCTCGCGGGTCGCGACGCCCTCCATGAGGCAGAACACCGCCTCGTTGATCATCGGCATCAGGACCCGGTTCGAGACGAAGCCGGGGTAGTCGTTGGCCTCGACGGGCTCCTTGCCGAGGGCGCGGCTCGCGCGCATCACCTGGTCGGTGATCTCGTCGCTCGTCTCGTGGCCGCGGATGACCTCGACGAGCTTCATGACCGGGACCGGGTTCATGAAGTGCATGCCGATCACGCGGTCGGCGCGGCCCGTGACCGCGGCGATCTCGGTGATCGAGATCGACGAGGTGTTCGTCGCGAGGATGCACTCCTTCGGGGTGACCTCGTCGAGGGTCTTGAAGACGCTCGACTTCACCTCGAAGCGCTCGGAGACGGCCTCGACCACGAGCTCGCGATCGGTGAGCTCGCCGAGCGAGGTGCTCTTCGAGATGCGCGCCATGGCCGCGTCGGCGTCCTCCTGGGTCATGCGCTCCTTCTTGACCACGCGGGCGAGGCTCTTCTCGATCGCGCCCACGCCGCGGTCGAGGGCCGCCGCGTCGAGGTCGACGAGGGTCACGTCGCTGCCGCAGGAGGCGAAGACCTGGGCGATACCGTTGCCCATGGTGCCGGCGCCGATGACGGCGACCTTGCTGGGGAGATCCGACTGGCTCATCTCTTCGGGGGTCTGGGGGGATCCGTGACTGGAGGGAGATCAGACGCGCTCGACGGCGAGCGAGACGGCGTTGCCCCCACCGAGGCAGAGCGAGGCCATGCCGGTCGCCGCGTCCTTCTGCTTCATGGCGTGCAGGAGCGTCACGAGGATGCGCGCGCCGCTGGCGCCGATCGGGTGACCGAGGGCCACCGCGCCGCCGTTGACGTTGATGCGCCCCGGGTCCAGCTCGAGGGCGCGGGTGAGCGCGACCGCGGCGGAGGAGAACGCCTCGTTGATCTCGTGCAGTTCGTAGTCGGTGGGCTTCATACCGGCCTTCTCCGAGCACTTCTTGATCGAGCGCTCGGGGGCCATCATCACCCACTCGGGCGCGCAGCCGCCGGTGGCGTACTGCGTGATGCGCGCGAGGGGCGTGAGCCCCTTGGCGCTGGCGAACTCCGCGCTCGTGACCACGAGAGCCGCCGAGCCGTCGTTGATCGCCGACGCGTTCGCGGCGGTCACGGAGCCGTCATTCTTGAAGGCAGGGCGCATCTTCGCGATGCCGTCCGCCGTCATCCCTTCGCGGATCGTCTCGTCCGTGGAGAAGGTGAAGGGGTCGCCCTTGCGCGGCTTGATCTCGACCCCGAAGCGCTCCTCGTCGAAGCGGCCGGCGTCGCGCGCGGCGACGGCCTTCTGGTGGCTCATGGCGGCGAACTCGTCCTGGGCGTCGCGGGACACGTCGAGCTCCGAGGCGACGAGCTCGCCCGTCATCCCCATGTGGAAGTCGTTGTAGATGTCCCAGAGCCCGTCGTGGACCATCGAGTCGAGCACCTGGCTGTGGCCGAGCCGCATGCCGGAGCGCGCGTCGGGCATGAGGTACGGCGCGTTGCTCATCGACTCCATGCCTCCAGCCACGATGCAGTCGGCGTCGCCGGCGCGGATCGCCTGCGCTGCGAGCATCACGGACTTCAGGCCCGAGCCGCACACCTTGTTGATGGTCACGCTCCCGACCTCGTCGGGGACGCCGGCGGCGCGCGCTGCTTGCCGAGCAGGGTTCTGGCCGAGGCCCGCCTGCAGCACGTTCCCGAAGATCACCTCCTCGACGTCACTCGCCTCGATCCCGGCGCGCTGGATCGCCTCCGCGATGGCGAGCCCACCGAGCTGGGGAGCGCGGAACCCGGCGAGGCCGCCCTGGAACTTGCCGATGGGCGAGCGCGTCGCGCTGACGATGACGACTTCCTTCATGGGAGTGGCATGAGCGGTGCGCGCGCCTGCGCCCGCGGTGGAGGACGGTGGATGGTGGCCAGTGCCCCTGGGATGGGCCGTTGGCGGGTAGATGACCCTGCCGATGAGAACCCGGTGAGGAGTGGAGATCGGCCTCGAGCGGCCGCTGGCTCCGTCTTCGGCGCGGATCGGGCGGAAGAGTCTACGGCGAGCACCCCCCCGGGGCGAGCCCTGGAGGGGCCTCTCCTGCGCTGTGCGGCGGGACGGCACCGCGCGGCGTTCGTGCGCCCGCACCCACCCGCCCCAGCGGCAACCAGATCATAAACTACTGTCATGAATGCATTTATATCGAAGCGCGCCGTGGCGCGCGCTGTCGACTCCCCCACCGTTGAATCGCCCCCCTCGCTTGCCGTATCCCTGCGGTTTCATGAGGGGGTTCGCGCGCGCTGGAGGCGTCCCCATCGCACTTGGAAGACGTCGCACTGATCGAAGGGCTCCGCGCCCGCAGCGAGGCCGCCGTGACGGCGTTCCTCGCCCGCTACAAGGCCCTGCTGCATCACTGCATCGGGCACTTCGAGGCGGACCCGACTGCGCGTGAGGACCGCTACCAGGACCTCGTCCTCTACGTGCTGGAGCGCCTCGACCGGGGCGCCTTCGACGCCACCAAGGGCTCCTTCGGCACGTGGCTCTACCGCGTGGCCTGGTGCCGCTGCGTGGACCTCAAGCGGCGCGAGAGCGCCAGCGGCCGCGTGCAGCTCCGGGCCGTCGGCGACGAGATCCCCGACCGACCCGACGAGGGCCCTGGCCCCGACGAGATGGCGGGCATCGACGAGGTCGGCGGCGTGGTCCGCGAGGCCCTCGACGAGCTGACGAGCGAGGAGCGCTCGCTCCTCGACCTCCGCTTCGTCCAGGGGGAGACCCTCGCGGAGATCGCGGAGCAGCTGCACATCTCCCTGGAACAGACCAAGTACCGCCTACGGCGCGCGACGATCAGTCTGCGCCGCGTCCTCGTGCACAACTTCGCGCGCGAGGAGGCCCTCACCGAGGGCTGACGACGATGCAGGACCACCAGAGCGAAACGACGTCCGGCCACACCCCCGGCTCCGATCCCCTCGCCGACGGCGCGACGGTCGAGACCCTCGTGCGCTACGACGAGCTCGACGTCTCCGCCCGCGAGCGGCTCGAGGCAGACCCGCGCGTGCGCGCGGCGATCGCGCACCTCGAGCGCGCCGATCGCTGGCTCGACTCGCTCGCCCGGACGAGCGACTCCGTGCCGGACGCCGAGCTCCTCTACGACGTCGGCGGCGGACCGGGCGCCCTCCCGGTGGACGAGGACGACCACGCCCGGGTCGACGAGCACCTCGCCGGCGCGCCCGCCGAGCGCGGCTGGGTCGAGGCTCTGCGCAGGCAGCCGCCTCCCCCGCTCATCCTCGAGCCCCTCGACGAGCTGGAGGGCGAAGCCCAGGCCGTCCGCGAGGAGGCGCCCGCGCCCCTGCGCCTGGTGCCCCCGGGCAGCTCACGCGCATGGATGGCCTGGACCCCGCTGGCCGCGGCCGCGCTCGTCCTCGCCATGGCGCTCGGCGGCGGCGTGCGCCCCACGGTCCTCGAGGGCGGGCTCCCGCGCTCTCCGATCGTGCGCGGAGATCGCGCCCCAGGCCCGCTCTTCCCGCGCGGACGCGTCCTCGCCGGCGGCACCTTCGCCGCGACCCCCCGCTTCGAGCTGATCGAGCCCGAGCGCGCCTCGGCCGCGAGGATCGAGCTGCGCGCCCTCGAGTCCGACGGCGCGGATCCCTTCGAGGCGGGACGCCTGCTCTGGAGCCAGCCCGCCGCCGAGGCCGCGCCTGCGCTCGTCGCCGGTCGCTACGAGTGGACGGCCTTCGCCACGGTCGACGGGATCGAGATCGAGCTCGGCCGCGAGACCTTCCGCGTGGTGGCGGGCAACCCCGCCCTCCTCGACGCCGCGACGGGCCGACAGGACGAGGCCCGCGCCGACGTCGTGATGCTCCACGCCGCGGGCTTCCTCACCGACGCACGCCGGCGCGCCCGTGACCTCGAGCCCGGCGACG
>CBFIJG010000109.1:0-10419 GCA_965662915.1 Planctomycetota bacterium | reverse complement strand
CCCCGCCGCGGCCCTCGAGCGCGCCGACCTCGCCCCGCGCGAGCGCTACGCGATCCCCTTCATCGAGGAGTGGGGTCCGCGTATGGACGCCGCCCTCGAGGCGCTCGATCCGGCGCTCGCCGCCCGCGCGGCGGAGGGCCCCTGGCATTCCTTCGTTCTCGGCGTGCGGACCGAGTCGAGCGGCGCCCGCAGCGGCGCCTTCGCGGAGCGCGACCCCGCCGGACGCTACGTCGACCTGACCTATCTCCTGGACGTCTCCCGGCGCTCGCCGGGCGTACCGGGACTCGTGCCGCTCCTGCTGCTGGGCGAGGTGCAGGCGCGCGCCGCGTTCGGTGGGGAGGACGCGGTCGGTGACGCCGAGGAGGCCGCGCTGCGGCGCGCGCTCGCGGCGGACGCCCTGGCGGGCGCGCTGGTGCGCGAGGTGGGGGCGACCTTCGGGACGTTCACAGACGAGGGCGTCGGGGCCGCGCTCGCCGCGGCCCGCGCGGCGGAGCAGTCCCTCGAGGGGGGCCGGCCCCGTCGATGGCGCGCCGCGCGCACGTTCCGCACGGGGACCCCGGACCAGCGACTCCGCTGGTTCCTGACCGGCCTCCGCGGCGGCGACGTCTCGGCGGCCCGCTCGGCCCTCACACGTCCGCTCGAGGACCTCTGAGCCGCGCGCTGGCTCCTTCGGGTTGGATCGACGCCGCCCCGCGGCGTCAGCAGTCTCCCGCGCCTCAGCCGCCTCCGCTCGCGAGGATGCTGCGCCGCATGATCGTGGGGACGAAGAGCGCGAACAGCGCGAGGGCTGCGAGGGGGATCGCACCCTCCGCGCCGCTGGCCGCGCCGTAGCGCACCACGCGCGGCGCGGCGGGGTCGTAGCGCACGCTGACGACGGCGCCCACCAGGCCCTCCGGCTCGAGCCCCAGGTTCTGGACCGTCGTCGGGAGCTCCGCGCGGACGGATTCCGACGCGCCCTCCGGGACGAACTCCACCGTCGCGAACACGTCCGCCTCGGCCTCGAGGATCACCTTCTTGGCCGTGCGCAGCTCGACGACGCGCGCCTCCGCCACTTCGGCCGCGTTGGAGAAGCTCGAAGCGCTCTGCCACTGGAGCAGCGCCAGGCCCGCCAGCAGCGCAGCCAGCGCGAGGGCGGCGAGATCCATGGGGCGCTGTGGGTTCAGCATCGCGGCGGCGACGCTATCGCCGGCATCTTGCGCCGTCCACCGCGGCGCGGGTTCTCGCTCGCGGCCGGGCCGCGGAGGCGTCGATTCGCCGAGCGTGGCGAGGTGTTGCAGCGACCTGGGAGCGCGGACCGACTGGCGTTTCGGGGAGTGCTTGGCCGCGTTGCTCGGCGCGCGCCCCGACCTCGGACACAGGTCGCGAATTCCAGCCATGAAGGTCGGCCCTCTACGGGCAACGGGACTGCGGCATTTCGCGCACGCCGGTCGTCCGTGCGGCCTGTGCGAGAGCATGCCTGAACTGTTCTTCCCCTCGCGTCCGACGCTGCTAGGGTTTCGGCCATGAACCCGGCAGCCAGTCAGATGGGGAGCGCGGTCCAGCGGGGCCGTGAGATGCGCGAGAACTCGAAGGCGATGCTCGCCGCGATCAAGGCGGAGACGCTCAGGTTCCAGCAGTCGCACACCGGCAAGGCGGCGTGGCAGCTGATCAACTCGCTCGGCGCCTACGTGGCGCTGTGGGTGGTGATGTACTTCACGGTGCAGGTCTCGTGGCTCCTCACCCTGCCCTTCGCGCTGCTGGCCGCCGGCGTCCTCGTGCGCGTGTTCATCATCAGCCACGACTGCGGCCACGGCTCGTTCCTCGAGTCGGAGCGCTGGCGCACCTTCTGGGGCGTGATCACCGGCCTCGCGACCTTCACGTCCTATCACCACTGGCGCGGTGAGCACGCCGTCCACCACGGGACGTGTAGCAACCTGGACCGCCGCGGAACGGGTGACGTCTGGACGCTGACGGTCGCGGAGTACGAGGCCGCTTCGCTGCCGAAGAAGCTCGGGTACCGGTTCATCCGCAACCCCTTCGTCCTGCTCTTCATCGCGCCGCTCTTCCTCTTCCTCGTGCTCGAGCGCATCCCGCGCAAGAGCGCGCCGCGGCTCGAGCGCGTGGCCACCTGGTGGACGAACCTGGCGCTCGCCGGGATGGTCGCCGCCATGTGCGCGATCTTCGGCGTGTCGACCTACGTGATCCTCCAGCTGGGGATCATGAGCGTCGCCATGGGCGCGGGCGTCTGGCTCTTCTACGTCCAGCACCAGTTCGAGGACACCTACTGGGCGAAGAACGCCGACTGGGACTTCGTCGCGGCGGCCCTCGAGGGCAGCTCCTTCTACAAGCTGCCGAAGGTCCTGCAGTGGTTCTCCGGCAACATCGGCTTCCACCACGTCCATCACCTCGCCCCGCGGGTGCCGAACTACAACCTCGAGCGCTGCCACGAGGCCATCGCGGCCATGGGTGCCCAGGTACGCGAGATCACCCTCTGGAGCGGGATCAAGTCGCTGCGCCTCCACCTGTGGGACGAGACGACGAACCAACTCGTCTCCTTCCGGCAGGCGCGGGCCGTGATGGCCTGAGCTCGCCGCGGGCGAGTGACGCCGCTCCGGCCGCGGTCGATGCGGCGGCGCGTCCGAAGACCGTCTCCGACCATGCACCGAGTCCGGTGCCCCCGATGAGAGCGCGCCGTCGGCCGATCAGGCCGCGCGCTCTTCGACGCGCTTCGCCTGGAGGCGGAGCGTGAAGGTGCAGCCTTCGCCGGGGTAGGACTCGAAATCAAGCTCTCCGCCGAGGAGGCGGGTGATCTGCTTGGCGACGGTGAGGCCGAGGCCGGCGCCGGCGTCGAGGGAGGGCTCCTTCTTGGTGGAGAAGGGCTGGAAGACCTCGCCGACCTGCGAGCGGGTGATGCCGCGGCCGGTGTCCTTGACGTCGAAGCGGAGGTGGGCGGTGTCCCAGCTGTCCGCGGGCTCGGTGGCGATCTCGAGGGTGACGCCGCCCTTCTCCGTGTAGCGGATGGCGTTGTCCACGATGTGGCCGAGGATCTGGCTCAGGCGCCCGGCGTCCGTCTGGATGAAGGGCGGCACCGACTCGGCGACCTGGACCTCGAGGGCGAGGCCCTTCTCCGCGGCCGCGTACCCGAAGGTGGCGCGGAGGTCGTCGATGATCACGTCGAGGCGGCAGGGGGCGCTGTGGACGTCCAGGGTGCCGGCCTCCACGTGGGTGAAGTCGACGACCTTGTCGATCGTCTCGAGGAGGCGCTGGCTGCGGTCGAGGGCCTCGTCGAGCCCCTCGGTGCGGCCGTCCTCGATCAGGCGGTCGAGGATCGCGTTGAGGTGCTCGCTGACCTCCTCGGTCAGGCGGAGCATGAACTCCGACTTCATCACCGACATCTGGTCGGCGCTGGCCTTCGACGTGGCGAGGGCCTTGTTCAGCGTCTCGAGGGACGAGGCGTAGGCGCGCGCCTCCGACTCCTTCAGCTTGAGCGCCGACATGGCGTCCCGCTCGCGGGAGGCCGCGTCCCACTTGGCGGTGAACGCGCTGGCGACCTGGCGGATCTCCGCCGAGTCGAAGGGCTTCTTCAGGATCAGCAGCCTGTCCGTGTGCCCGAGCTCCGCGACCGTCTCGTCGAAGGAGTAGTCCGAGTAAGCCGTACAGATCACGCAGTGGAGATCGGGGTCGGTCTTCCACAGCTCCTTGATGGTCTGGATGCCGTCCCAGCCCGGTGGCATGCGGACGTCGATGAAGGCGACGGAGAAGGGCTCGCCCTGCTCGCTCGCCTCCTTGACGCGCTCGAGGGCCTCCTGGCCCTGGAACGCGCTGGTGAGCTCGTAGCTCCGCTCGGTCCCTGCGGTGGGGGCCGGGGGCGCGTCGCCGAAGAGGGCCGCTCGGGCGCTCGCCAGGTCGCTCTTCGGACGGTCGCCCGGGCAGAGGATCTTGCGGAAGTCCTCGTGGATCGAACGGGTGTCGTCCACGAGCAGGATGCGCCTGTTCATCGGGCCACACCTCCTCCGTCCGGGGAGCCGGACGCGAAGGCCGGGCTCTCCGCCCGGGCCGGCAGCTCGAGCACGAAGCGCGCGCCCCGCCCGGTGCCCTCGCTCTCCGCCCAGAGGCGGCCGCCCATCTCGGTGGCCGCGTTCGCCGCGGAGTGCAGGCCGAAACCGTGGCCCTCCTCGCGTGTCGTGAATCCCATGTGGAAGACGCGGACGAGATCAGCGGCGGCGATGCCGCAGCCGGTGTCGGTCACGGTGACGCGCACGCGGCCTTCCCCGGCGCGTGCGACCTCGAGCGTCAGCTCCTGCTCTCCCCGACACCCGTCCATCGCCTGGCGGGCGTTCTGGACGAGGTTGACCAGGATCTGAAGCAGCTTGTGCTGGTCGACTGCGACCTCGGGGATCTCCTCGAAGCGACGGACCACGACCAGGGGTCGCTCCTCGTCCTCGGCCGGCTTCGTGATGCGCAGGGCCTCGTCGAGGCGCTCCGCGAAGTTGGTCGGCTCCACGAGCTGGCTCCCCTTGGCGATCTCCTGCTGGCTCTTGATGAGCTCGCAGATGTGCTCGATGCCGCTGCTGAGGGAGTCCACCTCGGAGCGGATCGAGGCCTTCTCCTGGCCGAGCTCCACGACGAGCGCGGAGAGGAAGGGCTGGATGTGCTGGCCCCGCGGGTCCTCCGCGAGGAAGGTCGACAGGTCGTCGGCGTGCTCGGTGAGGACCTCGGAGAGGCGCTGGAGGTCATCGACGCACAGCCCGTCAATCCGCTGGGACACCAGCGTCGCCGAGATGTTCACGCTGTTCAGGACGTTGCCGACGTTGTGCAGGATCCCGGTGGCGATCTCGCTCATCCCGGCGGCGCGGGCGGTGTCGACGACCTGGGCGCGCGCCTCCTCGAGCTTGCCCATCATCTCGTCGAAGGCGCTGCCGAGGGTGCCGAGCTCGTCGCTGCGATCGGAGTGGAAGCGGGCGCGGAAGTTCTCGCTCCGCCCGGTCTCGACCGCGTGACGGGTCAGCGCGCCGATGGGCCGGATCACCACCGCATTGAGGATGAACAGCAGCGCGAGCAGGATCGCGATGCCGAGGGTCGCGTCGGTCAGGGCGCCCGAGGCGAGCGCCGACGCGCCGGCCGCGCTGATCCGGCGCTCGAGGCGCGCGCGGATCAGGAACACGGGGCGCTTCTGGATGTCGTCGAAGGTCCCGTAGATCGCGAGCGTGTCGCCGCCCTCGATCACGCGCTGAACAGGCGAGGCGGAGGAGGTGACCTCGTCGACGACCGCGGCCATGTCGGCGGGCAGACCCGTGCGGTCCGCGCCGATGTGGACGACGGTCGAGTCCGTCTGGGTGCGGTCCGCGATGCGCTGGGAGAGGCTCCCCGAGAGGAAGCGGCCGGCGATCACGAAGCCGTCCGGCGCCTCGGTCCCGGGCGCCTGGATCCGCGCGGTCCCGATCAGCATCGGGCCACGGGCCGTGGTGACCATGCCCCTGGGCAGGGAACCGCGGCCCGCGAAGGCCGGGTGCTCGGGGGCGAGGCGGCCGCCGGGGAAGTCCCGGGACAGCTGCGTCAGCTCCCCGGTGATCGGATCGAGGATCGTCCCGCCGAGGACGTCGCCGCCCGCGGTGCAGACGTAAAGCAGGTCGAGGTCGTCACCGCGCAGGGCCGCCGTCGACAGGTTCTCGGCGAGGTAGCCCTCGCGGCCGCCGGGCTGTGCGGCGAACGCGCGCGTTCGATCGTGGGTGGCGACGCGGCGCGCGCTCCGCGCGCAGGCGTCGATCTCCGACTCGAGGGCGCTCTGGACCCGGAGGAGCTCCAGCCCGGCCTCCTCGCTCTCGATGGACGAGAAGATGCGCCCGAAGACGCGGTTCTGCACGGTCGCGCCGATCGCCGTCAGCGACAGGATCAGGACCGTGAGGATCGCGGCGATCTTCGTGGAGAGGGACATGGTCGGCGCTCAGGCCGCGAGGGAGTCGCCCTCGTCGACCGCGCCCTTCTCCTCTGCTGGCTCCTCGCGCAGGGGACGCGTCGCGTCGTTCAGGAGCGCAGCGAGCTCGTGGAGCTCGTCCTTGTCCCGCAGACGGAAATCGTCGGGCTGGGCGCCGTCGCGCGTGGCCTCGAGGAACCGCTGGAAGCGGTAGAGGGGGCCCGCGATCCGGAACGTCGACAGGATCCCGACGAGGAGGGTGAGCGGCAGGAAGATCAGCGCCGACACCACGATCAGCCTCGTGGCGACGCCGGCGGCGCGCTCGAGGAGGAGGCCGCCGTCACTCGGCAGCTCGTTCGCGGCGTGATGCAGCTCGGAGGTCAGCAGGACGAACTGCAGGCCGAGCATGAGCGTCACGAGGCCCACGAACACACCGCTCATCCGCAGCTGGAGACCAGCGAGGATGAGCTTCCTACGACGTTTGAACTTCGGGGCCATGGGGGGACGGAGAACAGCGTTCCGTTCCTGCATGGATCGGCCCTACGCCGGGCCAGCTTGAGATCGAGCCGGGCCTCTTGGCGCCGACTTCGACCCGGGGCCGGCCGGAAAGATCTTCCGGCCCCCTCGGCGCCCCTCGGAAAGCCGGTGGAGCGCCCCCAGAACCCGCTCAGAGCCCGAACTGCCGCTGGACCCAGTGGGGGCGCGAGTAGTCCCAGTTCCGCTCCGCCATCCCCGCGACGAACAGGGGGAAGGCGTCGAGGAGCGCCGCCGCCGTGGCGGCGTCCAGGCCCGCGAGGTCGATGTAGCGGTCCAGGGCGCGCGCCTCGTGCGGCCGCCGGGACGCGGGATCCGAGAGCGCCTTCCACGCGGCGCCGAAGTGTCCCCCGAGCTCCTGGCTCCGCTGGTGGATCACGAGCTGGAGCAGGTCCACGAGGGGGAGGAAGCGCTCCTCGCTGGCGCCCCAGTCCATCAGCCCTACGAGGCGGCCCTCCGCGTCCACCTTGACGTGCTTGGGCCGCAGGTCGGCGTGGTACATGCCGAGCCGCAGGCTCTTCCCGACGAGCGCTTCCCGCAGGCGACGGATCATCTCCTCGAGCCGCCCTCGCGTCGCCGCGTTCGTGACCTGGACCAGCACGCGCTCGAAGCGCGTCTCGAGGAGCGAGTCCCAGAGCGCGTCGTCCACGGTCGTCGGCTCCGCGTCGAGCAGGCGCGCGAGGGCCTCGCAGACGTCCTCGAACATCCGGGCGGTGCGTTGCGGATCACCCGTGAGCTCGGTGCCGTCGAGCCCGCGCAGCCGGCGCGCGGCGGCGATCTCGAGGCCCGCGGCCCGGCCGGCGAAGAGCGTCTCGGGGACGGGGACGCCCGGGTAGCGCGCCGCCACGCTCGCCATCCAGTCGTGGTGAGCGCGCACCATGCGACGCTTGAATGGCTGCAGCGGGACGTGGATCGCCCACTCGCTCGTCCCCGTCTCGTCGCGGCGCGCGGGCGCCGTGAGCAGGAGCACGTTGTTGCTGCGCGTGGCGACGAGGCGCTCCACGCGCGGCGCGGTCTCCCCGATCTCGTCGGCGAGCGCGGTGAGGAGCGCGTCGGCGCGGTCGGTCGCGCCGCTGGCGACGCGGGCCCGCACGGCGAAGGAGGGCGTGAGCCAGCGGAAGAGGCCCGCGCGGTTCGCCGCGACCTTGACGCGGTTGCGCCGCTCGCGGGGTCCGACGGAGAGCTCGGGCAGAGGCGCGTCGAGGCCCACGACGTGGCTGAACTCGCGGGCGTGCGGATAGAGCGCGAAGGCCTTCGCCTCCTCCCAGGGCCCGCGCACGGCCGCGCGCGTCCCGGGGAGCGCGCGCTCCCCGCGGGAGGGGCGCAGCGCCTCCCGGAGGAGGAGCAGGGGCGAGCGCCTGAAGACGCCGCGCCGCCCGGTGCTGCGCTTGTACCCGAGGCGGTTGTCAGCGGCGACGAGCACCTCGCTCACCGCGACGTGGCGGACCTCCTTCATGTCGAACCCCCGGCCGGTGAGGGGGCCGGGGAGACCGTCCTCGACCATCACCAGGTCGAACGCGTCGCGGGCGAAGGGCAGCGCCGGGCCGTCGCCGCCGACCACGCCGCGCGTGGAGCCCGGCTCGTAGGCCTCGGCGCGAGCGAGGGCGTAGCGCAGCCGGCCCGCGTCGCGGTCCACGATCGTCACGGTCAGGCCGAGGGCCGCGAGGGCCATCGCCGCGCCCGAGCGCGCGTCTCCGATGAAGAGCGCCGTCCGGTGACCCGCCGCGGCGAGGGCCGCGGGGGCGCCGCGGCTCTCCTTCATCAGCATCATCACCTCGTCCGCGTCCTCGGCGGAGAGGGCGCGGAGCATGCGCTCGAGGCGCCCCTTGTAGGGGGCGCCCGAGTCGGCGAGGAAGGCGCGGAGCGCGTCGTCGAGGGGGACCGCCACGGGCGCGTCACGATACGTCCGCAGGGGCTACAGGCGGGTCAGGGATCCGGGAGGGTCCCGCTCCTGGATTCCGGAACGGACGTCCGCCCGGGCAGGGTCCGCCCTAGGGACACGCGCCGGGGAGCCTCGCCTCGCTATGGTCCCTGGATGCGAGCGGCCACCCTCTCCATCGATGTCCGCGCCGGCGAGGTCGACGGCAACCTCGACGCGGCGCTCGCCGGGCTCCGCGCCGCCGCGGACGAGCGCGCCGCGGTGGCCGTGCTGCCCGAGATGTGGCCGACGTCCTTCACCTCCGAGGCCGACGACGAGGAGCTCCGCGCGAGCCAGTCCGCCGTGGACGCCGTCGCCGCGGAGGGCGGTCGCCTCGGCGTCACGGTCATCGGCTCGGCCTACGGGCCGCGGGGCGGCGCGCGCGAGCTCCCGTCCAACCGCGCCCACGTCCTCGCGGCGGGTGCCCTCGCCGGCTTCCACGACAAGGTCCACCTGTTCACGCCGACGGCCGAGCACCTCGCCTTCCGCGCCGGATCGGCGCCGCCGCCGGTCGTCGAGGTCGCCGCGGACGAGGAGCGGGTCAGGCTCGCGCCCATGGTGTGCTACGACCTGCGCTTCCCCGACGTGGCCCGCATCGCGTTCCGCGAGGGGGCCGAGCTGCTCAGCGTGAGCGCCCAGTGGCCCAGGGTGCGCGGCCCGCACTGGAGCGCGCTGCTCGCGGGGCGCGCGGCCGAGCTCTGCGGGTTCGTGATCGGGTGCAACCGGGCGGGTCGCGACGTGGTCGGGCGCCGGCGCATGGAGCTGCAGTTCGACCGCGGGATGTCCGGAGCGTACGCCCCCGACGGTCGGCGCCTCGACGCCGTGAGGGAGGTGGAGCTCGATCCCAGAGGGGAGGGGCGCGCGCCCACGGCGCTCGCGTTCTTCGAGCTCGATCTCGAGGAGGTCCGGGAGCTCCGCCGCGCCGTGCCCGTCCACGCCGACGAACAGGTCGGGGCGGTCGCGGCCTGGTGGAAGGCGCAGGGAGCGGGCCAGAACGGAAGACGGGGGTGACGCTGCGCGTCACCCCCGATCTCTCTGTCCGTCATGTCCGCGCCGGAGCGCGGCAGACGTCTTCATCTCTTCTTCGCTTTCCCGTCGCCGCGTGCTTGCCGCGACGACGTGATCGGTGTTCGCCTCCGCTCAGAGCGGCGGCAGCTTCTCGCGCTCGATCTTGCGGCGCTTCGCCCTGCGCTTGTCCTCGCTGGGGACCGGCACGGGGACGTGGAGGGTCGTCGCGCGGCTCGCGCGGGTGAGGGAGCGGCCGCCGTGGCGCGAGATCCAGCCGTCGACGCCTTCCGCCGTACGCTGGACGAACAGGGTCGTGCCGGTGAAGCTGGCGCAGGGCTCGAACGCACCCGCGGTGCGCAGGCCGGAGCCGTCCTCGGTCACGAGGGCGACCGTCATGTCACCGGCGGCGCCTGAGCCGCCGATGGGGTAGATCAGCTCGCTGAAGGGCGCGAGATCGCGGGTGGCGCGCAGGCCCGCAGCGCGGTTCTCGAAGACGACCCACTGGCGCACGGGAGCGTGGCTCCGTGCGGCGAAGTGCGTCGCGGTCAGCTGCACGCTGGCGCGAACGTCCGAGCCCTCAAGGGCCGAGGGGACGCGGACCTCGCGAGGGACCTGGGTCGAGAGTCCGCCCGAGAGGGGCGCGGCGAGGGAGAGAGTCAGGAGCGCGGCGATCATGGCGTGCGCGGTGTATCGACCCGAGCCCGGCATCCCTTGAGTGGTTCGCCGCGCCATCGCGTATTTTTTTCCGCGCCTCGGGCTCCTGGGCCCCGGCGCGCCCTACGGCGCGCCCAGCAGGCGGTACGCCGCCCACTCCCTCGGGGGCGCTCCGATCCCGGCCAGGAGGGCCCTCGCGCGCCGGGCCGCCTCCGCCGTGTCCTCGCCAGCGCGGAGGGCGCCGTGGAAGACGAGGGACGCCCGCGCTGCGGCCGTGTCCTCGACCGGCCACTGGGTGACCAGGGCCTCGCGCGTGCCGGCGTCGATGGCGAGCTGGGCGAGACCGCGGACGCCGAGGCCGTCGAACGCCGCGCCCTCGGCGCTGCCGCACGCGATCAGCGCGAGCATCGGG
>CBFIJG010000108.1:0-10512 GCA_965662915.1 Planctomycetota bacterium | reverse complement strand
GCGGAACGCCGCGCGGGCGCCCGCCGGGAGGAGGGTCGCCGCGCGCCCGGCTCCAAGACACACCACGAAGCGCTCGGCGCTGCCGCCGCGCTGGAGCGCGGCCGCCAGGTCGTCGAGATCGGCGCGGCCGCGCTGGCGCAGGCTGCCCTGGAGAATCACCCGCCCGCCATCGGGGAGCTCCGCCCAGCCGCGCGCGAGGCGCTGCACCGCGCGGAGCTCGCCGGTATCGGCGAAGAGAACGGGAGCATCTCCGCCGCGGAGCACCGGGTACCACGAGTCGATCCCGTGGGGGATCGGGTCGCGGAAGCGCATGGGGTCGAGACCGTCGGCGGTCGTCGCGGCGGGCCTCTCCTCGGGCGCGGGAGGGTCGTTGGATTCGGTGGGGGGCATCGAGAGCCAGCGCCGCGGCGGGCGCTCCCGTGTTGATCGACCCCGCTCCGCCGACCCTTGAGCCGCGACGCGGCGGATTCGGAGCGTGTCCGCTGCGGCCCGCGGACAGCCCTCGCGAGGGGCCCCTGGAGGCACGTCCGGTCTCCGATCGAGCGCCGCGCCGCGGATCGCGGGACCGCAGAAAGGACAGGCCGCCAGGCCGCGGTGATGCGCGACCCCGCGGCCTGGCGGAGGGGAGAGCTGGCCTCGTTCGGGGATCACCCGAAGGTCGCGCCGTAGCCCTCCTCGTTGAAGCCCACGAGCCAGGTCTTGCCGACCTTCGCGGTGGGGGCCCGCAGGTTCCCCGTCGGCCCGAGCGCGACGGACGCGAGCGCCGCCGCGTCCTCCTCGTTCCCGAGGTCGAGCTCGGTGATCTTCTTGCCCTTCATGGCGACGACCTTGCGGGCGCCGTCGAAGAGAGCCTCGAGGTCGTCCTCGCCGTAACGCTCCTTCGTCGCGTTGACCGTCTCACGGACGGTGACCCCGGCGCCTTCGAGGAAGGCGTCCGAGCGCTTGCAGGAGGTTCAGCCCTTGCGGTGGTAGTACCAGTCGATTCGTTTCGCCATGGCCGGATGTTCGCACATCGCGAGCGCGAGGTTGCAAGGGGATTCGGCGCAGCGCGGGGCGCCGCTCCACGGTGCGCGTCAGGGCCGTTCGAGGGGGGGGACGGGGCCCACCAGGCGGTGGTACTCCTGGACGGCGAAGCGATCCGTCATCCCGGCGAGGAAGTCACAGACGGCGCGCTCCAGCCCGACCTCCTCGGTCCATCGCAGGTACCAGCCGGACATCTCCTCGGGGCGCGCGCGGTAGGCCTCGAAGAGGCCGCCGATGACCGCCTTCGCCCAGGTACGGAAGCTCTGCAGGTAGGGGTGTCGGTAGAAGCGCCGGTAGAGGAACTTCTGGAGCTCCTGGACGAGGGGCTTCATCTCGGCGGAGTGCCCACAGAGCATCGTCCCGTGCGCCCGGACGTCCCCCGCGGACTCCACGCCGGCGTCGGCGAGGTTCTGATGCGTCGCGCGGACCAGGTCCACGATGCAGATCCCGATGACCTCGTTGCAGAGGCGGCCGATCCGCAGGCGCGGGTCGTCGGGTGCGTCGCCCACACCCTCCAGGAATCCGGGGTGGCGGGCGGCGACGCGTTCTCGCGCCATGCGCCACAGCGCGACCCCCTCCTCGAGATCTGCCTCGGCGAACATGCGCGCAGCGAGACCGTCCTCGATGTCGTGCTTGTTGTAGGCGGTGCTGTCGGCGAGGTCGACGACCTGTCCCTCGAGCAGCGGCTGCCGGGGCTTGGGTAGGAACTCGCCTGGCCAGTCCTCCTCGGTCTCGTGCTTGAGCAGGGACTCGCGCAGCTCGCGGGTGAGGTTGAGGCCCGGGTGGTCGGGGCTCCGGCGCTCGAGCAGGTCCACAACGCGCAGCACCTGCGCGTTGTGACGGAAGCCGCCGTGGGGATGCATGAACTCGTTGAGCGCCCACTCGCCGCGGTGGCCGAATGGCGGGTGGCCGATGTCGTGCGCGAGACTGAGGGCCTCGCACAGCGGCTCGTTGAGGCGCAGCACGCCGGCGACGCTACGGGCCACTTGACACACCTCGAGCGAGTGGCTCAGGCGTGTGCGATGGTGATCGCCCTCGTCGTTGAGGAAGACCTGGGTCTTGTACTGGAGCCGGCGGAACGCGGTCGCGTGGGTGATGCGGTCGCGGTCCCGCTCGAAGATCGTGCGGTGCGGGTCCGCTGCCTCCTCGAAGCGCCGGCCGAGCGAGTCGACGCTCCTCATCGCGCAGGGCGCGAGCTGCGTGGCCTCGCGGGCCTCACGGGTCTCGCGGAGGCAGGCGTCGGTGGGGGAGCTCATGGCTTGGTTCAAGATGGCGGGCGCGGCGGCCGGCCTCCCTCGCGTTCTACACGGACGGGCCCCGTGGGGATGACACCGGAAGCACGGAACTCGTCTTCGTCCGCCCGCGTGGATCAGCGCGTACCGTCGGACTGCCCGAGAGGCGTGCCTGTCCCGGACGACGCGATTCCCGTGGCGGCGTTGGTGCTCCTCAGGTCGCTCCTCGTCTGCCCGGAGGACGTGGTGCGCAGGTCCGAGGGGGTGTCGGCCCGCACGCGTGCGGCCGCGGCAGGAGTCGAGGCACAGGTGCCGGACCGCCCGAGGGTCGGGAGATCGGACGGCGGCGCGTCGAGCGACCCCGCCCTCCCCGGCGCCACAGCGAGGGCCAATCGCTATCGTCTCCGCCATGACGAGCGCGCCCTGGTACGTGGAGGCCTTCCGCAGCGACTACCGCGAGGTCTACGCCCACCGGAACCTCGCGGCGGCCCGCGAGGAGGTGCGCTGGCTGGTGGAGGACGTCCTCGCCGAGGCGCGGGGCGTCGTGCTGGACGACTGCTGCGGCTTCGGCCGCCATGGCGTCGCGATGTCGGAGCGCGGCCTGGACGTCGTGGGGATCGATCTGTCCTTCGACCTCCTGCGCGGCGCGCGCGAGCTCGAGGAGGAGAGCGACGCGGCGGCGCTGCTCCAGGGGCGCCTCGCCCAGGCGGACATGCGCGCGCTCCCCTTCGCCGAGGGCGTCTTCGGTGCGGTCGTCAACCTGTTCACCTCGTTCGGGTACCTCGGGGATGAGGGGGACGCGCAGGCGCTCGCCGAGATGGCGCGGGTCCTCGCGCCCGGCGGGACGCTGGTCATGGACCTGATGAACCCCGCTGCGATCCGCCGCGGGCTCGTCCCGAGCTCGCGGGAGGAGCGGGACGGGATCGTGCTCGAGGCGGTTCGCCGGCTCGAGGACGGCGGCCAGCGGGTAGTGAAGGAGGTGCGCCTGACGATGGCCGACGGGGCCGAGCGCTCCTGGCGCGAGGAGGTGCGCATGTTCGAGCCCGATGAGCTGGACGAGCGGCTCGGCGCTCTCGGCCTCCGGGTCGAGCGGCGGGCCGGTGGTTTCTCCGGCGAGGAATTCGCTCCTGCCGAGGCGGCGCGGCAGATCGTCGTGGCGCGAGGCTGACAGCTGCGCCGGGCCCCTCCGGCGAGCCGGGCGGCCGTCGCGCCGGGATCCGGGGCGCCGGGGTCCACCGCGCGAGCGCGGCGGTAGACTCCTCCCGCCACGAGCCGCCCCGGCGGCCGGACTGCGGCGCAACCCCGCGCGCCGAACCGATCACTCCCATGCAGCAGAACATCGCCTTCAGCGAGAAGGCCCTGGAGCTCCAGGCCATCGCCCGAAAGATCGCCGACGAGGTCGTGCGCCCCGGCGCCGCCCACGCGGACAAGCACTCGGAATACAACATGAAGGCCGCCCGCGCCGTCGCGGACGCCGGCCTGTTCAGGGCCTGGATCCCCGAGGCCTATGGGGGACTCGACGCCGGCGTGCTTTCACTCGCGCTCGTCGCGGAGGAGCTCGCGAAGGCCGACTCCGGGTTCGGCGTCGCCTACGCGGTCAACGCGCTCGGATCGTTCCCGATCCTGCTCGGCGGCACCGAGGAGCAGAAGCAGAAGTGGATGCCGAAGATCGCCGCGGGCGAGACCTTCGTCGCCTTCTGCCTCTCCGAGAAGTTCGCCGGATCCGACGCGAGCGGGCTCGCCGTGCGCGCCGTTCGCGATGGGGACCACTACGTCATCAACGGCGAGAAGAAGTGGACGACCAACGGCGGCATCGCGGACGTCTACTCGGTCTTCGCGGTGACGGACCCGACCTCGAAGTCCCGGCGCATCAGCGCCTTCATCGTCGAGAAGGGCACGCCCGGATTCACGATCGAGAAGGTCGAGGACAAGATGGGGATCCGCGGTGTTCCGGTCGTCGAGACCCACTTCAAGGACGTCCGCGTCCCCGTGGAGAACCTCATCGGCGGCCGCGAGGGCATGGGCTTCAAGCACGCCATGACGACCCTCGACCACGCGCGGCCCGGCGTCGCGGCCCAGGCGGTCGGCGCGTCCCAGGGGGCGCTGGACCTCGCGAACGCGTACGCGAACCGTCGCGTGCAGTTCAAGGTGCCGATCAGCCAGCACCAGATGGTCCAGCAGATGCTCGCCGACATGGCCATGAAGACCGAGGCGGCGCGGCAACTCACCTATGCGTCCGCCGCGGCGATCGATTCGGAGGGCCCGAACCCGGCCAACTCCAAGATGGCGGCGATGGCCAAGTGCTTCGCCTCGGACGTCGCCATGGAGGTCGCCACCGACGCGGTCCAGGTCTTCGGGGGCTACGGGTTCATGGAGGACTACCCGATCGCCAAGTTCTTCCGTGACGCGAAGATCCTCCAGATCTACGAGGGCACGAACCAGATCCAGCGGATCGTCATCGCGCGCCACCTCATCCGGGAGTCGAACGACCTCGAGCACCTCCAGGAGTTCATCCCGACCGAGGAGCAGCAGCACTACAACGCGCCGTCGATGGACGCCGAGGGCTGATCGAAACCCGACAGGCAGGCGCGCGGCAGCGCGCCGCCGGTGGCAGGGAGCCCCGCTGCGCAGTGTCGCGGCGGGGCTCCCTGCGTCGACGGCTGCGGGCTGCGGCTCGCGCTTGCGAAGTCCGCCCTCACGAAGAGCCGTTGTGGCAGACAGCGGCGAATGACTGCCATCCCGGCGGTTCCGGTCGAGAAGCCGCGGCGGCCCCGGGCTTGCGGTGGGACGCGCGCGCGGAACGAGCGCGGCGTGCGGTTCAGAGCCCGTTTCCGGCTCATCCAGGGAGTTCCTCGGCCCGGACTCTCTTGTCGCGTCTGCGGCGTCACGACCACCGGGAGCGCCCCGATAGCCTCCATGGCTCCGTCAGCGAGGGTCATAAGAGACCCTGATCGGGGTCGTTACTCAAAGTTCATCCAATGCCAGGCGTCACGGGCCGTATCCGCAGCGAAAGCCCAGCCGGAACCGGGGGGCCCGCTCGCCTGGACGTCCGTTCTCCGGCACGTCGCTCGCACAGGCCCCTCCGACCAACCAGACGAACCCGAGCCGAACGGGACCCCACGAGGCCTTCACCCTCGGCCGCCGGCGACGGTTCGTCCAAGGAGACGAAGATGACTGCAACCAGCAACGTCAAGACGCTCGCCGACCTCGATCGGCTCCTGGATCGCTACGCCGATGACCACGACGGTTTCACGGCGAAGGCGAAGCGTCGCGCACAGGAGTGGAACCGCCAGGGGATCGAGCTCGAGCTCCGCGACCCCGGGAGCTGGCGCGAGCCGCTCGCGATGGATCCGGACGCGCGCGCGGCCTCGATCGAGGAGCAGCTGCGGGCCGAGATCGAGACCATCACGATCATGGATCGTGGGGAAGAGGCCCGGCACGCCCGTCGCATCGAGTTCGCGCGCCTGCGCCTCGAGCACGCTCTCTCTCGGGCCGGGCTCGCGTCCGACGACCTGGACGGGCGCGTCTCGTACGACCCGACCACCTATCGCGACGTCTGCTCGCACTCCTGCGATCTGCCCGAGGATCTCTGCCGCCGCTGGGTCGAGCTGCACCACCTGCGGACGGAACTCGTCGAGCGCAACCTCTACCTCGCCATCATCAACGTCGAGCGCTACGCCCACCTCGGCGCGGGCCGCCTGGACCTGATCCAGGAGGGCTCCGCCGCGCTCTTCCGCGCGGTCGACGGCTTCGACTGGCGCCGGGGACTGCTGTTCCGCACTTACGCGGTGCACTGGCTCAACCAGGCCTACCGCAGCTATCTCTACAACAACGGCCAGACGGTCCGCGTTCCGGTCTACCTCCAGAAGGCGATGAAGCACGTGCGCGCAGCCCAGGACAAGCTGGGCCCGGACGCCTCCGTCGCCGCGATCGCGGAGACCGCCGATCTCGGGGAACACCTCGTGGAGAGCGCTCTCGCCGCGTCTCGCTCGACCCTCTCGATCGACTCGCCCTTCAGCGTCGGGGACGACGCCTCGGGCGGTCTGGCGGAGGTGCTGGGGCAGGCCGACGATTCGGGCGTCTACTCCACGGAAATGGAGGAGGTGACTCTGGAGGACGGGATCCACGACGCGATGGGTCGCCTCAGCGAGCGCGAGCGCTACGTGATTGAGATGCGATTTGGTATCAACCGCGAGCGCGAGCACACTCTCAGCGAGGTCGCCCGGGAGCTCGGGGTCAGCCTCGAGCGGGTCCGTCAGATCCAGGTGCGCGCCATCTCGAAGATGAAGACGCCGGGCCTCCGCAAGGCGATCGATCCATTCCTGTAGACGGACGGGATTTGCTGCATCCGCTCGCCGGTCGCTGCGAAAACCACAATCCATCCCTCTGGCAGGAGGGAAGGGAGATTCTCCGGGAAGGGAATCCTTAAGGCCCCGGGTCCACGCAGTGGACCCGGGGCCTTCTTTCGTTCCGCGACGAACGGACGCGGCTGCTGGCTGTCACCTCTTCGCGCGCGACGCGTCAGGACAGTGCCGGGTCTTCGCCAGGTCGCCATGTCGGCGGCCGCAGGGCCCGCTGACTCGACCCACAGGAGGGTGTCATGAAACTGGTTCCGCTCGTTCTCCTCGTTGCCGGCGCGGCCATCGGTCACGCCGAGGCATCGGCCGCCGAGGACTCCGTGCTCCGCTGTCACGATCTCAGCGATCTCATTCAGTCTCAGGTCAACCAGTCGATCCCGGTGGACTGCACCTGCGACGGTCCGCACTACATCGAGCTGGGTCCGGTGCGCATCGGAAGTCCCGGTGGGGGCAACGGGAACATCGAGCCCGACTGCTACTTCTCGACCGAGGTCATCCCGGCTCACTACGAATCGGAACCTGGCGGGCGCTTCGACCTGGAGCCGATCGAGCTCCCCGTCGAGGTCGTGCTGCGGCGTTGTGACACCAGCGACTGCTACATCTTCTGGGGCTCCGCGAGCTGCGTCATCGAGCGCACCGTGCGCCAGGACTCGCTCCAGTCCTTCCGCATCGTCGGCGCCTGCGTGAGCGCCAGCGGCGGTTGACGACGAGCGCCCGCCGGGCCCGCGGATGCGGGCCCGGCCCACGTGTGCCCGTTCCGATCACCCCGCTCCCCGCATCGACCTTGTCCATCCCCCTCGCTCTCGCTCTCTGCGCGACCCTGACCACTCCATCGGCCCAGGACCCCGGGCCGCGACCCGCCCATGCGATTTCGCGCCAGCGCGCGATGCCGCCTTCAAAACTCTCTTCACCCCTCGTCCGCGCCATCGAGGCGGTGCATGCCTTCGAACGCGATTGCTTCGCGCGGGGGCTGCTCACGCCGTCGGGGACCGTCAACCCGCGGCCTCTTCCTAGGGGCGCGCCCGCGGATCACCCGCTCCATCTGCACCTTCTCGAGGGCGGTTCCGTGGACGGCGCCGCCGACTTCCCCGGCTACGAGGGATTCGCGTTCCAGGGGGAGTCCCCGACCCTGGCGCATTTGATCGAGTGCGGGCGTTATCACGCGGGACATGTGGCAGCGGAGGTGCTCCTGCGAGAAGCTCCGCGTTTCGACCCACGCGAACTGCTCGCTGCGCTCGCCGAAGAGGAGATTCGTGCGCCGCGACCCGGCGCGGGAGAGCTGTCCGCACGCCTGCACTCGATCGCGACGGCGCAGCGACGACTCGCGCCCCTCAATCGCGGCTCGCTCGCGTACGTGGCCTGGGGACTCCTGATGCACCCAGCGGCCTGGGAGCGCGAGGACGGCGACGTACGCATGGCGCGGGACGACTTCGTCGCCGCGGTGCTCGCGCGGGGTGCGACATCCGAGGTCTCGAGCTGGGTCGCCGAGCGCGTCCTCCAGCCGCCCCTCGCGTGGACGGACGCCCGGCCCGGTCGCGGTGTGGCGCTGGCGCGCGGCCGCAGCCGCGGGCCTTTCGGGTTCACCGCCGACGATCAGGGCTTCCTGGAGGGACTCCGCGCGGAGCTCGCTGCGGCGGGCGAGGTCTCCACGGCCGGGATTCCGCGAGCGCGGCTCCAGGAGTGGAACGCGACGATGCTCGATCGGGTGCTGCGAGACCGCGGGACCACCGTCGAGGCCGACGCACGGATGCGCCGCGGGACCCTCGCGGAGCGGCGCCGCTTCTGGACCGACCTCGCCTCGATCTCCGCTTTTCCCGATCTGCACGCGGCCGTGTTGGACGAGCTCGCCGCGCTCGCGAATGGTGAAGCCGACCTCGCGGGCTCTGGGCGCATCGACGCGCTTCGCGCGGCCGCCGCGACCCGCGCGCTCTCCGACGAGGAGGCCAGCGAGCTCCACGCGCTGGAGCGCTCCGCCCGCGCCGAGGGAACGGCGCTCGCCCGGCATCTGCTCACCACCGTGACCGCGGCCGGGGGCCCCGCGAACGTCGCCGCCCTCGCGACCTCGCTCTGCGGCGAGCTCCGGGAGGTCCTCGGGGGGTTCGGGACGCCAGGGCTTCGGGAGCGGCTCATGGGAGAGGCCTGGCGTCGGCTCTCCTGGACCGACTCCGAGCAGGGGCTGTGGGTCGTCCGGGACCATCTGGAGGAGCGCTTGACCCTCGAGCCGGGCGCGGCGAGCGCGATGATCACGGGGCTCGTGATCCATCGCCGGGACGGAGCGGACGCCCTCCTCGCCGAGGTCTGCCAGCGAGGTGGAGCGCTCGAGCGGGGCGCGGCGGTGGCGAACCCCCAGTGGATGGAGCCCCAGGATTACGCGCGCGAGGTCGGGAGCCTGCTCTCACGGACTGTCGATCCGGCGCTGGATCCCCGAGAGCGAGAGCGGCTGCGGCTCGATGTCCTGAGCGCCATCGATCGATGGGACGGGCCGGAGGCCCACGCTCTGCTGCTCCAGAGTTTCGAGGATGGGCTGTGGTCCGCGCGAGCGGGCCGAGACAGCTGGAGTCGCACGGCCCGTGGGCCCTGGCTCGACAGCGTGCTCGCGCTCATCGGGGCAGAAGCGCGCACGGACCTGGTGGCACGCGGGCTCGTCCCCGCGGGGCTCTTCGGGCCGGTCGAGGACGGCTGAGCGGTCGTCCGGGGGTCTGGAGGGGGGCAGCGACATGGGCGTCCAGGGACCCGGGCTACCGCACCTGAACGAAGGACGGGGAGGATCTCGTTATCCTCCACGGTGCGCCGGCTAGCCCTCTCGCCCGCCCGTCCCACCCCGGGCTCCGGCGCCCCCGACCCCTTGCTCGACGACGAGACCCCCCGGAGCGACCAGCCCCTCGACGGCGAGTGGCTGCGTGCCCTCTCCATCGACCTCCACGGCCGCCCGCCGCTCGAGTCCGAGCGGGAGCGGTGGATCGGGAGGCCGCGCGCGGCGTACGTCCGGGCTGCACTCGGCACGGAGGAGGCCTGGCAGCACTGGCTCGGCGAGCAGCTCTACTACTTCATGCTCATCGACCGCTTCCGGCCGGTGGGCACCGGGCTCGACGAGCTGCCTGCGATGCTCGCGCGCGGGGCGATCTCGCCCCGCGACGCGCTCCACCGCATCGCGCTCTGCACGAGCTTCGACCTGCGGAACCCGGGGGCTGACACGTTCGTGACCGTGGTCATGGAGCAGTTCTGCGGGATCGAGGTCCAGCGGGCCACGCGCGAGCTGGAGATCGGCAAGACGGCTTACGACGGTGGCACCGGCGTTTTTCTCGGGGAGAAAGCGACCTGCCAGTCGGACGTCATCCGCATCGCGGTCGAGCACAAGCAGGCGGCGAGGCACCTGATCGAGCGCGAGCATCTGCGCATCTGCCGGGCGCCGCTCTCGGCGAAGGGGCGCAGCAAGGTCGTCAAGGAGATCCACTCCAAGCCGCGCCGGCTGGCGGAGGTCATGGAGGACTGGTTCGTCTCCGAGGCCTACGAGCAGCGGGTCGAGCGCGGTGCGCCGATGGAGAACCACATCTGGGTGCGCACGGTCTTCGTCGATCTGTCGGGCGGGCTGCCCGGCCCGGACGACGTCGAGGCTCTGCGGAGCGCCCTCGACGGCCTCGGCGATCCGGCCCCGCTCCGCTCCGCGGTCGTGCGCATGCTCCTCGCCAGCGAGGGGACCCGGGCGCCGCGCCGTGCGGAGATCGGCGACGGCGGTGGCTGGGTCGCCGCGACCTTCCAGCGGCTGCTCGGCCGCGCACCCTCGGCGAAGGAGCGGGCTGTCTTCCGCGAAGTCGCGGTCTCGGGTGAGGACGGCCCCGAGACGGTCCTCTACACCATCCTCACCAGCGCGGAGTACGAGAAGCCATGAAGAAGAGAAG
>CBFIJG010000107.1:0-10514 GCA_965662915.1 Planctomycetota bacterium | reverse complement strand
CGCGGCGGCGGCCGGCGGCGACGTGCCTCCGGCGCCGTCCGGCGCGGACGAGCCGACGGTCGAGCTCCTCGGGTGGCTCGAGCTGCTGCTCGACGACGGGCCCTTCGCAGTCGTCACGGGCTTCAACGAGGGGCGCGTGCCGGAGTCCTCGGAGACGGACTCGCTCCTCCCGGACTCGCTCCGCGCGCGCCTCGGGCTCCCCTGCGACGAGCGGCGACAGGCCCGGGATCATCACCTGCTCGCGGGTCTGCTCGCGTCGGGAAAGGACGTGCACTTCGTCAGCGGACGGCGCACACGCGACGGCGACCCGCTCTTCCCGAGCCGCCTCGCCTTCGCGGCGCCCGAGGCGGAGGCGGTGGAGCGCGTCCGTCATGCCCAGAGGGAGGCGCGCTTCGCGCCGACCGAGCGCGAGGACGCGGGGCCCGTGACGCTGCCGCCTGTGGTGCAGCCTCGGGAGGCGCCCGAGGTCTTCACCGTGACGTCCTTCTCGCAGTACCTCGAGTCGCCGATCCTCTTCCACCTCCGGCGTCAGCTGCGCCTCGAGACGGTGGACGACCGGGCCGCTGAGCTGGACCCGCTGGGCTTCGGCAACCTCGCCCACGACGTGCTCGAGGCGTTCGGCCGGAGCGCGCTCAAGGCGTCGCCCGACGCGGACGCGATCGAGGGGTTCCTCGTCGACCGGCTCCACCGGGCGCGCGCCGAGCGGTTCCCCGCCAGCGTGCTCGCGTCCGTCCCGCTCCAGATGCGCCAGCTCGAGCGCCGCTTCCAGGAGTTCGCGGCCTTCCAGGCGCGGCGCGCGCGGGAGGGATGGAGCATCGAGGCGGTGGAGTGGTCGCCGGGACTCGACGTGCCCGAGGGGGAGGAGATCGACGGCCGCCGCCGGGGGATGGTGCGGCTGGACATGGGCGCGGACGAGGCGCCGGTCTGGATCAAGGGCAAGATCGACCGCATCGAGCGACACACGAACGGGTCCTGGTCGGTGATCGACTACAAGACCGGACACAAGGCGAAGAAGCCGAAGGACGTGCGGACCAAGGACGGGACCTGGAAGGACCTGCAGCTCCCGCTCTACGCGCTGCTCGTCCAGGAACTCACCGGCCAGGCGCTCCCGGAGCTCGGCTACGTCAACCTGCCGGGGGACGGGACCCGGGCGGGACTGGAGATCCTGAGCGGCTCCTGGTGGAACCTCGACGAGCTCGACCGGGCGCTCGACGTGGCGCGGGACGTCGTGCGAGCGGTGCGCGCGGGTGAGCTCTCGGACCACGGCAAGCTGCGCAGGCTGCCTGCCCTCGAGGAGGAGCTCCTCGGCGTCGGCCTCGTGGTCGCGCCGAGCACGGACGACGACGAGGAGGAGCGCACGTGATCGACGGCCCTGGACTCTTCGACGAGGAACCGCCCGCCGAGGTCGGCGGCCCCGCCGCGCGCAAGCTGCTCATGGCCTCCGCGGGCACGGGGAAGACCTATGCCCTCGCGGGCCAGTTCGCGACGTTGCTGGTGCTCGGCGTGCCCCCCGAGCGGGTCCTCGCGACGACTTTCACCCGCAAGGCGGCGGGGGAGATCCTCGACCGGGTGCTGGCGCGCGTGGCGGACGCCGCCGAGGAGAGCGAGGCCGGTGAGGAGGCGCGGGCGCAGATCCGCGGCATCGCCGAGGACCTCGTGCCCGGCGGCGCGGAGATCGTGACCACCGAGCACTGCCGCGGTGTCCTCGCGCGGCTCCTGCGGAGCATCGGCCGCTTCCAGGTCCGCACCCTCGACGCCTTCTTCGTGCGGCTCGCGAGTCTCTTCGGGGACCAGCTCGAGATCGCGCCGGGCTGGCGGATCACGAGCGAGGTGGAGGAGAAGGCGCTCACCCTCGAGGCCATCGCGCGCCTCCTGGAGGTCGCCGAGGACGACGAGCAGCTGGAGCTCCTGCGCGGCATCGCCCGCGGCGGGGCCGAGCGGAGCGCGGCGGCCTCGATGGCGACGGTCGTCGAGGACGCCGACGAGCTGGCCCGGCAGGCCGTCGATGGGGCGTGGGGGAGGATCGCTCCGCTCGAGCGGCCGGCCGACGTCGCGCTCTCGGAGGCGATCCGCACCGTGCTGGACTTCCAGGTGCCCACCACGAACAAGGGCAAGCCGGACTCGCGCTGGGCCAAGGCCCACCAGACCCTGAAAGACCTCCTCGAGAACTTCGACCTCGACCTCGACCGCGCAGCGCTCGAGGAGGCGATGGGCAAGGGCTTCGCCGCGAAGGCCCTCGACCCGGTCCCCGAGTTCTACAAGGCGCCGCTCCCCGACGACCTCGTCGACGCGCTGCTCATCCTCCACCAGCTCCTGGCGTCGGTGCGGGTCGAGGACCTGCGCGAGCGCAACGCGGCCACGGGTCGGCTCCTCACCGGCTACCACAGCGCCGAGCGCGCTCTCCGCACGGAGCTCTCGGCGTGGCGCTTCAGCGACTTCCAGGGAGCGCTCCTGGACGGCCCGGCCCGCGGCGAGCGTGCCACCTGGCTGCGCGACGTCACCTTCCGGCTCGACGGCCGCATCGACCATCTCCTGCTCGACGAGTTCCAGGACACCGCGCCCGGCCAGTGGCGGCTGCTCCTGCCCCTCGCCGAGGAGATCCTCGCCGGCGGCGACGAGCTGCGGACGTTCTTCTGCGTCGGGGACGTCAAGCAGTCGATCTACGGCTGGCGCGGCGGCGAGCCGCGGCTCCTCGGGCGGATGGGGGAGCGGCATCCCGGCCTCGTCAGTGAGCCGCTGCAGCGCAGCTACCGCTCGTCGCCGGTCGTGCTCGACGCGGTCAACCGCGTCTTCGACGGGATGGAGCGCCGCGTGGTGTTCACCTCGGCGGGGCGTGAGGCGGCGCACCGGGCCACGGAGGAGTGGGTCTCGTCCTTCGCGCCCCACGAGTCCGCGCTGACGGACCTCCCCGGCGCGGCACGGCTCTGGGTGGCGCCGCGCAAGCGCGACGGCGATCGCGAGCTCGACAGCGCGGTGCGCTTCGCGGTCGACCGCATCGCGGAGCTGTACCACGAGCATCCCGAGGCGTCGATCGGCGTGCTCCTTCGCACGAAGAAGGAGCTCGCGGCTCTGCGCTTCGCTCTCGGCGAACGGAGGATCGAGGCGAGCGACGAGGGCGGCAAGCCCCTCACGGACACGGCCGCGGTGACCTGGGTGCTCGCGCTCCTGCACCTGGCGGATCACCCCGAGGACGGCGTGGCGCGGCTCCAGGTGGCGCGCTCACCGGTGGCGGAGGAACTCGGCCTCTCCGCGTCTGAGTTGGACGTCGAGGGCGAGGAGGCCGTGCGCGCCGCGCGGGTCGCGGGGCGGCGGCTGCGGGCCGAGCTGACTCACGGCGGGCTCGGCGCATTCGTCCGGACCTGGGCGGAGCGCATCGCGCCGGGCCTCGCCGCGTGGGACTCGCGCCGCCTCGACCAGCTCGTCGAGCTGGCGCAGGCCACGGAGGCGAGCGGCGCGGCCGGCCGGCCCAAGGACTTCGCCGACCTCGTGCGCGCGAAGGCGATCGCCGATCCGTCGGCGGCGCGGGTCAAGGTGATGACGATCCACGCCTCCAAGGGCCTCGAGTACGACATCGTCGTGCTCCCGGATCTCGGCCGGAAGATCGAGCTCACCCCCAAGGGCATCCTGCGCGAGAGCGCCGACGAGACCGCGCCGCCCCACGTGCTCTCGGTCACGCCGAAGAAGGACCTCTGCGAGCACCATCCCCAGCTCCGCGATCTCTTCGAGGGGGCTCAGGAGCGGTCGATGACCGACGCGCTCTCGGCGCTCTACGTGGCCCTGACCCGCGCGGTGCACGTCCTCGAGATGATCGTGCCCTTCGAGCAGATGAGCGGCAACGCCTTCAGCTTCGCGCGCCTCTTCGCCATCGAACTCATGGGCGGGACCGACGCCGGCGACGGCTCCGGACCGCTCCTCGCGTGGGAGCACCCGGACTCCACCGGGGACTTCGGGAAGGCCTCCTCGAAGAAGGAGAGCGGCGAGCTCGTGGAGGAGCGCCGTCTCTCTCTGGAGCCCGGCCCGCCCCCGGTCCAGCACCTCCGGCCCACCGGCCCTGGCGCCTCCGAGGATCGGCGGACGCGCCGCGGGAGCCTCGTCCACGCGCTCCTCGAGGGGATCGAGTGGCTGGCGGATGCGGCGGCGGGGGATCCTCGCTCCGACGATCAGCTGCGCGCCGCCTGCGCCCGCGTGGACGGCCGCCCGGACGCGCCCACGGCCGAGGCCATCGCGATTCACCGCGCCGCTCTCGAGACGGACGTCATGCGCTCGCTCCTCACCCGGCCGCCGGGGGACTTGCGCCTCGAGCGCGAGCGCGCCTTCGACGTGGAGATGACCGACCTCGACGGCGGCCCGCGCCGCATGCGCGGCGCGATCGACCGCCTCGTCCTCCAGGTGGAGGAGGGGCGTGCCGTCGCCGCCACGATCCTCGACTTCAAGGTCGTCCAGGAGCTCGACGCCGCGGCGCTCGTCGCGCGCTCGCGCCAGCAGCTCGGCGCCTACCGCAGCGCCGTAGAGTCGCTGCTCGGGCTCGAGCCGGACCGCGTGACCGCGCAGGTCGTGGCGGTCACGCCCTCCGGAGCGGTCGAGCTCCTCGACATCGACTGAGGGTCGCGGTCTCCGAAGAGGAAGTGGCGGAGGCGGAGGGATTCGAACCCCCGGTGGGTTGCCCCACGTCGGTTTTCAAAACCGGTGCATTCAGCCAGACTCTGCCACACCTCCGCGGCGCGCCGTCCGGTGGGCGCGTGAGCGGATGTTAGCGACTGAGCGCGTGCAGCGAGAGCGCGGGGCCGGGTCGCTGGACGCGCCACAGGTCGACCAGCGGGAAGGCCAGGGTCGCCGGGAGGTGGCCGTCGCGGGCCACGGCGGCGTCGGGCGTCGCCGGGTCGGACCAAGCCGGGTGCAGGCGCCAGAGGGCCGGGCCCACCGCGAGGGGGCCGAGCTTCGGGACGGGCGGCGCGCCAGGGCCGTCGAACTCGTTCGGGAGCGAGGGCTCGGGATCGATCAGGAGCGGCGGCCGGCCGTCGTCCGGCGTGCGATCCACGAGCAGGACGTGAGTCGCGCCGAGGGCGGCGAGGACCTCGCCGGCGTCCTGGGTCGCGGGGAGCGGTAGGCGCGCGCTTCCGTCGAGGCGCGGGGGCAGCTGACGCACCTCGGAGCCGCGGTGGCGGGGATCGAAGAGCATCGCGTCCTCGAGGCGGAAGGCGTCCACGCCCGGGGTCCGGGCCGTCCCCGCCTCGAGCTGGCCGGCGCGGAAGGCCTCGCGGGCGTACAGGTCGCGCAGGCGGTCCGTCGTCTCGAGCCCGGCGCGCGTCTGCTCGACGATCGGGCCGTAGACGTCGATGGCCACCCGGGCTCCCTCGGGCAGCTCGGCGAGCAGCTCCTCCGCCGCGGCGCGGGTGTCGGGCTGGCGCAGGACCGTCCCGAGGCGTAGCGCCTGGACGAGGGGGAGGAGCAGTAGCACTCCCGCGGCGATCCGGAGCGGCGTCGAGGTGGCGAAGCGCTCGACGGCGAAGCCCGCCGGCAGAGTGAGCAGGATCGCCATGGGGAGGAGGTAGCGCGTGTGCTCGCCTCCGTTCGTCATGAAGAACGCGCCCCACCCGAGGACGAAGACGAGCGCAGGGGTCATGACGCGCTGGCGGAACGCCGCCGCGGCGCCCACGAGGCCCAGGGCGAGGATCACGGGGTCGTGTCCCACGAAGGCGCGCGCGAGGGCCGGGAAGGACGCCCATCGGATCCAGAGCTGGAGCTGCTGGTTGCCGATCTGGATGGTCGTCATCCCCTGCTTCACGAACTCCGCGCCCGCGGCGGCGGTCTCCGGACGGCCGTGGACCAGCACGTAGGGATGGCCGAGGAGGAGGACGACGGCGGCGAAGGCGGCGACGGTGAGCACGCCACCGATGACGCGGGCTGAGAGTGGCCCGACGAGGTCCCGCGGGGCGAGGGCCCACGCCAGCCCGGCGAGGCCGAGGAAGGGCATGCCGCCCTGGTGCATCGCGCCCGCCACGCCGGCGGCGACGCCCGCGAGGACGAGCGCACGGCGCCGGCCCGTGCGGACGTGCACGATCGCGGCCCACAGGCTCGCCGCGAGGGGGGCCATCATCGGGCCCCATGGCCGCTCCTGGAGGGAGAGCTGGACGTGGAGCAGGCAGGTCGCCGTCAACCATCCGGCGACCCAGGCCCCGGCGCCGAGGCCCGCCGCCCGCGCCGCGAGGAAGACGAGGAGCGGGGTGAGCGAGGCGATGATCGCGAAGACGATCCGCGCCAGCCGGTGCGCGCGCCACGGTCGCTCGCGCAGGTGGTCCCCGTAGCCGGCGCCGTCGCTCCACTCGCCGGTGAGCTTGCCCGCGACGAAGTCCGCCGCGTAGACCGGCACCAGGGTGTAGGCCAGGAGGTACGGGTAGGTCGAGAAGGCGCCGCCGGGCGGGACCAGGTCGCGGTCCTTCGCCATGTGGAGCGCGTTGCGCACGATGTGCGTGTCCGGCACGTACTCCGTTCGGGGCGCGCCGTGTCCAACGGGCCACAGGCGCAGGAAGCCCGGGACCACGATGAGGAGCAGCAGGGCCGCCGCCCGGATCCGCGCCCGGCCCGCGTTCGTTCCCTCGTCCGTCAAAGGTCGGGGAAGGGGTCCTCGGGCCCGAAGGTCTCGCCTCCGTCCGCATCACCGTCCGCGTCGGGGAGCGGGTCGGTCGCGTCGTCGGTGCGCGCCTCCTCGAGGATCGACTCCGAGACCCGGATCGGAGCGCCCACCCGGAGGGCCAGGGCCAGGGCGTCGCTCGGGCGCGCGTCCACGAGGATCTCCTCCGCGCCCGTCGGGTCGTTGGTGTCGCCCGCCGCCGTGCGAGGGGCCTCCAGTCGGAGCTGCGCGTAGAAGGTGTTCGAGCGCAGGTCGACGATGTCGACGCCGATCACCCGCGAGCCGAGGGCGTCCACGAGATTCCCGGCGAGCTCATGGGTGAGGGGCCGGGCCGTCTCCTCGCTGTGCAGGACCCGGTGGATCTCGAAGGCCTCCGCGGAGCCGATCACGATCGGGAAGCCGCGGGGCTCGGCGCCCTCGCGTGGATGAGTCTCCTGGAGGAAGACCCACTGCTGGGGTGAGCGCTCGCGCAGAACCACGCGGGCCACGCGCAGCTGCACCTCCGGTCGTGTCTCGGGGGCGGACATCGCGGGAAGCGTACCGCGCCAGGGGCCCCGGCGTTCACGGCGAGCGGCGCGGACCTTCGGGACCCCTGCGGCGGCGTCCCGTACGCTCCCTAGAATCAAGGCGATGACGGCTCCTCCCGAGGCGAACGGCGGCTGCTACCCCGACAACCCTGTCCTGGCCCGGGCCTGGCGCGGGAACGGCGTGGAGTCCGTCCACCGCGGGGCCTTCTGCCTCGTCGACACGGGGGGCACCGTGCTCGAGTCCGCGGGTGCCGTGGATCACGCCTTCTTCGCGCGCAGCTCGGTCAAGTGCCTCCAGGTGCTCCCCCTGCTCGAGACCGGTGCCGCCGAAAGTGTCGGTCTGACCGACGAGGAACTCTGCCTCGCCGTCTCGAGCCACAACGCCGAGGACGCCCACGTCCGCACGGCCCGCAGCCTGCTCGGCCGGCTCGAACTGGGCGAGCAGCATCTGGGGTGCGGGCCGCAGCCGCCGGGCGACCCGGCCGCGCGCAGCGCCCTCCAGGAGAGCGGCCACGAGCCGGGCCGGATCCACAACAACTGCTCGGGCAAGCACGCGGGTTTCCTGGCCCTCACCCGCTTCCTCGGCGCGGATCCCGCGAGCTACCTCGACTTCGATTCTCCCGGCCAGACGCTCGTCAGGGCGGCCGTGGCGGAGATGACGGACCGCACGCCGGAGGAGCTCGGTGTCGCTGTCGACGGCTGCTCCGCGCCGACCTTCCGCACGCCCCTCACCGCGCTGGCCCTTGGCTTCGCGCGCGTCACGAACCCGGAGGGTCTGGCACCCGAGCGACGGGCTGCTGCGGAGCGGATCCAGCGGGCCGTGGCGGCGCATCCCGGATTCCTCGCGGGCGAGCACAGGCGCCTGTGCACCGCCATCGTGCGCGCCTCGGAGGGGCGGCTCTTCCCGAAGATCGGGGCCGAGGCGATCTACGCCGTCGGCGTGCCGGGCAAGGACGTGGCCCTCGCCGTGAAGATGGACGACGGCGGGCTGCGCGGGCTTCACGCCGTGGTCGTCGAGCTGCTCCGGCGCTTCGAACTCATCGACGACGCAGGAGCGAATGCCCTCGAGCGCTACCGCGCCTCGGTGCTGCGCAACTGGGCGGGAATCGAGGTGGGACGGGTCGAGGTCCTGTGAAGCGTGCCCTGCTGATCTTCCTCGCCGGCGCGGCAGCGGCGCCGGCCGCGACCGCCGCGCAGGAGCTCGCCGTCGAACGCGAACTCGCGCTGCGCGCCCTGGCGGGGGAGCGCGGACTCGAGGGTGTCACGAAGGCGGCTGCCGAGGCCTCTCTCCTCCCGACCGGCGGCCCCGACTGGGCCCGGGAATTCGCGGCGTTGGACGCGGTGCATCGCGCAGGCGGCTTGCACGGCGACGGGTTCAGCCCCGCGCGCCGTGAGGTGGGTGGACCCGCTCTTCGGGTCCTCGTCGAGCGCGAACCGGGCCGCCTCGCGGACAGGCTCCTCGCTGCGCTCGACGCACCTCAGCTCGCGTGGCGTGAAGCCGCGCTCGACCGCCTCGCCCGCGCGCTCCTCGATGACCCCGCTTTCCGCGGCGCGTTCGCGCGCCGCGTCCGGGAGCTCGAGCGCCCACCCGTCGCGGTGCATGAACTCACCGGGCTCCTGACGCGCATCGGGCTGCACGGCGGAACGGCTGCGGCGCTGGAGCGACTGCGGACCATGGAGGGAAGCACGCCGGACGCGTCCTGGGAGGAGTGGATGCCCGCGGTGCTCCCGCTGCCCTTCGATCGGGAGGCCATCGACGCCCTTGGCCCGGCCGGCCTCCCTCCTGCGCTGATGCAGCTGGTGGGCGCGGCCCGCGCGGAGCCGCGGATCGTCGTCGCGGCGCCCGCATGGGCGCGGCTGGCCCCCGAGCTCGACGAGGATCAGGTGGAGCTCGTCCGCATCGCGGCGGAGGAGCTCCAGGCGCGCCGCGCGTCGCGCGCCCTCGGCTCGGCCGAGGCCATCGGTGATGCGGCGCGCGCGCTGCTCACCTCGCCCGCGTCCGAGGCCGGGCTGCGGATGCTCGAGCCCCTCGAGGGGCTCGCCGCGGTCCTCGCGGCCGAGCGGTCGGAGCGCGTGGACGCGCTGGAGGCCGTCGACGGGACGGCATCGCCGCTTCCGCCAGCGGGACTCCTGGCCTGCGTCGAGAACGGCGACGAGGACCTCGCGATGACGGCGATCTACATCGCCGGTCGGCGCTTCGCGTACGGAGGGGAGCGCGAGCTCCTCGGCGTCGCGCTGCGAGCGCTGGAGACCGGGGACGAGGACCTGGTTCCGCGAGCCTTCGACTGGATCTCCACGCACGCCCCGGAGGCCGACGGCGCCTTGCTCATAGCGTGGCGCGCGGCGGCGGACGCGGGGGAGCGGCGTCAGCTCGACCTCCTGCGGAGGCTGACGCGGGAGCGGCCGTCCCCGCTCTTCCGGGACGACCTGCTCGAGCTCCTCGGGGTGGGTGGCACGCCTGATCCGTCGGTGATCGAGCTGTGCGGTCTGTTCGAGGACGACGAGGAGGTCCAGGCCGCGCTCCGTGGGGCCCTGTCCCGCGCTCTCGCTGCGCTGGTGGCGGCGCCAGGCTACCCGGAGAGGTTGCCCCACGACGGTGTGGCGTCGCAGCTCGCGCAGGCGCTCGGGCGATCGCCCGACGCGGCCACGGTCGAGCTGCTGGCCGACGGGCTGCGCCGCACGATGGATCTCCTGCACGGGGACGAGGCGCGCGGCGACGCGCGGCCGAAGTTCCCGAAGCGTGCCGTGCTCGAGCTGGCGCGCGCGAGGACCGCGGAGATGGCAGGCCTGCTCGGCACCGGCGTCCCGCGGCGGGTGCGCGTGGAGGCGGGCCTACAGATCCTCTCTCTCGAAGCGGAGCCCGAGCTGGCGACGGCGGCGGGGGAAGCGCTCCTCCGGGACTTCAGCGGCGTCGACGGTTCGTTGCGCCTGAGGATCCTGCGCGCGCTTGCGCGGTTGCCGCGGGGTCGACTCGAATCAGGGCTCGACGGGCTGATCGCGGCCCAGCTGCGCACCGGGGCGACGCCCGAGGCGCGTGCCGCCGTCGAACTCGCCGCGGCGAGGGGACGCTGGCTCCTCCTGGACCCCATCCTCCGCATGGCGATCGACCGGCCCGCCGCGGACGAGGAGATCTTCGAGCTCGCCCGCGAGATCGCCGTGCGCCGCGCGGGCGACGGCGCGGAGGCCCTCGTGGTGGGGACGCGGTTCCTCGCCCGCTGCGACGGCCGCATCGCCGCCGCTCCGGCGCCGGACCTCCACGAGGCGTTGCTGGCACTTCGCGGCGGGCTGCTGCAGTCGTGCGCGCGCGGTGTCGCGGCGGACGCCCGCCGGGCCGGCGAGGCGGATCACGCGTCCGG
>CBFIJG010000106.1:0-10678 GCA_965662915.1 Planctomycetota bacterium | reverse complement strand
CGGTGGAGGCGCTCCTGCCCGGCGACGCGGTCTCGCTCGCGGCGCTGCGCATCGTCGGCGATCGTCGTCGACTCGCCGACGATGGCGTCCCGGAGCGCGAGCGGATCGCGATCCCGGCGTCGGACATCGACGCGCTGCGGGCGGAGCTCGGGCGGCTGCGCGATCGCTTCGCGTCGGCAACCTCGGCCCACGAGGAATGGGGCGGCGTCGACCTCGTCCTTCCGCCCGGCACGTACGGGATGGTCTCTGGCGAGCTCGCCATCATCGACCTCGACGTCTCCGGGCTGAGGCTCGTCGCGGCCGGTCCAGGCGTGACGCTCGCCGCAGGTGTCCGCGTTCGTGGCGCGCGCGACGTCGTGCTGGAAGGCGTCACCGTCGACTGCCGAGGCGGGCAGGCGCTCACGGTCCTCGACGGAGCACACGTCGTGGTCGTGGACTCTGTGCTGATGGGGCGCGCGCGTGTGGTCCACGTGGACGACGGCGCGCTCGAACTCCACGGATCGCGCCTCGCGCCGACGGCTGATCAGCCCGCCCACGGCTCCTCCGCGCAGCTGCTCGGTGGTGCGCTCCTCGTCGGTCGGAACAGCGCGATGATCGGCGGGTCGCTCTTCATCGGTCAGGGTGGCGCCGAGGTACGCCTCGACCGCTGCGTGCTCGATTCGGGCGACCGCCCCCTCGCCCAGGGGCAGGGCGGAGGGCGGCTCCTGGCCCGCGAGTCGCTCTTCCTCTCGCGCGGCGCTGGTTTCATGGCCATGGACGAGATCGTCCTCTCCGCGGTCGTGGTGGATACGGCCTTCCAGCCCTTCGGGCGCGGTGAGACCGAGGTGCGAGTGGGGCCGGATCTCTTCGCGCTGACGGGCAGTCAGGCGGGCGCAGCGCGCGTCGAGCGACTCGGTGTCGAACCGATCCCCATGGCGCTCGCCCCGATCGGCGGCGGACGCTGAGCGAGGAGCGCGGCCCGGCGGGCGAAGATGACGTGCTCCGTCCGTATCATCGCCCCCGGACGCGGCCACCCGGGCGCGGGGTGACCCGCGCCGCTCGTCTGGTGCCGGTCCTACACCGCCCACCCCACGAGCGACGCCGATGCACGACTCCTTCAGCGCCCGTGGCTCCTTCCAGGTCGGAGCCAAGTCCTACGAGATCGTCCGCCTCGGCGCCCTCGCCGCGAGTGGCCACGACGTGGATCGTCTGCCGTTCGCCATGCGAGTCCTCCTGGAGAACCTGCTCCGGCACGAGGACGGCGTCTCGGTCACCCGAGAGGACATCGCGGCCGTGGCTGGCTGGGATCACGAAGCCCGGCCGAGCGTCGAGATCGCCTACAGGCCGGCGCGCGTGCTCATGCAGGACTTCACCGGAGTCCCCGCGGTCGTGGATCTCGCGGCGATGCGCGACGCCATGGCGGCGCTGGGCGAGGATCCGGAGGCGATCAATCCGCTCCAGCCCGCCGAGCTCGTCATCGATCACTCCGTCCAGGTGGACGCCTTCGGCACACCTGACGCGAGCTCCCGGAACCTCGATCTCGAGTTCGAGCGCAACGGAGAACGCTACGCCTTCCTCAAGTGGGGCCAGGAGGCCTTCGACAACTTCAAGGTCGTCCCCCCTGAGACCGGGATCTGCCACCAGGTCAACCTCGAGTACCTCGCGCGTGTGGTCATGGTGGGCGAGGACGGCCACGCCTTCCCGGACACGCTGGTCGGGACGGACTCCCACACGACGATGATCAACGGCCTCGGCGTGCTGGGCTGGGGCGTGGGGGGGATCGAGGCGGAGGCCGCGATGCTCGGCCAGCCGGTGTCGATGCTGATCCCCCAGGTCGTGGGCGTGCGGCTCGAGGGGCGCCTGCCCGAGGGCGCGACCGCGACCGATCTCGTGCTCCGCGTCACCGAGATGCTCCGCGCCCACGGGGTGGTGGGGAAGTTCGTGGAGTTCACCGGGCCGGGTCTTCGCCACCTCCCCCTCGCGGATCGCGCCACGATCGCGAACATGGCGCCCGAGTACGGGGCCACCTGCGGCATCTTCCCCGTCGACGAGGAGACGCTCCGCTACATGCGCCTGTCCGGCCGCAGCGAGGAGCAGATCGCGCTCACCGAGGCGTACATGAAGCAGCAGGGGATGTTCCACACCCCCGACAGCCCGACGGCGGAGTACACGGACCTCCTCGAGCTCGACATGGGCTCGATCGTCCCCAGCCTCGCGGGACCGAAGCGGCCCCAGGACCGCGTGGCGCTCTCGGGACTCGCGCGGCAGTTCCAGTCCGATCGCAGGGAGATCCTCGGGGCGGCTGGCTCCGAGGACCACGACAATCGCGTCTCGGTCACCCACGACGGAGAGACCTTCGAGCTCCGGAACGGATCCCTGGTGATCGCGGCGATCACGTCCTGCACGAACACCTCGAACCCCTCCGTTATGGTGGCCGCCGGGCTCGTCGCCAGGAACGCGTCGCTCCGGGGGCTGCGGACGAAGCCGTGGGTGAAGACGAGCCTCGCGCCGGGTTCGAAGGTGGTCACCGACTACCTGGACCGCAGCGGGCTCACGCCGTACCTCGACGCCCTCGGCTTCGATGTCGTCGGTTTCGGCTGTACGACCTGCATCGGCAACTCCGGCCCGCTGCCCGATGAGATCGTCGCCGCGATCGACGAGGGCGATCTGGTCGCGACCTCGGTCCTCTCGGGGAACCGCAACTTCGAGGGGCGAGTGCACCCGAAGACCCGGGCGAACTACCTCGCGTCCCCGCCGCTGGTCGTCGCGTACGCCCTCGCGGGCGACACGAACATCGACCTGGTCACCGAGCCGATCGGTATCGCGGACGACGGGAGCGAGGTTTTCCTTCGCGACATCTGGCCCTCCGCCGCGGAGATCCAGGAGATCGTCGGCGGCACCGTGACCCGCGACATGTTCGCGGCGAACTACGAGAGCGTCTACGAGGGTCCGGAGGCGTGGCGTGCCATCGAGACCGCGAGCTCGGCGACCTTCGACTGGCAGGCGGACAGCTCCTACGTCCGTCGACCCCCGTACTTCGAGGGGATGACGCTCGAGACGGACCCGGTGGAGGACGTCCTCGGCGCGCGCGTCCTCGGGCTCTTCGGTGACAACCTCACGACCGACCACATCTCACCCGCAGGTGCGATCCCCGCCGACAGCCCTGCGGGGCTCTACCTGCGCGGTCTGGGGATCGAGAAGAAGGACTTCAACTCCTTCGGCTCGAGGCGCGGGAACCACGAGGTGATGATGCGCGGCACCTTCGGGAACGTGCGGATCAAGAACCGCCTCGTGCCGGGCGTCGAGGGGGGCGTCACGGTCCACTTCCCGTCAGGTGAGCGCATGTCGATCTTCGACGCGGCCATGCGCTACCGCGGGGAGGGGGTGCCCTCCATCGTCATCGGCGGCAAGGAGTACGGCATGGGCTCCTCCCGGGATTGGGCGGCCAAGGGGCCGAGCCTCCAGGGCGTGCGGGCGGTGATCGTGGAGAGCTACGAGCGCATTCACCGCTCGAACCTCGTGGGGATGGGCATCCTGCCGCTGCAGTTCCAGGCCGGAGAGAGCGCCGTATCCCTCGGGCTCGACGGCTCGGAGCGCTTCGATCTGACGGGGCTCGCAGCGCGCTTCGCCGCCGAGGCGACTCCCACCCGGGGTTCGATCCGGGTCGTCGCGATCCACGAGAGCGGGAAGGTGACGGAGTTCGATGCCGACGTCCGCATCGACACGCCCGCGGAGGCCGACTACTTCCGGCACGGCGGGATCCTGAATTACGTCCTGCGGCGCCTGGCGGCGCGCTGAACCGGTGCGTAGGGCCTCGACGCGTTGGCGGCGGGGTCACCGGGTCCCGGAGCGGACGGAGATCACCACCGACCCCACCACAGGCTGGGCCCCGCACCCCAGTAGTAGCCGCCGCCCACGACGACGTTCGGGCCGGGGTCGACGACCTCCGGCAGTTCGTTCCGCTCGAGGGAGACGCTGAGCTCGAGATCTCCAGCGTCCCGGCCGAGCTCGAACTGGAGATTGACGCCCGTGAGGAGCGGCGCCTCCAGGCTCCCGTCGCGGGGGAAGGGGAAGCGCAGGAGCATGCTGCGGGATTCACCCGGTTCGATGCAGACGGGCTCCACCGTCGGCTCCGGTGCCTCCAGGAGCGCCGCGCCGAACTGAGCGAGATCCGAGCCGAGGAGCACGGCGCGCGCAGGATCGAAGGTGAGCGGGGCCGCCGACTTGTTCTCGATCCGCATGCGCACAAGGAGGAGCGGCATGCCGTCCTGGCGTCGCCCCTCGCGCTCCGCGCCGGGGATCCCGACGAGAACGCGCGCGACGACCGGGCCGCCCTCGCCGTCCTCGACGAGCGTCTCCAGCGGGCTCGGGGCGAATCGATAGGCGACGCTGACCGAACGGCACGAGACCGCCGTTGCCGCGGCGAGCGCGACCGCGATCACCGGTCCGATTCCGAGGCGCAGCTTCATACGCAATCGCTCCACGGCAGCGTGAGCGGTGTGCGATCGAGGATCGAACCGTCGGGCACGAGCGGGCGGGGGGGCTTGGCGGGGGCGCTCATGGTTGGCCAGGGTGGGCGGAGGGCCGGCGTGGTCGGGATCAGGTGATGCTGCGGATCGTGGCCGCTCACGGAATTTCTTTCCGGTCCGACGGCGACCTCCCCCGGAGCCTGGACCAACACCATGGGGCGCAGCTCGCCTGTCGTCCATTCCACTCGCTCGATCGCTGTGATCGAGGGAGGAGAGCGCCACGTCCGACCGACGCGCGCGCTCTTCCGCGGCGGCCGCGCGGGGCATTTCCTCCGCCCTGGAGGGGGGGCGAGGTTAAGCTCAGGACCCCGGGACGGCCGAAGAGAGGAGCGCGGGCCTCGGCGCCCGCACCTCCCCATGTCGACCCATCCCCTCCTCATCGCGCTGTCCGACGAGGCCGCACTGCGTTCGATCTCGGGTGCATTCGCCGCCGAAGGACGTGCGCACCACGTCACGACGGACGGCGGGCAGCTGCTCGGTGCCGTCGAGGGCATCGCGGACCTGATCGTCGATCCTCGCGTCGCCCCCGACGGCCAGGACCCCGCTGCGTTCATGGGCGAGGTCGTTCAGCGCGCCCGGGGCGGCCGTGTCCTCGCGCTCGAGGGCGTGGGCCTCGACGCCGGGGAGCTCCTCCGGCTCGGGGCCAGTGACGTCTTCGGCGAGAGCACGATCCCCGCCGTGATCGTCCGCCGGCTCGGCGGTGGCGACGGGCCCGCCGCGCGCCCGCGCGGCGAAGCGGTCGAGCGCTTCACCTCGAGCATCCCGGACGCCACCACCGCTTTCACCGATCGGGTCGGGGAGCGCCTCGTTCGCTCCAGGGAGCGCGAGAAACCCGTGGCGGTCTTCGTCGTGTCGGTGCGCCGCTGCGCGGAGCCGGACGTGGCCCGCGCCTTCCGCGCCACGCTCGAGAGCGTCCTGGAAGAGCTCGATCGAACCCAGGAGATGGCGTACTCGGCCGCGCGCATGTCGACCGCGCCGCTCGGCGACGACCTGCAAGGGGTCCTCATCCCCGACGTCGAGCGGGTGCAGGACGCAGCGCGCCTCGCGGTGCGCCTCACCGAGGCCATGGCTGCGATGGCCGTCGTCCACGTCGGGATTGCCTGCTCCCCCGACGACGGCACGACGGCCAGCGAGCTCATCGGCCGCGCGCGCGCTGCCGCGGAGCGGGCGCGCCGGGACGGGGAGAACCACGTGGAGTTCCACTCCGACTCCATGAGTCGCTGGGCGTTCGAACGACTCACCCTCGAGCAGAGCCTGCGGGATGCGCTCCGGAACGAGGAGCTGGTCGTCTACTACCAGCCGCGCGTCGACATCGAGACCCAGGAGATCATCGGGATGGAGGCGCTGGTTCGGTGGATCCATCCGCAGTTCGGCCTCGTCTCGCCCGGTCAGTTCATCCCGCTCGCGGAGGAGACCGGTCTGATCGTCCCGATCGGTGAGTGGATCCTGCGTGAGTCCTGCCGCCAGAACGCGCGCTGGCGCGCCATGGGGCTTTCGCGCATCCGTGTCTCGGTCAACCTCTCGCCGGTCCAGTTCGGCAAGCCCGACCTGCACGAGGACGTCTTCCGTGCCCTGGACGATGCCCAACTCGACGCGGACGGTCTAGAGCTCGAGGTCACCGAGAGCCTGCTCATGAACGATCCGGCCGAGACCGCGGCGATCCTCGGCCGCCTCCGCTCGCGTGGGATCCACATCTCGATCGACGACTTCGGCACCGGCTACTCCTCGCTGTCGTATCTCAAGCGCTTCCCGATCGATGCGCTGAAGATCGACCGCTCGTTCGTGACCGATGTCACGAGCAACCCCGACGACGCCGCGATCGCGACGGCCATCATCCTGATGGGGCACTCCCTCAAGCTCTCGGTGGTCGCCGAGGGGGTCGAGACGGAGAACCAGCTCGCCTTCCTGAAGGTCCTTCAGTGCAACGAGGTGCAGGGCTATCTATTCAGCCCTCCCGTCCCCGCGGACCGCGCACAGATCCTCCTGGAGGCGCAGCTGCCCGAAGGCGCTCAGCGCGCCGACTGATCGCTCAGGCGCCGGCGAGGCCGATCGAGCCTCGCGGCTGCTCGGCACTCGCGGAGGAGCGGGCCGACCGGCGCCGGGCGACGACTCCATGGGCCGCCGGCACCAGGGTGACGGCGGTCAAGGTCGCGCCCAGGACGCCGCCGGCGATGGCGATCGCGAGGGGCGGCCAGAACGCGCCGCCGGCGAGGATGAGGGGAGCGAATCCCGCGATCGTCGTGAGCGAGGTCGAGATGACGTGGCGGCTCGCGCGGCGCACGACCAGGACGGCGGCGCCCACGTCGCCGCGGGCGGCGGCCTCGTTCTCCTCCAGGGCTGCGAGAACCACGATCGAGTCGTTGATGGCGATCCCGATGAGACCCATCGCCCCGACGATGGTCATGAAGCCGAAGGGCGCGCCGAACGTGGCGACCGCGAGGAGCGCGAGGCCGACGGAGAGGAAGCCGACCGCTCCGATCACGATGGCGAGGCGGAAGGAGTTGAACGTCAGCACGAGCGCCGCGGCCATCAGCACGAGGAGGAGCGCTGCTGAGCTCGCGAGGTTGCCGACGGCCTCGTCGCGTTTCGCGCTCTCCCCGCCGACCTCGAGCTCGAAACCGGGGGGGAGGTCGAGATCCGTCTCCGCGAGTCTCGCCTCCAGCTCGGCGAGGACCTCGCTGGGCAGGACGCCGGCCTCGAGGAACCCCTGGGTCGTGGTGACCCTTCTGCGGTTGCGGTGGGCGATGGCCGCCGTCTCGGGGATCAGCGCGAGCTCACCGAGGGCAGCGAGCGGCGTCCACGCGCCGCTGGAGGTGCTCACTTCGAGGGTCTCGATCCGCTCGACGTCCCCGCGCGTCTCGCCGGCCACGCGGACCCGGACGGGCAGCTCCTCGGTCGCCTCCAGGAGCGATCCGCCCGTGAGTCCGGACAGGCTCGACTGGAGTGCTGCTGCGATCGACGCGTTGTCGAGCCCAGCGAGGCGCGCGGCTTCCTCGTCGAGGCGCAGCTCGAGCTTCGGCGCGCCGCCGTCCAGGGTCGAGCGCACGTGGGTCACGCGCGGGATGCCGGTCAGCACGAGCCGGATCTTCTCCCCGTACTCGCGGAGTCGCGCGAGATCCGGCCCGTAGAGGTGCATCTCGACCGGTGCCTCGAAGGGCGGTCCCTGTTCGATCTGCTGGGCCAGGACGACGGCACCGGGTAGCGCCTCGTCGAGGGCGTCCTGGATCTCGCGGACGACTCGGGTCGAATCCTCGGGCCCGTCGAGCTGGACCATGGCCTGGGCGTAGTGGGGCGCGTCGCGCTGGGCCTCGACCAGGTTGTAGTAGTACTTCGGCCCGCTCCGGCCCAGGAACAGGTGCACGCGCTCGACGCGTGGGTGCTGCTTGGCGACCTCGAGGGCGCGTAGAGCGACCTCGCTCGTCGAGCCGAGGGAGGCGGTCGGGTCGAGGTGGAGCTGGACGTTGAACTGGTCCCGATCCGCCGGCGGGAAGAACTGCTCGGGCAGGGTCGTCGCGGCGACGAAGCCGACGGCGGGCGCGACGGTCGCGATGGCGACACCGAGCGCGGGGCGGCCGATCAGGAAGCGGAGCGCTCGCTGGTAGAGGCGGTCGAGGGCCGGGAAGTAGAGACCTGTCGCGAGCAGTCCCGTCCGGCGCTTCGGTGGGAAGGCCGTGTCGAGCAGGCCGGCGAGGGCCGGGGTGATCGTGAGGGCGAGGAAGAAGGAGCTGCCCACCGCCAGGATCACGCTCAGGGCGATCGGCCCCACGAACTCGCCGGCGCCGCCGGGCATGAGCGCGATGGGGGCGAAGGCCATGCAGGTGGTCAGCGTCGAGCCGAAGAGCGGGACGGCGAGGTGCCTCACTGCGGCCGACACGGCCTCCGCCGCGGAGGCGCCCAGGGCGAGGCGATGGCGCACCTCGTCCACGACGACGATCGCGTTGTCGATGAGCAGGCCGAGGGCGATGATCATCCCGGTGACCGACATCTGATGGAGTGGGATGCCGAGTGTTCGCAGCCCCTGGAGCACCATCAGCGTCGTGAGCGGCAGAGCCGCTCCGACGAGGAGCGCGGCGCGCCAGCCCATCGTGAAGACCATCACGATCATCACGAGCAGGGCGCCCAGCAGGAAGTTGGCCACGAGGTCGCTCAGCCGCTCGCTCGTGTAGCGACTCTGATCGAAGAGCACTTCGCCGCGCACGCCGCCGGGAAGGCCCGCGATCGCGGCGTCGGTGATCGATTGCGCGCGCTCGGACCAGAGGTCCACACGCCGTCCCGTCTCCATGCGGGCGGCGATCACGACGCCGGGCATGCCGTCCACGAGGGCGAGGTCCGTGTAGGGCAGGCGCTCGCTCTTGGTCACGCGCCCGAGATCGGCGACGCGGACGAACGAGTCGGCGCCTGCCCCTCGATCCACCAGGACGTCACCGATCCGGGCCAGTGAATCCAGCTCTCCCGAGACCTCCAGCTGGATCTCCTGACCGGCGCCGACGATCTCGCCGGCGGCGACCTTCGCGTCGCTCGCGAGGATCGCACGGGAGACCGCCGCGGCATCCAGACCGGCCGCCGCGAGCCGGCCGGGGTCGAGCTCGATCAGCACCTCCTCCTCGGGAGCGCCGCGGACGACCACGTCGTTGGTCCCGGGGATCGTTCGCAGCTCGTCCGCGAGGTCCTCGGCGAGGCGGCCCAGGATCCCGCGCTCGGGCGGGCCTTCGAGCTCCCAGGTGAGGCCGACGAACCAGGTGTAGGCGGCGAGCTCGAACTCGACGAACTCGGGCTCGAGCGCGCCGGCCGGGAGCTCCGGTCGCAGCGCCGCCAGGTCGTCGCGCATCTCCGTCCAGATCGGCTCGGTCTCGTCGATGGCGTCGAGGAGCTCGATGGCGACCGTGGAGATCCCCGCGCGCGAGGTCGACTTGATCTCCTTGATCTCCTGGAACTCCGCGAGCATGTCCTCGATGACGTCCGTCACGAGGGCTTCCGTCCGCGCGGCGTCCGCGCCCGGGAAGAGCGTGAAGATCTGCGCGTTGCGCGAGGAGAGCTCGGGGTCCTCGGCGCGGGGCAGGAGCTTCAGCGAGGCGAAGCCGGCGACCGCGATGAGCAGCAGCGTGAGCGAGAGCAGGCGCGGGCTGCGATAGAAGAGGTTGGAGAGTCCCAAGGGGTCCGCCTCACTGATCGCCGTTCACGGCCGGGCGGAAGCGCTCGACGGGGCGGACGCGCTGGCCGGGGACGAGGCGGTGCGCTCCGGTCACGACGACCCGCTCGTCCCCCGCGACGGTCCCGCGCACGAAGGCCCGATCCCCGTCGACGTGGAGGACCTCGAGCTCGAGCCGTTCGACGACGGGGCCCTCTGCGCCCCCCGCAGCCACCACGCGGAAGAGGCTCCACAGCCCACGAGTGCTCTCGCTCAGGGCAGAGAGGGGGACCCAGGCTCCGCGTTCGGGCCGCTCGAGGCTCACCTCCAGGGTCGCCACGTCGCCGTCGCGAATCCGCGCCACGGAGTCGCCGAGCACGGGCGCGCTGTCCAGCTCGAAGATCGCTGCGACGGTCCGCGTCGCCACGTCCACGGTGGGGAGGATGCGCGTGCTGCGGACGGCGAGTTCGGCCCCGCGGGCGCGCAGGATCGGGGTGAGGCCGCCGCTCGAGAGGGCGTCCGCGATCTCCGGGGGGAGCCCCGTTCGCACCTCCAGCGCCGTGGACTCCACGAGGTGGAAGGCGACGGCCGGCATCTGGACGCTGACCACGGCGCCCTCGTCCACGAGACGCATCGAGACGGTGCCCGCGAAGGGAGCCCGCAGGGTCGTCTTCTCGATCTGCACGTCGATGGCGTCGAGGCCAGCGGCGATCTCACCGAGGGCGCCACGCTGCGCCGCGATGCGCTCGGGGCGGGATCCGTTCTCCAGCTCCGCGAGCCGCGCCCGCGCGGCCCGAAGGCGTGCGTCCGTCGTGTCCACCGTGGCGCGCGCGGCGTCGAGCTGCTCGACGCCGATGGTCCCTCTCTCCGAGAGTCCCTCGCGACGGTCCCGCTGGAGAACCGCGAGCGCGAGCTCCTCCTCGAGCGCGGTGACCTCGGCGCGCGCCGCGTCGACCACCTCCGTCCTGGGTCCGGCCTCCAGCTCCTGGAGCTGCGCCTGGAGTCGCTCGCGGCGCGAGGCGACCTCGGCGCGGCTGGCGCG
>CBFIJG010000105.1:0-10990 GCA_965662915.1 Planctomycetota bacterium | reverse complement strand
GTCCCGCGCGTCGCTCGATCCCTCGACCCGGGCGCGCGGCCCGGGCGGCAAGGCCCCCCGACCGTCCTCGAGTCTGCGGCCCGGGCTCCGGGGGGAGGCGGGCTCGACGCCCTCGGGCGCCGTCGCAGCGGTCTCCAACGCGAGGGGCCTCCCGCTCCCGGGCTCGACGAGCCGCGCGATGAAGGTCGGGGGGGTGTCCTCGCCCCCCACCTTCAGGAAGAGCTCGTTCCAGCCGGAGCGCAGGGAGAGGAGGGCGCCGTGGCCGTCGAAGCCGAAGGAGTGCGCGTCGAGTGCCTCGTAGACCGGCGTCCCGTCGTGCCAGACCCGCGCCTCCTCGGTCGCTCCGAGGAGGAGGACGACCTCGCGCGCCTCGCGCGCGAGGATCCAGGTGCGCGCCACGAAGCAGATCTGCTCGTCGGTGTGGAACAGCTCGTGCACGGCCATCTCGCCGAGCGGGCCCGGGACAGGCGCCTGGCGCCAGCGGACGTCATCCGCTGCCCCCTTGCCGTCGTAGGGACCGGCGACGGGGTCTCGCTCCGCGGGTGTCCTGCGGCGCATGCCGCGGCCGCGCTCGTTGTCGAAGGGGCCCGCGAACTGCCAGTCGGTCAAGGGGAACAGCTCCGCGGCGTCCCCGCGGAGCCATGCGAGGCGCGCGCGCAGGGAGTGCGCCGCTGCGGGAGCCTGCAGATCTCCGAACCAGGCGTCGGACGCGCCCGGGAAGGGAGGACCGACCGTGATCGCCGCGAGGGCGAGGGCCGCCTCGAGCTCGGCGGTGTCCTCGACGTCCGCGGCGGGGATCCACTCGGCGAAGGCCCGGCGCAGGGCCGGGGTGTCGCCGTCGAGGATGAAGGCGGCGGCCCGCTCTAGGCGCGGCGCGGGGTCGGGCGCGTCCTGGGCGGGCGCCGCCGGAGCGAGGAGGAACAGCGCGACGGGCAGGCTCGCGAGGAGCGCGCGCCACCCGTCGGAACGGAGCGATCGAGTCATCGTTGGTGCACGCTCGGAGAGCGTCACCTCATTACACCCGGAGGCGCGCCATGGCGGCGCAGGTCATCGCCCGGCCATCGTGCTGCGCGTCACGGCGACTTGGGAGCACGGAACCCAAGACGGGCCCGCGCGGTCAGCAGCGCAGGTGCCGGAGGCGCGGGCAGACCGCCCCGCGCGGGGCGCCGGGGCGGCCGAGCCAGCTGGCGTCAGGCCTCGTCGCCCTCGAGGTTGTCCGCGGTGGACAGGTCGAGGGTCTCCTCGTCGACGGTCGCGTCGGCCTCGGTCCAGGGCGCGTGGAAGATCCCCGGCAGGGTCTCGAGCAGACGCTCCGCGCAGACCGGGCAGGGCTCGCCGTCCTCGTCCTCGTTGAGGGAGCCGACGACCCCTCCGCACTCGATGCAGCGTGTCTCGGGATGTTCCATCACCCCCACTGGATCGGCCGGTCCACCCGGCCTCCTTGAGCGGCGCGAGCCGTGGGAGCGGCAACCCGTCGCCCCCCCGCTTGAATTCGCACCAGAACGGGGTGAATTACGCGAGCCACGGCTTGCCGCCTTCCGAAACAGCACTAAACTGGTGCCGATTAATCGCCGCGATCGATGCTGAAGCTCACCAAGCGCACCGAATACGGGCTCATCGCCCTGGTCCACCTGGCCGACAAGGCCGCCGAAGCCCCCGCGGGCTCGGAGGTGGAGGTGGTGAGCGCCCGGGCGATCGGGGATCAGTTCCCGGTGCCGAAGCGCCTGCTGGCCGAGGCCCTGAAGGCCCTCCAGGCGGACGGGATCGTGGAGTCGACGCGCGGCGCCCAGGGGGGCTACCGGCTCGCGAAGCCGGCCTCGGAGATCTCGCTCCGTGACGTCGTCGGCGCGCTCGAGGGCAGCCCGATGCTGACGACCTGCGACGGCCCCGCGAACGGCGAGGAGCACTCCTGCGAGATGGAGAGCGTCTGCCGCATCAAGTCACCGCTCGCGCGGGTGCGCATGGGCATCTGGGCCCTTCTCGACGGCGTGACCCTCGAGAGCATCGCCTCCCGTTCGATCGATCCCGCGGAGTTCGTTTCCCCGACCCGCTAGCACACCACTGCGACGCGTCCTCCCGACCTCGCAGCGGACACGAGCTCTTCACTCAAATGACGAACCCCATCTACCTCGACTACCAGGCCACGACTCCCGTGGACAAGCGCGTCCTCGACGCGATGCTCCCCTACTTCACCGACGCCTTCGGCAACGCGGCGAGCCGCAGCCACGCGTTCGGGTGGAAGGCCGAGGAGGCCGTCGACCTCTCCAGGGAGCAGATCGCGAGCCTCATCAACGCGAGCGCGAAAGAGGTCGTGTTCACCTCCGGTTCCACGGAGGCGATCAACCTCGCGATGAAGGGCGTCGGCGACATGTACGGCGCGAAGGGCAAGCACATGATCACGAGCCTGGCCGAGCACAAGGCCGTGCTCGACACCGCCAAGCACCTGGAGAAGGAGGGCTTCGAGGTCACCTACCTGAAGCCCGACGCCACCGGCAAGGTGACCGCGGAGCAGGTGTCCGCGGCCATCCGCGAGGACACGATCCTCGTCTCGCTCATGTGGGCGAACAACGAGGTCGGCACGATCAACCCGATCCGCGAGATCGGCGCGGTGTGCCGCGAGCGCGGCGTGCTGTTCTTCACCGACGCCACCCAGGCCGTCGGCAAGATCCCCGTGGACGTCGAGGCTGACAACATCGACATGCTCTGCCTCTCGGGACACAAGGTCTACGGGCCGAAGGGCGTGGGCTGCCTCTACGTCCGCCGCCGCAAGCCGCGGGTGCGCCTCGTGGCCCAGATGGACGGCGGCGGCCACGAGCGCGGCATGCGCTCCGGCACGCTGAACGTCCCTGGCATCGTCGGACTGGGCGCCGCCTGCGCGGTCGCCGAGCAGGACCTCGAGAAGGACATCGCCCACGCGAACGCCCTGCGCGAGCGCTTCGAGTCGAAGATCTTCGCCGCGCTCGACTACGTCGAGATCAACGGCGACAAGGACGCCCGCCTGCCGGGTTGCTCGAACCTCTCCTTCGCCTACGTCGAGGGCGAGTCGCTGATCATGGGCTTCAAGGACCTCGCCGTGTCGTCGGGCTCCGCCTGCACCTCGGCCAGCCTCGAGCCCAGCCACGTCCTCCAGTGCATGGGCGTCGGCGACGAGCTCGCCCACAGCTCGATCCGCTTCGGCTTCGGCCGCCTGACGACGGAGGCGGACATCGACTTCGCCGCCGACCAGGTCATCGAGGCCGTCAAGAAGCTCCGCGAGCTCTCTCCGCTCTACGAGATGGTCCAGGAGGGCATCGACCTCTCCACCATCGCCTGGACCGGCCACTGATCAACGACCGGCGCGCGTGCGCCTGCCTTTCCGAACAAGGAGGATCGAGGTCCTCCGACAATGCTCCACCGAGGCCCCCACCCGGGCCAACCACACCGTTTCGAATCATGGCTTACAGCGACAAAGTCCTCGACCACTACGAGAACCCGCGCAACGTCGGCTCCCTCGACAAGAACTCCGACACCGTCGGGACCGGCATCGTCGGCGCGCCGGAGTGCGGCGATGTGATGAAGCTCCAGATCCAGGTCGAAGGCGACACCATCGTGGACGCCAAGTTCAAGACCTTCGGCTGCGGCTCCGCCATCGCCTCCTCGTCCCTCGCCACCGAGTGGATCAAGGGCAAGAAGGTCGACGAGGCCATGGCGATCTCGAACACCGAGATCGTCGAGGAGCTCTCGCTGCCGCCCGTCAAGATCCACTGCTCGGTGCTCGCCGAGGACGCCATCAAGGCGGCCATCACGGACTACAAGCAGAAGCAGGGCGAGGAGTCCGAAGCGGACACCGAGGCCCAGAACGCCTGACCCCGCCGCTGCCTCCCCCGGGAGGCAGCGACCACGAGGCCTCTCTCCGAGAATCGCACCATGGCTGTCGGCATCACCGAACGCGCGAAGAAGGAAGTCAATCGCATCATCGAGGACCAGAACCTGCCCGACGGCACGGCGCTCCGCGTCGGCGTCAAGGGCGGCGGGTGCTCGGGCTTCTCCTACACCCTGGGCTTCGACGACGAGGTCAAGCCCACCGACCAGATCAACGAGGAGGACGGGGTCAAGGTCATCTGTGACCCCAAGAGCTTCCTCTACCTCAACGGCACGGTCGTCGACTTCGAGGAGAGTCTGATGGGCCGCGGCTTCAAGTTCACGAACCCCAACGCCTCCAAGAGCTGCGGCTGCGGCGAGTCCTTCTCCGTCTGACGCGGCCCCGCTGACGAGGATGCCCACTCACTGCCCCAGCTGCGGCGAGGGCCTCGAGACCCCGCTGGCGTGCGGCGCCTGCGGGGTCTTGGTCCAGATCGACGAGGACCCTGGCCCCTTCGAGGTGCTGGGGCTGGCGCCGTCGATCGCCGTGGACACGGCCGACGCTCGCAAGCGGCTGCGCCGCTTCACCCGGCTGGTGCACCCCGACTTCTTCGCGCTCGCGGGCGAGGACCAGGTCGCCCTCGCGGAGGCCGCAGGTGCGCGGTTGAACGCGGCTCACGACCTCGTCGTCGACTTCAGCGCCCGCGCCGACTGGCTCGTGCGGCACCTCGGTGGACCCTCCGAGAAGGAGCTCGGCGCCATGCCCCAGGCCTTCCTCATGGAGGTCATGGAGTGGAACGAGGTGCTCGAGGAGAACGCCCCGGGAAGCCCCTGCCTCGCCGCGCTCGCGGGCGAACTCGAGGGGCACCGCAGCGGCCTCGTCGGGTCCATCACCGCCGCCCTCACCCCCCTACCCTCCCCCGGCGACGACTCCCTCGGCGCCGTGCGCAAGGACCTCAACGCCCTGCGCTACGTGGACCGCGCCCTCGCCCGCGCCGCCGGCGAGGCGCCCTCCCTCTGACTCCCTGAAACGGACTGCGATCCCGTGGGCTACATCGAACTCGACGTCCTCGACTCCTCGCCGAAGCGCGTCGTCATCGGCATCGACCTAGGCACGACCAACTCCCTCCCGGCGATCTGGAAGGACGGACGGCCGGAGGTGCTCCGTATCGAGGGCGAGGCGGCGCTCGTGCCCTCGGTCGTGCACGTGAAGGACGACGGCACCGCGATCGTCGGCCGCTCGGCGCGCGCGCGATCCCTCGACGACCCGGCCCACACGGTCCACAGCGTCAAGCGATTCATGGGGCGCAGCCTCTCGGACATCGACGACGCGGACCTGGCTCGCCTGCCCTACGGCGTGTCCGAGACCGAGCGCGGCCTCGTGCAGATCGAGGTGCGCGGCAAGCGCTTCAGCCCCCAGGAGCTCTCCGCCCTCGTCCTGCGTGAGGTGTGCGCCCAGGCGACCGTCGCCATGGACGGCGCCGAGGTGATGAGCGCCGTGATCACCGTCCCCGCCTACTTCGACGACGCCCAGCGCCAGGCCACCCGCGACGCCGCGCGCCTCGCCGGCATCGAGGTCCTGCGCATCATCAACGAGCCCACGGCGGCCTCCCTCGCCTACGGCCTCGACCAGCGCAAGGAGGGCAACGTCGCCGTGTACGACCTCGGCGGGGGCACCTTCGACGTGTCGATCCTCTCCATCGAGGAGGGCGTCTTCCAGGTGCTCAGCACCGGCGGCGACACGCGCCTCGGCGGCGACGACATCGACGCAGCCCTGATGGACCTCGTGGCTGCAGAGCTTCAGGGCGACGTGCCGGACGAGGTGTTCGCCGACCCCGCGTACCGACAGGCCGCGCGCCTCGCGTCGGAGAAGGCGAAGATCGCGCTCTCCTCGAAGCCCGAGACGGACCTGATCCTCTCGCTCCCCGAGCTCGGCGTGAACGTCCGCCGCCGCATCACGCGGGAGGAGTTCGACGCACTGATCACGCCCCTCGTGGAGCGCTCCCTCGCGTCGTGCACGCAGGCCCTCGCGGACGCGAAGCTCTCCGCCGACCAGATCGACGAGGTCGTGCTGGTCGGAGGCTCCACGCGGGTGCCGCTCGTGCGCGAGCGCGTCGCGGCGCTCTTCGGCCGCGAGCCCCACACCGAGCTCAACCCCGACGAGGTCGTGGCCATGGGCGCCGCAGCCCAGGCCGAGGTCCTCATGGGTGGCAGCCGCGACATCCTGCTGATGGACGTCACGCCGCTATCCCTCGGCCTCGAGACCATGGGCGGCGCCGCCGAGAAGCTGATCCAGCGCAACAGCCGCATCCCCTGCTCGGTCACGGAGGGCTTCACCACCTACGCCGACGGCCAGACCGCCATCGACTTCCACGTGCTCCAGGGCGAGCGCGAGATGGCCGTGGACTGCCGCAGCCTCGGCCGCTTCAAGCTCTCCGGCATCCCCCCCATGCCCGCGGGCATGGCGCGGGTCGGCGTCAAGTTCCACCTCGACGCCGACGGCATCCTCACGGTGACCGCCAAGGAGGAGAGCACGGGCACCATCGCCTCCATCGAGGTCAAGCCCTCCCACGGGCTGACCGAGGGGGAGATCGAGACGATGTTGGAGCAGAGCTACGCCAACGCCAGGAAGGACTTCGACGAGCGCCGCCGCGTCGACCTGATCGCCGAGATCGGGACGATGCTCCGCCACACCGAGGCGAACCTCGACACGGCCCGGGCGCGTCTCGACGCGGAGTCCGTCGAGGACCTCGTGGAGGCCATCGCCGCGGCGAAGGAGGCCCAGCGCTCCGACGATCTCGAGGAGGTCCAGGTCGCGCGCGACGTCCTCGATCGCGCGACGATGCCCCTCGCCACCGTCCTCATGGACGGCGTCGTGAAGGAAGCTGTCTCGGGCAAGAAGCTGGGCGAGCTTTGAGCCCGAAGCGGCGCAAGGGCAAGGGCCCCGCGCCCGGGGCGACGCGCGCCAGCAAGGCCCTCGTCGCGCTCGGCATGGAGCACGAGCTGCGGCCGTACGAGCTACCCCAGGGCGCCGACGAATCGACCCTCGGGGAGGCCGCCGCGCGCGCCCTCGGGATCGAACCCGGCACCGCCTTCAAGACCCTCATCGCCCTCTGCGACGACGAGCCGGTCTGCGCGGTCGTGCCGGTCACGGGTTCGCTCTCCCTCAAGGCCCTCGCCGGCGCGGCCAGCGCGAAGCGCGCCGTGATGGCGCCCCTCGAGCGCGCCGAGCGCTGGACGGGCTACGTGAAGGGCGGCATCAGCCCGCTGGGCCAGCTCAAACGGCTCCGCACCTTCATCGACGGGACGGCGGAGAGCCACCCGCACGTCCACGTGAGCGCCGGCCAGCGCGGCCTCGACCTTCGCATCGCGAGCGCAGACCTGTTCGCGGCAACGGGGGCGACTTCGGTATCCGGCCTCGGGGACGGCTGAGGCCGATCCGGGCGCCCTCCGGGTAGAGTCGGGGCGGAAGTCCCCATGCCCACAGAGCTCCCCCCCAGCATCTTCAACGACGTCGTCGGCCCTGTCATGCGCGGGCCGTCGAGCTCGCACTCCGCCGCCTCCGTCCGCATCGGACGGCTGACACGCGACCTGTGCGGCGGCACGCCCGAGCGCGTGCTGATCGAGTTCGACACCGAGGGGTCCCTCGCGACCACCCACGACAGCCAGGGCTCGGACATGGGGCTCTTCGGCGGACTGCTCGGGTGGGAGGCCGACGACGAGCGTCTGCCGCGCTCGGCGGTCGCCCTCGAGGAAGCCGGGGTGGATCTGGAGATCCGCATCGCGCGCCTCGATGACCCCCACCCCAACACCTACCGCATGACCGCGGAGCGCGGCGGCGAGACCCACCGCCTCGTGGCCCTCTCGACGGGCGGCGGGATGATCGAGGTCGTCGAGATCGACGGGACGGCGGTGTCGCTCTTCGGGGACCTCGCCGTGACCCTCCTCGAAGGGGACGCGAGCTCGCTCCGTCCGGCAGCCGAGGCCGCCGGCGCCGACCGCGTGACCGCGGCGTCGAAGAGCCTCGTGATCGCAGAGGGCTCGCACCCCATCGACGCAGCGGCCACCGCGTCGATGCCCGGCCTCGCTCGGGTCCGGCGGCTGGGCGCCGTGCTCCCCGTCATGTCGCGGCCCGGCCTCGAGGTCCCCTTCCTGCACGCGGGCGAGATGAGCGCGCTGGCGAGCATGGAGACGACGCGCCTCTCCGACCATGCCCTCGCCTACGAGACGGCGCGCGGCGGGATCGAGGCGAGCGAGGTCCTGGAGCGCATGGGCGACATCGTGCGGATCGTGCGCGGTGGGATCGCGGAGGGCCTCGCGGGCACCGACTACCCCGACCGCGTCCTGCCCCGGCAGAGCCATCGCTTCGCCGCGCGGCTGGAGGCCGGCGAGCTCCTCGCCGGCGGCGTGCTCAACCAGGCGATCCTCAACGTCTCCGCCCTGATGGAGGTGAAGAGCTCCATGGGCGTCTTCGTCGCCGCGCCGACCGCCGGCTCCTGCGGCACGTTCCCGGGGACGACCGTCGCCGCGGCCGACGCCGCGGAGGCGGACGAGGAGCGTGTGCAGCGCGCCTTCCTCGCGGGCGGGCTGATCGGCGTGTTCGTCGCCACGCGCTCGAGCTTCGCCGCGGAGGTCGGCGGCTGCCAGGCGGAGACCGGCGCCGGCGCGGCGATGGCGGCGGCGGCCCTCGTCGAGCTCAGCGGCGGCAGCGCTTCGACCGCGCTCTCCGCGGCGAGCCACGCCCTCCAGAACGTCCTCGGGCTCGTCTGCGATCCCGTCGCCAACCGCGTCGAGGCGCCCTGCCTCGGCCGCAACATCGCCGGCGCCTCCAACGCCATCGCGAGCGCCAACATCGCCCTCGCCGGCTACGACCACCTGATCCCCCTCGACGAGGTCCTGGACGCCCACCGCGAGGTGTCGGAGTCCATGGCGCGCGAGCTGCGCTGCACGGCCCTCGGAGGGCTCTCCATCACGCCCACCTCGAAGGCGATCGAGGCGCGACTGTGTGGGGACGGCGGCTGCGGCAGCTGCGGGTGACCGCGCCGCGGCGCCCTTGCAACGGGACCGACTCTTCCCCCACCTTCTTCGATGATCTTCGCCGCTCTCCTGCTGCTCGCAGCGCCTCTCCAGGGCGCAGCCCCGGCCGTCGAAGGCCGCCTCGGGGACGTCCAGGTCGTGACCGGGCCGATCTTCTCGGCCCGTGAGGAGGAGGGGAACCTCTTCCGGCGGCTCGTCAACGCCACCCACTGGACGACGCGGGAGTCGGTGATCCGGCGCGAGATCTGGAAGCGGCGGGGCGACCCGGTGGACGAGGGCTTCGCCGCCGAGCTCGAGCGCAACCTGAGAGCTCTCGGACTGTTCGCCGAGGCCGAGGTGACACTCGTGCCGCGCGAGGGCAGCGACGTGGTCGACCTGCGGGTCGAGACGCGCGACCGATTCAGCATCGCCGGGGGCGCGAGCGGCTCCTTCGTCGGCAACGTGGCGAGCGGCGGCGCCTCGCTCACCGAGTCCAACCTGTTCGGCAGCGGCGACAGCGTCGGCTTCGGCTTCTTCGAGAACGAGGACGACGAGTTCCGCGGCTCCCTGTCCTACCGCGACCGCTATCTCCTCGGCACCTGGACCAGCGCCTCGGCGCAGGTCGGCCGCACGGACCAGGGGGACTTCGCGGGGCTCAGCGTCGACCGCCCCTTCCGCTACCTCGCGGACGACTTCTCCTGGGCCGTGGCCGGCCGGACCGCGGAGGCGGAGCAGGACTACTTCCTCCGGGGCGACACCGTCACGGAGGTGCCCTTCGACGAGACCGGCGGGGCGGCGCGCGCCACGTGGCGCGACGGAACCCGCTTCGACTTCCGCACGCTCGGCGTGGCCGTCGACCACAGGAGCCGCGCCTACGGGTCCCTGCGGGGTGCTCCGATCGAGCGTGTGCCTGGCGACACCGACGCCACCTACCTGAGCGTCACGGCGAGCGCGCAGACGATCCGGAGCTTCGAGAAGGTCACCGGCCTCGACACCATCCGCTTCGTCCAGGACGTGCGCCTCGGCACGACGCTCAGCGGCGAGGCCGGCGCGACCGTGCGCGACGAGGCCGGGCGCGGCACCGAGGTGCAGCCGACCTTCGCCGCGGATCTCCGCACGGCTCACAGGCTCACCAGCACCACCTACGTCTCGGCGGGCCTCGCGGGGCGGGCGCGGATCTTCGCCGGCGAGGCCGTCGGCTGGCGGTCCGCCGTCGACCTGCGCGCCTACGAGCTGTCCCTGCCCGACCAGACGCTCGCGTTCTCCGCGCGGCTCACGAGCGCCGACGAGTCCCAGGACCTCCCCGTCCAGCTCACCCTCGGCGAGGACTCGGGCCTGCGCGGATACCCGCGACGGGAGTTCGTCGGAGACCAGATCCTGCGCCTCAACCTGGAGGATCGCTGGGACACGGGCGTCCAGCTCGGCACCTTCGACCTCGGCGCCATCGCCTTCGCCGACCTCGGGTGGATCGGCGAGCGCGGGGAGGGCCTGGGCGCGCCGCTCCGCTCCGTGGGCGTGGGCCTGCGCATCGGCTCCAACGAGCTGCTCGGCCGGGGGGTCGTCCGCATCGACCTCTCCTTCCCCCTCGACGAGCGCGACGGAGTGAGCTACGACCCCCTCATCTCCATCACCGCGGGCCAGCTCTTCACCTTCCAGTAGTCCGCGCGGCCGCCGCTCCAGACATGCTCCAGGACCAGCCCCACCAGTGCCCCTGCTGCGACTACTACTCGCTGCGCGAACGGGGCGCCCACGAGATCTGCCCCGTCTGCTACTGGGAGGACGACGGACAGGACATGGACCGGCTCGACGAGATGTCGGGCCCCAACCACATCACCCTGCGCCGCGGCCGGCTCAACTTCGAGCGCATCGGGGCGGCCGATCCCTCGGCCGAGGCCCTCGTGGCGAGCGCCGACGAGCGCGCGGGGCTGCGCCGCGAGCAGCGCGCGACCTTCAACTGATCGGCTTGCGGTGAGGCAGGGGCTCAGGCCCCGACGCGCGTCCCGCGGAGCTCCTCGAGCAGCGACAGCGTCGCGGCCGCCACCCGGCCGTAGAAACCACCGCCGCCGGCGACGCGGCGGAGCGGCGCGTCCGCCCACGCGAGGTGCTGCTCGGCGAGCTCGTCCGCGACCCAGGG
>CBFIJG010000104.1:8636-11547 GCA_965662915.1 Planctomycetota bacterium | reverse complement strand
CCCAGTGCAGCAACGGCTGCGTCGGGGCAACGGCCCCATGGGAGTTCACGTAGAACGCAGTCAAAGATTACCGGCTCCAGGGAATGCAGATAGGGGTCGGAAAGGCTGTACCCCCGGCTACTGAGAACTTGACTCGAAGCAGGATGAAGTTGGCTCGAAGCAGGATGGAGTTGCTTCGATGCAGGACTCGTGTGCTGCTCGGTGTCTCAGTTCTCACCGCAGTTCTCGGCGACGATTCGCGGCTTCGGCCCCAGATCGCGCGCGACAGAAGAACTTTCGCCCTCGAGCGAGCCTCTGCGATCGCTCCGACGGATGGCGAATGGAGCGGCGCATGCGGTTCTGCAGGCTGGATGCTCGAGCGCGCACGAGGAGTGCGCGCTCTCTGCGCGCGCCGACGCTCCATCACACACTCTCCTCCGTGGAGCGCATGGTGATCGAGCCATCGTGCCGCACAGCGCGTCCGTCGATCACGGCGCGGATCCTCGCGGTGGTTGCGATGCAAGGGAACAGGTGTGCTGATCGACGTCGATCGGAGGCAGGCGCTTTCCCGGCGCGTCACACAACGAGACGGCGCGTCGATGGCCATGCTGAGCAAGCTGTTCCCGATGACGTCGATGCGACGTGACCGGTCTTCGTGAAGCTCGTGGATCCGCGTCACGGAGAGGCCTGCGGCGCGCAGCCCGTGCCGCAAGTCGCCACCAACTCGTTCTCCAACTGCGTGTGCGCCCCGATCTCGGAGACGACCGGACGCCAGCTGCGCACTCTTCGGCGCTCCACGTCGCCCGGCCGCCCAGCGGCGCCCTGCTCGAGGAGAGTGTGTGGACGGTTCCCCCGCGAGTCCGATTTCGAGACCTGCGGCAGGCTGGACCCCTGGAGGGCGAAACCAGGCCCATCACTCCCAGAACCGCCTCAGCGGGGCATGCGGATGCTGCTGCCCTGCCAGGCGGATCTCGGTGGCGCGCTCGCCCCGGGGGAGCGCCAAGGCCCCGCGGCAGGGGCCCGCTCCAGCGCGAGCGTCCGGCGCGGCCAGCTGGGGCGCTGTGGCTCGGCTGGCGTCAGCTCCGGAAGAGCTGGGCCTCGGCTGGCAGGGTCTCCTCGGCCTTGTCCCGCGGCTGGAGGGAGAGGGCGTAGTCGCCCCAGCGTTCGCCGGCTGCCCACCAGGCCATCTGGACTCGGGCACCATCGAGACGGTCGAGGAACCGCGGGAGGAGGCCACACCAGCGGTGGTCCTCAACAGGGACCGCGAATTCGCCGAGGAATCCTTCGGCGCCGTGCTCCCGGAGCCAGCGGAGGAAGGGCTCGAGCCGCTTCTCGCCGCGCTGCTTCAGATCGGGGTCCATCTCCAGCTCCTCGGCGTAGGAGAGGTGGTACTCGCCGGATCCGTCTTGGTCGAGGTAGCAGTGAGCTTCGTAGGTGATCCGGCCGAGGGGATCGTCGATCCAAGGGGCTGCAGGGTTGACGGTGTCCCAGTGGGCCGCGCTCGACCATCGGTCTCCTGCCACGTAGAGAGGCGTGCGATCTCCCTCGCCGCGGATGGCCGCCGACGCGGCCTGCGATGCGGAGACCCAGGCACCGTCGGGGAGATCGTGGGGCTCGTTCATGAGCCCGTAGCCGAGGACGCCCGGGACGCCACTGAAGGCATGCGCCATGCGCGCCCACAGATCAGCGAGATGCTCGGACCCGATGAGCACCTGGCCGTCGAACTCCTCCTCGAGACCGCACGCGGTGGCCTCGCCGTCCACGGACTGGAAGTAGCGCCCGTAGTTGTGGAGGTCGAGCAGGGCCTCACCGCCGGCGCGGCGGGCGAGGGTGATCAGGAGCCGCAGGTGCTGGACTCCATCGGGGTCCAGCGGTCCGAACGGATGGGGCTGGATCCGTTCCCAGCGGAAGGGGATGCGGAACGAGCGGAAGCCGGCCTTGGCCAGTCGGTCGAAGGTCGAGGCGCGGCTCAGGAAATAGTCCTGCCCCATTCGACCGGGGAACGCGTTGCAGAAGCCCGCGCGGTGCGTCCCGAATTCGAGACCGGCCACGCTGATCCAGCGGGGCAGCGGCTCCGCCTCGGGCGCGGGGCCCAGGGGGCGGGGGCCATTGCGAGGCTCCGACGCCGGGAAGGAGGCGTGGAGCCCGCGGGGCAGGCGGCGGCGGACCGGGTCCATGATCTCCAGGAGATCGACGGGACCGGTCCCCGATCTTGAGCCCGAGGGCCCGGATCGCCGCTCAGCGCCTGCTCGTCTGCGCGCCCGAGAGGAGCGAGCGGTAGTGGTGGTGGGCTCGCTCGTGCTCGCCGGCAGCGACCAGGGCGTCCGCGAGGCGGAGGCGAAGCTCGCGGCCCTCGGGGTTCTTGGCGACCGTCTCCTCGAGGAGCTCGATGGCGTTCTGGGTCGAGCCGGACCGCACCAGAGCCATCGCGAGGCGCCCGGCCAGCTCGCCCTCGATCACTGCGCCGTTGCTCCGGATCTGGAGCATCCACTGCAGGCGGTGGCCGTCGCTGGAGGAGGGGGCCTGGGCACCCAGGTAGGCGTCGAGGAAGCCGCCGAGGAGGCGGGGGCCGTGCAGGCCACGGTCGAGCAGGCGGCCGAAGAGCTCCAGGGCCTCGTCGGCGTGGCCCGACCAGGTCAGGGCTTCGCCGAGGCTGATGGAGACGTCGGCGTTCCCCGGATCGGTCGTGTGCAGCTTGCGGAGGATCCGCACCGCCGAGATGAACTCGCCCTGCCAGGAGAGCAGGCTCGCGAGGTCCATCTGGAGGCCGATGTCGGACGGCTTCTCCTGGATCAGGGAGCGGATGATGCGCTCGGCCATCTCGAATTCCTGGCGGGCGCTGTGGATGGCCACGAGCTGGCGCTGGGTCTCGGCGTCCTGGGGAAGCACGGAGTACTGGCGCAGGGCCTCGTCGGCCAGGCCGGCCTGCAGG
>CBFIJG010000104.1:7092-8627 GCA_965662915.1 Planctomycetota bacterium | reverse complement strand
AGCTGGCGCTGGGTCTCGGCGTCCTGGGGAAGCACGGAGTACTGGCGCAGGGCCTCGTCGGCCAGGCCGGCCTGCAGGAGGATGCCGGCGTACTCGCGGCGCACCTCGGCGGCGTCCGCGCGGCCCGCCACGATCCGCCGGAAGGCGTCCATGGCTGCGAAGGTGTCTCCGCTCTTGAAGAGGTTCCGCGCGGCGAGCACCTCGAAATCCTCGAAGGCAGCCGTCTGACCCGCGGCCTCGAGGTCGGCGAGCCAGCGCTGGGCCAGGTCGGCGCTCTCGTCGAAGCGCCCGGCCGCCGTGAGGGCCGAGACCAGGGCCATGCCCATGTCGGGATCCTCGGGCCGGTAGGAGGCGAGCAGGCGGCAGACGCGCACCAGCTCCTGGTGGCGGCCGTGCATCTCGAGGGCCTCCTTGATCAGGATGAGTCGCTGCTCATCGGGACGCTCGGTCCCGAGCGTCTCGACCAGGATGCGGTCGAGGTCCGCGCCGTCCAGGGCAGCAGGATCGAGCGTGCCGTCCTCCATCGAGCGCACCAGCAGCAGGTCGTCGTCGTGGACCTTCTGGAAGACCTCCACGGCCACCGGGGCCACGGCGAGCACCGCGAAGGTGGCGGCGGCCATGGGCCGCACGAGCGGGCGGCGGGTCTCCTTGTGCTTGACCACGAGGTCGTGCCGCGCGGAGGGCTGGCCGTCGAGCTCGAGCAGCGCCTGGAGCACGCTCCGGCCCTGGGCCTCGAAGGTCTCGAAGTCGAGGACGTACTCGCGGATCTTGTGGGGCGGGCCGGTGATGTCCCGGGCCTCATGGACGGTCACCCAGGCGTAGAAGCTGCCCAGGGGGCCATGGACCTCGGCGCGCACGCGGTCGGTCTCCGGGAGGTCGGAGGCGAGGATGCAGCGCATGGCCTTGATCGACAGATCGCGGGTGCTGCAGTACACGTCGCCGGAGGGCGTCTCGAGCCGGACCGGGAGCTTGAACGCGGCGCGTCCGACCTCGCGATCCGAGAGCAGGCCAGCGGAGCGCGTGCGGCTGCGGCCGCGGTCGAAGACCGAGTACCAGGGAGCGACTGCGAAGCGCTGGGTGAGGCGGGCCGTGGCGTCGATCGCCTCGGGAGCCGGGTCACTGAACTCCACGCCGTAGCGGTAGAGGGCGGGGCCGCCGCCGATGCCACCTTCGCGGTGAGCGGCGTAGCGGATCACGCCGCGCGCTTCCAGGCGGTCAGCGCCTGCGAGCACCGTGAGCTCGCCACCCTCGGCCACGGGGAGGCTCTGGTAGGCGACGAAGCCCAGGCCGAGCTCGTTCAGGTCCGTGGTGACACCCATGCCTTCGGACGTGTTCCCCTCACGGTCGGTGAAGGAGTACTTGACCGGCATGTTGAGGCGGTGACGGTACGAGTCCCGCTTCGAGGAGGGCGTCATCGCCGTGCGGAGGTACGCGATGGCGTAGCGGGCGTGGTGCAGGACCAGGAAGGTCGCGATGCCGAGGCCCAGCAGGTCCAGCTGGGGATCGAAGATCAGGTGCCTCGCCCAGCCGTAGAG
>CBFIJG010000104.1:5872-7084 GCA_965662915.1 Planctomycetota bacterium | reverse complement strand
GGACCAGGAAGGTCGCGATGCCGAGGCCCAGCAGGTCCAGCTGGGGATCGAAGATCAGGTGCCTCGCCCAGCCGTAGAAGAGCGCGAACTGGCAGAGGGCCAGGAGCATGATCTGGGGGAGCACGTGGGGCAGGATCGAGCCCTGGCGGCCCCCGCGCTTCTTGGTGACGACGAACTTCGACTTCTTGCGGTAGGCGAGAGCCCTCACGGAAGCCCGGATCTGGGTCCAGAAGTTCGCCATGTTGAAGAACTCGACCAGGTCGTAGTTCATGTACCCGCGGTAGACCATGCGCAGCGTGATCATCATCACCCCGATATAGGCGACGAAGATGCCGGCCAGGGTGGGGGTGAACTCCCGCACCGGGGAGATGCCCGTGAGCAGCATCAGGATCGGCGTCAGGTAGATCGCCAGCCGCGGGAAGCCGCTCGCCCAGTGGATGATCGAGGCGAAGTAGGTGAGCCGCTGGCGCAGGTCGAGCCCCTTCATGAAGAGGGGGTTGTCGTAGGCCAGGATGCTCAGGTTGCCCTCGGCCCAGCGCAGACGCTGGCTGTGGAAGGTCGTGACGTCGTTGGCGCCCTGGCCCGCGATGAGGCGGTCGGGCACGAACATCGACTTCCAGCCCTTCGCGGCCATGCGGATCCCGGTGTGCATGTCCTCGGTGATCGTCTCGGTGGCGATGTAGCCGACCTCGCGCAGGGCCTCGCGGCGGAAGAGCGCCGCCGAGCCCGCGAAGATCACGGAGTTGGTCGCAGTCCGGCCGGGCTGGATGACCTTGTAGAAGAGCTCACCCTCGTCCCAGAAGCGCCCCTTCTCGTAGTTGACCCGACCCTGGAAGGTGTCGAAGTTCGAGAACGCGTGGGGCGACTGGACGATGCCGAGCTCCGGGTCGCGGAAGTGACCGATCATCTTCGAGATGAAGTCGGGCTCCGGCACGTGGTCGGCATCCAGGATGGCGATGAACTCGCCGTCGGTCTGATCGAGGGCGTGGTTGAGGTTGCCAGCCTTCGCGTGAAGGTTGTTGTCCCGGGTGATGTAGTGGACACCGAGCTCCTCGCAGAGCTGGCGCATCTCGTCCCGCTTGCCGTCGTCGAGCAGGAAGGTGCGGTGCGGGTAGTCCATGGCCAGGCAGGCCTGGAGCGTTCCGCGGAGGATCGCCACGTCCTCGTTGTAGGTGGGGACGAACACGTCGACCGTGACGTCCTCGAGGGGGG
>CBFIJG010000104.1:4428-5814 GCA_965662915.1 Planctomycetota bacterium | reverse complement strand
CCCGCCCCAGAGTTCGGCCACGTAGAGCAGCCAGGAGGCGGTGCTGGCGTACCAACCGTCGTGGTTGAGCGTGTACAGGCCCCGGTACACGAGATAGACCACTGTCACCAGGCCGCAGAGGGCCATGAGTGCTTGTCTTGATCGCTGTGACACGGTGGAGCGGGGGCGGTGAGTAGAGGCCAGAGGCCGGGGAGGTATCGGCGCCAAAAGCGCGTTCACTGGAGTCTCCCCCGCTCGCGTCGTCGATGCGGAGGCGTTGTTCGCATCGAGACAGAAGAGGCTCCCATCGGGACATCGGCTCCCAACCCGAAGCATCTGCGCGGTCTCCAGGCGCCTGAGCGGCCCCTGTCTTGGCCAGCGGCCTTGGGCGCCGAAGGCGGCTGGACAGGCCAGGAGCGGCCCTGGGAAGGGGGCGCAAGGGGTTTTCAGGCCGGTTTCAGCGGATCGCCTCAGGTCGTCGGAGCGCCAGGTCGATCAGACCGCTCAACGGGCCCCTCCCTCCGCTCGTCGACCTCAATGCAGTTCCCCACCCCCACTCCCCGCGCGGCGTTCGTCGCGGTGGCCCTCGCCGGAGCCGTTGCTCTGGCGGCCTGCCGCCCCGTCGCACGGGAGTCCGCGACCGAAGGCCTCACGACGGCCTCGGTGCCCCCCACCGCTCCGAACCGCACCCTCGTCGGGAGCTCCGCAACGCCGATTCCGGCTCCGCCGCCCTCCCGCCTGAGCGTTCAGGAGCCCCGCAGACCGCGCACCGCCACCGGCCGCGCGGGCCTGCCCACCGGCGGAGCTGCCCTCGACGACGTGTCTCTGCAGCGCACAGCGGAGCAGGAGCTGCTCCTGCGCTCGGCGCGCAACGCCCTCGCGCTCGGCAACCTCGCGGAGGCGCTGGACCTCTTCGACAGCTACCTGCTGCAGCTCCCCGACGACCAAGAGGTCCGCGTCGAGTACGCGGGCCTGCTCGTCCGTGAGGGGCGCATGGGCCGCGCGAAGGAGATGTACGAGGAGGCCATCGCCGTGCGGCCGGGCGACACCGTGCTGCGCCGCAGCATGGCCGATGTCCTCATCATGGGAGGGGAGTACTCGTCGGCCATCCGCCAGCTCGAGGCGATCGTCGAGCGTGAGCCCGAGAACCTCGACGCGGCGGCCATGCTCTGCCGCACCTGGACCTGGCTGAAGGACTTCGAGCGCGCCCAGGGCGTATTCGATCGCTATCTGCGCAAGCTCGACCCCACGGTCGAGGCGGACCAGCTCCTCCTGGCCCCCGTGCTGCTGGACATGCAGCAGCCCAAGGAGGCCCTGCCCTACCTGGAGCGGCTCCACAGGCGCTACCCGCGCGAGCTGCGCTGGGCCACGCACATGGTGCTCTGCTACGAGCTGACCGGGCAGGCC
>CBFIJG010000104.1:3773-4335 GCA_965662915.1 Planctomycetota bacterium | reverse complement strand
GCGAACTACAAGCTCGCCCTCGCCATCAACGAGCAGGTCCTCAGCGCGTCACCCGACGACCCCATCGCCAAGCTGATGGCCGCGCGCATCCTGCTCGAGGCCTACGACATCGCTCGGGCGAGGGACGCCCTCGCCGTCCTCCAGAAGGAGCTCGGAGGCCTCCGGGCCTGGCAGCTCGCGAGCGCCCAGCTGCACCAGCAGACCGGGGAGTGGGTCGCGGCCCAGAGCATCTACGCGATGATGCTGCTGAACGACCCCTCCGACCACGACGTGCGCCTGAAGCTCGCCGCGCTGCAGCGTGAGAAGGGCGACGTCCACCGAGCCAAGGCCGAGCTGCGCAAGATTCCCTTCGACAGTCCCCAGGGGCCGCGCGCCCGCCTCGAGCTGGCCTCGACCCTGGTCGCGCAGGGACGCAGCCAGGACGCCGTCGGCATCTGCTCGGCGCTGCTCGCGAAGCGCCCCAACGACGTCGAGGCCGCCCTCGGGCTGGCCCGCGCTCAGATCGAGATGGGCGCCTTCGTCCAGGCCAAGGCGACCTGCCAGCGGTTCATCGAGGAGCACT
>CBFIJG010000104.1:2255-3727 GCA_965662915.1 Planctomycetota bacterium | reverse complement strand
AGCCCACATGATCGAGGGCAACGCCATCCAGGCCTCCCGTATCTATCAGCTGGCGCTGCAGGAGCCGACGGTCCATTCCCCGGCGGTCTTCTACGGGCTGAGCCTCGCTCGCTCCCGCGGCTTCTCCGCGGCGAGCGGAGAGATGGCGCTCATGTCGTCCGCCGTCCTGTCCACCGGCGAGGACGTGCGCCTGCGCATCGAGCTCGGCAAGCTCGCCCTCGGGGACCAGGACCACGAGCGCGCGATCGCCTACCTCTCGAACGTGCTGCGCTGGCAGCCCGACAACCTGACCGCCCTGGTCCTCCTCGGAGAGGCACAGAACCTGGCCTTGAAGGCCGGTGAGAGCGTGGATCCCCTGCGGACCTTCTCCACGGTCCTGGCCCGCAACCCCGGCAACACCCGGGCGCGCCTCGGCCTCGCGCGAAGCCACGTCATTCGCCGCGAGTTCGAGGATGCCGTGTCGGCCTACGAGGGCCTGGTCGCCCAGGACGCCACCTACGCGTTCGCTCGCCGGGAGTACGCCCGTGCCCTGTTCTGGGACCATCGCTACACCGAGGCGTTCGAGGCTTACGACGAGCTCCTCGCGGGGCTTCCCACCGAGGCCATCGCCGTCGACGTCTTCGGCTCGGGTGCCCCTGGCAGTGGCCTCCGCGCGGAGCTCGACTTCGAGGCCGAGCTCGAGCTCTCCGAGGCCGTGCGCCTCGAGCTCGAGGCCAAGATGAACTCCGACTGGAGGCCCGAGGTGGCGATCAAGGCGCTCGAGCGCCTGGTCGTCGTCGAGCCCGCCAACCAGGAAGCTCGCTTCGAGTTCGCCCAGCTGCTCCACCGCCGCGGCCGTACGAGCCGCGCGATCAACGAGTACGAGGACCTGCTCGAGGTGTCCGGCGGACACTCCGAGGCCACGGAGGCCCTCGCCGGGGCTCAACGCGAGATCTCGCCTCGCCTCGACTTCTCGACGGGCAGCGAGGAGCGCAATGGTCGCGACGGGCTCGCGTTCATTGACGAGTCCTGGGCCCTCGCTGACGTCACCTTCCCCTTCGGGGATCGCGACGACTACGCGGGGATCGGGATCGGCCGGCGCCACTACTCGACGAGCGGACCGGGAGACGACGACCTGCACGCGAACATCCTGCGCCTGTTCGGTGCCAACCGGATCGGAGAGAGGACGACCATCTCCGGCCAGATCGAGGTCCCGAGCTACGACCGCGAGGACCTGCTTCAGGACCGCCTGTACTACGACGTGGGCCTTCAGTACGTCTCCAGCAACGAGCTGGCGGTCGACCTGCGGATCTTCAGCGAGCCCGTGGTGCAGAACTTCGTGACCCTCGATCGCGACCTCAACCGCGCCGGCGCCCGCGTCGGCCTGACGAAGAAGGCTTCCCGGCGCATCGACTACGGCGGCAGCCTCCTGTTCGCCAACTACTCGGACGAGAACAGCCAGGTCGAGGGCAACGTCTTCGCGGCCTACCAGT
>CBFIJG010000104.1:0-1945 GCA_965662915.1 Planctomycetota bacterium | reverse complement strand
GGCGGGGGTGCGCATGCTGCGCTCGTCCGCGCTCGACCTGACCTCGTCGAGCGCGCTCCTCACCATCCGTTGGCCCTAGGATCGCCCGTGGGCGTGGTCCGGCAGCGCAGGGTCTCGCGGATCAGGGGGCTCGCTCTCGCGAGCGCCCTCGGTCTGGCGGCGTCCTGCCGTGAGCTTCCAGCGGACTCCTTCTTCTGCCTGGGGGTGAACCTCGCCGGCGCGGAGTTCGGCACCGAGGCGCCGGGCTACTCGAACGCGTCGCCGGGCACGCACGGTGAGGACTACGTCTTCCCCTCGGAGGAGACCCTGCGCTGGTTCACGGACCGCGGGCTCAAGGTCCTGCGGCTCCCGCTCGCGTGGGAGCGTCTCCAGCCCGAGCCCGGAGGGCCGCTGGACCCTGTTCACGCGCAGCGCGTGCTCGAGTTCCTCGACCTGGCCCGGATGTTCGAGGGGCGCGTGGTGCTCGACCTCCACGCCTATGGGCGCTATCGGGTGGCCGCCGGCGACGTCGTCCACGAGCTCGTCGTGGGGGACCCGCTCGAGCGAGGACTCGAGGCCGGGCACCTGGCCGACTTCTGGCTCCGCCTGGCGGCCAGGGTCCACGACCACCCGGCGCTGCTGGCCTACGGGCTCATGAACGAGCCCCACGACATGGGCGACGCCGACTGGCACGCCACCTCCTCGGCGGTCGTGCAGGCACTCCGCGATGCCGGCGATCGGAACTGGATCTGGGTCGCGGGCGACGGGTGGTCCAAGGCGTCCGAGTGGGGGATCCGCAACCCCGACCGGCCCTGGATCGACGATCCCCTGGACCGCACCGCCTACGAGGCCCACGTCTACTTCGACGCCGACGGCAGTGGCCGCTACGTCCTCTCCTACGCGGATGAGCTGGCCATCGACCCGAAAGCCGCGGCGCGTGGGCGCGGGCGTCTGGCGCCGTTCGCTGCCTGGTGCCGGCGCAACCGCGTGCGCGGGGTCGTGGGAGAGTTCGGCGTGCCCTGGTACGACGAGGGCTGGCTGCCCGTCCTCGACGACTTCCTCGCCGCCGTCGAGGCACATGGCATGACGGCCTGCGCCTGGGCCGGGGGTGACTGGTGGGGGGACTACCCCCTCTCGCTCCAGCCGCGCAACGGTCTCGAGGTCGCGCCCCTGCGCGCCATGCTCGAGCGCGTGCCTGCTCCGGGACCTTGAGGCCTCCGCGCTGACGGGCGCGTCAGCCCCTCACCGCGGCAGGCGTCCCTGGACGCCCACGACCAGCACGAGCGGGGCCCCGCGCGCGTCCTCGGCTTCGACGCGGACCAGGCCCTGCCACGATCCGTTGAACGTGCGCCAGCCCTCCAGGGAGGAGGGCAGAGCACGGCCGACCCGGAAGGTCTCGGGCACGTCGACGGCACCGGCCATGGGGAGCTCCCCGGCGGCGAGGGCGTCCTGCGGCGCGACGCCGAGCACGAGCACGTCGGGGTCGATGTGCCTGTCGAAGGCGGACCATCCCTCGTCGGCGGCGGCCAGGAGTCGATCCCGGGCCACCATCTTGGCCAGGCGTAGCACGGCGTCCGCGGTGGCGAGGTCCACCTCCCCCCGGCCGAGCGCCTCGAGGAGAGCGCGGTCGGTGAGCGGCACGAGCAGGGAGCCCACGCGCAGGGTGTCCGGCCCGCCGGCCCGGGCGCGGGGCAGCTCCGCGACGAGCCCGTCACGGGTGTCGAGGACGAGGACCGTGGCCACCACTCCGCCCTCCGACCGCTTGCGCACCAGGAGCGCGTCGAGCGGTCCCCGAGCGGTGTCCGCGCTCGCGAGCAGGCTCACTCCGTGGAGCTCTGTCCCGGCAGGGAGGTGGGGGCGGACGCGCTCGACCCGCGTGACGGCCAGGCGCGCTGCGGCCCGCTCCTCCGCCGTGCTGGGCGGGGGAGTGGGCGGCGCCGTCTCGTCCGAGCCGAGGCCGGCCGGG
>CBFIJG010000103.1:0-11741 GCA_965662915.1 Planctomycetota bacterium | reverse complement strand
CCCGCGCAGCGCCGCCAGCGCGCGCTGGTGGACCGATCGTGACGACGGTCTCGTGCGCCGCTGGCTCGCGCGAGATCCCGTGGCCGGCCGCTGAGGGGGTCCGGATCGACCGTCGCAGGGCCCCGCGCCCCGCCCGCGCGGGATTTTGCTTCCAGCCCCACGCTGCTCGCCCACAATCCTCCCCCTCGTTTTGGAGACGCCCCCCCAGACAAGCAACGGAGCCGCCCCCCCGGAGGGGCGTGAGAGGACCGGCCTGTGGCTGGTCGGCGCCCGCGGCGCCATCGCCACGTGCGTGGCCTACGGAGTCGCCGGCCTGCGCCGCGGTCTGGTGCCGTCCGTCGGGCTGCCGAGCGCGGCGCCGCCGCTGTCCGAGCTGGACCTCGTGGAGCCCGAGGACATCGTGCTGGGCGGCCACGACATCTGCACGCGTGACCTCTCGACCTCCGCGGGCGAGCTGGTGGCGGCCGGCATCCTGCCGGCCGACCTCGTCGCGGCGGTGAGCGACGACGCCGCGCGCTACGAGGCCGAGCTGCGCCCGGGGATCCTCGACGCGCCCGAGACGGGCTTCGCCGACCTCGACGCGCGCGCCGCCGACCGCGGCAGTCAGCCGCCGCGCGCGCAGATCGCCGCGATCACCCGGGACATCGACGAGTTCCAGGAGCGCCACGGGCTGGCGCGGGTGGTGGTCGTCTTCGTCGCGAGCGTCGAGGGAGAGATCAGCCGGCAGGACGCCTGGGACAGCGTGGCGGCCTTCGAGGCCGCCCTCGACGCCGAGACGCCCCAGCCCGCTTCGCTGATGTACGCCTACGCCGCCATCGCGAGCGGACGGCCCTTCGTGAACTTCACGCCGAGCCTCGGCGCGTCGGTGCCGGCCCTGCTGGAGCTGGCGGAGGAGCGCGGCGTCCCCGTGGCCGGCAACGACGGGAAGACCGGCGAGACCCTGGTGAAGACCGTGCTCGCGCCGATGTTCCGCGCGCGCGCTCTGCGGGTCCTCGCGTGGCAGGGCTACAACATGCTGGGCAACCGCGACGGCGAGGTGCTGCGCGACCCCGCGCACAAGTCGAGCAAGCTGCGGACGAAGGACGACGCCCTGCGCTCGCTCCTCGGTGACGACTCGGGCGAGCTGCACACGAAGGTCGGGATCGACTACGTGCCGTCGCTCGGGGACTGGAAGACCGCCTGGGACTTCATCCACTTCGAGGGCTTCCTCGGCGCGAAGATGTCCATGCAGTTCACGTGGTCGGGGTGTGACTCGGCCCTGGCCGCGCCCCTCGTGATCGACCTGGCGAGGCTGGCGGATCACGCCGCGCGCCGCGGCGAGGCAGGCGCGCTCGAGCACCTGGCCTGCTACTTCAAGGCCCCGATGGGGGACGTGGAGCACGACTTCCACCGCCAGCACGAGCGCATCGTGCGCTACGTCGAGCGCTCCACGCGCTGATCGGCTCCGGGGGAGCCCGGACTCTCCACCGCCGGCCCCGCCAACGGCGCGGTCTCGCTCGCGGGCGTCGTGCCCGCGCCATTCCCATGACCAACCACACCGCCGACTCGCTCCGCCAGCTCCTCGACCGCCAGCTCGCCGAGGCGAACGCGAGGCTGGACGAGCTTCATGCCCTCCCCGCCGGAGCGGTGCCCGAGACCGTGGCTCGCACCTACGACGCCATTGGCCGCGCCCTCGGCGACGTCCACGGCTTCTCCGAGCTCTTCATGGCGGTGCACCCCGACAAGGCGGTGCGCTCCTGCGCCGAGGAGGTGAGCCAGGCCATCTCCACCTTCTCGACGGCCCTGGGCCTCGACCGCGAGGCCTACGAGGCCTTCGCGCGTCTCGATCTGCCTGCCGGCGCTGACGAAGGGCTCGCGCGCTTCGTCGAGCACACCCTGCGGGACTTCCGGCGCAGCGGCGTCGATCAGGACGAGGCCGGACGCGTCGAGATCAAGGCGCTCCAGGAAAAGCTGACGCTGGTGGGCCAGGCCTTCGACCGCAACATCATGGCGGGCGGCCGGACCCTGAGGCTCGAGGAAGGGCACGCGGCGCTCACCGGGCTGCCCCAGGACTTCCTCGACACACACCCCGAGGACGAGGACGGCTCGGTCACCCTCTCGACCGACCCCACGGACTTCCTCCCCGTCCTCCTCTACGCCCAGCGCGACGACGTGCGGCGGGATCTCTTCATGGAGTTCCACACGCGCGCCTACCCCGAGAACCAGGAGGTCCTCGCGGACCTGCTCGCGACGCGGCACGAGCTGGCGGTCAAGCTCGGCTACGAGCACTGGGCCCACTGGGTTTGCGAGGACAAGATGATCCGCACCGCGGACGCGGCGCGGGAGTTCATCGAGTCGGTGGCGAAGCGGGCGCGGCCCTTCGGGGAGAAGGAACTCGCGGAGCTGCTGGCGGAGCTCCGCACGACGGACCCCGAGGCGGAGCGCGTCGAGCCCTGGCAGTCGCGCCACCTGATGGAGCGGGTCAAGAAGAGCCGCTTCCAGTTCGACAGCCAGTCGGTGCGCCCCTACTTCGCCTACCGCAAGGTCATCGACGGCGTGCTCGCCACCACCGAGGCGCTCTACGGCGTCGAGGTCCGCCGCAACGAGACCGAGCCGGTCTGGCACGCCTCCGTGGAGTGCTACGACGTGTTCGAGGGCGGCGAGCTCACGGCGCGCTTCTACCTCGACATGTTCCCGCGCGAGGGCAAGTTCAAGCACGCGGCGATGTTCAACCTCGTCGGCGGCGTGCGCGGTGAGACGCTGCCCCAGGCGGCGCTCGTCTGCAACTTCCCCGAGCCCAAGGACGGTGACCCCGCGCTGCTCCTGCACGACCAGGTCACGACGATATTCCACGAGTTCGGCCACCTCCTCCATCACCTCTTCGCGGTGCAGTCCTGGGGCCGCTTCGCGGGGATCGGCTGCGAGTGGGACTTCGTCGAGGTGCCGTCGCAGCTCTACGAGGAGTGGGCGTGGAGCGCCGGCGTGCTCCAGCGCTTCGCCACGCATCACGAGACGGGTGAGCCGATCCCGGACGCGCTCGTCGATCAGCTGCGTGCGGCCGAGGAGTACGGCAAGGGGCTCGGCGTGATGGGGCAGATGCTGTACGCGATGTTCGCGCTGTCGCTCTACGACCGCGACCCGTCCGCGATCTCGGCGGGCGATCTCCTGGGACGCCTGCAGAAGGAGATGACCTTCTTCGAGCGCGTGCCAGGGACCGCCATGGAGTGCGCCTTCGGCCACCTCCACGGATACTCCGCGAGCTATTACACCTACATGTGGTCGCTGGTCATCGCGAAGGACTTCTTCGGGGCCTTCGACGGAGACCTCATGGACGCCGAGCAGGCGCGGCGCTACCGCGAGGCCGTCCTCGCCCCCGGGGGCGCCCGGGACGCCGAGGCCATGGCCGCGGACTTCCTTGGGCGCCCGGTGGCCTTCGACGCCTGGGAATCCTGGCTCGCGCGGGCGTGATCCCCGGGATTCGCGCCGCGAATTAAAGAGCAATTTCCTAGGGTCGGGGGGCGGGCTCCGCACCCCTCCAGGGCCCTCGGCGGTGGTTTTCGGGGCTCTGCCGGAGAAACCGCGGAAGGTGAGCGGTCCTAGTACGGAAGAAAGGGGAGGCGAGAAGCTCCTCCAGGACGCACTCCCCGGCGAACCCACGGCCGAGCGGCCCGTCCCGCAGATCGATGACCACAGCCTCGACAGCAGCCCAGTCCGCCCTTCAGGGATCCTCCGCGTGGCGTCTGATCGTCGCCGTGGGCCTCGTGCTGGGCGCGACCGCGTTCACCGTGCAGTCCTTCGTCCAGAGCACGGGCGGTGAGGGGGGCGGGCCCGGTCAGGCCGCCGAGAGCGACGCGGACCCTGCGCTGGAGCTCTGCACCGAGCGCCCCTTCGAGCTGACCCTCGCGACCGAGCGGCTTGAGCGGCTCGAGCTCGTCGAGATCGACGCCATTCCGCTTCAGCCCTGCGAGCCTCGCCCCGCGAGCGCCGAGGGCTGAGGGCCACAGCGCCGCTCAGATCACCCCGTCGGCCCAGGTGGCCACCGCGGCCGCGATCTCCCCGATGACCTCCGAGGGGGCGCGGCCGCTTCGCTTGAGCACGTTGAAGGAGTGATCGCCGTCTTCGATCACGCACACCGTCGGGCGGCCCGCGAAGGAGGGCAGCGCCGCCTCGAGGAGCGTGAGGTCGCAGAGCGGATCGCGCGTGCCCTGGACGAAGAGCGCGGGCACGTCGAGGCCGGGGAAGTGATCCGTGCGCTGACGGTCCTTCTTCCCGGGAGGATGGAGCGGGTAGCCGAGGAAGCACAGGCCGGCCGCCGGCTCGCCCTCCGCGACCATGAGGCTGGCGATGCGGCCGCCGAGGGACTTGCCTCCGAGGATCACCGGGAGCTCCGGGAAGACCGTTCTGGCGTGGGCGACGGCCGCGCGGTGCACGATCTCGAGCGCCGGGCGCCGCTCCGGCGGTCGGGGCTTGCCGCTGCGGATCATCAGCTCCGCGTAGCCGTAGTTGAAGCGGAGCACCGCGAGGCCCGCGGCGTCCGCGATGGCGGGCGCGACCGCCTCGAGGAAGTCGGAGGAGAGCGGCGCCCCGGATCCGTGGGCGAGGACGAAGGCCGCCCGCGGCGCGCCGCCCTCGGGCGCGTCGAGGACCGCGTGGACGTGCTCCACGCCCTGGTGGGGAACGGGGAGGCGAAGCTCGGTCTTCTGGCTCACGGCGTGATGGTAGCGGTCGAGGGGTGGGCTCCACGAGGAGCGCTTCCCCGGCTCGAGCCGGGACCTTCCGCCTCGTCGCGCGCCGCCGCGGCTACCATCCCGCCATGACGAGGCGCGGAACCAGGCGCGGCGCGCCCCGCCGCGGGGCCTACGGACGGCCCCAGCGGCCGCCCATCCGGCTGCAGACGACGACGCTCTGGTACTACCCGTCCCAGCAGTACACGGACACCCCGATGGGGACCCCCGGCTACGAGGGGCGCACGCCGACGTGGGTCATCTGGAACCTGCTCACGCGTTACACGCGCGAGGGTGACCTCGTCGTCGACCCCTTCTGCGGTGGCGGGACCACGGTGGACGTGGCGCGGGACCTCAAGCGGCGCCCCCTCGGCTACGACCTGCGGCCCCTCCGCGACGACGTGCACGCCGCCGACGCGAGGGACCTCCCCCTGCAGGACGGCGAGGCGGACTTCGTGTTCATGGACCCGCCGTACTCGACGCACATCGAGTACTCCGACGACCCGCGCTGCATCGGCAAGCAGAGCGCCTTCGGAGACGGCGGCTACTTCGAGGCGATGTACGCGGCCCTCGACGAGGCGGTCCGCGTGCTGGGGGATCGCCGCTATCTCGCGGTCTACGTCAGCGACAGCTTCGAGAAGAAGAAGGGCTTCGCGCCGATCGGGATCCAGCTGGGAGCGCACCTGCTCGGGCGCGGGCTGCGGCCCATCGACCACGTGAGCGTCGTCCGCGGGAACCGCAAGCTCGAGAAGCCCGCGTTCCACCGAGCCGCGGCGGAGGGGAACTTCTTCCTGCGCGGTTTCCAGCACCTCCTGATCTTCAAGAAGGAGCTCGAGGGGGACGCTTGAGCGGTGAGCTCCTCGACGCCTTGAAGGGCGGAGCGCAGGCCGCGGCGCCGCGTCTGCTCGGGGTCGAGGTGGTGACCCGCATCGGCGGCGCGCTGACGCGCGGACGCATCGTCGAGACGGAGGCGTACCTCGCGGAGGACGACGCGGCGTCCCACTCCGCCAGCGGGCCGACGCGCCGCAACGCCTCGATGTTCGAGGCCGCGGGCGCCGGCTACGTCTACCTGATCTACGGCATGCACCTGTGTTTCAACGTGGTCACGGGCGCTGCGGGCCGGGGAGAGGCCGTCCTGATCCGCGCGCTGGAGCCGCTCGAGGGCCTCGACGTGATGCGGCGTCGCCGCGGCGATCGCGTCGGCGACCGCGATCTCTGCCGCGGCCCGGGCCGTCTCGCCCAGGCCCTCGGCATCGAGCGGGCGGACGACGGCGGCGCGCTCCTCGCCGGGGGGCGGATCCAGCTGATCGACCGCTCCGCTGCGCCCGTCGCCGTCGAGGTCGGACCCCGCATCGGGATCACGAAGAGCGCGGAGCTGCCCCTTCGCTTCAGGGACGCCGCGGCGCTCCGCTGGTGCTCCTGAGGGCGGCCGGGATCAGCGCGGTCGCCGGGCCCTGACGAGGCTCCAATAGCCGGCGGTCCGGACGCGCTCGACGCCCTCGAAGCCGGCGGCGGTGAGCATCCCGGACAGCTCTCGGAGGCGGTACTGCTGCCCCTCGGTCCACACCAGCATGTCGAGATGGACGAGAGCGTTCGCGAGGGGCGCGTCGGCCTCGTCCTCCACGAGCTTCTCGTGAACGAGGATCTGGCCGCCCGGGGGGAGCGCCTCGAAGGCGCGCGCGAGCAGGTCTGCGCCCTTCTCGAAGCCCCAGTCGTGGAGGATCTGGGAGTAGAGGATCGCGTCGTGGCCCCCCGGGAGCGGGGGACCGAACATGTCGCCGACCTCGACGTCGATCCGCTCGGAGAGGCCGGCGTCCTGGACGTACTCGCGGGCGAGGGGCTCGACCGCCGCGATGTCGTAGATGGTGGCGCGCAGCGCCGGGTTCGCGCCGCAGAGCGCGATGGAGAGCGCGCCGCTCCCGCCGCCGACGTCGAGCAGGCTCTTCACGCCTGTCAGATCGACGAACTCCGCGACGCCCGCGGCGGGTCGCTCGGAGACGCTGTGCATCGCCGCGGTGAAGGCCCGCGCGCGCTCGGGGTCCTCGTCGTGCGCCTCCCACGGGTCGGCGTCGCCGTAGACGCTCGAGTCGTCCTTCTGGAGGGCGTCCATGAGGGCGCGGGGCGACAGGAAGTGGTCGACCTCCATGTCCACCAGGCCCCAGAGGGAGCCCGGGGTGCCCCGGGTGAGGTAGGCGGCCGCGTCCTCGCTCACGCGCAGACCGCCCTTCGTGCGCAGGACGAGGCCCATGGCGCAGAGGGCGGAGATCATCGAGCGCGTCCCGCGCGCGCTCCAGCCGGTCCGCGCGGCGACGGCTTCGAGGCTCGCGCCGGCTCCGTCGGCTGCGAGCCAGTCGAACAGGCCCGCGCGCACGGCGACGCACATGGCCGCGGACTGGCGGCCCGCCACGTACGCGTCGTAGACGCGCTCGTCGTCGAGGGGGAAGCGCGCAGGCCGGGCCCGGCGCGCTCCCCCGTCGTCAGCGGGCGTGGCTCCCACCGGCGCGGCTCACTGGACCGCGAGCAGGTCGACGTGGAACACGAGGGTCGAGCCGGGCGTGATGATGCCCGTGCTGCGGTTCCCGTAGCCCAGCTCGGCCGGGATCACGAAGATGGCGGCGCCGCCCTCCTTCATGAGCTGGAGTCCCTCGGTCCAGCCGGGCACCACGCGGGCCAGGGAGAACGCCGCGGGCGTCCCGCGCTTGTGGGAGCTGTCGAAGCTACGGCCGTCCGTGAGCCAGCCGCTGTAGTGGGCGAGCACGGTGTTGGACGCCTTCGGCGCGCGGCCGTTGCCCTCGCGGACCACGAAGTACTGCAGCCCGCTCTCGGTCGTGGTGAGCTCCTCCTCGGTGGGGATGCGGAACTCGGGCATCGGGTAGGCGTCGACGGTGGGGAACTCGATCATCCAGATCTCGTTCGCGCCGTCGGGGATCGCATCGATCGGGAAGCGCGACTTCAGCCCGAGGCTGGAGGGCACGCGCACCTGGAGACGAGCGCCGGCCTTCGCATGGGGGAGGAGGCTACGCATGAAGGGCAGGGGCTGTCCCTTGGCGCCGAGCGTGCGCCAGGTGGGCACCATCTGCGGCTGCTGGATGAAGCTGTGGACGAAGGCGAACTTGCCGGACTCGGTCCAGCACGAGCTCTTCATCGTCGCCAGTCTCTCTCCCGAGACCGGCTCGCCGGTCCCGGCCGCGAGGACGCGCAGCTCGACGCCCGCTTCGAGCTTCTGGATGCTCGCCGCGTCCTCGGACTCCGCCGCGGGCCACGCGACGAAGTCGGGTGCGCTGTCGAGGACGGCGTGGAGCTCCATGTCGAACACGAGGGTCGCGTTCGGCCCGATGTTGGGGGGGCTGCCCTGTTCGCCGTAGGCGAGATCGGAGGGGATGGTGACGAGCACGCGGTCGCCGGGGACCATCAGCGTGAGCATTTCGTTCCAGCCGTCGATGAGCATGCCGAGCTGGAACTCGGCGGGCTGGACCTTGCGGCCGGGGAAGCGCGGGATGCGCGAGGAGTCGAAGCTCTTCCCGTCGAGCGTCCAGCCCGTGTAGTCGACGCGGACCGTGTCGCCCATGCCGGGGTACTCCTTGCCCTCGCCGCGCGCGAGGTAGCAGTACTTCAGCCCGGAGGGAGTGTTGAACTCCTCGCCGCTGCACTCGGGGATCTCGGGGTCCTCGCCCTGCTGAGCGGGCACGAAGTCGGCGGTCGGATCGACGGGCTCCGCCTCGCTGCAGGCGGCGGAGAGGGGGGCGGCCACGAGGGGCGCGAGGAGGAGGGAGAGCATCGGTCTGGAGTTCTGTTGGCTGGGTGCGCTCATGGACGGGCGGCCCCAGAGCGTAAGGGGCCGCAGGACCCTCGTCGGGTGAGGATCGGATGCAGGGGGCGGTCTTGCCGAGTTCTGACCCGGGGGTCAGACGCCCATCATGTGGTAGCCACCGTCCACGTGGAGCGTGGTACCGGTGATCCCGCGGGAGTGGGGCCCCACGAGGAAGAGGCAGGCGTCGCCCACCTCCTCGGCCGTGACGTTCCGGCGCAGGGGGGACTTCTCCGCGATCTGATCGAGGATCGAGCTGAAGTCCCGGATGCCGGCCGCGGAGAGGGTCCGGATCGGACCCGCGCTGATGGCGTTGACGCGGATACCACGCGGGCCGACGTCGTTCGCGAGGTAGCGCACGGAGGCCTCGAGGGCGGCCTTGGCGATGCCCATCACGTTGTAATTCGGCACCACGCGCTCGGCGCCGATGTAGCTGAGCGTCACGATCGAGCCCTCGCGGTCCTCCATCAGCGGCAGCGCCGCGCGCGTCACCGCGGTGAGCGAGTACGCGGAGACCTCGTGGGCGATCATGTAGCCCTCCTTCGACGTGTTGTAGAAGTCGCCCTGGAGCTCCTCACGCTTCGCGTAGGCGATCGCGTGGACGAGAGAGTCGAGCCCGCCGAACTCCTCGCCGATCGCGGCGAAGGTGTCCTCGATCTCCTCCTTCTTCGTGACGTCGCAGGGGAGGCAGATCGAGCCGTCGCACTCCTCGCTGAGCTTCTTCACGGCGCCCTCGAGGCGCTCACCGGCGTAGGTGAAGGCGAGACGCATCCCGGCGTCGGCGAGGGAGCGGGCGCAGCCCCAGGCGATGGAGCGCTTGTTGGCGACGCCGAGGATGACGCCGGTCTTGCCCTCGAGCAGGCGAGGGTTGGAGTTGGGGTCTTGGGTCATGGTGCGGTGACGCCTGCGGGTGTGTTGGTGGGCGGGCGTCGAGCGGAAGAGGTTAGTGACTCGTGCCCCGCGAACGGGACGGGTTCGGCCACCTCTGGCGCATTTGCGGGGCCGGTCGGCCGCACGGGGGCGCCGGGCCGGGAGTTCTCCACATCTGCGCGTCGCCGCACCGTCCGCGGATCCTGGGAATTCTGAGCCTCGCGTGAGTGCGCCGCGGCGTGGGGACACGGCGGGGACGAGATCCGGCGGGATCCTGCGCCGGCGCCTAGTGTCGGTCCAGTTCGACCGTCTCCGAGCACGACCCATGGATCGAGAACTCCGATGCCTCCCCCCGCGCCCCGGCGGCGATGCGGCCGCCTGGTCGCTCCCCGCTGGATGGCAGATCCACGTCGCGACCCGCGATCGAGACGCGCTCGTTCGGGCGTTCGCGGAGTCGGATCCGCTGGGCCTGCGTGGTCTCTGCGGCGAGCGCGCCGTCGCGCGCTCGTTCCTCCTGGACCTCGACGACCTCCAGCGCCGCCTGATCCTCCGCCTCTCGCGCGCCCTCGCGGTGGACGGCTGCCCGTCTCCTGCGCCACCGATGCCGGGGCGATCGCGCGCCGTGGAGGGCTGGCTCCGGGGGCTCGTCGACGAGGTCGTGGACGACGTCGTGGGGCGGGGGGAAGAGCAGCCGGACCTCGCGGCGCGCGATGTCTTCGCGCTCCTGGGGGCTCCGCTCGGGTTGGACGCCGCCCTGCTCCGCGAGGGATGCGCGCGGTTCAACCGCGCCCCGGAGAACGACCGTCGCGCGTACCTCGTGCTGCTGCGAGGCGGGTGCACGCTCGAGAGCGCCGCGGCGCGTGAAGGGGTGAGCCCGCTGGCCTTCGCCGCGCGCGCGCGACGCGCCCTCGAGCGGCTCGTCGGTGCGGATTCGGGGGCGGCGCGTGCTTGACTCCTGCGGCGGAACGCCCGCCCGGGACGCCCTCGAGGCGCTCCTCGGCGGGTGGGGCCCGGAGCGCGCCGAGATCGCCCGGAGCCTCGCGCACGCGGTACGGCTCGTGGACGCGGACATGAGGGGCGCGCGATCGCCGTCCTCGAGCGTGATGCGCGGCGCGGATTCCGGGGCGGACCGCGCGCGCGACGCGGTCCCAGGGCTCGAGGAGGTCGCCTCGCACCTCGCTCGCCGTGCGCGGCCCCGGAGCGCTCACGGTGTGCTCCCCGCGCCGGCCGGCGCGTGGACTCGCGGAGCACCCGACGAAGAGGCGCGGTGCGCTCTCCGTCACCTCGTCGATGCGGCGCGCCGCGGCGCTGCGGACGCCGGGCCCGAGGAGGAGCAGCGCTGGAGGCTGTGGACTGCGCGCCTCGCGCGCTGGTCGCTGGCCTGGAGCGCAGCGGGCCGCGTGCTCGACGAGCTGGAGGCGGCTGCCGTTCGCTGTTCCGGACCCTCCGGGAGCTGGCTGGCCGCAGCGGCGTTCGAGGAGCGGCTCGCCCTCGCGCTCGATCGCGGTGATCGGCGCGGCGCCCATGAGCTCCTCGCGGAGCGTCCGGAGCACGATGGCCCGACGGGCGCGCTCCTGCGGTGGGCAGCCGGGGACGATGACGCCGCCCGCCGGATCGGGGGAGCTGATCCGGGTGACTGGGCGGATCGCGCTCTCCGCGGTGATCCTGCCGCTCCGCTCCTGGTGGAGCTGGACCTCGATGGCGCGGCCGCGATGGAGGGACTGGAGCGCGCGGGCGTCGGCGCGCGCGCCCTCGTGCTCGTCGCGCTGGAGGAACGCGGGGGGCGCGTCATCAGCGCGGACGTCGCTCCCGGACTCCCGGATGCCCTCGAGCCGTGGAGCGCCCTGGCGCGCGATGCGCACCTCGACGACTCGGGACCTCTGCGACGCGCGCGACCGGGTGCACAGGCTGCGGTGCTCGTGACCGGTGCTGCGCGGCCTCACGACGCGGTCGCCATCGAGGCGAGATGTCTGGGAGGCGCGGCCTCGGCGGCGCTGGCGATCCTCTGCGTCCCCCTGCGGCTCGCCGATGAGCTCGGGGGGTGGCTCTGGGTCGAGTTCGACCATCGCCTCCTGCCGTCGCCGTGCCGGATCGCCTCGCTCTCGGTCGCCGCGGAGGCGGCCCTGGCCCGGCGGCGGGGCCGGGGCGGGCAGGGGCGGATACGTGACGGGGGCGCCGATGCGCCGCCGCTGCGCGTGCTCTGCCTTCACGGCAAGCGCCAGTGCGCCGAGATCTTCACGCAGCGGCTAGCGTCGCTGAGCAAGAAGAGCCGCGGGGTCGTCGAGTTCAGCTTCGTGGACGCGCCCTTCGAGCTCCCCCTGGAGCGCGGGCAGACCGTGCCGATGCGGACATGGCGGAAG